>DATIWE010000051.1:0-56624 GCA_035519495.1 Actinomycetota bacterium
GCCGCGTCGCGACGTACGTCGCGACGCCGAGGATCGAGGCGGCGACGATGAGCGCCGTGATCGTGGCGGCGGTCGGCGTGACGCGGAGCAGGACCCGGGAAAGCAACAGCAGCACCGTCGCGATCAGGGCGAGCCCAACCACCGGGATCAGGATCGGGAGCAGCAGCCGCTCGCGGGCCGGCTGGTCGCTCATCGATCGATCCCTGCGCGGAGCTCGGCGTCGACGTCGCGCCACTGCAGCGCGTCCCAGCCCTCGTTCTGCTCACGACGGGCCCAGCGGAAGAAGATCGTGGCGATGACGGTCCACAGGATCAGCGTGCCGCCGATCTTCATCGTCAGCCCGGCGATCATCTCGTCCGTCAGCGCGGAGATGCCCCAGATGCGGGGGAACGTGGCGTACACCGGGTACAGGGGCACGCGGCCGAACGTCAGGAACGCCGCCGGCACGGTCGGGGCGAGCGACACGAAGAACAGGTAGAGCATCTGCGCGGGCGGCGTGATCGGCGGCATCTCCGGCAGGGGCGACACGACCGGCCACCACATGATCATCGCCGAGAGCACCAAGGTGCAGTGCAACGCGAAGTGCCCGGGCTCGGAGTGGGTGGAGAACGTCACGACGGCTGGCCAGTGCGAGAACAGCAACGTCGTGTAGAAGATCACGATCGCCACGAGCGGCCGGGTCACGAACCGCCACAGCCGGCGCACCCTCGGGTTCCGGAGCAGGTCGCGCCACAGCCACGCCGGGATCCCCGCGACCAGCAGCGGCGCCGCGATCAGCGTGAACAGCATGTGCTGCACCATGTGCATCGAGTACAGGTAGTGCTCGGCCCAGTCGTGGATCGGCCAGTCTGCGCCCACCCAGAGCGCCAGCATGCCCCCGAGGAACAGACGCCGCGCGTGCGGCGAGACGGGCTGGCCGGTTCGCTCGGCGTGGCGCTTGCCGGCGATCAGGTACGCGGCCACGACGGAGCCGAGGATCACCCAGACGTCCACGTGGGCACGGAAAGGAGGCAGCACCGCTACCTCGCGAAGACCCGGAACGACAGCAATACCAGCAGGTACAGGACGCAGGCGCCGACCAGGCCCAGCATGAAGAACCGCGAGTACCGGGGATCGTCGAACCGCAGGTGCATGAACCACAGGGCGACCAGCGAGAACTTGATCGCGGACATCACCCACAGGAACGTGATCATCAGGCCGTGCGGCAGGCCCGAGTAGCTGGTCCACACCTCGAGCGAGGTGAGGACCGCGAGGATCATCCCGATCCGGATGTATTCCTTCGCGCTGGGATGCGGCCGGTGCGGGCGCCCGGTCTCGCGCGGATCGGCGAGACCCTCCTCGCCGATCTCCTCCCGGAACGTGTCGTGCTCGCTCATCGCGTCCTCGAGCCTACTTCGGGGGTGCGTTCGGGATCAGGTACACGACGGTGAAGATCACGATCCACACGACGTCCACGAAGTGCCAGTACAGGCCGACCATCTCCACCGGGAACGCCGGATCGTCGGGCAGCCGGTTCGTCGAGGACATGCCGACGAGCGAGAGCAACATCAGGATCCCTACCGTCACGTGGACGCCGTGGAACCCGGTCAGGACGAAGAACGTCGTGCCGAAGAGGTTCGTCGACAGGGACAGGCCCTCGCGGTAGAAATGCGTGAACTCGTAGACCTGGCCGCCGACGAACGTCATGCCAAGGAACGCGGTCGCGAGCAACCACAGGCGCATCCGCACGTGGTCGAGCTTCTCCGCGGCGGTCAGCGCCAGGACCATCGTGACCGAGCTGGCCAGCAGCACGAACGACGACACCGACGTGTAGGGGATGTCGAACACGTCGGAGGGGTACGGGCCGGTCTGGCTAGCGCCGCGGTACAGCACGTACGTCGTGATCAGGGCACCGAAGAGCAGGCACTCCGATCCGAGGAACAGCCACATCGCGAGCTTCGTGTTGGGCAGGCCGGTGCTGGTGTGCTCCTCGACGTGCGCCGGTCGCGCGGCGTGGGCGGCGGTCTCGGCCATGGCTCAGTCCGCCACCGAGGGCTCGAGCGCCCACCCCGTGAACCCGACCACGAGGATCAGCGCGCCGACGCCGACCAGCCACCACGAGTACATGACGCCGTACGCGATCGTCGGCAGGCCGACGGCCGCGACGAGCGGCCAGAACGACGGGCTCGGCATGTGGATCCCGTGGCCGGCCGCAGGCCCCGGCGCGGGCTCGGCCGCGCCGGCGGGGACGCGCACCAGGCGACCCTCCTTGTCCTCGGCGTACTTGCGGTGCCAGAACTCGTCCAGCGAGTGCACGACGGGGATCGTCTCGAAGTTGTACGGCTCGGGCGGGCACGCGGTCATCCACTCCAGCGTCCGTGCGTCCCACGGGTCGTCGGTCTCGAGCGGCCGGTGGCGGCGCCGCGTCCGCACCACGTTGACGATGAACAGGAGCACGGAGAACGCGATGAGGAACGCGCCGGCCGACGAGACCTCGTTCCAGAAGGTCAGCCCGAGTGCCGCGGGGTACGTGTACTCGCGGCGGATCATCCCTTCGAGGCCGAGGATGTGCATCGGGCCGAACGTCATGTTGAACCCGATGATCAGCAGCCAGAACTGCACCTTGCCGATGCCCTCGCCCAGCTTCTGCGCGAACACCTTCGGCCACCAGTAGTACATGCCCGCGAACAGCCCGAACACCGCGCCGCCGAACAGCACGTAGTGGAAGTGCGCGACCACGTAGTACGTGTCCGTCTGCTGGTAGTCCGACGGGACGACCGAGTGCGTCACGCCCGAGAGCCCCCCGATCACGAACATGGCGACGGCGCCCACCGCGTAGAGCATCGGTGTATCGAAATGGAGATCCCCGCCCGCCATCGTCGCCATCCAGTTGAAGATCTTGACGCCCGTCGGGATCGCGATGATCGCTGTCGAGATGCCGAACGCGGTGTTCGCCACCGGCCCCAGCCCGGCCGCGTACATGTGGTGCACCCACACGCCGAACCCGATGAAGCCGATCGCGATGCCGGAGAACACGACGAACTGGTAGCCGAACAACGGCTTGCGGCTGAACACCGGCAGGATCTCGCTGATGATGCCGAACGCCGGCAGGATCAGGATGTAGACCTCCGGATGGCCGAATAGCCAGAAGAGGTGTTGCCACAGGATCGGATCACCGCCCCGGGTGGGATCGAAGAACGCGGTGTCCCACCGGCGGTCGAACAGCATCTCGAACAGCGCCACGGTGATGATCGGCAGCGAGAAGGCCAGCAGGAACTGCACGACGAGGCCCATCCAGACGAACACCGGCATCCGGAACAGCGTCATGCCGGGGGCGCGCATGTTGACGACGGTCACCGCGAGGTTGATCGCGCCGGCCGACGACGCGATCCCGGTGATCAGCAGGCCGAGCGCGTAGAACGTCATGCCGGGGGTCGGGTCGGTCGTGGCGTTGGGGGCGTAGCCGAACCAGCCGCCGTTCGGCGCGCCGCCCAGGAACCAGCTGGAGTACAGGAACAGGCCGCCGGCCAGGAACACCCAGTAGGAGAAGGCGTTCAGCCGCGGGAACGCCACGTCGCGCGCGCCGATCATCAGCGGGATCAGGTAGTTGAAGAACGCCGCCGACATCGGCATGACGAACAGGAAGATCATCGTCAGGCCGTGCATCGTGAAGATCTGGTTGTACTGGGCCGCGTTCACGAGGGTCTGGTCGGGCCGCGCGAGCTGCGCGCGGATCACGAGCGCCTCGAGCCCGCCGATGATGAAGAACGTGAACGCCGTGTAGCCGTAGAGCATGCCGATCTTCTTGTGGTCGATCGTCGTGAACCAGCTCCGCAGGCCGGTGGTCGACGTCGGCCGGCGCACGATCCCTCCTCGCCTCGCCGGCACGCTCGCGGTCGCCATCGTTCCTTCGCTCCTACTTCAGGCTGTACAGGTAGGCCATCAGGGCGTCGATCTCATCCGGCTTCAGGTTGTAGTCGGGCATCTTCGCGCCGAGCTTCACCGCGTTCGGATCCGTCAGCCACGCCGACAAGGCGTCGAGGTTCGGCGAGCCGTCGGGGTTGAACGTCTCGAAGTCGCAGCCCGCGAAGCACTCGTGTTCGCGGGCGGCGAAGTGCGTCAGGTTGGGCGCCGCGTTCGCGCTGGCGGCCGTCCCCCCGACGGCGTGACACGCGATGCACTGCCCGCCGCTGGAGACGCCGTTCAGGAACAGGTTCATGCCTTCCTTCGCGAGGTCGTCGGTCGGCGTGACGCCCGGCAGTTTCTGGCTCTTGACCCAGGCGTCCCAATGCTGCGCGTCGAGCACCGCGATACGGAACTTCATCCGTCCGTGTTGAAGGCCGCAGAATTCCGCGCACTGTCCCCAGTACACGCCCGGTTCGTTCGTGGAGAACGTGATGTGGTTCGTCCGGCCCGGCACCACGTCCTGCTTCCCGAACAGCCGCGGCGCCCAGAAGGAATGGATCACCATGTGGTCGGGGATGCCGTCGGTCGTGTGGGCCCCCCCGCCCTCGGAAGAGAGGGACAGGACGACCTGGCGGCCCGCCGGCACGACGAGCACGTCGGCCACCGTGATCGGACCGTGGTCCCCGAAGCCGACCTTCATGTCGGCGTCGGTGTATTGGAAGCCCCACCACCACTGGTAGCCCTGCACCGTGACGTGCATCGCGTTCGCGGGGATCGCCGCGAGCTGCCAGATCATCGAGACGGTCGGCACCATGATCACGGCCAGGATCAGCGCCGGCGCGATCGTCCAGCCGATCTCTAGGCGCGTGTTCCCGTGGATCTGCGCGGGGATCCGGTCCCGTCCCTTGCGGTGCCGGTACCGGATCGAGATGAGCAGGATGCCGCCCTCGACGATCACGAACACGGCGGCGGCGACCCACAGCACCGGGACCAGGAGGTTCTTCTGCTCCTGCGCCGGCTGGCCGGCCGGATCGAACGTGTTCTGCGGCTTGTACGAGGAACAGGAGGCCAGCAGGAAGGTCAGCGCCAGGAGCGCGAGGACCGACCACAGCCTCTTCCGCACGTCGCTCGGCACCTCCGAAGCGCTGGCAGCGTCTCCCGCCCGGGCGCGGGTCCGCGTGACTGTACCACCGGCCTTCCGCGGCCCCGGAGTCACTTCGCGTACGTGTGCAGTCCGGCGATCCACAGGTTCACCGCGTAATACGTGACGAACAGGCTGACGAAGCCGACCAGCGCGATCCCGGCGGCTTTCGTACCTCGCCAGCCCGCCGTGGCGCGCGCGTGCAGGTAGCACGCGAAGATGACCCACGTGATGAACGACCAGGTCTCCTTCGGGTCCCAGCCCCAGTAGCGGCCCCACGTCTGCTGCGCCCAGATCGCGCCGCACATCACGCCGAAGGTCCAGATGGGGAAGCCGAACTGGATGAAGCGGTACGCGAGGCGGTCGAGCGTCGCCGACGGCGGCAGGCCTCGGCGGGGCGCCGGCGAGGTCGCGGCGCCGACCGGCTCGTCGGCGCCGGGCACGTAGTCGGGCGGCGCGTCGGCGTCGACCGAGCCGCCGAGGATGGGTGGCGGGTCCTGCGAGCGCAGGACGGAGACCTCGCGGCGCTCGGACCGGACCTTCACCAGGTACAGGATCGTGAACACGCACCCGGTCGCGAGCAGCGACGTCGCGACGATCATCGAGGTCACGTGGATCTGCCGCCAGTAGGAGTTGAGCGCCGGCAGCAGGTCCGTCGGGCCGACGTAGAAGAACGACGTCGCCAGCGCCATCGTGAAGATCGCGAACGCGAACACGAACCCGCCGACGGTCTGCACCTTGTACCGGCCCTCGACGAGGACGAGGTACGCGAGGACCACGAGGCAGGCGAGCAACGAAGAGAACTCGTACATGTTGCCCCACGGCGTCCGGTGCGCCGCTACGCCGCGTGCGACGATCGAGCCGATGTTCGCGCTCACGCCGATCCATCCGACGGTCAGCGCCGCCACGTGGAAGGGGCGCTTGCGGAACGCGAGGTACGCGAACGACAGCACCATCGCGGCGATGTAGGCGAACAGCGCCGCGTTGAACAGGTCGCTGGACAGGCGTGCCGCGGTCATCGCGCCGCGGCCTCTTCCCGCTCCCGCTCGCGCCGGCCGCCGCCGGTCGCGGCTCGGAGGTCGGCGACCAGCTTCGGGAACTCCTCCTCGAACCGGTCCTTCCTCTGGAGCGCGTACCCACCGACCTGCAGGACGGTCCCCTCCTCGCGGGCCTCGGCCCGCACCCAGACCTTCCGCCGGGACGAATACATCGCGGCGACCAACCCCAGCAGGATGAGGATAGCGGCACCGAGCACGAAGGGGACCGTCGGGTCCTTCGAGACCTGCAGACGCGTGTACTGCCGCAGCTCCGGGAACGACAGCGTCAACGCGGGCGCGGGCGCACCCGCCGGACACACGGTGCGCGCGAGCCCTTTCGGGAGCGCGCCCGAGGTTCCCGAGACCACGCAGCCGTGCTCGACGTCGACCGTCCACCCACGCCCGACGATCCCGGTCGACACCTTGTGCATGAGGCGCGTGTCGAGCCCGTTCAACGAGGGATCGAGGATCCTGCCCTGCCAGAGCGTGTACCGCATGAACGGCGCGCGCACCTGGGTCATCGGCTGCGGGACGCCGCTGATGAGGCTCTGGATGAACGCCGTGCTGTCGGGGATCAGCTCGAGCGAGATCGCGTACTGCGGGCGGAGCGTCGGGAGCTTCACGAACCCCTCCCCGGGTGCCGCCAACTGGTTCCCGTCGGCGCCGGCGTCCTGGACCATCACGACGGGGCCGTCGCTCAGCGTCGCGCCACCGCCGCGGACCACGACGATCGGAGCCCATCCGAAGCCGTACTGGAAGATCCGGAGCCCGTCGAAGCCGACCGGGTGGTTGATCCGCACCTCGTCACGACGGACGGGGTTCCCGTTCGCGTCGAGGAGCTCGACCTCGGACGCGAAGTCCATCGGGATGCCGCTCGTGCGGAACCGGTCCTCGAAGTCGATGAGGTGGATGCCGGCGCCGGTGTGCTGACCGGAGGAGAACCGGCCGGTGCGCAGATCGCCGTCGTAGTTGAACGCCGCATCGGTCCAGGTCTGCCCCTCGACGATCGTGGCGTGGCCGGTGTAGCCGGTCCCCTTCCCGATCACCACGGCGATCAGCAGCAACAGGAACGCCCAGTGGAACGTCAGGCTCCCGGTCTCGCGGAGCACGCCCTTCTCCGCGGCGACCCCGCGTCCGTCCGGCGCCGCGGCCACGCGATACATCCGCCGCCGCAGGACCCTCTGCGCCCGCTCGACGGCGACCTCCGGCGGGACGGCGACCTCGAACGCGACGTGGTGCGGCAGGGCCTCGAGCTCCTTCGCCTGGACCGGTCGTTGACGGATCGCACGGAGCATCGCGCGCGAACGGGGGATCAGGCACGCGACGAGCGAGACGAACAGCAGCGCGGTGACCAGCGAGAACCACCACGATCCGAAGACGTCGAAGAACCCGCCGCGGAGGAACAGCTGGCCCCAGAACGGATGATCGACGAGGTACGCGCCCACCCGTTCCGGGCTGTTCGGGATCTGCGGCAGCAGCGACCCCACCGCCGAGGCGAGCGCGAGCAGACCGAGCAACACGAGCGCGGTGCGCATCGACCGCAGCGTCCGCCACACGAGGGCGACCGATTGCCGGAGGGTGTACCTGGAGGCCGGGGATGACATCCCGGCAGGATGCTACCCCGGTCCGTGCGATCAGAGCCCGGGGGTGAAACGCAACAAGGGCGTGACGAGGTACCGCGTGAAGACGCCAGTCATCAGGAGCACACCGACGCCGATCAGCAGCGAGCCGGAGACGATGGAGATGGCCCGGTAGTTCCGTCGGACCCAGCCGGCCGTCGCCGACAGCCACTGGATGCCGAGACCGATCAGCAGGAACGGCACCCCGAGGCCGAGCGAGTAGCAGGCCAGCAGGAACGCGCCCCGCGCGGCGCCGCCGGCGGATGCGGCCAGGACGAGGATCGCCGCGAGGACCGGGCCGATACAGGGCGTCCACCCGACCGCGAACGCCATCCCGAGCGGCGCCGCGCCGGCGATCCCCGGCCGCACCTTCCCCAGGAGCGGTCGGCGGTCGGCGTACAGTGCCATCGAGCCGCGGCCCAGGGCGAACCCGATCAGCAGCAGGCCGACGACCACCACGATGACGCCCGCCACGACCTGGCCCGTCGTGCCTTCGAACACGCGGACGAACGTCGCGGCGAACGCCCCCTCCAGCGTGAATACCAGGGTGAACCCGGCGATGAACAGCAGGATCGGCGCCAAGCGCTCTCGCCGGGAGCGTTCCCGCTCCACGGCCGCGTCGCCGGCGATGAACGACAGGTAGCCGGGCACGAGCGGGAACACGCAGGGGCTCGCGAAGGAGACCAGGCCGGCGACGAATGCGAGCGCGGGCGCCCACCATCGCGAGAGTTGATCTGCGGCATCGGCGACCATGGAGGCTCGTCGTCAGTCTAGGGGCGACCTGCGGCCGGCCCGGCCGCCGCTCGCGCAGTGGCTTGCTCACCGTGGCGGCGGCCGCGATAGTGTGCGTCGCACCCGGGCATGGGAGTGTCTCCGGGTCTGGAGAGGTCCGTTGCTATGATGCCGCCACGACCGAACGAACGAACGCCATGAGCCAGATCGACGTCGCGACCAAATCGCCGCTCGCGCAGCGTTCTCAGGGCCTCAAGGCCCGTGCCGAGGAGTTCGTGAAGTCGTTCGAATGGACCTGGACGAACGCGATCCTGTTCTCGCTCGCGCTCCTGTTCTTCCTGCTGATCTCCGCGGTGGTGATCCCGTCCTTCTGGATGTACTACGCCGAGCAGAAGATCGGGTGGGCTGGCCCGACCGACGTCGAGGCCTTCATCCGCCAGCCGTTCGATCCCACGATGGGGTTCCCGCACCCGAGTCCGGCCGCGTTCCTCCAGGTGCGCGACGCCGTCGCGATGGGCCTCACCGTGGGTCCCATCGTGACCGTGCTCATCGCCTCCGCGGCGATGCAGAACTGGCGCCGCAAGCTCCGCGGGGGCGGCGGCGACACCCGACCGACCGGCGGATACCGCTAGGGGATCTCCGATGCCCTTCACGAAGACCGAGGTCGACATCCACGACGACTACATCGTTGAGTCGGTGGATGCCGCGTGGCTCACGCAGGGGGTGAAATCGCCGAAGCACCTGATGCTGGATCCCGACAACTGCATCCTGTGCCGGGCGTGCGAGGACGTGTGCCCGTGGAACTGCATCTGGATGATGTCGACGGAGATCGTTCGCGACGCCGATGAGGAGGCCGTCGAGGCCGAGGTCGTCGGCTCCACCGCGATCTTCGTGGTCGACGACAACGCTTGCACCCGTTGCTCGGTGTGCGTCGACCGGTGCCCCACCGACACCCTGTACTATGCGCGACTACCCGAAGCTGCGGGTGGTCGCCGAGCGATGGCCGAGGTCCCCGTCTCGCAAGCCGCTGCGGAGTGAAGAAAGGGACACGTGGCGAAGATCCAGCCGCCGAACCTGCGAGAGAGCGAGGTCTGGAAGTCGATCTTCCGGCCGGGCTCGATCTATCGGAAGGGCTACAAGGACACGTCGCGCGACCGGGCGCTCGCGGTCATGAACAACGTGCTGTGGCACCTGCACCCGGTCAAGGTGAAGCGGCACGGTCTGAAGCTGACCTACACGTTCTGCCTGGGCGGATTGTCGTTCTTCCTGTTCGTGCTGCTGACGCTGACCGGCATCTTCCTGATGTTCTTCTACCGGCCGATGGCGGACATCGGCGGCGCGCAGGCCTACACCGACATGCAGTCCATCCGGACCTCGGTCTTCTTCGGGGACCTGATGCGCAACCTGCACCGATGGGGAGCGCACCTGATGGTCCTCACCGTGACCCTGCACATGGCGCGCGTGTTCTACACAGGGGCGTACAAGCCGCCGCGCGAGTTCAACTGGGTGGTCGGCGTGGTCCTGCTGTTCCTGACCCTGGGGCTGTCGTTCACGGGCTACCTCCTGCCGTGGGACCAGCTCGCGATCTGGGCGATCACCGTCGGCACGTCGTTGGCCGGCTACTCGCCGTTCATCGCGAAGCAGGCGAACTTCCTGCTGCTCGGCGGGGCGATCGTGAGTCCCCAGACGCTGCTGCGCTGGTACGTCCTGCACGTCCTGGCGCTGCCGTTCGTGTTGGTGATCTTCCTGTCGGTCCACTTCTGGCGGATCCGCAAGGACGGCGGCATCTCGGGGCCGATGTGAGCGAGGAGCGCGTGCGATGAGCTGGGAGGACGCGGGCAAGGACATGGCCGCCTACCAGGCGGAGCTTGACAAGCAGCTCGCCGCCGGGGCCGACCGGAAGATCGCGGAGGGACGCGCCCGCTCCAAGGCGATCCGCGCCTACCTCGCCGAGCACCCGGAAGAAGCGCACGAAGCCGCGCCGAGGCCCGCGGCCGCGGCTGCGGCACCCGCGGCGGCGGCGCCGGCGGCGGCGGCGCCGGCGGCGGTGGCGCCGGCGGCGGCTCCCACGGCCGCCGCCGCGGTCGCGGTCGCGACCGCCCCCACCACGACGGCCCGCCGCGAGGCGCCGCTGCCCACCGGCGGCGTCCCGGAGCCGAAGAAAGGCGCCCCGGAGAAGCACCGGCTCCTCGCGCTCGTGCCGCCCGAAGGCATCCAGCGCGTCGAGCGCGAGCAGGGTGACCGCGTCAGCACCTGGCCGCACTTCCTGATCGAGGAATTCATCGCGATGCTGATCCTCTTCGCGGGGATGCTCGTGTTCTCCTCGTTGGTCAACGCGCCGCTGCGCGAGCTGGCGAACCCGAACCTCACGCCGAACCCGTCGAAGGCGCCGTGGTACTTCCTGGGCCTCCAGGAGCTGCTGCGCTACTTCCACCCGATGGTGGCCGGCATCTCGATCCCGACCTTCATCCTGGTCGGGCTCGCCGCGGTGCCGTACGTCGATCGCAACCCCAGCATCCGCCCCGGGGATCGGAAGATCGCGATCACCCTGTTCACGATCCTGTTCATGTTCGGGGCGACGCTCACGATCATCGGCTCGTTCTTCCGGGGCCCCGGCTACAACTGGATCTGGCCGTGGGCGCAAGGGGTGTTCTTCGAGCTGTGAGCCCGCTCGCCCTGACCTCACCGACGATCGCGGTGCTCGCGGTCCTCGGCGTCCTCGTCCTGTTCGTCTCCTACATGGCGATCTCGTTCCTGCGGGCGGCACGGGACGTCTCGGGGACGCCGGGCGAGGCGCCGCCCGGCAAGCCGGTCAAGGTCATGTCCCGGCGCGACTTCCAACGCCGGGCGCTCATCACGTCGGTGCTCGTGTTCGCGGCCGAGTTCGGCGGCGGCACGATCGCGTTCCTGTGGCCGAACCTCCGCGGCGGCTTCGGCTCATTGATCAACGCGGGCTCGCTCAACGACATCAAGCAGCAGCTCCAGGCGAGCGAGCAGCCCGTCTACAACGGCGCCGGCCGCTTCTACATCGTCCCCTGGGACGGCACGGCGGGCGTGGGCCAGGCGAACTACCCCGCGAAGGGCGTCACCGAGGACGGGATCATGCCGCTGTACCAGCGGTGCGTGCACCTCGGATGCCGGGTGCCGTTCTGCACGTCCTCGAAGTGGTTCGAGTGCCCGTGCCACGGCTCGAAGTACAACTTCGCCGGGGAGTACCAGCTGGGACCCGCGCCGCGCGGACTCGACCGTTTCAAGGTGACCGTCGATGGCGATCAGGTGATCGTCGACACGTCGCAGACCGTGCTCGGACCGCCGCGCGGCACGAACACGATCGACGAGCCGCCGCAGGGGCCGTTCTGTGTGGCCACGGGCTGAGGAGGTGACCGGGGCGTGATCGCCGAGTCGAACATCGCGGGGATCCTGCTCATCGTCCTCGGCGTCCTGCTGATCGTCGTCACCGTCACCGCGC
Source organism: Actinomycetota bacterium (assembly GCA_035519495.1). Lineage (GTDB taxonomy): Bacteria > Actinomycetota > UBA4738 > UBA4738 > HRBIN12 > AC-51. The sequence goes on from DATIWE010000051.1 coordinate 11,884, forward strand.
TCGTCCTGCGCAACCGCGCGCGTGGGAAGGGCCCGGAGATCCCGAACGTCATGCGACCGGGTCCCTCGGACGCGGCGCTCGAGACCCCCCTGCTGAACCGGATGCAGGGCTGGGGCGTGGTCCTGATCGCGTTCTTCGTGCTGTGGTTCCCCATCCAGTGGCTCGTGGAGCCCTCGAGGAACCTGGCCCAGGAGGAGGAGCTGCGCTCGGCGTCGATCGCACGCGGCGCGCAGGCCGTCCTCCCCTACTCCGAGGAGAACCAGCTGGGGGTCGGGTGCACGCGCTGCCACGGAGCCGAGCTCAAAGGCGGCGTGATCCCGTACCTGGACGGCTTCGCCTACCCGAAGAACCTGACCACGATCTGCGCGGGCAACAACGACCCGGAGCACGCCGCGATCGCCAGCACCGACGACATCTACCAGGTGATCCAGCAGGGCAGGGGTGCGATGCCGTCGTGGAGCATCCGGTACAACGGCGCCCTCGACGATCAACAGATCAACGACATCGTGACCTATCTGGTGGAGATGAGCTCGAAGAACGTGCCGTTCGACCAGAACGTCTGCCTGAACCCCGCGGCCGAGAAGGCCGCGATCGAACGCGCGCAGCAGGCCGGCACCGTCCTGGAGCGCCCCTGATGGTCGCCGCCGATTCCTGCCTGAGCTTCGCGGTCAGCTGCGGCACGATGTTCAAGGGCATCGGGGTCGTCGCCGCCGGGTTCCTGCTGTTCGTCGGCAGCGTGTACGTGCTGCTCGCGGCCGTGTTCGGCCGGTACATGGGCTACCTCGTACTCATGGTCGCCTTCACGGGCTGGCTGATCATCCAATCCTCGATCTGGATGTTCGGGTTCTGGTCCCAGGGGCCCGATACGAAGACGAACCTCGGCCCCCGTGGCTCCGAGCCTGCGTGGCAGGTGGTCGCGGCCGGCGTCACGCCGACCGACGACACGTACGCGGAGTTCGCCCAGTATCCCGGCGACGGGTGGGAGACACCCAGCCCGACCGATACGAGCCGAGCCGCCGACCTCCTGTCGGTGCAGGGCGCGGCGACCACGTTCCTGGCCCTCCAGGCGAACCAACAGCTCGGCATCGACCCGCTGGCGCTCGATGCGCTCGCCACTACGAACTTCACGGTGGACTCGGTCAGCTTCGCCGAATCGGCCGACGGCACCCCGCTGGCCGTGGCGACCGCGCACTTCACCGGGGGCGGCCCCGAGACGACGTTGCTGCTGTACCACAACAGCGGCAGCGTCCCCCGATACTCGCTGATGTTCCTGCTCGGCTCGATCCTGCTGTTCGGGATCCACGTCCCGCTGCTGGACCGAGCCGAGAAGTCGCGCAAAGCGTTCCTCGTCGGCGGCTCGTCACCGCCCTGGTACGGACCGGCCTGAGAGGAGACCGCCCGATGTTCGCAGCGATCCCGACCCCGCTCCTGGACCAGGGCAGCATCCAGTTCATGCTGTTCGTGGTGATGATCGTGATCGTGGCCGTCGTGGTCTGGATCACGATCCCGCGCTAGCGTCGCGAGACGATCCCGGTTCCTCGAGGCTCTCGGCGTTCCGCTGGTCGTAGTACGCGAGGATCTGCAGCTCCGTGGCCAGATCCACCCTGCGCACGGTGACGCCGCTCTCGACCGTCACGACCGCGGGAGCGAAGTTCAGGATCGAACGGATCCCCGCGGCCACCATCCGGTCGGCGACGTCCTGCGCGGCCGTCGCCGGCGTCGCGATGACGCCGATCGCGATCTCATCACGGGCGGCGAGCGTCTCCAGCTCCTCGATCGGCCGGATCTCCAGCTCGTCGAGACGGAGCCCCACCTTGTCCGGATCGACGTCCACGAGCGCGGCGACACGGAACCCGCGTTCGGCGAAGCCCTTGTAGTGAGCCAGCGCGCGCCCGAGGTTGCCCACCCCGGCGATGAGGATCGCCCAGTGCTGCGTGAGGCCGAGCACGCGGCGGATCTCGTGGATCAGCGATGCGGCGTCGTACCCGATCCCCCGCGTCCCGTACGACCCGACGTTCGACAGGTCCTTCCGGACCTTCGCCGAGGTCAGTCCGGTGGCCTCCGCGAGCGCCTCCGAGGACACCGTCCGCTCCCCCGTCGCGGCCAGATCCACGAGGGCCCGGAGGTAGAGCGGGAGCCGCGCGACCGTGGAATCGGGGATGTCCCTTCCGACCGAACGCGACCCGGAGCCCATGCCGCCCCTAGCCTAGCGGGCGTCTCCCTCCCGCAGGATCGCCACGAGCTCCGCCGGGTCGACCGAGATCTCGAAGCGCTCCTCGCCGTCGACCGTCACCACCGGGATCCGGATCGCGTAGTCCCGGAGCAGGGCATCGCTCGATCCGATGTCGATCTCCTCGAAGGCGAACGGCACCTGAGCACGGACGGCCTCGATCACCGAACGAGCCTCGTCGCAGAGGTGGCAGCCCCCGCGGCCGTACAAGACGACCGTTCGCATCGGCTGGGAGGATACGGCCGTGCGCGACGCAGACCGGGAGGATCTTGGGCTCCAGCGCCGCCTCGCCGCCGGCGATCGAGGAGCGTTCGATGAGCTGTATCGTCGGTTCTCCCGGCCGGCCTACGGTCTGGCCTACCGGGTCACCGGCCAGCAGATCCTGGCGCAGGACGTCGTCCACGACGCCTTCATGGCCCTCTGGCGAGCCCCCGAGGCCTACGACCCCGCTCGCGGCCCGTTCCGGACCTTCTTCCTCGCCCTCGTCCACCACCGGGCCGTGGACCTCGTGCGCCGCGAGGAACGCCTGCGGGCCAGGACCGAGAAGGCGGCGAACCTCGAGCCCATCGTGGACGAAGACCCAGCGGACGCCGTGGCCGAGGAAGGCTATCTCAGCGTCCGGCGGAAGGAGGTCCGCGAAGCGCTCGCCGGCCTCCCCCCCGAACAACGACAGGTGCTCGAGATGGCGTACTTCGGAGGCAAGACCCAGGTCGTGATCGCCGAGGAGCTCAGCATCCCGCTCGGAACCGTGAAGACCAGGACGTTCGCCGCCATGCGCAAGCTGCGGGCGGCCCTCGAGGAGACGGCGTGAGCGACACCCACGATCACATCGACGAGCTGCTCGCGGGCTACGTGCTCCGGAGCCTGTCTGGACCCGACGGCGCCGAGGCCGATCACCTGCTGACCGAGCACGTGCCCGGGTGCGCGCGTTGCCGGGAGACCCTCGACGCGTTCCAGGCGGTCGCCGCGGACCTCGCGCTCGACGCGTCGCCGATCGACCCGCCCGAGACCCTCCTGCCGCAGCTGCACCGCGAGCTCGAGCCCCGGAGCTCTCGCCCGGGTCGCTGGAGCCCCGCCCGGATCCTCGTCGTGGCGGCGAGCGTCGTGCTGGTGGTCGGCCTCGGAGGCCTGGCTCTCACCCAGCTGGGAGGGTCCGGCAGCCCGATGGCGCCGGCCGACCTGGAGCAGGCGATGAAGATCGCCACGACGCCGGGCGCGACCCAGACGGACCTCGGCCACGCGACGGAGATCACCGCTCCCGGGGTCGAACAGTTCGTGATCTTCGGCAGCGACGTGCCCGCACCGCCCGCCGGGATGACGTACCGGCTGTGGGCGATGTCGGGGAGTTCCGCGCGATACCTCGGCGCGTTCGTACCGGACGAAGGCCGCGTGATGCTGCTGATCTCGATCGATCCGACGACCTTCGATCGGCTCCTGGTGACGATCGAGCCTTCGAACTCCCAGCCCTCGACGCCCGGCAGCCCCGCCTGGGCCGAGGCCGGCTGAGGCCCTCCCTGCCCGTCGCTCAGGCGGTGGCCGGCGCCGTGGTCCGCCGGGACGCCCGCAGGAACCCGCCGAACATCACGGCGATCCCGACCACGAGCGTCACGATGAACCCCACCACCAGGCCTTCGGCGGCGAACGCCGCGCCGCCCGCCACGATCGTCGCGCCCACCGCGATCAGCAGCGTGCCGACGGAACGGTCCCGCAGCTCCGGGTGGCCCCGCATCCGCCAGGCCGACCAGAGCGCGCCGGCGACCAGGATGAAGTACGCCGGGTAGGAGAAGATCTGCGGGAGGTGCTGCGCGGCCGTGCCGGCGCCGAAGACCTCTTTGCCGGACGGCAGCCGTTCGTCGAGGGCCGCAGCGTCCATCGGCGCCGCCCGCAGGACCGCGGTCGTGTACGCGGCCGAGAAGACGAGGACGAGCCAGGTCGCCCACCGGACCCACCGTTGACGGAACAGCAGCACGATCTCGCCGCCGGCAAGGAACGGCACGTTCAGGACGGCCCCGAGCCCCCAGTAGATCGCGTACTCGCGCTCGGTCCACCCCCCGAGGACGCCGAGCGTCAGCATCGCCGAGGCGGCCGCGTAGCACCCGAGGGCGATCGCCCACAGGAGCGTGTACGGACGGCGCTTCGCGACGAACTCCGTCGCCAGCATCGCGGCGAACACCACGGCGATCACGGCCGCGACCAGCGGCACCAGGAACATCTCGGCACAGGATACGAAGGTCCGATGCCGAAGCGCGGGCCGATGGCTAGCCTGCCAGCATGACCGGACCGCGGCTCCTGTTCTCCACCGCCGCGTTCTTCGCCCGGCCCTTGGAGCGGAGCCTCCCGCTGATCGCGGGATGCGGCTACGAGGGCGTGGAGATCATGGTCACGAAGGATCCCGCGAGCCAGAGCGCCGAGCGGATGCGGACGCTCGCCGAGCAGCAGGGCCTTCGGATCGAGGCGATCCACGCTCCGTCCCTGCTCCTGACGAGGTCGGTCTGGGGGACCGACCCCGTCGGCAAGATCGAGCGAGCGGTCCGAGCGGCGTCGGATGCCGGCGTCCCCCTGATCGTCACCCACCCGCCGTACCGGTGGCAGCGCACGTACCGGCGGTGGATCCACGAGGAGCTGCCGGGACTCGAGGACCGCTCGGGCGTCACGGTCGCGATCGAGAACATGTTCCCGATCCACGTCGGCCCGCGCCCGCTGATGCTCCACGCGAACCAGGATCTGGACGACCTCGAGGGCATCCCCCACCTCGTCCTCGACACGTCCCACGCGGGCGTCGCGAACCACGACCTCGTGGAGGTCCGTCGGCGCTTCGGTGACCGCCTCCGCCACGTCCATCTGTCGGACAACGCCGGTCGGGGGTGGGACTCGCACCTGCCGCCCGGGCAGGGCGTGTTGCCGCTCGACCCGTTCGTCGACGACCTCGTCGCGAGCGGTTTCGAGGGCACGATCTCACTGGAGGTCGATCTGCGCCGCTGGCTCACGGAGCCCACCCGGCTCCGACGCGAGATGGTCGCGATGCGCGAGCGCCTCGAGCACCGCCTGGCGCCGTAGCGGCTCGCTATCCTCGGGGCGTGCGACGTGGGACCGCCATCGTGCTGGTGCTGTTGTTCGTCTTGCTCGCGATCGCGGCCGCGGCCCAGCTGCGCCAGCCGGCGCCCAGCACGCCGTATCCCGGCCCGGCCAGCGGCACCGAGCTGCCCTCCACGTCCGCGCCGGCGGGCTGAGCCCGTTACTCCAGGACGACCGTCGCGCCGTCGCCGAGGCGCAACGCCTCAGCCGCGCTGCCCTTGTTCACGACGATCGCGATGAACCCCTGCGAGTCGACGATCGCGCCGAGCCCCTGCTCGGGCAGATCGGCGAACGTCCCGACGATCTCCACGGTCGTGCCGGCGAGGTCGATCGACCCTTCGATCCCCGCGGCCTCGAGGTGTCCCGGCGTCACGTTCAGCTGCACGTTGCCGAAACCGTCCACCGCCATCACGCGGGCACCGATCGCACCGGGCGCGACCATCGGCCCCGGAACCTCGAGCGTGCCGAGGCCGTCGACGTCGACGGACGCACCGATGGTCTCGATGGGCGTCCCGTTCGCGAGGTGCGCCGCCGCGGGGGCGAAGATATCGCGGCCGTGGAAGGTCTTCGATATCGGGGAGAGCACGATGCCGGGCGACGCGATCTCGTACGCGGCGTCCGGTCCGCCGAGCACGGCCCACGCCATCGACAGCAGGCCGTTGTCGGGCCCGACCAGCACGGCGCCCGATCCCGAGCGAACGGCGATCGGCCGGCGCTCCGACCCGACGCCGGGATCCACGACCGCGCAGTACACGGCGTCGACGGGCATGTACCCGGCCGCGCGCGACAGCGCGAGCGCGCCGCGCATCACGTCCTGGCGGGCGATCGAATGGGTCAGATCGATGACCCGGGCATCGGGCGCGATCCGCGTGATCACCCCGTGACAGATCCCGACGAACTCGTCGCGGATCCCGTAATCCGTCAGGAAGACGATCGGTCGCGTCACGCGGCGCCGCCCTGGAGGTGCAGCGAGAGCCACTGGTCGATCTGCAGCGTCACGTCCGTTCCCTGGCTGCTCGCGAACAAGTCGGTGCCGTGCGCGTCGGTGGTCACGATCTCCAGGCGCTTCGGCTGGGGGCTCAGGTCGTACAGCGACTCCGCCGCCTGCGCCGCTCCCGTCGGATCTCCGAGGCCGGCGATGAACAGCTTCGCCGCGTCGAGCGCGCCGAGCAGCGCCGGCGTGACGGCCAGGTTCCCCAACGCGAGCGGCGCCGAGAGGGTGACGACCGCCGGCACCGAGCCGTCGTGGGACGCCGCGATCAACGACGCCGTGCCGCCGACGCTCGCGCCGATCAGTCCGACGCGCTGCGGCCCGTGCGCCCGCAGATAGGACAGCGCGGCCGTGACGTCCGTGGGCGCCGCGTCGACGTCCTTCGTCCCCTCGGAGCATCCGCCCATCCCGCCCGGACAGTAGCCCCGCAGATCGAACGTCAGGACGCGATAGCCCTCTGCCGCGAGGTGCGTCGCCTCGGGGAACCATGAGGTCTGATCGGCCGGAAGCATGTGCGCGAGGACCACGCCCTGCAGCGCGTTCGCGGGGCCGAAGAGGCGGCCGGCGAGACGGACGCCGTCGGCCGTGCGGAACGTGACGGCCGACGACGGAGACAGGCTCGGGGCCGAGGTTGCCGCGCCGCAGGACGGAGCGATCGACGCGACGAGGACGGCGATCGCGAGGATCCACCGATATCGGGGCGTTCCGCCCACGGGGGACCTACTTGCCCAGTTTCATCCGCTGATGGCGGGTGCGCTTCAGGAGCTTCTTGTGCTTCTTCTTTCGCATCTTCTTGCGGCGTTTCTTGACCAGTGACGGCAACCCAACACGCCTTTCATTCGGTTCCGAAGAGGTTCCGGAGGTCCACCCGCTTCGCTCGGTAGGAGTCCTCCAGGCGAACGGATCCCAGTCTAAGGGCTTTCGGCGGCTCTGCCACGGGCGAGATCAGCCGCAGGCCGCCGTCCTCGGGGACGTGTTCGAGCACGCCAAGGCCGGTGAAGCCGCCGTGGCCGTCCGAGAGGCCGACCAGCAGCCGGTCGAGGGTCTGCAGGTCGAACAGCGGCGGCAGCGTCGGCATGAACACGGTGGGCCGGACGCGGAACCGCTGGAGCGGGGCGCTGTCGAAGTAGCGGGCCATCGCCTTCTCCCGCATCGCCATGCGCTCTTCGACGCTCGTGGGCTGCACGCCGGGATGGACCGGGGCGCGCACCGACTCGATCCCGAAGAACCGGTCGACGACGCCGAGGATCGGCTCGAGCTCCTCACCCCGCTGCAGCGCGACCACCAGGTCCGGTTGCAGGGCGTCGACCTTGTAGTACTTCACGAGCTGGCCGCGGATGCCGGAGACCTCGCCGCCGGTGTCCACGATCAGCAGGTCGGCGCCCTCGGTGCGTGCGCGATCCTTCAGCCGCTGGAGCGCCCCGACCAGCGGCACCAGGTGATCCTGCGGCGAGGTCGAGCCCACGAACCCGAGTGCGTCCGCCTCCGCCATCCGCTCGAGCGTGAGGTCGTCGGGGACGCGGATGTGCTTCATGCCGACCGTCGCGGGCGGCCCGACCGTCTTCTGCGCGACGTCGGCGTCGAGGTACGCGACGGTGCGCCCCAGGCGCAGGGCGAACGCGGCCGTCGCGCGGGCGAGCGTGCTCTTGCCGGAATCCAGACCGCCGAGGAACAGCGCGGTCCGCGCATGTCGCGCTGCCTGGTCCACGAGCTGTTCGTGCTCGTTCATGTGGTCCTCCGTGTCACCCGGAGGGCCGCGGCTGTTCGAAGGGCTACATCGCTTCGGTGTAGCGCCTGCTCAGGTAGTCGTCGACGTCGTCCTCTCGGAGTCGGTAGCTTCGGCCGACCCGGAGGGCAGGCATCTGCCCTTCCTTGATCAGCCGGTAGACGGTCATCCTGGATACGCGCAGGAGGTCAGCGACCTCGTTCACGGTCAACAGCCGGGCCTCGGTGAAGGGCGTCTTCATGTCTGGGCGGATGGTAGGGGGGTCCCCGAACGCCGTCCAGACCCGCTCCTATCGCCGCTGGTCAGGCGGGTGCGTGGCCGAGGGTCGGCGCGGAGAGGCCGAGGAAGACGGGCCAGTAGTCGTCGGGCCGGACATGATCGTCGAACACGAGGACGTGCTCGGTCCGTCCCTGAGCCCGGGCCACGAGCAAGGCGGGATCGTTCACGTCGGCGATCGAGATCGTCTCCACCCCGGCCTCGATCGCCGCCCCCGCGAACCCGTGATCGGCGAAGACGAGATCCGGTCGCACGGCGGCCAGCATCCGCTCCATCGCGTCGGGACGATGTGTGTGCCGGGGCTCTCGTCCGTCGGTGAGCATCGCGACGCCGTCCCACCGGTCGACGAACCAGTCGTGATCCAGACGGCGCTCCCGCCACCGGATGCCCTCCCCGGCGGCCGGCACCGCCGCGCCGGCCGTCACCAGGAACAGGGCGAGCTGGTGATACAGGTGTGCGAGCCCGGTCGGATGCCCCGTCGCGAGGACGACCGACTCGCCGCGCCGGGCCGCGAGGGCCAGGCGCTCGCCGGCGGCGAGGCTCGCTTCCACGATCGGCTCCGGCCGTATCTCCACGGGACCGGTCCGCGCCTCCCGGTCGATCGGGGCGCCGGCCGCGTCCTCCACGAGCCGGAGGATCCGTTCGAGCGACATCCCACGCTGGAGCCCGCGCAGGCCGAACTCCTTGTCCGGATCGTGATCGAGCAGCATCTGCGCGTTCCCGCGCACGTTGTCCAGCGGGTGCGTCGCCCTGCCCGCCACGCCGCCGGCGAGGAGGGCCCGCTCGAGCTCCTCGCGAGAGCTTGGACGCGGCGTCCAACGTGCGTCGATCGCCGGGAGACGCCGGACGTGGGCTTCGATAACGTCGGAGGTCATCGGGAATCACCCTATCGAGAGGACCGGATGCAGCTGCGGGGCCGCGTGGTCGTGGTGACCGGGGCGTCGGCTGGCATCGGCGAGGTGACGGCGGTCGCGTTCGCGAAGCGTGGAGCCAAGGTCGTGCTGGCGGCCCGCCGAACCGAGCGGCTCGACGAGCTGGCCGACCGGATCCATCGGGCGGGCGGCTCGGCGCTCGCCCTCACCGTCGACGTCGGGGATCCGAAGCAGCTCGATCGGCTCCCCGGCGTGATCCACGAGGCGGTCGGCCCGGTCGACGTGCTCGTCAACAACGCCGGCATGCCGGGACGCGGCGGGTTCGATTCGCTCCCCTACGACCAGATCGAGAAGGTCGTCCGTGTGAACCTGCTCGGCGTGCTCTACGGCTCGCGCGCGTTCCTCCCGGGCATGCTGGCGCGCGGTCACGGTCACATCGTCAACGTCGCGTCGCTGGCCGGCCGGTTCGCGCCGCCGGGCGCCGCCCTCTACACCGCGACGAAGCACGCCGTCGTCGCGTTCAGCGAATCGCTCAACTACGACACCGCGCCACGCGGCGTCCTCGTCGCGAGCGTGAACCCCGGGTTCGTCGAGACCGAGGCGTTCACGCACGACGATCTGCCATCGTTCGCGGTGCTGGACGTGGATCGCGTCGCCGAGGCGATCGTGAAGGTCGTCCGCGACGGCATCGCACCCGAGTACTCGATCCCGCGCTGGATCGCGCCGCTCCAGGCGTTCCGGGTCCTGACGCCCCCGTTGTACCGATGGGGCGTTCGCCAGGTGCGGAAGGCCGGCCACCGGTGAGCGCCGGCACGGCGGCGCCGACCAAGACCGCGCCCGTCGAGGTCGAACGGCCCGAGGCCGGCGAGGTTGTCGTGCCCGACGTGCCGTGGATCGTGATCGTCTGGAACGATCCCATCAACCTGATGACCTACGTGACCTGGGTGTTCATGAAGCTGTTCGGCTACCCGAGGACGAAGGCCGAGAAGCTGATGATGGACGTGCACACGAAGGGAAAGGCCGTCGTGTCGAACGGCACGAAGGACGAGTGCGAGGGCCATGTCGCGCGGCTGCACGCGTACGGCCTGTGGGCGACGATGCAGAAGGATCGATAACGCCCGTGCCGAAGGGACCGATCCGTCGACGGAAGGACGGCACGTTCGAGGTGTCGCTCGGAACGAACGAACGCGAGGTGCTCGCCGAGGTCGCCGGGCAGTTCCGCGCCCTGCTCATGCACGAGACGCCGTCCTCGGATCCGTCCCTCCAGCGGCTGTTCCCGCCCGCGCATCCCGACGACCCGATCGCCGAGCTCGAGTACGAGGACGCGGTCGGCGGCGACCTCCTGCGCGACCGGCTCGCGAGCCTCGATGTGCTCGAACGGGCAACGCACGCGCAGACGCTCCGGGAGCCCGACGTGCTGGCGTGCATGCGCGCCGTGAACGACGTACGCCTCGTGCTGGGCTCCCGCCTGGACATCCGGGAGGACACGACCCCGCCGGACGTCGCCGGCGACCCCGACGCCGAGGCGTCGTTCGAGCTCTACACGTACCTCAGCTGGCTGCTGGGGATGATCATCGACGAGCTCGGCGAGCCCGGCTGACCGCGCTGCGCCCGGCGCTCAGGACCGGCGCTCAGGACCAGGCGTTGTACCAGCTCTGCGGGACGCCGGGCAGCGCGCACCAGTGGCGGCCTCCTGACGTCGCGTACAACATGGCTTTGGCGCGTGCCTCCGCGGCCATCGCGACGGCGTCGGACGTGTCCTCCGCTCGGTTGTCGAGTTCCGCGGGGTCGCTTCGGACCTGGTAGAGCTCCTCCTCGTACGGCTCGTCGATCACGCCCTCCTGCGGGACGTACACGACGTACTTCCAGCCGTCAGGGGTGACAACGCCGCAGAAGCCGGGCACGCCGTTGGGCGCCTGCGCGAGCGACGCGAGCATCACCCCGTCGTCGTGGCCCCGAAGGAGATCGACGCCGTCCAGCGGGATCGGCGGCGCGACCCCCGTCAGGTCGTAGATCGTCGGGGCCACATCGATATTCGCGACGAGGCCGCGGTTCGTGCTCCCGGGGACGTAGCCGGAGCCGGCCGGCGCCCCGTCGTACCGGAGGTACATCGGCACATGGGTCGAGCGCTCGTACGGCACGGACTTGCCGATCAGATCGTGCTCCCCCCACATCACACCGTTGTCCGACAGGTAGATCACGATCGTGTTCTCGATGTACGGATGTCCGGTCCGTGGATCGGTCGTGTCCTGCAGATACGCCATCACCTGGCCGACCTGCCGGTCGACGCCGGCCAGGGCACGGAACTGCTTGCGTCTTTCCCGCTGCCCGTTCGCGAGCTGGGCCTGCGTCAGGTTCCGGTTGCGCACGTACGTCGGCATGTCCGCCTTCTCGTCATGCGTCTCGTCGATCGCCGGCGAGGTGAACGGCGCGAGCTTGGGGAAGAGCGCCGCATCCCGGTAGTCGGCGTCCGAGGGGCCGTGGGGACCGTACGGCGCGACGTAGGCGAAGAACGGAGCCGACGGGTCGCGGTGATGCAACCAATACAGGAGCATCTTCCCGATGACCGTCGTGGAGTAGTCGTTCTTCTTGGGGCCGTTCGCGTGTCCGTAGTGCACGACCCTCGGCGTCGTGCCGACGTCGTCACGCAGGAGGTCGTAGTCGAAGTACTTGCCGTTGTTCTCGTAGAACGCCCGCCAGACGTCCCAGCCGTCCGGACGGAAGTACCCCGTCGGCCCCGGGTTGGCTTCGGAGTAGCTCCGGTAGCCGTTGAGGTACTTGCCGAACAGGGCGGTCTGGTACCCGGCGTCGTCGAGGGTCTTCGCGATCGTCCGATCGTCGTTCCCGTTGCCTTCGAACGCCGCCGTCCCCCCGTGATCCCTGTTCAGGGTCCCCTCGCCGTTCGTGAAGACCCCGGTGTGCGTGGAGTAGAGCCCGGTCAGGATCGACGAGCGGGACGGGCAGCACAGCGGGTCGCTGATGTAGGCGCGGGCGAAGCTCACGCCGGGCGCGGCGATCTCGTTCCGCACGTTGGGCGTGGCGCGGATCGTGCCCATCGACTGGTCGTCCGACAAGAAGATCACCACGTTCGGCGGGACCGTCGCAGCGGCCGCCGGCGTCGTCGCGCGGAACAGGGGATCGACCAGCGAGAGCGCGAGTACGGCGATCGCGAGCACCGCCCGGCGTCGGGGGCGCGGGGGGGAGGCGGGCGTCATCGAGCCTCACGCTAGCAAGTGATTGTTCGCGCGGGCAACCCAAGCCGAACGTCGTCGTGGCGGCGGTGGTCAGGTGGGCCGGTCGGAGGGCCGGTGTGGGCCGGTGTCAGGAAGGACCGCGGCCGCCACCTCGGCGGCAACCGCGCGCGCCGCGTCGTCACCGCGGCCGGGCCCGAGCGGCAGCTCCGACAACGTCGCCGGCACACGCTCGCCGAGCCGGCGCTCCGCCTCCACGACCCACGTCGCCGGGAGCTCGTCGGGGATCTCCGCGTCCGCCATCTCGGCGAACGCGAGGGTCCACGCGCGCGGCACGACCCGCGCCCACTGGTAGCCGCCGCCGCCGGTCGCGACCCATCGGCCGCCCGCGGCGGCGTGCGCCAGCCGGTGGAGGTCGTGGGCGGCGGCGGCGTAGGCGGCCGTGGTGAGCTCCATCTGGGCGAGCGGATCGGTGTGGTGCGTGTCGCATCCCAACTGCGTCACCAGGACGTCCGGAGCGAAGGCCGTCACGCTCGGCACGACGACGGCGCGGAACGCGGCGAGCCACGCGGCGTCGCCGGTGAACGGCGGCAGCGGGATGTTGATCGCACTGCCTGGCGCGGCCGGGCCGCCTCGCTCGCTCGCGTGACCGGTCCCGGGGAAGAACCACGGGGCGAACTCATGGATCGAGATCGTGAGGACGCGGGGATCGTTCCAGAACACGGCCTGCACGCCGTCGCCGTGGTGGACGTCGACGTCGACGTAGGCGATCCGCTCGGCGCCGGCCCGCAGGAGCCACGCGATCGCCACCGCGGGGTCGTCGTAGACGCAGAACCCGGACGCCCGGTCGGGCATCGCGTGGTGCAGCCCGCCCGCCGCGTTGAACGCGTGCTCGCACGATCGAGACCACACCGCGTCCGCGGCGCGCACCGACGCGCCGGCGACGATCGACGCGGCCTCGTGCATGTTCGGGAAGATCGGGTTGTCGCCCGGCCCGTATCCGAACACCTCCCACGGCCCGACCTCCCCGTGGCCCGCGCGCCGCGTCGCGTCGATGAACGCGGGGGTGTGCACCAGTTCGAGCGTCGCCTCGTCCGCGGGCTCGCAGGTCAACCGCTCGACGGTCGGCAGATCGTCCAGCCCGTACGCGTGGATCAGCTCCCAGGTCAGCAGCACGCGGTCGGGGCGGAGCGGGTGCTCCGGGCCGTGGTCGTAGATCCTCGCCTCGGGGCAGAGCACCAGACCGACGCGATCGCTCACGCGACGGAACGTACCGCGACGGCCGTCCGCTCGACGAGGAGCGTCGCCTCGTCGTCGGTCAGCACGAACGGCGGCCCGAGCAGCACGAGATCGCCGTTCGTGCCGTCGACGTGGCCGGAGGAGGAGTACAGGAGGAGGCCGGCGTCGCGGGCCGCGGCCACGATCCGCTCGGTCATGCGGTCCTGCCGCGGGAACGGCTCCTTCGTGTCCGGGTCGGCGACCAGCTCGACGCCGATCAGCATGCCGAGGCCCCGTACGTCGCCCACGATCGCGACCTCGTCGAGCGCCGCAGCGAGGTCGCCGTGGATCTTCGCACCGAGATCGCGGGCTCGATCGACGAGCCCGTCGTCGCGGAGCCGCCGGAGCACCGCGTGGGCCGTGGCCGCGCCGAGAGCGTGGTGCGACCAGGTGAACCCGTGGACGAAGCCCTTCGCCGCGATCGTCGCGAACACCTCGCCGGAGGCGGCGGCGAAGCCGAACGGGACGTAGCCGCTCGTCGTCCCCTTCCCGGCCACCAGGATGTCCGGACGAACGTCCCATGCGTCCATACCGAACCACCGCCCTGTCCTGCCGAACCCGGTCATCACCTCGTCCGCGATGACGAGCACGCCGTAGCGTCGGCAGACCTCCACGATCGCCGGCCAGTAGTCCTCCGAGGGGACGGCGGCTCCGAGCGTCGCGCCGCCGATCGGCTCCCCGATGAAGGCCGCGATCGTGTCTGGCCCGTAGGACTCGATCATCCGCGTCAGCTCGGCGGCGTGCCAGGCGCCGCACCCGTCGGGGTGCGCCGGGTTCTCGCAGCGGTATTCGTAGGCCGCCGGGGCGTGCAGGAACCGCCCGAGCCACGGCGTGTACGGCTTGCGGACGGGCTCCTTGCCCGAGGCATCCAACGCGCCGAGCGTGTTCCCGTGGTAGCTCGACCGGCGCCCGATCACCGCCACGCGCCCCGATGCGCCGCGCGCCAGGTGGTATGCCCGGGCCATCTTGATCGCGGTCTCGACCGCCTCGGAGCCGCCCGAGACCGGATAGATCCGGGCATCGTCGATCGGCAGGACCCCGGCGACGGCCTCGGCGTAGGACTCGACGGCCTCCGTCGTGAACATCGTTCCGTGGACGTACTGGGTCCGTCCGAGCTGCTCGCGCGCGGCCTCGATCACCGTCGCGTCGCCGTGGCCGATGCCGACCACGACCGCCCCGCCGGCGCCGTCCAGGTAGCGGGTACCGTCGGCGTCGACGATCCAGGCGCCCTCGGCGGCGACCGCCGTCGGGAGCGCACGGTCGAGCACGCGAGGGAAGACGTGACCGCCGCTACTTGGTGGAGACGCCACCCGGGTCCAGCTCCTCGCGGATCAGACGCAACTCCTCCTCCGTGGGCGGCGGCGTCTCACCGAGGTCGGGCGAGACGCGCGGCTCCCAGCCCATGTTCGCTCGAACCTCCTCCAGCTTCACCCCGGGGTGGAGCGTCCGCAACGCCATCTCGCCCGTGCCGGGATCGAAGCCGTAGGTGGCGAGATCAGTGACCACGCTCGTGGGGCCGCTCCCCGACCAGCCACGGGCCGCGTCGTGCGCCGGGTCTCCGCTGTGACCCGGCGACGTGCGGAAATCCAGCCGCTCGACGAACGACCGCTGCGCCTGCCGCATGATCACCAGGATCGTGCGGGCATGGATCGCGATCTCGCAGGCGCCGCCGCTGCCGGGCAGCCGGACCTTCGGTCGCTCGTAGTCGCCGATCACGGTGGTGTTGAGGTTGCCGAACCGGTCGATCTGCGCCCCGCCCAAGAACGCCACGTCGATCAGGCCGGCCTGGAGGTAGAACGCGAACAGCTCGAACATGCTGGTGATCGCCGTCGCTCCGGTCGCGAGCGTCGGATCCCCGATCGACAGCGGCAGTCGCGCCGGCCGGGCGCCGAACACGCCGGACTCGTAGACCAGCTGGAGCTTCGGCGACACGGTCCGCTGCGCAAGGTTGCACACGATGTTCGGCAGCCCGACGCCCACGAAGCAGTTCCGCGCCTCCGCCAGGCCCCGCGCGCTCGCGGCGATCATGATCTCGGACTTCGAGTAGCCGAGCTCGGGAACGGCGCTCACGCGTAGCTCCCGTAGTCGACCTCGCCGGACAGGGCGACGCCCGGGCGGAGGGACGCCCACGACGCCTCGCCGCGCTTCTCGACGTAGTCGCGGTGCGAGCCGAGGTCGTAGATCCATTCCCGCATCCATGCCTCGAGGGTCTCGGGGTCGCGCGCGATCCGGTCCCACTCCAGGTAGAAGGCGTTGTCCCGGTCGTAGTACCCCTGGGCGAACGACGGATGGCACGCCAACGGCTCGTGCACGACGGCGTCGACCACCACGCCGGGGATCGCGGTCCGGTTCGGGTCGCGGCGGATCACCGATCCGTCGACCAACTCCTCACAGACCACGATCACGCGCTTCGCGGCGAACGCCGCCTCCTTCTGACACCCGAGGAGGCCCCAGATCTGCGCGTCGCCGGCGGCGTCGGCGCGCTGCACGTGCACGATCGCCACGTCGGGCACGAGCGGAGGAACCACGTAGACCTCGGTGCCGTCCTCGTAGGGGGAGCGCATCGGCACGATCTTCGGATTCACCTTCGGGATGTCGGACTCGTAGTAGCTGCGGATCGGGAAGAACGGCAGGTTGGACGCGCCCGCGACGTAGCGGCACACCATGCCGAAGTGCGAGTACTCCTCGATCTCGAGCGGGCCGGGATCGTGATCCTCGATCCGGCGGCGGATCGCGTGCAGCGATCCCACCCCCGGGTTGCCGAGCCACGAGAAGATCAGCTTGCGCGCCACGCCGCCCGCCACCATCTGGTCGTAGATGACGTCCGGCGTCATCCGCGCGAGCGTGAGGTCGCGCTTGCGCTGCCGGACGATCTCGTGCCCGGCCGCGAAGCAGATCAGATGCGTGAACCCCTCGATCGCCACGGTGTCGCCGTCGCGGACGAGCTCCGCCACCGCGTCGTGCATCGTCGTGACCTTGCGCTCCGTCACGCCGTCTCCCGCGTCCAGCCGTCGCCTGGCCCCCGGAGCACGCAGAACTCGTTGCCCTCGATGTCGCGCATCACCGTCCAGAACGTCGCCTGCCCGTCGACGGCGCTCGCGGGGATCTCGATGAACCCGCGCTCCGTGGCTCCGAGCCCCAGGAGTCGCTCGACCTCAGCGGCCATCGTCCCCGTCGGACGCACATCGAGATGCACCCGATTCTTCACGGTCTTCGGTTCCGGGACCGCCTGGAAGTACATCCCTCGCGTGCGGCCCGTCGGATCGGCGATGAACGCCTCGTTCGGCTCCGGGTGATCTTCGAGAACGTAGCCGAGGGCGGCCGCCCAGAACGTGGCGACCCGGACGGGGTCCGCGCAGTCGAACGTCAGGGTGTCCGGCTCCAGGCCCACGCCTACGCCGAGGACCCGACCTCGGTCAGGACCTCCTCGAAGATCCGGAGCGCCTCACGCGCCTGATCCTCCCGGATCACGAGCGCCGGCGAGATCCGGAGTGAGTCGTCGCCGCAGGTGAGCACCAACAATCCTCGCCGGAACGCCGCGATCTCCACGGCGGCCGCCATAGCGTGGTCCTCGAACCCCAGTCCGATCCACAGCCCGCTCCCGCGGACGTCCTTCAAGAGCGGGTGCCCGACCTGGAGCTGGCGGAACCCGTCGAGCAGCACCTCGCCGATCCGCCGCGCGTTCCCCAGCAGGTCCTCCTCGGCGATCACGTCGAACGTCGCGAGCGCAGCCGCGCACGACAGCGGGCTGCCGCCGTACGTCGAGCCGTGCGCCCCGAGCTCCCAGACCATCAGGTCCTCGCGCGCGATCATCGCCCCGAGCGGCAGCCCGCTCGCGATCCCCTTGCCGGACAGGATGATGTCGGGCTCGATCCCCTCGTGCTCGACAGCCCACATCGCGCCGCTGCGTCCCATCCCGGCCTGCACCTCGTCGCAGACCAGGAGGATCCCGTGGCGGTCGCAGAGCTCCCGCAGGTAGCGGAACCACCCGTCGGGCGGCAGGACGTAGCCGCCCTCGCCGAGCCACGTCTCCACGATGATCGCGGCGACCTCGGTCGGGGACACCACCCGCTTGAAGAGCACCTCATCCAGGTACTCGAAGTCGCCGTAGAACGAGTGGTAGACGCTCGGCAACAGCGGACCGAAGTTCGTCCGGTAGCGGGACTTCGACGCGGTGAGCGAGATGCTCCCCATCGAACGCCCGTGGAACGACTGATACATGCCGATCAGGTACGGACGGCCGGTGGCGAACCTCGACAGCTTGATCGCCGCCTCGACGGCTTCGGTGCCCGAGTTCGTGAGGAACGACCGCGCCGGCCTCCCACCGAACGGCGCCATCGCGTCCAGGCGCTCGCACACCTCGGCGTAGATGGGAAGGAAGAAGTCGCTCGCGCAGTAGTGGAGCAACTCGGTGGCCTGCCGCTGCACCGCCTCGACGACGCGCGGATGGCAATGACCGGTCGACGTGACCGCGATCCCGGCGTTCATGTCGAGGAAGATGTTGCCGTCGACGTCTTCGATGATGCACCCGGCGCCGCGCTTCGGCGCGAACGGATAGGCGCGCGGCAACGAGGGGCTCGTCACCCTCTGGTCGCGCTCGATCCACGCCATCGCCTCCGGGCCCGGGACGTCCGTGATCAGCTTGGGGCCGGTGAGGCCGGCGAGGCCCTCGGCGGTCAGGGAGGCCGCGTCGAGGCTCACTCGGCGATCACCGTCCGGGACTGCTCGCGCAGGTACTGCAGGACGTAGTAGGGGCCGCCGCCCGCCTTGCCGGTCGTCCCCGACCCCTTCCAGCCACCGAACGGCTGCACGCCCGGCCACGCGCCGGTGGTGGAACCGGCTCGTCGGTTGACGTACACGACGCCCGCGTGGATCCGGTCGAGCCACTCGTCGATCTCGGTCTGGTCCTCGCTGAAGAACCCCGCGGTCAGGCCGTACTCGGTGTCGTTGGCCTGCGCGATCGCGTCATCGAGCTCTTCGAAGGGAGCCACCGTGACGAACGGCACGAACAGCTCCTTCCGCCACAGCCAGCTGTCCGCGGGCACCTCGGCGATCGTCGGCTCAACGAACAAGCCGCGGCCCAGGTCGCCCTCGGAGAGGCGGTGGCCGCCCGTGACGATCACGCCGTTCTTCTCGGCCTCCGCGGCGGCCTCCTCGAACGTGTCGAGCGCCGCCTCGTTGATGATCGGGCCGAGGTAGACGTCGCGCTCGATCGGGTCGCCGACCTTGAGCGTCTCGGCCTTCTCCTTCAGCTGGAACACGAAGTCGTCGTACACCTCCCGTTCGACGAAGACCCGGCTGCACGCCGAGCACTTCTGGCCGCCGAACCCGAAGGCGCTTCGCATCACGCCGTCCGTCGCCTTGTCCAGATCCGCGCTCTTCGTGACGATCGTCGGGTTCTTCCCGCCCATCTCGCAGATCACCGGCTTCGGCACGCCGGTGGTGAAGTTCTTGTAGATATCCATCCCCACCTGGTAGGACCCCGTGAACGTGATCCCGTCCACGTCGGGGTGCTTCCACAGGGCCTCGCCGGCGACCGCGCCGCGCCCGAGCATGAGGTGGAACGCGCCGGGAGGCACGCCGCCGTCGCGCAGGCACTCGTACAGCTTGTACCCGAGCAGCGCGCCCTGGTTCGACGGCTTCAGCACCACGGCGTTGCCGGCCACGAGCGCGCCCGACGTCGGTCCGCCGGCAAGGGCCATCGGGAAGTTGAACGGGCTGATCACGGCCCAGACGCCATAGGGGCGCAGCACGTCGTAGTACGTGCCCGGCGCGCCCAGACCGCTCATCGGCGTGTGGAACCCGTCGTGCTTCTCCATCTCGTCGCAGTTCCAACGGATCAGCTCCGCGGTCTCCTGGACGTCGCCGAGCGCCTCGAGGCGGTTCTTGCCGACCTCGAAGGCCATCATCGCGGCCAGCTCGTAGAGCCGGTCCTCCATGATGTCGGCGACGCTCCGGAGGATCCGGACGCGCTCCTGCCAGCCCATCCGGTCCCACTCCAGCTGGAACCCCTTGGCGGCGGCGACGGCGTCTTCGACGTCCTCCGGCGTCGCCTGGGAGAACCGGCCGATGATCAGGTCCTTGTCGATCGGCGAGGGCTCGTCGTAGTGGTCCTCGCGCCAGCGCTCCTCGCCGTTGACGACGACCGGGTACTCCTTGCCGAGGTCGGCCCGCACACGCTCGGCGGCCTCGTCGTAGTTGCGCTGGAGCTCTTCGTTGTCGGCCGACAGCGTCGCGTAGGTGATGCGGATCTTCTGGGCCATCGCACGCCCCCCTTTTCCGTGCAGCGGAGACGCTGCTGAACCGAGCCATGGTAGCCGCAGGGCGTCTCGGGCGGCACCGGCGAAATCGCACCGGCGCGATGCGTGCTTCGAGCCCCGCGCGGGCGTACGCTTCGGCTCCCACTGATGAGGCTCGTCACCTACGACCGCCGGGGGCAGCGGCGATTGGGGGCGATCCTCGAGGGTGAGGTGGTCGATCTGCCCGACGCCGTCGGGCATCCGGCCTTCCCCACCACGCTCGAGGGACTCGTCTCGAGCAGCCGAGGCACGGTCCTGGACTCGGCCCGGGTCGCACTGGCCCGGGAGGACGTCCGGGAGCACGTCGTGCGCCGGCCGCGCGTCCTGACCCCCTTGTTCCCCGCGTCGTTGTTGTCGCCCGGTTCCTCGGACGTCGAACGCCGGACGGTGGGGCCCGAACAGGAAGTCCCGTGGCCGCTCGACGCCGCATGGCTCGAGTACGAGCCGAAGGTGGCGGCCGTGCTCGGCCTCGAGGCCCGGCGCATCGCGCCGGCGGACGTGGCCGCGCACGTGTTCGGCTACACGCTCGTGAACGATTGGCGGGCGCGCGACGCGAGCGGCGCCCCGATGGAGACCGCCGACGGCCTGCCGATCTCGATCGGCCCGTGCGTCGTCACCGTGGACGAGCTCGAGCCGCAGACGATGTTCCTCCAGGTCAAGGTGAACGGCGAGGAGGTCGCGAAGGGCAACCTCAACGGGGCGGCCGGGAACCTCGCGCGGTTGATCGCGGGCGCGTCGGAGCTCGGCCGGCTGGAACGCGGCGACGCCTTCGCGCTGGGACCCTTCGTGCGCGAGGAAGCCGATCCCGGCCGTCAGCTGTGGCCCGGCGCCACGGTGGAGTTGGCCGCCGAGGGCATCGGCACGCTCCGGAACCGCGTCGGGGCCCGAAGATGAACCAGGAGCTGACCTAGCGCTTCTTCGCCGCCTTCCGCGCGGCGCCCCGCTCGGCCGCCTGCCGCTTCGCACGCTCCTTCGTCTTGCGCTGGCGGTCCTTCGCGCTGCGGATCCGCGCCAGATCTCCTCGTCCCATCTGGTCTCATTCCTCCTCGTCGTCGCCGCCGCGCGCGAGCTCTTCGCTCCGCTTCTTGGCGGCGTCGATCGCGTTCAGGAACGCGGCCCGGACGCCGGCCTCTTCGAGGTGGCGGATGGCCGCGATCGTGGTTCCGCCCGGCGAGGTGACCATCTCGCGGAGCTCGACCGGATGCTTGCCCGTGTCCCGCAACATCTTCGCGGAGCCGAGCATCGTCTGGATGATGAGGTCGGTCGCGACGTCACGCGAGAGACCGAGCAGGATGCACGCCTCGATCATCGCCTCCGCCAGCAGGAAGAAGTACGCGGGGCCGCTGCCGCTCGTTGCCGTGACCGCGTCGAGGTGCGTCTCCTTCAGCCGGAGCACCTTGCCGACGTAGCCGAGCAGTTCCTCGGCGGTGGCCACGTGGCGCTCCTCGGCGTGGCGGCCGGCGGCCACCACCGTCATCGCCTCGTCGACCATGACCGGGACGTTCGACATCACGCGGACGACGGGCACGTCGTCGGGCAGGTGCTTCTCGACGAACGACGTCCTGATGCCGGCCGCGAAGCTGATCACGAGGTGGTCCGTGCCGACGTATTCCCGGATCTGCTCCAGCAGCACCTCGGTGTCCTGGGGCTTCGCCATCAGGACGAGGACGTGCGCCCAGCGCGCGGCCTCGCCGTTGTCGAGCGTGGCTCGGATGCCGTACCGGTCCGCGAGCTCCGACGCCCGCTCGGGGCGGCGGCAGGTGACGACGATCTCCTCCGACGTCCTGCCGCCGGACCGGATCAGGCCGGCGATCAACGCCTCCCCCATGTTGCCCCCGCCGAGGAAGGCCGTCCGCCGCTCGTCGGTGCCGTCGCTCATCGGGATGTCCTCACCAGGTTCGACACGAAGAACCACACGTTCGCCGGCCGCTCGGCCAACCGTCGCGTGAGGTACGGATACCACTCGGTTCCGTACGGGATGTACACGCGAACGGGAAGGTCGCGTCCCGCGAGCTGCGACTGGAGGTCGCGGCGCACACCGTACAGCATCTGGAACTCCACCCGCCCCCAGCCACCCTCGACCCCGTCGACGCGCGCGCGAACGCCCTCGATCAACTTCGGATCGTGCGTGGCGACGTCGACCGGGTGCCCGCGGGCGAACACCGTGGCGAACAGGCGCGAGAAGTTCGCGTCGACCTCCCGCTTGGTGGTGAACGCGACGTCCTCGGGCTCCAGGTAGGCGCCCTTCACCAGCCGGATCCTCGTGCCGGGCGCCAGCGCGAACACGTCCGTCTCGCTGCGGCGCAGCGCCGCCTGGATCGCCACACCGACCCTCGGGTACGCGGCGTGCGCGCGCGCCGCCAGCTCCAACGTCGCGTCGACGTAGCGATGACTCTCCATGTCGATCATCAGCAGCGACCCTCGGTCCTCGGCCGAGACCACGATCGGGCGGAGGTTCGCCCAGCAGGCCTCGATCGAATCATCCAGCCCGAGCTGCGTGAGCTTCACGGACACGGCCGGATCGATGTCGGGCGCGGCCGCGCTCGCGTCCAGGGCCGAGAGGTACGACTCGCGAACGCGGAGCGCCTGCTCGGGTTCCTCGACGTCCTCGCCCAGGAGGTTCAGCATCGAGAGCAGGCCGACGTCGGACAGGTCGCGTGCGACCGACATCGCGTCGGCCAGCGTCTCCCCGGCGACGAAGCGCGTGGCGACGGCGCGACCGGGTCGCGTGCCGGTCACGAGCGACCGGACCGACCGATGATGCGCCAGACGCAGGATCGAAGCCCGCACCACCCCCGTCGAGAGCCCCACGGCGGCAGACCCTACGGTTCGCCCCGCGCGAGGGGCGCCCGCGCGACCACGTGGAAGACGTGCCAGTGCTTGGGACCGGAGCACGCCTCACCGTCCTCGTCCTCCTCGTCGAAGCGCTCGATCGACCACCCATCGAACAGCGCGCGCGCCGCGTCCCACGTGAACGACGAGATGTCGTCCTTCGGCGCCCAGCTATCGCGGTCCCCGAGGAGCTGTCCGCCGAAACGTCCCCCGGGTCGGACGGCGCTGCGGATCGACGACCACACGTCGGCGAACCGACCGGGGCGGCAGAAGAAGAGGCTGTAGCCGGCCCAGAGCAGATCGACCGACGGGAGCATCAAGGCCTCCATCGGGACGACGGCCGTGGTCAGGTGCGGTGACAGCGTCGCCGGCACCCGAGCTTCGAGGCGATCGATCGCCTCCGGCTCCGCATCCGTCGCGTACACCGACCACCCGCGCTCCAGCATCGCGAGCGTGTCGATCCCCGCCCCGCATCCCAGATCGGCGGCCCGACGCTCGCCAGGCCCGAAGGCGTCCAGCGTCTCGAGCAGCATGTCCCGCGGCGTCCGTGCGTCGTTCGCCTCGTAGTAGACGCTCCAGGATCGATCCATCACGACGGCCCCCGGGACGCGATCCCGTCGCGCAGGACCTCGACGAATTCCTTGATCCGCATGCCGCGTCGCTCGGGCCGCCGGTGGATCAGGCCCGGGTCGAGGTCCTCCGACACCAGGGCGTCCTGGAACCGCTCCGCGACCCAATCCAGCATCGAGGCCAGCATCTCCGGATCCACGTCGTCGCGCACCTCGCCGGCGCGCACGCCCGACTCGACGAACTCCAACGTCCCGAACGGATCCTCGCTCCGCATGAACCGATCGATCGGAGCTCGGAGCTGCAGGCCCGTGTCGTAACGGCCGATCAGGGCGACGCGGTTCGGCACGGGATCGGACTCGACGAACGCCTCCGTGCGCTGCAGCCACCAATCGAGCGTCGCCCAGAACCCGTCGGCCAGGACGTTCGGTGGCGCGTCGAGCCAGGCCGGGAGCGATCGGACCGCGCGCTGGAAGGCGGCGAGGAACAGTCCTTCCTTCGACGCGAAGTCCCCGAAGACGGTGCCCTTCGCCACGCCGACCTCGATCGCGATGTCCTCCACGCGCGCGCCTCGGTAGCCGTGCTCGGAGAAGTGCCGCATCGCTACGACGACGGTCCGGTCCCGTCGCTCCTCGGCGCCGGCTCGCTGCAGCTCGCTCACGAACGAACGGTAGCGCACGCGCTGCTCGGGAACGATCGGAGGGACGGGCGGAGATAGCAGAGCCCGAGAGACCTTCCGTCCCCTCCCGCCGAAGCGTTCGGTTCCGGTCAGCCCCTCGGGCTCTGGTGCTCCGAGCCTTCCTCGGCCCGGATCGGAGAGTCCGGATCGCCGGCGGGTGGTTCACCTCGCGGCGCTCCTCCCGCCTTCGTCGCCATCGGTGGCTTCCGTGGAGCCTCTCGGCTCCCGGCGCCTCCGGGACCGGTCCTCTCGGGCCTTGCGGCCCGGTGTGGATCCCTGGCGACGGACCCCCGCTGGGTTCGCCTCACGGCGCTCCCTGCGGGCCGCCGGTTCCGACCTTGCGGCCTTCCCCGGCGTGGGGGGTTCCTTCCCGGCCGAGTGACCTTTCGGCCTCTCTGCCTTCCGGTTCCCCCGGGCGCATCGGATCCTTTCGGCTGACGTTTCCGCCCGCCGATCGGGGCCCCTGCGCTTCGTCCGGTCTCTCCGCTCGGCCCTTGGGCCGCTCGGAGCGATGCGGAATCTACCGGCGGTCCCCGAAGAGGGTCAAGCCGGCGTTCTCGCAGGTCAGACCCCATACGTGCAGGTCACGGACCCGGCAGAAAGCCGGGAGAAAGAGTGACAAATCGATGGCACATCCGCCGGCCACGGCGTCGAGGCAGCTCAGCGGCTCGCGGCGGCCTCGCGGTAGACCCGCAGCATCTCCTCGGCGGTGACGTCCCAAGTGAACCGTCGCGCGATCGCGGCGCCGTGCTCGCCCAACGCGCGCTGGAGCGACGGGTCGCGGAGGATCTGCAGCATCCGCTCCGCGTGGTCGGAGGGGTCATGACCCTCCACCAGGAACCCGCTCCATCCGTCGTCCACGACGAAGCGCAGGCCGCCGACGGCGGCGGCGACCACCGGCGTCGCACAGGCGCCCGCCTCGAGCGGGACGAGCCCGAACGACTCCGACCGGGAGGGCACGAGGACCACATCGGCGGCCGCGTAGAAGTCGGCCAGGCGCGACTGCGGCTGCGGCGGGAAGAACACGACGCGATCGGCGACGCCGAGCGCGACCGCGAGCTCCATCAAGCGGGCGACCTCGCCGCCGTCCCCGCCGCTGGGGCCGCCGACGATCGCGAGCTGCAGATCGCGGGTCGTCACGGGGTCTCGTGCGACCGCTTCCGCGATCGTGCGGATCGCCAGATCCGGACCCTTGTGCGGCTGCAGGCGGCCGACGAACAGCGCGAGCCGGAGCCCGGTCAGATAGAGCCGCTCGCGTGCCTCCGCGCGGGGACGCGGCGCGAACAGCCGGTGGTCCACGCCGGGCGGCACGAGCCGGATCCGTCCCGGGTCGGCCCGGTAGAGGCCGACGAGCTGCCCGGCCTCGGTGGGCGTCGGCGCCAAGATCCGATCGGCCTCGGCGATGATCGAACCCTCGCCCCGCAGCCGGACCTCGGGCTCGGGCGGCTCATCGCGCGCGAGCGCGTAGTTCTTCACTTTGCCGAGCGTGTGGAACGACGCCACGAGCGGCACGTCCCAGACCTCCTTCACCGCGCGGCCGACCCAGCCGGAGAGCCAGTAGTGGCTGTGCACGATGTCGTAGCCGCGGCCGTCGGCCCGGTGCTGACGGAGCACACCGCCGAGGAACTCCGGCAGGAATCGTGGCAGATCGCTCTTCGGCACCGGCGCGCACGGTCCGGCCTTGATGCTGACGACGCGCGCACCCGGGACGAGCACCTTCGTCTCGTGGTCGTCGCCGCCGCGGCAGCGGACGAACAGGTCCACCTCGGCCCCGCGGGCGGCGAGGCGCTCGGCGACGGCACGGATGTAGACGTTCATGCCGCCGGAATCGCCCGAACCCGGCTGGTCGACCGGCGAGGTGTGCACGGAGAGCACCGCGACGCGCGGCCCCTCACGCCTGACGCTGCTCTCCACGGGATCGCCCATGCGTTCGTCCCTTCCACCCCTCACGCTTCGATGGTACGGGGGATCTGGCGAACGTCCGGCTCAGCGGGATCCACGGAGCCGCAGGACGGGCTCCAGCGCACCGACCGGGCGGCCACCGCCGAGGACGGGCGGCGAGGCTGCGCCGGCGAGGGCCCGGCGGGCGGCCGGGCGGAGCAGACCCAGCTCGTCGAGGACGCGGATCATCGCCGGCCCGGCCCCGCGGGAGCCGCCGTCGGCGACCTTCACCGCGATCCCGAGACCGGCCTGCAGCGACACCGCGCAGTCCAGGGCCTCGGCGCCTTCCTTCGCCACGATGTCCGGGGTCGCCCGCATGATCGCGGTGTCGAGGCGATGACGGCCGCCGACCAGGTAGGGCTCGGCGCGCATCGCGGCCACGGCCGTCGCCACCGCCGGCCCGAGCGAGCCCTGCCGATCAGGATCGGCCAGTCGCGCGTACATCGTGGCGATCGCGCGCAGCGGCATGCCGTGCACGGGAACGCCGCAGCCGTCGATCCCGAGCGCGACGTCACGGGATCCGGAGAGCCGGCGAACGGCCGCGAGCACGCGCCGTTGGAGCGGATGGGAGCGCGTCCGGTACGTCGGCGTGTCCCACCCGCGGCTCGTGCAGGCGAGCAGCATGCCCGCGTGCTTGCCGGAGCAGTTGTGGAACACCGGCGCCGGCTCGCGTACCCGCGAAGCGCTCGCCGGGTCGCTCGGGCGCGCCGGCGGCGTGCGCAGGTCGTCCTCGGCCAGCCCGCCGCGACGCAGGAGGTCGCGGACGGCACGGATGTGCACCGGCTCACCGTTGTGCGAGGCGCACATGATCGCGACCAACCGGTCGGGCATGCGTCGGTCGATCGCGGTGAGCGACACGCTGGCCTGGATGGGCTTCGTGCAGGACCGGACGAACGTGAGGCGGTCGGGATCGCCGACCGAGGCCACGAGCCGGCCGGACGCGTCGCAGACCGCGACGTGGCCGAGGTGGACGGATTCCTCGAGCCCGGAGCGCACGACGCGGACGAGCGGCTCGGCCGAGCGCATCGCGCCCGCTCAGCGCAAGGCGAGGGTCGGGTCGTCCTTGTAGCGGCGCTTCAGTTCGTCCTGCAGGACGTCCAGCACGTCGATCACCGCGCGCCGGTCCTCCGAGACGCCGTGCTCCTCGGTGGAGAGCGACACGATCACCGACGCGAGCGCGGTGTCGCTGAGCTCCGAGGGATCGGACAGCTCGGCGTCGGTCGCGAGGCGCTCCACTCGACGCCGGGCGAGCAGCATCTCGTCCTCCGGCACGCTGACGCGCACCGCCTCGCCGCGCGACGTGCTCGGATGGTCGTCGTCGGCCAGGATCGTCGCCAGTCGCTGCACCAGCGGAGCCTGCTCCTCCGCGGATCCGCGGGCGTCCAACGCGGCCTGGAGGATCTCCGCACGACCTTGCAGCAGCCGCCGCAGCAACGAGAGGTACTCCCGCTCGGACATGCACTCGTCCCGGCGCGCCCGCAGGTCCTCGAGCGAGAGTTCCTGCAGGCCTTCGACGAACGCGGGCTCCTTGATCCGGTCGATCCGGCGGTTCGCGGGGTGGTCGGGATGCTCGCTCACGCGGGCGATGCTACACCCCGGGACCGAGGGGCAGGCCGCTCAGCCATCCGCGCGCATGGCCGCGATCAGGATGTCGGCCACCTCCGGACGCGAGAACTCGATGGGGGGGCGTTCGCCGTTGCGCAGCATGTCGCGGACCTTCGTCCCCGACAGGATCACGCGGTCCTCGTCTTCGTGGGGACAGGTCTTCGGCGACCCCATGCCCTCGCACTTCACGCAGAAGAACGAGTGCTCGAACATCAGCGGGGTGATCCCCAGCTCGTCGGGTTCGAACTCCTCGAAGATCCGCTGCGCGTCGTACGTACCGTAGTACGAGCCGACGCCCGCGTGATCGCGCCCCACGATGAAGTGCGTGCACCCGTAGTTCTTCCGGGCGATCGCGTGCCAGATCGCCTCGCGCGGTCCGGCGTAGCGCATCGCGGCCGGGAAGATACCGATCATCGAACGGTCCTTCGGGTAGTAGCCGTCGAACAGCGCCTCGTAGCAGCGCATGCGGACGTCAGGCGGCACGTCGTCGGATTTCGTCGCGCCCATCAGCGGGTGCACGAGCAGGCCGTCGGTGATCTCGAGGGCGCACTTCTGCAGGTACTCGTGCGCACGATGGATCGGGTTGCGCGTCTGGAACCCGACCACCGTCTTCCACCCGCGCTCGCGGAACGCCTCGCGCGTCTGCGCCGGCGTGAGCCGGTAGTTCACGAAGTCGTCGTGCGCGGGCAGGGCGAGCACCTCCACCGTGCCGGCGACGCACTGGTCGCCCGCGTCGAACAGCGCACGCACGCCCGGGTGCTCGAGGTCGTCGGTCCGGTAGACCGAGACGGCCTCCTTCGCCTTGTCGCGCGGGAAGCTCTCGGCCACCCGAAGCACGGCGACCGGATCGCCGCCGTCGGTCGCGAGCAGGGCGACCGAGGAGGCGCCGCCGATCCGATGGAGCTCGTCGTCGGTGACCCCCAGCACGACCGGGATCGACCAGGCGACCCCGTCCTGCAGATGCATCGAGTCCAACACCGAGTGGTAGTCGCCCTCGCCCTGGAACCCGGTGAGCGGGCTGAGGGCGCCGGTGGCCAGCATCTCCAGGTCGGAGAGCTCGCGCTCACCGAGGGTGAGCTTCGGGAGGTTGGCGGCCTCGGCGGCGAGGGCCTGCTCGTCGCCGCCGCTCACCACGAGGTCGACGAGCGCGCCGCCGTGCGGAGCGATCGGGGTTGCGTCGGACATGCGGAGGGAGCCTTTCGTCGGGGTTCGGGCGGCCAGCATACCGGCGGCCGAGGTGCGCTCCCGGGCTGCCGCGCGGCCGCCGGCCGATCGGAGGGATCAGGCGAGGACCCAGAGCGCCTCGCGAGCGAGGTCGATCTGGAGGCGGTGGTGCTCGCCGAGCGGGTCGCCGTCGACCTGCACGGGGAAGGGTCGCTCGGAGCTGACGACGACCCGCGACGCGTCGTGGTGGTAGTCGATGTCGCGCCCGTGCACGTGGCGCGCCGACCCGAACACCTGCCACGCGATCCTGGGCACGTTGCGGCGGTTGAGCTTGCGCACCGACAGCACGTCGAGGCCGGAATCGAGCGAGGCGTCGGGCGTCATCCGCAGGCCGTGCTCCTTGTAGAACGTGTACGGGTCGGTCCGTCCGACCATGACCGAGAGCGACGGGACCGGCGGCTCGCCGTCGATCGTCACCTCGAGGTCGGGCTTCTTGCCGGCGTAGCCGACCATCAGCTCCCATGCAACCGCGCGGAACGCCGCCCGCTCGTACTTCTCCTTCGTGGAGGGGAACTTCTCCTCGAGCCGTCGCATCGCGGAGGCGTCGATGCCCGCGCCGCAGTTCACCGCGAAGTACCGATCGTTCGCACGACCCAGGTGCAGCTTCGTGGCCTCGTCGTCGAGCGCCCGCGCGATCAACGTGCCCGTGCATTCGACCGGGTCCGTCGGCAGGCCGAGCGCCCGGACCAACACGTTCGTCGCGCCACCGGGGAGCACGCCGAGCGTGACGTCGCTGCCCGCCAAGGCGTTCACCGCCTCGTTGATGGTGCCGTCGCCGCTGAAGACCACCACGAGGTCGATGCCGTCGGAGACCGCCTGCGCCGCGAGCTCGCTCGCGTGGCCCTTGTCCTTCGTCTCGGCGACCTCCAACGCGAAGTCGGCCGACAACGCCTTCTCGATCACGGCCAGGGTGGGCGTCGAGACGGTTCGCGCGACGGGGTTGACGATCAGGAGAAGGCGGTGTGATCGCATGCGGGGCCTCGAGTATCCCAGGCGGGGACGTTCACGGCGAACCGGACCGGCGACCGCCGCTCACCGGCGGCAGGATCGCGACCTCGTCGCCGTCGGCGACCGCGGTGGCTCGGTTCGCCCGCTCCCCGTTCACGACGAACGAGGAAACGGCCACGATCCCGGCGAACCGCTCGCCGTGGGCGCCGGCGATCGCGTCGACGACCTCGCCGACCGTCCGGCCGGGCGCCTGCACCTCGGACGCGCCGGCCAGCTCGCGGAGCGCCGCGAACAGCCTCACCCGGACCATGGGACCCCCAGCTCTCGGGAGAGCGCGCGCGCGAGCCGCTCGGCGAACGCCGACGTCATGCCGTCCTCGGCGTGGCCGAACCCGGTGCCGATCAGCAGGCGCTTCGGCTCGTTCGCGGCCTCGTACAGCCGCTCGGCGTGCTCCAACGGGAAGAGGTGATCGTCGGTCCCGTGCACGAGTACGACCGGCGAGGGCGCGATCTTGCCGATCACGTCCTCGGGCGACTCGGGCGGCTCCCACGACGACGTGATGCGCACGCCCCAGGCTCGGAGCGCTCGCCTGCCGGTGCGCGTGCCGATCCGCGCCTGCATCCGACGCCGGGCGACCGGGCGCGCACCCTCGTGCCAATCCCAGAACGCGAGGCTGCTGATCGACG
The DNA here is from genome assembly GCA_035519495.1 of Actinomycetota bacterium. Taxonomy (GTDB): domain Bacteria; phylum Actinomycetota; class UBA4738; order UBA4738; family HRBIN12; genus AC-51. The sequence continues at coordinate 42,304 of DATIWE010000051.1, forward strand.
CGACGCCGTCGGTGCCGCCCAGCACGCCCGCGTGCCGCAGCACCGAGATCGCGCCGAGCGACGCCCCGAACGTCAGCACGGTCTCGTGGCCGTCCCGGCGAGCCAGCCGCATCACCGCGTCGACGTCGTAGATCTCGTCGCGTCCGAAGTCGCTCTCCCCGGCGCTCCCGCCGTGGCCGCGCAGGTCGAACGGGTACGGGTCGAACCACGGCGTCAGGAGCTCGGCGAACCGCGCGAACCGCGGCTTGCGATGCCAGCCCATGAGGCCGTGGGCCATCACGAGCGCCGGACGCGACGGATCATGGTCGCCCACACGCGTGCCGGCGATCACGACCCCGTCCGCCGTCGAGACCTCGAACGGTGACGCCGGCATGCGCCACCGGTGCGAGAGCACCTGCTGGATCGACGTCATCGCAGGTCAAGCGTACCGGCGCCGATGCCGACCGGGTATCGTGAGGAGATCCCGATGACCGCCTGGGCCTTGCTTTCCGATCGCACCGTCGACCGCGTGCTCCCGGCGCTCGGCGATCTCCGGCTGGACCTGAAGCACGAGCCGCTCTCGGTGGTTGCCCTGGGCCACGTCTTGGGGTTGGAGCCGACCGCCGTGCTGGTGGACGCCGTCGAGAACCCCGGCCAGGCCTGGTCGGTGCTGACGGAGCTCCGCGCTCGGAGCGACCGCGTCGCGACCGTGCTGGTCGTGGAGCGGGACCGCTTGGACACGTTCCCCTGGGAAGAGCTCGTGGACGAGTTCGTGTTCCCAGGAGCGCCGGCCGCGGAGATCCGGCTCCGGCTGGACCTGCTGCGGCGCCGTTCGGGCGGACGCGACGGCGCCGTCGTGCACCTCGGCCACGTCGCGATCGACACCGAGACGTACCGCGTCACCGCCGGCGGACGCGCGCTCGACCTGACGTTCAAGGAGTTCGAGCTGCTGCGCTACCTGGCGCTTCACCCGGGCCGCGTCTCGACCCGCCCCGCCCTGCTCCGCGAAGTGTGGGGCTACGACTTCTACGGCGGCACCCGGACGGTGGACGTTCACGTCCGGCGGCTGCGCGCCAAGCTCGGTCCCGAGCACGAGCACTTGATCGAGACGGTGCGCGGCGTCGGGTATCGGGCGAGCGACGACGCCTGAGCCCTTCGGCCTACGCTCACCCGCAGAGCCGGAGGACCTAGCACGTCGTCGTCAGCGCGAAATGACTCGGACGGAGCCTGCGCCGCGATCGCCTGCGGCGCCGATGACCCTGCCATGAACGGCGCACTGAGGATCGCCACCATCGTCCCGCTCGCGGGACTCATCCCCCTCGGCTCGGTGTTCCTCGCGTCGTTCGTCCGGCTGGTGCCGGTTCCCGTGCGGGGCTTCGGAGAGGGCTTCACGCGGGAACCCGGCACGAGCCGGTAGATCAAGACAGACCCATCCCCCCGGCTCACGGCCCCGCGGAAGCGGGGCCGTGGCACGTCCGGGGCCGGGACGGACTATCGGCCGTTCGCGCGGTCTACCTCGCCGAGGAACGCGAGCACCAGCTGCGCGAAGCGCTCCGGCTCCTCCAGCTGGATCATGTGCGCCACGTTCGGGAAGGTCTCGAGGCGCGCGCCCGGAACCGATGCGGCGAGGTACCGGCCGCGTGCGACACTGCCCGCCTCATCGACCTCGCCGATCATGACCAGCACCGGAACGTCCACATCGCCGAGACGCTGGGCGGCCGGCGGGTCGATCGTCCCGGGCTTGCCCCAGGGCTTGTCCGCCTTCAGGTCGGCCTCGATCCAGCCGTGCACGAGGCGGCGCACGTCGGGATCGACCCGGGTCGACGGCTGACCCCAGCCGTCCACCCAGACCCGCGTCTCCAACTCGGCGAGCGCGTCCAGGTCGTGCGCCTCGTACAGCCGTTCCATCTCATCGGCCGGCGGCCCGTCGACGACCTCCGCCTCGAACCCGCTGACACCGCCGGCGACGCTCACGAACGCGTCGACGCGCTCCGGATGCTCGACCACGACGTCGAGCGCGATCGAGCCGCCGCGCGATTGACCGATCAGGTATGCCGACGTCGCTCCGACGTGGTCGAGCACGGCGATCGCATCGGTGGCGTCGATGTACACGACGTCGTCGGTCTCCGTGCGTCCGAAACCGCGCGTGTCGTAGCGGATCACCCGGTACCGCTCGGCGAACGCCGGAACCTGGAGGTCCCACATCCGGTGATCGCCGAGGCCGCCGTGGATCAGCAGGAGCGGAGGACCCTCACCTTCGACCTCGACGTGGATCGATCCGCCGTCGACGCTGACGCGGTCCGACTCGCCCATCTCCGAGGGTTACGGAGCGGCGTCCTCCGCGGCCTCGATCGCCTCGGCGGCGGCCTCCTGGATCGTGGACGCCGCGTCCTCCGACAGGGCCTCCCACTCGTCGATCTCGTCGGCCGACCGGCGCTTCATGATCATGGCGACCGCCGCGACGACGGCACCCAGGATCAGCAGTCCCACGATGAACTTCTTCATCGCCACCTCCCTGGCTCGATAGCAACAGCCTACGCGCTTGCGGCCTCGGCCGGTGGAGAGCGTGTGACGGTTCGGTGAGACGGCCCGGTGGGCGGCACGACCTCCCTACACTCGAGCGCGATGACGGCCCTCCACCGCCGGACGGCGTCGGCTTCCTGCCTCCTCCTCTTCTTCCTCTTCGGCTGCACCGGACGGGCCGCGACGACGAGCACCGTGACCCCGCCGACGGGCGGCGCGGCGCCGACTTCCACCGCAGCGAGCCCGGCCACGTCCGCATCGCAGCTCCGGATCGTCCCGGCCGGCTACCGGCTCCCCGCGCCCGTCCAGCGCGCCGTCGCCGTCTCGTTCGGCGGCTCCGTCTACATCGCCGGAGGGCTCGACGCCACCGGGAACTCGGCGGCCGGCGTGTTCCGCCTGGACCCGGCGAACGGCCGGATCACCTCGATCGGCAGCCTCCCGCAGTCGTTCCACGACGGCGCGGGGGCGGTGATCGGGCACTCGCTCTTCGTGTTCGGCGGCGGCACCGCGCGATCGAGCGCCGCCGTGCAGGCGATCGATCTGCCCACGGGGCGATCCCGGATGGCGGGGACGCTCCCGTCGCCGCTCTCGGATCTCGCGGCCGCTACCGTCGGCTCGACGGTCTACGTCCTCGGCGGCTGGAACGGCGTGACGCCGCAACCGACGATCTGGGCCACATCGAACGGCACCACCTTCCGGCGGGCGGGCGCGCTCCCGACCGGGCTCCGCTATCCGGCGGTCGCGACGAACGGCACGGATCTCCTGATCGCCGGTGGCGTCCTCGCTGGCGGCCGGGAGAACCGAACCGTCTATCGGTTCGACACGACCTCTGGACGCACCTCGATCCTGGCGAGCCTGCCGGCGCCGGTCGGCCACGCGATGGCGTTCGTCGAGAGGGGTGTGCTGTACGTCGTCGGTGGCCTCGATCCCTCAGGCGCCGCCACGTCGTCGGTGACGGAGGTCGTCCTTCCCGGCGGAACGCCGATCGCCGGGCCGGCGCTCGCACACCCGCTGGCCGATGCGGCGGTGGCGCCCGCAGGCGCCGGGCATCTCCTGATCGGCGGGTCCGACACGTCGACGCTCGCCCAGGTCTCGCGATCGGTGCCGGTCGCGGCCGCCGACGCGGCGGCGCCGACCGGCGATCCCTCAGCCAGCGTCGCGTCCGCCTCGAGCCAGCGGCCCTTCGCCGGCCTGCTGCTGATCGCCGATCGGGGGAACGACCGCCTGATCGTGGTGGACCGGCACCGGCGGATCGTGTGGCGATACCCGAGCCCCAACCTTCCGGCGCCGAAGGTTCCCTTCTACTTCCCCGACGACGCATTCTGGGTCCACGGCGGTCACGCGATCTTGGTGAACGAAGAGGAGAACGACGTGATCGCGGAGATCGCGTACCCGAGCGGCCGGACGATCTGGACCTATGGTCATCCGCGCGTGGCCGGATCCTCGGCCGGCTACCTGCATCAACCAGACGACGCCTACCCGTATCCGTTCGGACGCGACGCCGTCGTCGTCGCCGACGCGAAGAACTGCCGCCTGCTCTTCTTCGGCCCGTCGGGCCGCGCCGACCGGCAGATCGGGGTCACGGGGAACTGCTCCGCCGGACTGCCCCGCACGGTCGGGTACCCGAACGCCAGCACGCCGCTGTCCAACGGCGACCTGCTCACGACCGAGCTGTACGGCGGCGTCGTCGCGCGCGTCCGCCCTTCCGGCGCGGTGGTCTGGCAACACCGCATCCCCGGCCTCGGGGTCCCGTCGGATCCCCAGATGCTCCCGGACGGCTCGATCCTCGCGGTCGACTACGGCAACCCCGGCGGCATCGTCCGGTTCCGTCCCGACGGCCGTGTCGTGTGGACGTACCACGCTCGATCGGCGGCCGGGGCGTTGGATCGTCCGAGCCTCGGCGCGCCGCTCCCCAACGGGCTGATCGCCGTGAACGACGACGAGAATCACCGCGTCGTGCTCATCGACCCGGCGACCGATCGGATCGTGTGGCAGTACGGCGTGACGGGTGTGCCGGGCCGAACCGCCGGGCACCTGAACACGCCCGACGGACTCGACCTGCTGCTCCCGGGAGGCGTGATCCCCTTGCACACCGATTTCCCGAGCTCGCTGACCCACGTCGGAAGGCCCTGAACCGGCCGCGTTGGTAGACGCAACCGGGGACCCGTGCGAGGTTCGATGGATGGAGGGAGAACGACTGGAGCCCGGCTCGCCGGCCCGCACCAACGTCTGGAGCGCGGTCGGAGACCCGGTCATCGCGATCCTGTTCCTGGCCGGACTGTTCGACGGGATCTCCGACAACTGGGTGCACGCCGCGCTGCTGTGGTTCGTCGCGGGGTTGCTGGGCTGGGAGGCGCTCCACGGCCGGCCGCTCGACGAACCCGCCGGCCGGATCGCACGGCGACGGCCGTTCGCCGGTCGATCGCCGGAGGCGCGGCGGGGCTGGACGTCGCTCGCGCTGCTCGGCGCGGTCTCCTCCGTGTGGCTCGCCGGGAGCTTCGGCCGCTACTCCTGGCCCCTGACGGCGGCGATCGTGCTGCCGGCCGCCGCGGTCCTCGCCATCGGGTGGCCGAGGCCGGAAGCCGGCGCGTCGCCACCGGAGCCGATGTGGCCCATCGGCGCCGTCGCGTGGGGAGCCGTCTTCCTGTCGGCGTGCCTCCTCGAGCTGACCTCGTTGCTCCTGCAGCCATCGTTCCGGACGGATTCGTACGCCCACCCCACGATCAGCTTCCTGATGGACCCCCTGCTCGCCTCGCACCTCGGACGGGCGATCGGCCTGTTCGCCTGGCTCGCGCTGGGGTGGTTGCTGCTGCTCGCCTTCGCCGGCCCCGGGCCGGGAGCCTGACGATGACGCCGCACGACGCGACGATCGCGTTCTACGGCACGCTCTTCCTCGTGGGGCTCGGCCTCGAGTTCGTCGCGTTGCGTCCCGGCTCGAGGATCCCGACGTTCGGCGCCGTCGTCGGGCGGATCGGGCACACGCGCTCGGGACGGGTCGGCCTCCTCGCCGGCTGGGCGTGGCTCGGCCTGCACTTCTTCGCGCGGTGAGGCGAGCGACGATCTAGCCGATCGGCGCCAGGAGCTCGTAGATCTTGATCGGGCGGTTGATGCCCTTCAGCGTGACCTCGTCGATGGCCGACGCCTCGACGAAGTCCTCGACCGCAAGCATCGTTCGTTCGGTCGCGAGGATCTGGCCCGCTTCGGCTCGATCCGCCAGCCGCGACGCGAGGTTGACCTGGTTGCCGAGCACGGTGTAGTCGCTCCGGGCCGCCGACCCGATGTCACCGACCGTCACCCATCCGGTCGCGATCCCGATCCCGATCTTGAACGCCTCGTGGTACTGGCGGAGCCACCGCTCCTGCAGATCGGTCATGCGAGCTCGCATCTCGAACGCCATCCGCACGGCCCGCTCGGCGTGATCGTCCTGCGGCACGGGGTCGCCGAAGAAGACCATCACCGCGTCGCCCACGTACTTATCCAGCGTCCCGCCGTGCTTGAACACGATGTCGGTCATCTCGGAGAGGTAGTCGTTGAGCGCATCGACCAGTTCCTCGGGCTCCATCTGCTCGGCGGCCGCCGTGAATCCGCGGACGTCGGAGAAGAACGTCGTCAGGAACTTCCGGCTCGGTTCGAACTGGATGTCTTGCTCACCGGCGAGGATGGACTCCGCGAGCGCCGGCGACAGGTAGCGCTGCAGCCGCGTCGCCCGCTCGAGCTCGGTGACCTTCGTGTCGACCGTCTCCTGGAGGTTCGCGTTCAACGTCCCGAGGTCGGTGTAGAGCGTCGAGAGTTGCTCGGTGGTGCGGTTGAGGTTGTTCGTCAGGCTGCCGAACTCGTCGCGGTTCGGGACCAGCACCCGCGTCTCGAAGTCGCCGTCCGCGATCGAGGCCAGAGCCCGGTCGACGCGACGGACCGGCCGGATCAACGACCACGACAGGACGGCCCCGAGGAGCAAGGCCCCCAGCAGGCTCAGCGCCGAGAACGTCGCAACGGCGAGGGTCAGGAAGCGCCGGTCCGACTTGAAGGCGGCGGTCTCCGCCACGACCCGCCGCTCCGAGTCCGCGATCAGCCTGTTGAGCGAAGCCTCCAGCCGATGCGAGATCGGGTGCTCCTGGTCGAGGTGCATCGCCAGGGCGCGCTCCGTGTCGCCGGCGACGGAGAGGGCCGTGACCTGGAGGCTCGACGCGGCGAAGGTCTCGTTCGTCGCCTCCAGGTCGTCGAAGAACTCGGTCCGATCGGGCTCGGGGAACGCCCGGATCGCCGCGAGGTCGCTCAGGAACCCGGCCTTCGCGTCCAAGAGTTTGGCGTTGTAGGAAGCCTCGTCCTCGACCCCATCGGTCACGAGCGCCATCGCCCGGTAGTGCATCTGAACCGTGACCTTGTAGATCATGTCGCGCGCAAGGTCGGTCTGCCGGTTGAGCGCCGTGAGCGTGTCCACCTGGCGGTTCACCCGGTTGAGCACCGCGACGCTGAGACCTCCCATCGCCAGCAGGAGCACGGCGATGATGAGGAACCCGGCTAGGAGCTTCGCGTGCACGGTCGCGTTGATCCGTGCCACCCGATCCACCAGCGGGCGCAGGAACCCCGGGAGCGGCCCGAGCTCCTCCTCCGTGTGCGCGGCTTCCGTCGTCATCGCCCCCCCACCGGTGCGAGCGCGTCCCGGCTATCGAAGCAGGTCGCGCGACCCGGCGCCACCGACCCCCCTTGGGATCGGCGTTACGCAGAGTTAACGGCCCGGAAACCAAGGGCCGCGGGAGCGCCTCTACCCTTGCGGGATCGTCGAGGAGTAAGGGGGAAGGAACGGTGGCGACCGCCAAGGACGTCCTGGCGATGGCGAAGGAGGCGGAGGTCCAGATCGTGGATCTCCGGTTCTGCGACCTGCCGGGACTGATGCAGCACTTCTCGGTTCCCACGTCGGAGCTGACGGAGTCGATCTTCGAGGAAGGGATCGGCTTCGACGGTTCGTCGATCCGTGGGTTCCAGGAGATCCAGGAGTCGGACATGTTGTTGGTGCCCGATCCGGACACCGCGTACCTGGATCCGTTCACGCAGCACGCGACGCTCAACATCAACTGCTTCGTGAAGGACCCGGTGACCGGCGAGATGTACAGCCGCGACCCGCGCTACATCGCGAAGAAGGCCGAGCTGTACCTGAAGCAGACCGGCATCGCCGACATCTCGTACTGGGGGCCGGAGGCCGAGTTCTACATCTTCGACTCGATCCGGTTCGACCAGAACCAGCACGAGGGCTACTACCACATCGATGCGCTCGAGGGGGTCTGGAACTCCGGCCGCGAGAACGATGCCGGCGGCCCGAACCTCGGGTACAAGCCGCGATACAAGGAGGGGTACTTCCCCGTCCCTCCGATGGACAAGTACCAGGACCTGCGCAGCGAGATGGTGCTGAACCTCGAGAAGGTCGGCATCCCGATCGAGGTGCACCACCACGAGGTCGGCACCGCCGGCCAGGCCGAGATCGACATGCGCTACGACACGCTGCTGAAGACCGCGGACAACGTGCTGAAGTACAAGTACATCGTCAAGAACACGGCCTACCAGAACGGGAAGACCGTCACGTTCATGCCGAAGCCGCTGTTCATGGACAACGGCAGCGGCATGCACACCCACCAGTCGTTGTGGAGCAACGACGAGAACCTCTTCTGGGACGAGGTCAACTACGCGGGCATCAGCGACCTGGCCCGCTGGTACATCGGCGGCTTGTTGTCGCACGCGAACGCGCTGCTGGCGTTCACGAACCCGACGACGAACTCGTACCGCCGGCTGGTGCCGGGCTACGAGGCGCCGATCAACCTCGTGTACTCGCAGCGGAACCGTTCGGCGTGCATCCGGATCCCGGTGTTCAGCCGGCACCCGGCGACGAAGCGGTTGGAATTCCGCACGCCGGATCCGACGTGTAACCCGTACCTGGCCTTCAGCGCGATGCTGCTGGCCGGCCTGGACGGGATCAAGAACAAGATCGAGCCGCCGGAGCCGATGGACAAGGACCTGTACGACCTGCCGCCCGAGGAGAAGGCGATGGTCAAGCAGGTGCCCGGCTCGCTCGAGGAGGTGCTCGACACGCTGGAGGCCGACCACCAGTGGCTGCTGGAGGGCGGCGTGTTCACCCAGGACGTGATCGACACCTGGATCGAGTACAAGCGGACGCACGAGCTGGACGCGGTGCGCCTGCGGCCGCACCCGCACGAGTTCGCGCTGTACTACGACCTGTAGAGCGCGCGAACCGCAGCTTCCCCTCGATCAGAGGACCCGGGCCCCGGCCCGGGTCCTCGTGCGTGGCGGATCGACCGCTGACGCTCACCTTGGCTCACAGATCGAGCGTGAACGCGCCGTAGCCGACGACACTGCTCGGGTCGCCGGCCGTGTCGGCCGAGTTCCGCAGGTCGAGCAGACGGATCCGGGCACCCCGGCGGCGGGCCAGCTCGACGACCCCCCGGAGCGCGAACACGCCGCACGCGTCCTCGGGGCCGATCATCGAGGGATCGCGCGCGAGGATGGCGTCCGCGGTGCGGCGGTCCAGACGCCTCGCCGATGCGGCATCGTGGTAATGGCTGAGGTCCGTGCTGATCACGATGAGGGTGTCCGGCCCGTGCAGCGCGTCCATGAGGTCGGCGATCGGTTCGGGCTCGGTGACGCCGACCACGATCGGCAGCACGCTGAAGGGGTCCGCGAGCACGCGCTGCAGGAACGGGAGCTGAACCTCCACCGAGTGCTCCGGCTGATGGGCACGGTCGTTGCGACGGGCGCCCACGCCGACCGCGCGTGCGCGCAGCTCGTCGTCGACCGGAACCTGCCCGAGCGGGGTGGCCCACGCCTCCATCCCGGAGACGGCCGCGCCGTGCAGCGGCACGAGATGCGATGGGCCGAGCACCACCACGCGAGCCACCGTCGCCCCGCGCAGAAGGGCATACGCCGATGCGGCCACCGGCCCGGAGTACACGTAGCCGGCGTGCGGAACGATCAGCGCTCCCGGCCGATGTTCCCGCTCGCTCGGCCGAACCTCGCCGAGGAGCCGATCGACCAGCGCCGCGAGCTCGTCGGGATCGGCAGGGTAGAACGCCCCGGCCACCGCCGACGACCGGATCCGCTCGGTCACGACGCGGCGAGCCGCACGGGGAGCCGCCGCGCGCCCCACCTGCCCGGGCGGTCCTCGAAGACGCCGGGGAGCGGTTCGCCGCACGAGGCGCAGCGTCCGGACCGATCCAGCCCCCACGAACCGAGCTCGTACCAGTCGCGTTCGATCAACAGGGCGCCGCACGAGTGGCACATGGTGGAGGCGCCCGTCGCGTCATGCACATTGCCCGTGTACGCGTAGCGGACGCCGTTCGCCATCGCGATCCGCCGGGCGCGAGTCAAGGTCTCCGGAGGGGTGGCTGGCCGATCCCGCATCTTGAAGTCGGGATGGAAGGCCGTGAAGTGCATCGGGACGTCGGGGCCGAGCTCCTCGACGACCCAGCGGGTCATCCGGTCGATCTCGTCGCCGCCGTCGTTGGCGTCGGGGATCAGCAGGGTAGTGATCTCGAACCAGACGTCGGTCTCGTGCTTCAGGTACTCGAGCGTCTCGAGTACCGGCCCGAGGTGCCCGAAGCAGACGCGATGGTAGAAGTCCTCCGTGAAGCCCTTGAGGTCGACGTTCGCCGCGTCCATGTGCGCGAACAACTCGGCGCGCGGCTCCGGCGAGATGTAGCCGGCGGTCACGGCGACGGCGCGGATCCCGCGACGACGGCAAGCGTCGGCCACGTCGATCGCGTACTCCATGAAGATCACGGGGTCGTTGTAGGTGAAGGCGACGCACCGGCAGCCCAGGCGCTCGGCGGCATCCGCGATGTCCTCGGGCGAGGCGGCATCGCCGAGCGCGTCGATCTCGCGGGACTTCGAGATGTCCCAGTTCTGACAGAACCGGCACCCGAGGTTGCACCCCGCCGTCCCGAACGACAGGACGGAGGTCCCCGGAAGGAAGTGGTTGAGCGGCTTCTTCTCGATCGGGTCGACGCAGAACCCCGAGGACCGCCCGTAGGTGGTCAGCACGATCGCGTCATCCTGCCGGGCTCGGACGAAGCAGAAGCCGCGCTGACCCTCGTGGAGCTTGCACGCACGTGGGCAGACGTCGCACTGGACGCGACCGTCCGCCAGCGCGTGCCAGTAGCGGGTCGGAGACACCTCCGCCGTCCTCATCGCCACCATCCCTCCACCTCGATGGTACGAGCGCTGGCCGGGCCCCGCGGAACACGCGAGGAGATAGAGGCTCGGGCCCGAACGTGAGACGGTTGAGAGCGATGGCGTCGCTGCGCATCCTGATCGTGGAGGACGAGCCGGGTATCTCGGAGCCCCTGTCGTCGCACCTCGCCCGGGAGGGGTTCGAGCCCACGGTCGCGCCCACGCTCGGAGCCGCACGCGAAGCCTTCGCCGCGACCGACCCTGACGTGGTCTTGCTCGACGTGATGCTCCCCGACGGCGACGGCCGGGACCTCTGCCGGGAGCTACGCGCCTCCTCGGACGTCCCGATCGTCCTGTTGACCGCGCGCGGGGAGGACGTCGACAAGATCGTCGGGCTCGAGCTGGGGGCGGACGACTACGTCGTGAAGCCGTTCTCCGCCGGCGAGCTGGTCGCCCGTATCCGCGCGATCCTGCGGCGCGGCAGGTCCCGGGACGCGCACGCCGCCCTCGAGGTCGGCGACGTCCGGCTCGATCCGGACGCTCGCACCGTGACGAGGGCGGGCACGGAGATCGCGCTGGCGGCGAAGGAGTTCGATCTCCTCGCCCTGCTCATGGCCAACGCGGGCCGGGTGGTTCGGCGTGAGGACATCATGGATGAGGTGTGGGACGAGCACTGGTTCGGGTCCACGAAGACGCTCGACGTCCACATCGCGTGGCTGCGCAAGAAGCTCGAGGACGACCCCGGCGACCCCCGGTACATCACCACGATCCGCGGGGTGGGCTTCCGGTTCACGGCGCCCCAGGACGCACCGTCGACGGACGAGCCCGGATAGGAGGCCGCGACGAAGGTCCGCACCCGACTCGTTGCGGCGTTCGCCTACATCTCCGTGGTGCTGATCGTGGCGCTGACGATCCCTCTGGCCGTGACGCTGGACCGTCGTGCTCGCACCGAGCTCGAACGGGAGAACCTGGTGCGCGCCGACGCGATCGCCCAGGGCGTCGGCGCGGACAACCTGACGCCGGCCCGACGGGGCGACCTGCGCACCCTCATCCGGCGAGCCGGCCTGCAGGCCGACGGTCGCGTGATCATCGTGGACGCGAACGGACAGCTGATCGCCGATTCCCAAGGACCGGCGACCGGGCAGCCCTACGCGACGCCGCAGCGGCCGGAGATCGTGGGTGCGCTCAAGGGCGTGCCGACCTCGGTGGTCCGCTTCAGCAACGACCTCGGCGTCGACATCATGGCGACGGCCGTGCCGATCATCGGCCAGGCGGACGCCGGTGCGACGTCGGTCGTCGGCGCCGTGCGGATCACGCGGTCGATGGACCAGGTGAACGCGAACGTCCATCGGGTGACGCTCGGGGTCTTCGCGATCGGCGCGGCCGGCCTGCTGGCGGGGCTGATCATGGCGTTCGCCCTGTCCGGGTCGCTGGCCCGCCCCCTCCGCCGGCTCGCCGATGCGGCGCAGCGGTTCGGATCCGGTGATCTGTCGGTCCGCGCCGGCGACATCCGAGGCCCCCAGGAGGTCGAGCAGCTCGCCTCGTCGTTCGATCAGATGGCCGAGCGCGTCGAGGACACGGTGGAGGCGCAGCGGGCGTTCGCCGCCAACGCGTCGCATCAGCTCCGCACCCCGCTCACGGGGATGAAGCTCCGCTTGGAGTCGGCGATCGCGGACACCACCGACGATGGGCTCCGGAAGGAACTCGTGGCGGCCGAAGCGGAGGTCGACCGGCTGTCGGCGATCGTGGACCGGCTCCTGGCGACGGCCTCGAGGACCGAGAGCCATCCGCCCCGCGCGGTCGATCTGGCCACCATCGCCGAACGCGCCGCCGAGCGGTGGATCGCGCCCGCGCGCGAGGCGAGGACGGAGCTCGTCGTCGATGCGGATACCGCGACCGCCCTGGCGCATGCCGAGGACGTCGACCAGATCCTCGACAACCTGGTGGACAACGCGATCGCGTACGCGCCCGGACGCGTGGAGATCAGCGCCGGGCTGGCGAACGGGCACGCGTTCGTCGCGGTCCGCGACCACGGCCCAGGGATCGGCGAGCGCGACCTCCCTTCCGTCACGGAACGGTTCTTCCGCGGCGACGGCCGCACGACGCCAGGGTCGGGCCTCGGCCTGGCGATCGTGCGTGAGTTGGCGGAGCACGACGACGGCTCGATCGAGATCGGCTCGGCCGAGGGCGGCGGCACGCGCGTCGAGGTCCGCTACCCGGTCCCCTCCGCGCCGACCCGGTCGCCCGGGGCTTAACCCGAACTTAGCCCGCCGCTGGGTACCGTTGATCCATGGTCCGGCGCGCGCTGACGATGCTCGGATGGGGAACGGCGGGCATCGTCGTCGCCGCGGCCCTGATCGCCGGGGCCTTCGCGGTGGCCGGGACACGCCTGACCGAGCCGGCGACCCCGATCCGCGTCTCGGCTCCTCGGTTGGTGTCGGATACCCAGATCGGTCAACCCGCCGACGGCACGAGCCCGTCCCCCTCGCCGGCGCTCTCGATGCCGACCGCCACCGGCGACCGGACGACCGGACCGTCGACGCGCTCTCCGTCTCCGGACTCGGACGATCCCGGCGGCGCCGGAGGCCAGCGAGGCGACGACTCCGGCGGTGGCTCCGGCCGCGGCGACGACTGAGTCCGCCGTTCGGGACGCATCCCGACGGTGAGACCGCGCAACACCAAGAGGAACACCACGACCGACGCCGTCACCACGTAGATCAGGAGGGTCGGCCTCGTGCTGCGGGTCGCCGGCTGAGGATCACCCCGAGGTCCCTCCAGCGCCCTCAACACTGGCTGGTCGTCCAGCGACGGCAACGGAGGTGCTAACGCCGGGCAGAACCTGGCGCGACTACGACCGATCGTGTGCGAGGAGGTTGCCTTGCCTCGTGGGCGAGTCGGTTCCGTTGAAGGCCGTGCCGGCGCCCGTGAGCGGGAAGCTCTGCGCGGTCATCATCCCCTCGTCCACGAACAACGTCGCGGTGCACGGGTTCGAGAATCGGAGGTGGTAGGTCGCCTTCGTGTTCGTGGACTGCTGCACGAAGACGCTGAACGCGACGTTCAGCTCCAGGCCCGATCCCGTGCCGCCGTACTCCTCCTGCGACCAGCTTCCGACCACCTTCGGCGATGCGTTCTTGGTGAACGAGAAGCCCGGGACGCAACCGGCGCTCAGGTTGTTGTCGTGGTCGAGCTGCATCTGGACGCTGATGAGGACGCCCTGGATCTTGTGGGGTGCGCCGTCGATCCGCAGATCCACCGTGTCCAGCTCGGTGGACGAGCCGGCCGTCGCGCTGCCATCGAACGACGCGGTCGCGAGACGCGGCATCGACCGCAGCAACGCCTGGGCGAGCGAGCCGCGCGTCACGACGTCGTTCGGCCGGAACCCGTCGGGGAAGCTCGTCATCACACCCGCGCCGACGACCGCCGAGACCGCCCGGTTCGCGGCGACCTTCGAGCCGAGCGCGTACGCGCCCAGCACGAGCGGTCCGGCCACCAGCGCGCCGACGAGCGCGCACACCACGCCGAACCTCGCCCTCGATCCCGCTCGCACATCCGTTGCGTTCTCCTTGCTCATCTGACTCGCCTCCGCTCTCGGCCGGTCCGCTCCCATCGACCGACTGTAGACCGACACCCGTTGTGCGCGAACC
>DATIWE010000052.1:0-12273 GCA_035519495.1 Actinomycetota bacterium
CGCCGCGTCGGGCACGTCGCCCAGCGGGTCGACGCCCACGAGGTAGAGCACGTCGATCTGCCGCTCGGCGCAGGCCCGCAGGATCTCGATCGTCGAACGGCCCTCGTCGGCGACCGGGATCGGACCCCAGGCCGCCTCGACCTCCTCGCGCTCGGCGGCGACGGACACGCGGCGGCCACCCGGCAGCAGCCCCGGATGCACGCCGGCGCGGAGGGCGCCGCGGTCGTTCGCGCGGCGATCGACCAGGCCGAACCGGGCGCCGGCCTTCATCGCCGCTTCGAGCGCGACGTCGGTCGCCAGCGGGTGTTCGGCCAGGCGCCGTCCGGCCAGCACCACGCCGGCGTTCCCGGCCTCGCGGAGCGCCGCGCCGATCCGGGCCTCCGGTGAATCGTCGTCGATGCCGTCACGGATCCGCTCGAGGACATGCGCCTCCTGGCCCGGCCGGACCAGGACGTGCTCGGCGACATCGTGCAGCCGCGTCCGGCGCGGATGGATCACGAAGACCTTGGCGCCGCGCGCCGCAGCCTTCCGGATCCGCAGGTGCAGGATCGGCACCTCCTGTTCGGCGTCGAGGCCGACGACGACGATCGTGCGCGCGCGCTCGACGTCGCGGTACGTGACGTCGAGGGCGCCGGCGGCCGCGCGCTCCTCCGCGACGCCCCCGTGGACCTCGCGCCGGTGATCCAGATCGTTCGTGCCGAGCACCGTGCGGGCCAGCTTCGACAGGGCGTAGACGTCCTCGTCCATCAAGCGGCCGCCCGTCACGATCGCGACCCGCGCATCCGTGCACCGCGCGGCGACCCACGGCAAGACCTCACCGAACGAGGCCGGCTCGAGGCCCCGGTCGCGGATCAGCGGCGTCGTGATGCGCGCCGGGGCGTCCCACCGGGTGAACGCGAACCGTCCCTTGTCGCAGATCCAGGCGTCGTTCACGTTCGGGTTGTCGCGGGCGAGGACCCGGACGACCTCGTCGCGGCGGACGTCCACGCGGACGTTGCATCCGGCGCTGCAGTGCTGGCAGATCGAGTCGCCCGAGGAAAGATCGAACGGGCGGGCGACGAACCGGTACGGCGCCGACGTGAGGGCGCCGACCGGGCAGATCTGGATCGTGTTGCCGGAGAACGGCGACCGGAAGTCCTCGCCCGCGGCGATCGAGACCCGTTCGTCGGCCCCGCGCGCGAACAGCTCGAGGAACCGATCGCCGCTGATCTCGTCGCAGAACCGCGTGCATCGCGCGCACAGGACGCACCGTTCGCGGTCGAGGTTCACGAGCGGCGACATCGGCACCGGCTTCGGATAGACGCGCTTCGCGTCGGTGAACCGGCTCTCGCCCGGCCCGTACGCGAGCGCCTGGTCTTGCAGCGGGCACTCGCCGCCGCGATCGCAGATCGGGCAGTCGAGCGGGTGGTTGAGCAGCAGGAACTCGAGGTTCGCGACCTGCGCCTCGCGGGCGGCCTCGCTCGTGTTCTGTGTCGAGACGACCATGCCGGGGGCCACCGTGGACGTGCACGAGGTCTGGAGCTTGCCCTGGCCCTCGATCTGCACGTAGCACTGCCGGCAGGCGCCCGCCGGCGCCAGGTAGGGGTGGTCGCAGAAGCGGGGGATCTCGATCCCGAGATGCTCGGCGGCTCGGATGATCAGCGTGCCCTTCGGCACCGTGACCTCCGAGCCGTCGATCGTCAGCGTGACCTGGTCGGGAGCCTGGCTCACGCGCCGACCTCCTGGAGCTCCTCGTGGGCCACCTTCAGCGGACACCCGCCGAGCCGGACGTGCTCCTCGTACTCGTCGCGGAAGTGCGCGAGGCTCGAGTTGATCACCGACGCGGTGCCGTCGGCCAGCGCGCAGAACGCCCGGAACAGCAGGTTCTTGCCCAGGTCCGCCATGACCGGGACGTCCTCCGGGCGGCCCTGGCCGTCCTCGAGCCGCCCGAGGACACGCGTTGCCCACCAGCTGCCCTCGCGGCACGGCGTGCACTTCCCGCAGGATTCGTGGGCGTAGAAGCGGACCATGCGCGCGGCGCAGTCCACGACGCAATCGGTCTCGTCCATCACCATCATCGCGGCGGTGCCGAGCATCGAGCCGGCCTCCGCCAGCGATTCGTAGTCCAGGCGGGTGTCGACGTGGGCGGCGGTCAGCATCGGCGTGGACGAACCCCCCGGCGTCCACGCCTTCAGGGCCCGGCCGCCGAGGACGCCGCCGGCCAGCTCCTCTAGGACGACCCGGAACGGCGTGCCGAGCGGGATCTCGTAGTTGCCGGGCCGCTCGACCTTGCCGCTGATCGTGACCATCTTCGTGCCGGGCGACTTGTCGGTGCCGAGCTCGCGGAACCAGTCCGACCCCCGCACCACGATGTCCGGCACGTTCATCAGCGTCTCGACGTTGTTGATCACGGTGGGGCAGGCGAACAGGCCCTCCACCGCCGGGAACGGCGGCCGGAGCCGCGGTTGGCCGCGCTGGCCCTCCAGCGAGTTCAACAGCGCGGTCTCCTCGCCGCAGATGTAGGCGCCGGCGCCGCGGTGCAGCACGACGTCGATCCGCTTGCCCGAGCCGCGCACGTCGGCGCCGAGGGAACCGCTCGCGTACGCTTCGGCGATCGCACGCTCCAGCACCATGCTCTGCCACAGGTACTCGCCGCGGACGTAGATGTAGGCCGTCTCGCAGCCGATCGCGAGCGCCGCGATCGCGGCGCCCTCCAGGAGCCGGTGCGGATCGTGCTCGACGAGCTCGCGGTTGTTGCACGTGCCCGGTTCGGATTCGTCGAAGTTCACCACGACGTACGTCGGCTTGCCGATGTCGCGCGGCACGAAGCCCCACTTCATCCCGGTCGGGAAGCCCGCGCCGCCGCGGCCGCGGAGGCCGCTCGCCTTCACCAGCTCCACGATCTCGGCGTCGGCCATGCCGAGGGCCGCGGTCAGTCCGGCGTAGCCGCCCTTCGCCACGTACCCGTCGAAGCCGATCACGGACGGGTCGCCCCAGTCGCGGGTCAGGCGGGGCTCGAACGACAGGGTCACGAGGCCGGCACCGCCTCGAGGCCCGCGAGCGCCCGCGAGGCCGAGCGGAAGCTGTCGAACGCCGGCCCGCGCGCCGGCTGTGGCACCTCGCCCGACCGCAGGTGCGCGACCAGCTCGCGCATCCGCGCGGGCGTCATCTCGTCGTGGTTGCACAGGTTCACCTGCACCGCGGGAGCGTGGTCGCACACGCCGAGGCACTCCTCCTCGTGGATCGTGAACAGACCGTCGTCGGACATCTCCTGGCCGTGCGCGACGCCGGCCGCCTCGTGCGCCGCCTCGAACACGTCGCCGGCGCCGCGCAGCTTGCAGGCGAGGTTCGTGCAGACGTTCACGACGTGCGTCCCGGTCGGTCGCAGGCGGTACATCGTGTAGAAGGACGCGACGGACTGGACCTCGGCGGTGGTGATGCCGAGCAGCCCGCCGATCTCGCGGAGCGCGTCGGGCGAAACCATCCCGTCGACCGATTGCGCCAGGTACAGCAGCGGCATCACGGCCGAGCGCACATGCTGCTCCGGGTAGCGCGCCATGATTGTCCGCGCGTCCTCGAGGACGTCGCCCTCGAACACCGCCATCAGCGGTCCACCCCACCCATCACGGGATCGATCGACGCGTTCGCGGCGACGGAGTCCGCCACGAGGTACCCCTCGATCATCGCCGGCAGCGCCTGGAGGTTCACGAACGACGGGTCGCGGATCTTCACCCGGTACGGGCGGTGTTCGCCGGTCGAGACGATGTGGAAGCCGAGCTCGCCACGCGGGGACTCCACCGCGCTGTACACCTCGCCGGGCGGGACCTCGACGCCTTGGGTCACGGCCTTGAAGTGATGGATCAAGGCCTCCATCGACTCCTCCATGATGTGGCGCAGGTACGCCGGGTCGTTGCCGATGCCGTCGGGGCCGACCGAGAGCTTCGGCGGCCAGCCGACCTTCGGATCGGCCACCATCACGGGGCCGGGCGTCTCGTCCAACCGTTCGAACGCCTGCTGGGCGATCTTCAGCGACTCGCGCATCTCCTCGATGCGGATCCGGTACCGGGCGTAGGCGTCGGCCTCGGTCCGCACCGGCACGTCGAAGTCGTACGTCTCGTACCCCGCGTACGGCATGTCCTTGCGCAGGTCCGCCGGCACGCCCGCAGCGCGCAGCACCGGCCCGGTCACGCCGAGCGCGAGCGCCTCGTCCGCGCGGAGCACGCCGACCCCCTCGTTCCGCTCGCGCCAGATCGGGTTGTCGTCCAGCAGCGTCTCGTACTCGTCGATGCGTCCGGGGAGGATGCGCAGGATGTCGCGGATCTTCTGCGGGCCCTCCTCGGGCAGGTCCATCAGGACGCCGCCGGGCCGGATGTACGCGTGGTTCATCCGGAGCCCGGTGATCGCCTCGAACAGGTCGAGGATGATCTCGCGTTCCCGGAAGCCGTAAAGCATCACCGAGACGGCGCCGAGCTCGAGGCCGCCGGTGGCGAGGTAGATGAGGTGGGAGGCGATCCGATTGAGCTCGCAGACCAGGACGCGGATCACCTGCGCGCGGGGCGGCGCCTCGATGCCGAGCAGCCGCTCGACCCCGAGGCAGTAGCCCAGCTCGTTGAAGAACGGCGAGAGGTAGTCGGCGCGGGTGACGAACGCGACGCCCTGGACCCACGTCCGGTATTCGGTGTTCTTCTCGATGCCGGTGTGCAGGTAGCCGATCACCGGCTTGCACCGGATCACGGTCTCGCCGTCCAGCTCCAGCAGCAGCCGGAGCACCCCGTGGGTCGAGGGGTGCTGCGGCCCCATGTTGATGATCATCGTCTCCTGCCGGAACTCACCGGTGGCGGGATCGCGGAACCCGGCCGTGAGGTCCGTCACGCCGTCGCGCGCCGCCGCCATGTCGGAGGTGTCGCGGCTCACGCCATCCCCCGATCGTCGATCGGCGGCACCGTCGCGCCGTGGAACCACGTCGGCACCCCGCCGAGCGGCTCGTCCTTGCGGAGCGGGTGGCCCTCCCAGTCGTCCGGCAGCAGGATCCGCGTCAGCTCGGGGTGCCCGTCGAACACGACCCCGAAGAAATCGAACGTCTCGCGTTCGTGCCAGTTCGCGGTCGGGAACATCGGCGTGACGCTCGGCACGTGCGGGTCCTCAGCGGGCAGGCCGACCTTCACGCGGATCCGGTGCAGCCGCGTCATGGACCGGAGCTCGTAGTCGACCCAGAACGCCGGCTCCGCGTCCGGCCAGTGCGTCGCGCTCAGGCTCGAGAGGAACCCCAGCTCGACGCCGTCCTCGTCGCGGAGCCACCCGAGCCCATCGAGGAGGTCGTCGCGTTCGAGCACCACCGTGACCTCGCCGCGCGTCACGACGACGTCGGGGAACCGCGAACGCACGCGTTGGGCCAGGTCCTCGGGGCTCATCGGAAGGGCTCCGACGTGCGGACCTTCCCCTGGAGCTTCAAGATGCCGTACATCAGCATCTCCGGCTTCGGCGGGCAGCCGGGGACGTAGATGTCGACCGGCACGATCGTGTCGACGCCCTGGACGATCGCGTAGTTCGTGAACATCCCGCCGGCAGAGGCGCACACGCCCATCGAGATGACCCACTTCGGCTCGACCATCTGGTCGTAGATCCGCCGCAGGACCGGCGCCATCTTCTGCGAGACGCGGCCGGCCACGATCATCAGGTCGGCCTGCCGGGGCGAGGCCCGGAACAGCTCCATCCCCCAGCGACTGAGGTCGTACTGGCCGGCGCCGGCCGACATCATCTCGATCGCGCAGCACGCCAGGCCGAACGTGGCCGGCCACATCGATTGCTTGCGCGCCCACCCGACCGCCCGGTCGAGCGTCGTCACCAGGACGCCGCGCTCGACCTCTTCCTCGACCTCTTCGGGCGTCTTGCCCAGGTGCACGCCCTCGAAGCGCTCAGCCGGCACGGCCCGCCTCGTGCAGGTGCAGCTCGCGCTCGCGCTCGATGACGTCCTCCGGCTCGACGGGAGTCGACGCCGACCACTCGAACCCGCCCTTGCGCCAGATGTACACGTACGCGACGAAGACCAGCGCGATGAACACGGCCATCTCGCCGAGCCCGAACACCCCGAGCGCGCGGAACTGCACCGCCCAGGGGAACAGGAAGATCGCCTCGATGTCGAAGATGATGAACAGCATCGCGGTCAGGTAGAACTTCACGCTGAACCGCTCGCCGCGCGGCAGCCGCACCGGGTCGTTGCCGCACTCGTAGGCAGAGAGCTTGACCGGGTTCGGGCGACGCGGGCGGAGCATCGCCGATGCCGCCAGCGAGCCGACCGCGAACACCGTCGCGAGCGCCGCCATGACGACGATCGGCAGGTAGTCGATCAGCATCGCGGCCCCATCCTACGGCGCTCGCTCACGACGCCCGCGCCAGCCTCTGGAGCAGATCGAACATCCGATCCTGGATGTCGCCGTCCGGTCCGTCCGTCAGGTTGCCCATGACTCGGAGGGCGAACCGCATGACCGTGCGGTTCGGCAGCAGGTGCTGCGTGGCGCGCCCCATCACCGCCGGCTTCCCGACCATCTTCGCGAACTGCCGTCCGATGAAGAAGTAGCGCCCGTACGTGTCCCGGAGCACCTGGGGGTAGAGCATCGCGACGCCCGGACGGTCCTTCACGAGGGCCTCGTGCAGGAGGTCCGCGGCGATCTGGCCCGTCTCCATCGCGTAGGCGATGCCCTCGCCGTTGAAGGGGTTGACGGCGCCGGCCGCATCGCCCACGAGCAGCAGGCCGGGCACGGCTTGTGGCGTGCGGTTGAGGCTCATCGGGAGCGGGCCGGAAAGGACCCGGCCGTCCGCCGTCTCCTCGGAGATCCCCCACTCGGCGGGCAGCATCCGCGCGAACGCGCCGAAGAGCTGCTGCGCGGAGATGTCGTGGAAGTGCTTGAACGTGTTCAGGAGACCGCCGCCCAGGTTGACCCTGCCGCCGGCGACCGGGAACAGCCACCCGTAGCCCGGCAGCAGCATGTCGCCGTCCCAGAGGTCGAGCCAGGATTCGAACCAGGGCCCGGGGTGGTAGTCGGTCCGGTAGTAGCGGCGGGCGGCGATCCCGAGGGGACGCGCGTCGTCGCGGCGGACGCCGGCGGGCGCCGCGAAGCGGCTCGCCGCGCCGTCGGCCGCCACCGTGAACCGCGCCCGGATCTCGGTGGTGGGACCGTCCTTGTCGCCGGCGGGTCGCACCGTGGCGCCGCGGACCCAGCCGTCCTCGAAGAGCGGGGCGACCGCCTCCGTCGTCTCGTACAGCCGCGCGCCCGCCTTCACCGCGCGCTGGGCGAGGAGCTGGTCGAAGTCGAGCCGCGTCATCACCAGCGCGTACGGCGGGAACGTCGTGAGGTCGGGCCACGGCAGATCGATCGTGGTGTTGCGGGCGTGGACGCGCAGCCCGATCACCCGCTCGAACCGGGGATCGTCCGTGTCGATGCCCATCGCGTGCATCGCCTTGACGCCGCGCGGCGTGATCCCATCCCCACACACCTTCTCTCGGGGGAACGTGGCCCGCTCGACCATCGTGACGTCGATCCCGTGGCGGGCGAGGTGGTAGGCGGTCGCTGCCCCGCCGGGGCCGGCGCCCACGACGAGCACGTCCGTCTCGATCGGCTCAGCGCCCGCGCGAACGCCCACGAGACCCCCCCAGCCGCTCCGCGGAGCGGCTTGTGAAAAGTTTCACAAGCCGAAGGCTACCGCAGTTGGCAACGGCGTCACGGGGCAGGGCGACGCGCCGCCGTCGCTAGGGTTCGACCGCGTGGTTCCAGGATTCGACCCTGGCAGGGACGACCCGCACGAACCCCAGCGAGACAACGTCTCTCGCGAATCGGTCGAAGCCGCCCGACCCGAACATCGGCCGGTACTTGTCGTGCCAGGCGGACATCGGCTCGCGCAGGTCGGGGTGCTCCGCCGGCAGGAGCTCGGCGACCCCCTGGACCCGCGCGCCGGCCAGCTCGTTCCAATCGCGGCCGCGGTCGATCAGGACCGCGATCCGGGGGTCGGCGGTCGCGTTCTCCCACGTCTGATCGCCGATCCGCGTGGAGACCCAGACGGCGTCCTCGAGCCACACGAACCACCGGGCGGCGACGTGGGGGCCGCCGTCGGCGCGCACCGTCGCCACCCGGCAGGCCGGCACGTCGCGGAAGAGCCGCCGGAGCAGCGCGACGTCTTCGGTCATCCGATCACCGCCGCGAGGGCGTCCATCGCCCGTATCGCGACCGGGTCTAACGGCGCCGACGCGAGGGTGGCCCGGGCCTCGGCCACGAGCGCCCGGACGGCGTCGTGGTCGACGCCGGGGCGGGCATCGCCGTCGCGCAGGTCGTCCGCCAGCTGGAAGGCCTGGCCGAGCGGCTCCGCGAAACGCTCGAGCGCGATCTCGGTCTCGTCGGACGCGCCGGCGAGCGCCGCCCCGATCGACAGCGGCCACCGCACCGTGTACGCCCCGCCTTTCAGCTGCGCCAAGCGGCGCGCGTCGACGTCGGCGTCGACGAGGTCCAGGTACTGCCCCGCCGCCATCTCCACCCGCATCCGCTGGTAGCGCGTGAGCGCGTTCGTCAGGCGCTCGGCCTCGAACCCCGAGTCCAGGAACAGCCCGTCGGCCAGCACCGCCGCCAGATCGCCCGCGAGGATCGCCACCGCGACGCCGATGCGCGCGGGGTCGACCTCCCCTCGGCTCGATGCTCGATCGGCCTGGTGGACGTGGACGGCCGCCACGCCCCGCCGACGGGTCGAGGCATCCATCACGTCGTCGTGGATCAACGCCATCGTGTGCAGCAGCTCCAGGGCGGCGGCCGCCCGGAGGATCGGGTCCCCATCGGAGCCGCCCGCCGCCCGGAACCCCCAGTAGCACAGGCAGGGACGCACCCGCTTGCCGCCGGCCTCGACCAGCCGGATCACCTCGTCGATCGGCTCGGTGGCAGCCGGATCGATCGACGCGAGCTCGGCGCGTCGCGCGCCGAGCGCGATCCGCAGGACCTCATCCACGCGAGCCGGCACATCCAGGAGCGTGGGCGGGAGCGAGGCGTCGAGCACCATCGAGTCCAGTATCGCAAGCCCGCGCTCGGGCCGGACCCGGGTTCCGCGACGCGTCGTAGGATGACGAGGACCCAGATGAGGCGCACCTTCCGCAGGCTCGCGATCGCCACCGCCGCGTTCACGTTGCTGTTGATCGCGTGGGGCGGCCTGGTCCGTGCGACCGGATCGGGCGACGGGTGTCCCGACTGGCCCACCTGCTTCGGCTCGTGGATCCCGCGCCTCGAGTACCACACGCTGATCGAGTACACCCACCGGTTCCTGGCGTTCGTCGCCGGAACCCTCTCCCTCGTGCTCTGCGGCGCCGCCGCGACCGATCTCATCCGCTCGCGCGGGGGCCGGCGCGCCCGCGCCGTACCGGTCCTCGCCGCATGGCTCGCCGTGGCTCTCGCGCCGCTGTTCCTCGTGCAGGCGGCGATCGGCGGCTGGATCATCGCGACGAACGAGGCCCCGGGCGTCGTCACGCTGCACTTCGCCGTGGCGTTCGTAGTGCTCGGCCTGACGGTGGCGATCGCGATCCTGGCGGAACCGGCCGAACCCGGCGGGATCCGCGGCTACGCTCACATCACCGCGTGGACGGCGGCGGCCACCTACGGACTGCTCCTCGTCGGGACGTACGTCCGGGCCGAGGGCGCCGGCCTGGCGTTCCGGGACTGGCCCCTGATGGGCGGGCGACTGCTGCCCGACCTCTCCGCGTACGGCGCCGGCCTGATGTTCGCGCACCGGATCCTGGCGATCGTGGTCACGGCGCTCGTGATCTGGTGCCTCGTCCGGGCGCGAACGATGGCGCCTCGGTCCGACCGGCTCGTCCGGCTGGCGACCCTCACCTTGGCGCTGCTCGTCGGCCAGGTCCTGATCGGCGGCGCGAACGTCCTGACCGAGCTCGCGACCTGGGCGCGCGCCGCACACGTGGCGATGTCGGCGCTCGTGTGGGCATCGGTGGTGGCGCTCGCGGTGACCGCGCGCCGGGAGCCGCCGGCCGACGCCGTCCGGGCGGCCGCCGGCGACGGACCGGACGCGGCGAGCACACGCCGTCCGTTCCCCGACACCGTGAACGCCTTCGTGGCGCTCACGAAGCCGCGCATCATCGTGCTGCTGCTGATCACGACGCTGCCGGCGATGGTCCTCGCCGAGCACGGCCTGCCGCCCGTGTGGCTCGTGCTGGCGACCCTGATCGGTGGCACGCTCGCCGCCGCCTCGGCGAACGCGATCAACATGTACCTCGACCGGGACATCGACCAGGTGATGCGGCGGACCCGCCACCGGCCGCTCCCCGGCCATCGCGTCGACCCGGACGAGGCGCTCCGGTTCGGCTTCGTGCTGGCGGCCGTGTCGTTCACGTTCCTCGCCCTGACCGTGAACGTGCTGGCCGCAACCCTGGCGCTCTCGGCGATCGCGTTCTACGTCTTCGTCTACACGATGTGGCTGAAGCGAACCACGACGCAGAACATCGTGATCGGGGGCGCCGCCGGCGCCGTGCCGGTCCTCGTCGGCTGGGCGGCGGTCACCGGCGGCCTCGCATGGCCTGCATGGGTGTTGTTCGCGATGATCTTCGTCTGGACACCGCCGCACTTCTGGGCGCTCGCGATGCGCGTCCAGGACGACTACGCGGCGGCCGGCGTGCCGATGCTGCCCGTCGTGCGCGGTGACGACGAGACCCGCCGGCAGATCTTCCTGTATTCGCTCGTGCTCTTCGGGACCACGCTCGTGCTGGTGCCGGTCGCCTCGATGGGGCCGATCTACCTCGGCACCGCGATCGTGCTGGGCGGCGCGTTCGTCTACCGGGCCCTCCAGCTGTGGCGCGCGCCGTCGGACGCGCGAGCGTGGAAGCTCTTCAAGTTCTCGATCGTGTACCTGGGCGCGCTCTTCGCGGCGGTCGCGATCGACGCGCTCGTCCGGGTTCAACCGCTCTTCGGCGCCAGGATCTGATCGAGCAGCCCTGAGAGCTGGGCCGCATCCGTCGGTCCCGTCACGACGTACCGGATCGTCCCGTGCGGGTCGACGACGTACGTGTCCGGCAGCCCGAGGTACCCGAGCGTCGCGGCGTAGTGACCCGCCTGATCGGAGATGCTGGGGTACGGCACGTGATACCGGGCGACCCATGTCCGCGCGGCCGCGACCTGGTCGATCGAGTTGATGCCGAGGAAGGCGACGCCGCGGTCGCGGTAGCGGCGGGCGACCTCGACCAGCTGCGGCTGCTCACGGGTGCAGGGCCCGCACCACGACGCCCACACGTTCACGACGAGGACCTTGCCCCGGTACGCGTCGCTCGAGAGTCTCGCGCCGTCGAGGCCGGCGCCCTGCAGCTCCGGGAGCGGCGACGACGTCGCCCGCACCCCGCCGCCGCTCTGGGCGCGACCGGCCGTGCATGCGCCCAGGAGCACGCAGGCGACGCCGACGACGACCAGCTTCCGCATCCGGACCACGCTAACCGCGCGCGGCGCGTTCGACCTTACGGGGAGGGACCGGAGGAAGGGCTCCCCGGGCTGCCGCTCGGCGGCGCGGCGCCGCTGCCGACCTGAACCTTCCCGACCATCGTCGGGTGGTAGTCGCACTTGAAGTAGTACGTGCCTGCCTGGAGAGCCGGAACGGTGTACGTCGCGGTGTTGACGCCGATCACGCTGCTGCCGCGGAACACCTCCTGCGTGTATCCCTGGTCCGAGTAGATCCCGATGTTGTGCGTAACGCCTGCATCCTGGTTCTGGAACGTGAGCTGTGCGGGCTGCCCGTCCGGAAGGTCGATCAGCTTCGTGGAGAACGCGAGACCCTTCGCGCTCACCGTCACGGCCCCGCCGGCGCCCTCGCCCGGCGACGCGCCTGCCGCGATCGTCAGCGTTCCGTTCATCACGGTCGGGTGGAAGCTGCAGTAGAAGTAGTACTTCCCGGCCGGGAGCGGCTTCACGGCGTACTCGATCTGCTCCGGCCCCGTCGTTGGCGGTCCTTGGAGCAGGATCGTCGCGCCGGGGTTCTTCAGGGGATCTTCCGAGGCGATGTCCACGTCGTGCTGGATGCCCCCGTCCTGGTTGTTGAACGCGATCGAGAAGCCGGTGTTGGCCGGGCCGGTGAGCGCGTTGACGTCGAAGCCCTTCGTCGCCGCGCCCTGTGGGGCGGCGAGCGAGAGGACGATGGGCTTCGCCTCCTTCCCGGGCTGGCCCACGAGTAAGGCGACGCCGCCCGTGAACAACACGATGCCGAGCACGCCGCCGCCCATCAGCAGGACCGAGGAACCGCTCACCTGTGGCCGCGTCGCGACGTACG
>DATIWE010000053.1:0-46823 GCA_035519495.1 Actinomycetota bacterium
AAGGACCAGGCGGCACCCCTCGTGCGGGTGGTATCGACGTCCCCCGAAGAGGGGGTTCAGGTCCCGCCGTTCGACGCCGAAGCAGAACCTATGAAGGAGGACGAACGGCGCCCTCCGTTCGACGCGTGGTTGCGGGGATGATCGGCGGAACGAAGGTTCGCAAGAGCTCGAAATGGCCCCTCTTCGTCGGGCTCGCGATCGCGTGCGCGTTCGCCGTGGCGCTCGGTTGGTTCCTGCAACAGCGGGCGCTCACGTCGGCGACCGCCGCCGCAGAGGGCAAGGTGACCGCCTTCGTGAAGCAGACGGTCGGACCGGCCGTCTCCGGCGTCGACCTGTCGAAACCGCTGGGTTCGAGCGTGCGCCAGCGGTTGGACCAGAAGATCGACAAGGGCGTGCTGGCGACCGGCCCGATCGTTCGGGTGCGGGTCTTCTCGATCAACGGACAGCTCCTGTACTCGACCGATGCGGCCGACAAGCTGGGGAGCGCGGCGTTCGGGTATCCGGACGCGTTGCGCGGCGCGGCCGGCGGCGCCCTGACGAGCCTCGTCGACGACGATTCCGTCACGGTCAAGGGCGGTGTGCAGAGCCTGCGGCTCCTGCGTACGTACGCCCCGATGAAGGGCGCGAAGGATCGCACGATCGCCGTCGTGGCCGTCGATCAGCGGTACGCGCCGTTGGAGCAGGCGGCGGGGAGCCCGTGGCACACGGTGCAGATGGGGTTCGCGGCGCTGGCGGTGCTCTTCCTCGGTCTCGCGCTCTACGGTGTGCTCCGACGCAGCTCGGTGAAGCGCTCGGCGTCCCGTTCCGGCTTCGGGACCGCGAAGAAGCGCGCGGCGAACGAACCGGCCGAGACGAAGCGTGCGCTCGAGGCCGCAGAGAAGACCGCCGAGCGTGAGGGGCAGATCCGGGAGGCGCTCGAGGATCAGCTCGAGCAGCTGCGGGCGAAGCTCAGCGAGCAGGACGAGGCGACGGCCGCGGCGACGCGGGAACTGACCGAACAGCTGGCCGCGGCCACGCGCCGCGCGGAGCAAGCGGAGGCAGGGGGCGGCCCCGGTCCCTCGGCGAACGAGCGCGACGCGGCGGCGGCCCAGGTGCACGAAGCGGTCGAGCGGTTGACGCAGATGGAAGCCCGAGCGCTGTCGGCGGAGGCGAAGCTCTCGAAGCTCGAGGGCCAGATGCACGAGATGGAGACGGCCGCCGCGCAGGCGCCTCCGCCGCAGGAACTTCCGGCGGATCTCGCGGCGATGGTCGGCGAGCTGTCCGAAGCTCGCCGGACCGCGACCGAGCAGCAGCGCCGGGCGCTCGAGCAGGAGCAGCGTGCGCTCGAGGCATCCGAACGCGCGAACGTGGCGCAGCACCGTGCCGAGGACCTGGCGCGCGAGAGCGAGCAGATGAGCGCGCGGCTCGCCGAGCTTGAGCAGGCGGCGGTCGACGCGACGCGGACCGCCGCCGAGAACGCGCAGCGTGCCGACGCGACCGAGGCGCTCCGCGGCGAGCTCGAGGCGAAGTTGGCGCAGGTGGGCGCGCGCGGACAGGAGTTGGAGACGCGGGCGGCCGAACTGGAGCGCCGGGCGTCCGAGGCGGAGACTTCGGGCGACGTCGTTCGCTCGGAGCTGGCCGAGCTCGGGGCGGAGCGGGACGCGTTGCGCAGCCGCGCCGCCGCCGTCGAGATGGAGCTCGCCGACGCGGCCCGGCGGCTGGAGTCGGCGACGAGCCGTGCGGACGAGTCCGAGCGACGGGCACAGGAGGCCGAGCGCCGGGCGGCGGAGGCGCTCGAAGCGTCCTCGCGCGCCGGATCGGAAGCCCAGGCCATGGCGATCGCCGCCCAGGGCGACACCGTCGCGCAGTTGGAGGCCGCCCGCGCGGAGATCTCGATGTCGGAGGCCGCCCGCGTGGCGGCGGAGACCCGTGCCGAGGAGGCGGAGCGGCGGCTGCAGCAGTTCGATGCGGATGGACAGCAGGTGCACGCTCAGCTCGCGCAGGTACAGGCCGAGCTCCAGCAGGCGCAGATGATCGCGCAGCAGGCGGTGGCACAGGCCGAGGCGGCGGCACAGGCGCAGATCCAGCCGGTCGGATCGCCCGAGGCGCCCCCCGTCGGGCCCGACGGCTCGCTCGTGGCCGATCTTGAACGGGAACTGGCGGAGAGCCACGCGCAGCTCGAGCAGATGGAGTTCCGGCTCCAGCGCGCCTACGCGGACGCGGAAGAGGCGCGGGCCCGTGCGCAGATCGAGGCCTCGCAACCGGCGGACGACACGTCCGGCTCGGAGATGCAGCAGGTCCGGATGGACCTCGCGCACGCGATGGACCGTGCCCAGGCTGCGGAGGAGCGGGTGGCGAAGCTCGAGGCCGATCTGCTGGCGGCGCAGCACGGCGTGCGGGACCTCCCCGACGCGGAGCTCGGCACCGACGACGACGGCGCGAGCGAGAACGGCGACGGTGACGTGGATGCCGACGGCAAGAGCCTGCGGTATCGCCTGGCTCGCACCGCCGCCCGCAAGAAGCTCTCCGGAGACCTGCCGACCCTCTCCTGATCCGACGGGCGTCATCGTGACCGCTGCGCGATGATGGGAGCGATGCGTCGAGCCATCCGCCTTGTCGCGGTCCTCACGGTCCTGGTCTCGGCGGCCGCTCTGTTGGACGGACCCGCGACCGCGACGGCATCGCCGGATCGGTACGTGGCGAGCGTCGTGCCGATCCCGCCCCCGATCCGTTCGTGGATGACCGGCTCGTCGTGGCGTCCGGGCTGTCCGGTGGGCCTCGACGCGCTCCGGTTGGTCCGGCTCACGTACTGGGGGTTCGACCACCGTATGCATCGCGGCCGGCTCGTGGTCGCGAAGACTGCGGCGAACAAGATCGTCCGTGTGTTCCGCGCGTTGTTCGACTGGCGCTTCCCGATCAGACGGATGCGGCTGGTCGACGCCTACGGCGCGCGCGACAAGGATTCGATGCGGCACGACAACACGTCGGCGTTCAACTGCCGGTACCGCAACGGCGTGTGCTGTACGTGGTCGATGCACGCCTACGGCAAGGCGATCGACATCGATCCGGTCGAGAACCCCGAGATCGGGTCCTGGGGCGTGTCACCGCCGAACGGCCGACCGTACGTGGACCGCTCGGTCCACCGGCGCGGGATGGTGTTCCACGGCGATGTCGTGTGGCGCGCGTTCCGATCGGTGGGATGGCGATGGGGAGGCGACTGGACCTCGCCGATCGATTACCAGCACTTCTCCTCGAACGGTCGCTGAGCGGCCGGATCAGATGGCCAGCGTGTCCACGACGTACGTCTCACGCAGCCGGAGGTCGATCTCCTCGGCCGGGAAGAGGCGTCGCGGCTCCATGCCGTAGCGTTGCGCAAGCTCGAGGTGCGGCCAGCAGAAGGGGACCAGGTCGTCGCGACCGAGCCAGCCGACGACCGCGGGCGCGGTCCCGTGTGCCCCCCATTGCCAGAAGCAGAACTGACACACGACGGTGAGGAGCTGCGGATAGCCGAACTGTGCGCGGTAGCCGAGTTCGTGCTCGATCACGCGACCCCACAGCGCCGCGCGGCCGAGCACCGCGGGGCAGCGCGTCCGCCGCAGGATGTCGACGTCGTGGGTGCCGTGCAGCCCGCAGGAGCAGTCGACGTTCGGGGCCCCGTGCATCCGGGCGTGCTTGCAGGTCGCCTCGGCCGGCACGAGCGGCTTCCACGGATGCGATCGGCCGGCGACCGGGCGGAGCAGCAGGTCCGTCCCGTCGCGACGCCCGCTCAGCGCCCACGTCCGCCATGCCACGATCGGCTCCGTGCTGGCACCGACCCGCAGGTCGCGCGACAGGGAGACGTTCGGACTCACGGGACCGGCGGCTCCACGGGCACGGGCATCGGCTCCACGGGGGCCTTGCCGGGCTCCGGCATCGGGACGG
Organism: Actinomycetota bacterium; assembly: GCA_035519495.1. Lineage (GTDB taxonomy): Bacteria > Actinomycetota > UBA4738 > UBA4738 > HRBIN12 > AC-51. Next base: position 3,901 of record DATIWE010000053.1, read on the forward strand.
ATGGATCGGGCAACGGCAGCGAGATCGGCTCGACCTCGATGATCCGCTTCGGACGACCGATGTTCACGGCGAACCTCCCCAGCGTCGCCGACGGGATGGGCACGTGCACGCTGAGCGTACAGCGCCCACCCCGTTCGTGCGAACTCCCCCAGGCGTACCTCCGGTCGCGCGCCGATCAGGGCCCGAGCCGATAGATCCCGTTCTGTCCGCTGTAATAGATCCTGCCGTTCGGTGACACCTCGACCGAGTAGACGCCGTCGAGTCCCGTGAGCAGGACGTGGTCCGTGCCGGTGAACCCTGTCCGCGTCGCGTTCATGCGCAGCGACCGCAGCGACGCGGTGTTCACGTCGCCGAAGACGAGGTCGCCGTTCAGCGATGGGATCCCGCAGTTGATGCAGAACGCCGCTCCGGTGATCCCGATCGTGGTGTCGAAGACGTACTTCGGCATGATCCGCGGCATCGGGCCGCTGTTGTTCGTGTCGCCGGGGGACGTCCCGGAGCAGTTCTCGTTCGGGCCCCAGCCGAAGTTCGCCCCCTTCACGATCAGGTTGATCTCGTCGTTGCACTCGGGGCCGTTCTCGGTCTCCCACAGGCGGTTCGTCTTCGGGTCGAACGTGAACCCGAAGGAGTTGCGATGGCCGTAGGACCACACGCGGCCGTGCGGGTTGCCGGCGGCCGCGGTGCCGTCCGGGTCGAGTCGCATGATCTTGCCTCGCAGGTTGCTGCCGTTGAGGATCTGCGCGTTCGCCGAGTTGTGCGCGTCGCCGATCATCACGTAGAGCTTGCGATCGGGCCCGAACAGGATGTGCCCGCCGTTGTGGTAGGACTGAGTCGTCCCGCCGGGAACGGGCTGCGACAGCAAGACGTGGAGGCCCGTGCCACGGCCGTTCTTGGCCCGGAGGCGGATCAGGTAGTTCCTCGACTTCCCATGCAGGTTCCGGGTCACGTAGATGTACACGAACGGCTTCTTGGGCCAATCCGGATGCAGCGCGATGCCGAGCGCCCCTCGCTCGCCGCTGCCGTCGACGTGCGTGATCGTGAAGAACAGGTGATCCCGGTGATTCTTCGGGTTCAGGACGTGGACCTGGCCGGTGCCTCGGTCGAGGTACCAGATCTTCCCGCCCGGGGCGAAGGTGAACCCGGCCACCCCGTTCAGCCCGTTCTTGACGGGGTGGGAGGCGACGGCCTTCCCCGCCCGGACCTGCGGTGCGGGCCCGCGCGCCACCGCCGAGGAGGCGAGGGCGGTGACGAGGACGAAACAGGTTGCGCCGGTGAGGACTCGGATCGTTCGCATCGGTCTCCTTCCCGAGAGGTTCCGTTCGGTGGGCTGTGGGAGCATGTCGGCCGTGGCGGTTCCCCCTTCGACGTTCGGCATCCCAGCGCTGAGAACTGAAGACCCTCGGTTCCTCCGGGGAGAAGGCCGGTACCTCGAGAACGTCGACGTTCCCGGGTCGCTGCGGGCGGTGTTCGTTCGCTCCATCTTCCCCCACGCCGTGCTCAAGGGTGTGGAAGGGCTCGAAGACGCGCGGGGGATGCCCGGCGTCGCAGCCGTCTATACGGCCGATGACCTGGGGATACCTGCGCAGCCGCCGTCCGGGAACGTCGAAGCGCCGGGCGGCTCGCTGGATGCTCCGTTCGAGCGCGAGGTGCTGGCTCGCGACCGGCTGCGGTACGCGGGTGAGCCGTTCGCGGTCGTGATCGCGGAGACCCGATCCCAAGGTGTCGATGCGGCGGAAGCGATCTGGGCCGATGCCGAGCTCCTGGAACCGGTGAACGATGCAGAACGAGCCGCCGCGGACGGGGCGCCGCTCCTGTGGCCGGGCATCGGGACGAACGTGGCTCATCGGTTCGAGCACGCGTGGAACGAGGACGTGCTCGAGGGTTCCGATGTGGTCGTCCGCGGCCGCTTCGTGAACCAGCGGCTCGCGCCGGTGCCGATGGAGGCCAACGGCATCTCGGTGGTCCCGACGGAGGCCGGCTACGACGTCTGGGTCTCGACGCAGATCCCGTTCGACGTCCGAGACGATCTGGCGGAGCTGCTCGGGGTCGCTCGCGACCGCGTGCACACGATCGCGCCCGACGTCGGAGGTGGGTTCGGCGCGAAGGTGCTCGTCTACCCGGAGTACCTCGTCGTCGCGCGGGCCGCGCAGCTCCTGCGGCGTCCCGTCCGCTGGTTCGAGACGAGGAGCGAATCGATGGTGTCGCTCTGGCATGGACGCGGGCAGGTGCAGCACGTCGAGATCGGCGCGCGGAGCGACGGCACGCTGGTCGGTCTGCGCGTGGACATCGTCGCGGACATGGGCGCGTATCCGTTGGCCGCGTTCCTGCCGACGACGACGGGGGAGATGCTCGCCGGCGTCTACCGGATCCCGAAGATCGCGTACCGCGGCCGGGCGATCGTCACGAACGCGACGCCGATCGGCGCCTACCGGGGCGCCGGACGGCCCGAGGCGGCGGCGTGTATCGAGCGGGCGGTCGACCTGGTGGCGACCGAGCTCGGTCTCGACCCGGTGGAGGTGCGGCGCCGCAACCTGATCCCGCCGGACGCCTTCCCGCACACGACCGCCGCCGGCGCGACCTACGACAGCGGCGACTACGGGATCTCGCTCGACGAGGCGCTCCGGCTGGCTTCCTACGACGATCTGCGTGAGCAGCAGCGGGAGCGTCGCCGTCGCGGCGATCACCTGCTGCTTGGGATCGGCGTGTCGACCTACGTGGAGATCACGTCCTTCTCCTCGAAGGAGTTCGCCCAGGTCGATGTGGAGGCGGACGGGACGGTGATCGTGTACGCGGGGACGTCCTCGCACGGGCAGGGTCACGAGACCGCGTTCGCGCAACTGGCCTCGGGGACGCTCGGCGTGCCGCTCGACGCGGTCACCGTGGTCCACTCGGATACCGCGCGCGTCGAACGCGGCGAGGGCACGTGGGGGTCGCGATCGTTGCAGGCGGGCGGCTCGTCGGTGGCTGCACGGGCCGGGGAGGTGCTCGATCGCGCCCGGGTGCTCGCCGCCGAGCTGCTCGAGGTGGACGTCGCCGACCTCGAGGGCCCGCTGGACGGTGCCTTCCGGGTCGCCGGCGCCCCCGATCGGCGGGTGACCTGGGCCGAGCTCGCCGCTGCGGCGACCGAGCGAGACCTGCCGCTGACCGCGAAGGGTGTCTACCGGGAGCCGGGTTCGACGTTCCCGTTCGGCGCCCACGTGGCGGTCGTCCAGGTCGATCGCGAGACGGGCGAGGTCGACCTGCTGCGGCACGTCGCCGTCGACGACTGCGGTCGGATCCTCAACCCGATGCTCGTGCGGGGACAGCAGCACGGCGGCATCGCGCAGGGCATCGCCCAGGCGCTGTTCGAAGAGGTCGTCTTCGATGAGGTGGGCAATCCGATGACCTCGACGCTCGCGACCTACCTGATGCCGAGCGCCGCCGATCTGCCCCGCATCGAGGCCTCGAACACGGAGACGCCGACGGACGTGAACCCGCTCGGCGCGAAGGGCATCGGCGAATCGGGCTCCATCGGCGCAACCCCGGCGATCCAGAACGCGGTCGTCGATGCGTTGTCGCACCTCGGCGTGCGCCACGTGGATCTGCCGTGCTCGCCGGAGCGCGTCTGGCAGGCGTTGCGGGCTGCCGAAGCTCCGTCGGACGTTCGGTAGCCTGTGCCGATGAACGAGATGCCGCTGTGGGAACGCCGCTTCCGTGCTCCGAAGCTGACGATGCCGACCTGGTCCCGCGTGGCTCCCGACCGGACGGTGTTCGCGACGAACGCGAGCGGCATCTGGCAGGTGCACGCCTGGGATGTGGCCTCCGGCGACCGGCGCCAGGTCTCCGAACACCCGGTGGGGGTGACCGAGGGGGTCGCATCGCTCGACGGATCCGAGGTCCTGTTCTGGCAGGAGGACACGGGCGACGAGACGGGCCGCTGGCTCGCGCAGGCGTTCGAGGGCGGCGGCGCCGAGCCGCTGCTCGATGGGGTGCCGGTGGCGTGGAACCAGGGCCTCGCGCAGGCGCCCGGGATCGTGGCCGTGGCGCTCAGCGAGCGGGACGGCGCGTTCGTCGTCTACACCTCCCTCGAGGGCCGGCAGCCGAAGGAGATCATGCGCAGCACGGAATGGCTCGCGATCGCCGGGGGGATCGAGGCGGGCACGGGCCTCGCGGGGCTGTCATCGGATGGTTCGCTGCTGGCGCTGGAGCACGCCGAACACGGCGACCTCACGCACCCGTCGCTGCGGATCGTCGACCCGCGGACGGGGGGCGTGATCGGCGAGCGGGGGGACGGCACGTTCGGGGTGGTCGCCACGGCCTGGTCCCCGGTGCCGGGCGATCAGCGGTTGGGCGTGTCCCAGGAGCCGGGGGACCGCGAACGCGCCGGGATCTGGGACCTCGCCACGGACTCGTGGGCCGAGCTCGAGGACGGTCTGCCCGGCGACGTGGCCATCGCCGACTGGTGGCCCGACGCGTCGGCCCTGCTCCTGCTGCACACGTTCGAGGGGCGTGACGAGCTCTACCGGTTCGAGCTCGGTGCGGGCGTCGCCCATCGCATCGACACGCCGGCCGGCTCGATCGCCGGGGCCCGCGTGCGTCCGGACGGCGCGATCTGGTTCGGGCACAACGACGGCATCCACGCCCCCCGGGTGCTGGACGATCGGGGCCGCGAGCAGCTCACGCCCGGCGGTGCGCCCGCGCCGCCCGGCCGGGCGTTCCAGCCGTGGCGCTACCGGAACGAGCAGGGTCAGGAGGTGCATGGATGGGTCGTGGAGCCGGAGGGCCCCGGCCCGCATCCGGTGATGCTTTTCGTACACGGCGGGCCGCACTGGCTGTACGAGGACAAGTACTTCCCGGAGGTCCAGTCCTACGTCGACGCAGGCTTCATCGTGGGGATGCCGAACTATCGCGGCTCCACCGGGTACGGCCGCGCTTGGCGCGACGCGCTGACGGGTGACGCGGGGTTCACCGACGTCGACGACGTGACCGCCGGGCTCCGCGATCTGCTGCGGCGGCCCGACGCCGACGCGAGCCGCACGGTCGTGGCGGGATGGTCGTGGGGCGGGTACATCACGCTCATGGAACTCGGCCGGTATCCGGATCTGTGGACCGCCGGCATGGCCGGTGTCCCGGTCGGTGACTACGTGATGGCGTACGAAGAAGAGGCGCCGTCCCTCAAGGCGATGGACCGGGCCTTGTTCGGCGGCACACCCGAGACGAAACCCGAGTTGTTCGCCCGCGCGAACCCCATCTCCTACGTCGGCGACGTGGCCGCGCCGGTGCTCCTGGTGATCGGCGAGAACGACTCCCGATGCCCGCTCGGCCAGGCGATGGCCTACGCGGATCGACTGACCGAGCTGGGCAAGCCGCACGACGTGTACCTGTACGCCACCGGGCACGGGGCGCTGCAGACCGATGAGGACGTGCGGCAGAACCGGGTGGTCCTCGACTTCTTGAAGCGGGTCGTGCCGGGTCTGGCGGACGTCTAGGGCTCAGACGACGCCCTGGTCGAGCATCGCGTCGGCCACCTTGCGGAACCCCGCGATGTTCGCGCCGTGCATGTAGTTGCCGGGCACCTCGTACTCCTCGGCGGTGCTGCGGCAGTTCTCGTGGATCGCGCGCATGATCTCGTGGAGCCGGTCGTCGACGGTCTCGCGTGACCACGCCCGCCGGGCGGAGTTCTGCGCCATCTCCAGACCGCTGACGGCGACCCCGCCGGCGTTCGCGGCCTTGCCGGGACCGTAGAGGATGCCGGCGGCCACGAACTGGTCGATCCCCTCCGGCACGGTCGGCATGTTGGCGCCCTCGCTCACGACGTCGACGCCGCCTGCGAGCAGGTTCGCGGCGTCCTCGGCGTTGATCTCGTTCTGCGTGGCGCTGGGGAAGGCGCAGTCCGCGGGGATCGCCCACAGCGGGTTGTAGTGCTTCGCGACGTCGGCCGCCATGAACTCGACGCCCGGGAACCGCTCGGCGTATTCCTTGATCCGCCCGCGCCGGACGGTCTTGAGTTCGAACACGAACGCCAGCTTCTCCCGGTCGATGCCGTCCTTGTCGTAGATCACGCCGCCCGAATCCGACAGCGTCATCGGTTTCGCGCCGAGGTCGAGCAGCTTCTCGACGGTGTACTGCGCGACGTTGCCGGCGCCCGAGACGAGGCACTCCTTGCCCTCGAGCGACTCGGCCCGCGTGCCCAGCATCTCCTCGGCGAAGTAGACGGCGCCGTACCCGGTCGCCTCGGGCCGGACCAACGAGCCGCCCCAGCCCAATCCCTTCCCGGTGAGCACGCCGGTGAACTCGTTGCGGATCCGCTTGTACTGCCCGAACAGGTAGCCGATCTCGCGTCCGCCGACGCCGATGTCGCCGGCGGGCACGTCCGTGTACTGCCCGACGTGGCGCTGGAGCTCGGTCATGAACGACTGACAGAACCGCATGACCTCGCCCTCGCTCTTGCCCTTCGGATCGAAGTCGGCGCCGCCCTTGCCGGCGCCGAGGGGCAGGGTGGTCAGGGCGTTCTTGAACGTCTGCTCGAACGCGAGGAACTTCAGCATCCCCAGGTAGACCGTCGGGTGGAAGCGCAGCCCGCCCTTGTACGGGCCGATCGCGCTCGACATCTCCACGCGGTACCCGCGCTCGATCTGGATCTCTCCACGGTCGTCCACCCACGGGACGCGGAAGATGATCACGCGTTCGGGCTCGAGCATGCGCTCGAAGATCTTCGCGTCGCGGTAGCGGGGGTTCCGTTGCAGGGCCAATTCGACGGACGCGGCGACCTCTTGGACAGCCTGATGGAATTCCGGTTCGCCCGGGTTCTTGGCCACCAGCTGCGCCATGAGCCCGTTCACGTACTCGCCCATGCAGGCGAAGCATACGTCCGGGTCCGGCTCCGTGGTACCGCTGCTACCGTGGTCGACGTGCCGATGTGGGTGGCGATCCCGACCGCGATCCTGCTGGCCTACGTGATCTGGCGGGTGGGCATGGCCACGCTGCGGTCGCTCGCCGGTCCGGCGCCCGGCTCCCTCGACGAGGAGCCACCCCCCGCCGAGCCGGAGGACGTGGATGCCCTCGAGGTCTACCTCGTCTGTTCGGAGTGCGGCACCGAGTACAAGGTCTCCCGCCTGGGCGAGCTCCAGATCCCTCGGCACTGCGGCGAGAAGATGCAGGTCGTGCGGAGGACCGCGGAGGCCTGATCATCCGGTCCTGAGCTCGTTTTCCACATGTTGCGCAACCGGTGTTCCACAGGGTTATCCACAGATCGGATCGACCGATCGGGCCGCTACTTCCAGAACGTGACGCCGAAGAAGCCGACCGCGATCAGCCCGAGGCCGATCATGAGGTTCGTGTTCGTGGCCAGGTCGCCCCGGGTGTAGTTCCAGACGATCACGACGACGCCGATGCCCATGAGCACGAGCATCAGCGGTCCGTACCACCGCGGGCTCGCCTTCGCCTTCTTCTTGCGCTGCGGCTCGAGCTGGTACCGGGAGCTTTTCGGCTTCGATCGGCCCTTCGACTTCGGCATGACCCGAGCATGGTACCGGCTACGCCGGCCGGACCGTGAGGACGGCGACGGGACCGGTCGCGAACCCGTAGGGCTTCGCCTCGCCGCGGACGTACAGCCCGGCCTGGTCGTTCCAGTGCGGCGAAGCCGGATTGCCGCTGACCCCGGTCGGGACGACCCCGACGCTCCGTTCGAGGTCGCCGAGGTCCCACACGACGCGCCACGAGGGGATCACCGCGGGCCGGTACCCCTCGAGCCCGTCGAACGCGCCCTGGGCCACCGTCTGCTCGTCGCCGCCGAAAGGCTCCGACATGGCCGTGAAGACCGCCTCCAGGCCGGGGATCCCGGCGAGCGGATGCGCGATCCGCAGCGTGTGGAGCTCACCCCACGAGGCGCCCTCGGCCGCGTCGATCGCGTCGTCGAGCGCCGCCCGCAGGAGCTCGTCGTCGAGCCAGCCGTCCGGCTCACGAAGGAGCCCCGGGAGGACCGCGCATTGGAAGGTCTCGCGTGATGCGTGATACGCGACGAACAGTTCCTCTCCCAGCTTCGGCGCCAGCGCCCGCCGCGCGATCGCGGCGCTCCACGCGTTGTACAGCGCGGCGGGCTTCGACGACGCCCGCATGTCGCCGTCCCAGGTCCGCAGCGTCGCGAGCGCGGTCGCCTGGCGTTCGTCGCGCGGCTCGAGGGAGACGAGGAGCGGAAGCGTCGAGGCGGCCGCCTCCGACATCGTGTCGTTCTGGATCCGCTGCATCGACGCGACGTCGTGATCGTCGCGTTCCTCGAGTAACCGTTCGATCCGCCGGAGGCGGTACGGACGATGGAAGTCCTTCCCGATCAGGTAGGGATAGCCCGCCGGCTGGATGTCGTTGTTCGCGGTCGCGACGAAGCCTCGCTCGGGATCGATCTGGAACGGCATCTCCTCCGGCGGGATCCACCCGGTCCACTCGTGGTCGTCGTCCCAGCCGGGCGCCGGCCGCGTGCCGTCGCCGCCCCGCCGGATCGGATGCATGCCGGTGCTCTGGTAGGCGATCGATCCGTCCACGTCCGCGTACACGAAGTTCTGGCCGGGGCAGGCGATGCGCAGCACGGCCCGGCGGAACGCCGCGACGTCGGTCGCGTTCGCCACGTCGAGCACCAGCGACGGCTCGATCGTGCCGTCGTGACCGGTCCAGCGCAGCGCGTACGTCGCGTCGAGCTCGCGTACGTGGGTGTGCAGGATCCCGGCGACGCCGTGGGTCAGGATCGGGCCGTGCCGGGTCTCGCGCACCTCGAGGATCCGCGGCCCGGGCTCGCCGCGGATGCCGATCTCCTCCCGGTGCACGGTGAGCGGCTCCCAGACGTCGTCGTGGAGGGCCGCGGTTCCCGCGACATCGAGACGTTCCTCGTAGAGATCCTGCACGTCGCCGGAGACGTTCGTCACCCCCCATGCGTGATGCGGTGTCGCGCCGAGGATGATGCCGGGCGAGAACGGGAGCGAGACGCCGCGGGCCTCGTACCCCGGCGCCCGGAGGTGGAGCTCGAGCCACGCACCCGGCTGGCTCACGAGGAGATGCGGGTCGTTCGAGAGGAGCGGGGCGCCGGATGCGGTCTTGGACCCAGCGACGACCCAGTCGTTGGATCCCTGGCCGCGCGCGGCCGGCGCGACGGGGAGCAGCCGGTCGGTGACCTCCGGGCCGAGACGCCGGTCGATCTCGGCCCGCAACGCCTCCGACTCCCAATTGTTCGAGAGGTTCCAGGCCAGCAGCACGAACGCCGCGGCGAACGGTGCCGGATCATCGGGGATGTCGGGGACCAGGTCGAGCAAGGTGTACTCGATCGGCACGGCCGTCACGGCGTCGATCCAGGCGCGCATGCCGGCGCGGAACCGGCCGTGCATCGCGTGGTCCTGCGCGCTCCAGCGGGTCCGCACGTGCGTCGCACCGGCGCGGGAGAACCCGACCGTCCGCGCCAGCCGGTCGTCCTCGAACGTTCGCTCCCCGAAGACCTCGGCCAGGCGACCGGCGGCCGCCCGGAGCGTCAGGTCGACCTGGAAGAGCCGTTCGCCCGCGACGACGAGGCCGTTCGCGAACCACAGATCCTCGAGGCTCGCAGCCTCGATCGTCGGCACGCCGTAGGCGTCGCGGCCGATCGTGACCGGCGCCGCCAGGCCGGGGATGCGGAGCTCGCCCTCGGTCGGGAACAATGACGGCGCGGCGAGCCCGCGGATCTGGTCGGACACGGCCAGCGAGGGTACCTCGGTCGTGCCCACGCGGGCGCGCCGCCCGAGGGCTCACTCGGCGGCCAGGACGTCGCCCTCCCGGACGTTGCCGAGCCAGCTCTGGTACAGCGTCTGGTAGCGGCCCCCCGCGTGCACGAGCTCGTCGTGGGTCCCCCGTTCCACCAGCCGGCCAGCGTCGAACACGAACACGGTATCGGCCGCTTCGGCGGTCGAGAGCCGGTGGGCGATCGTCAGAACGGTCCGCCCGATGGACATCCGCCGCAGGGCCTCCGTGATCCGTCGCTCGGTCGCCGGGTCGACCGCCGAGGTCGCCTCGTCCAGGATCAACAGCCCGGGATCGCTCACCTGTGCGCGCACGAGCGCGACGAGCTGTCGTTCACCGACGGACAGCGCCTCGCCCCGCTCGCCGGCCCGCGTCGCGAGCCCGTCCGGCAACGACGCGACCCACTCCGACAGGGCGAGTTCGTCGAACGCGGTCGCGACGTCGTCGTCGGTGGCGCCGTCGTGCCCGTACCGGACGTTCTCGAGGATCGTCGTGTCGAACAGGAACCCGTCCTGCGGCACCATCCTGATCCGGTCCCGGCGCGACGCCGGCGCGATCTCACGGAGGTCGACGCCGCCAATCACGAACCGGCCGTCGCGCGGATCGGCCAACCGTGTCGTGAGCTTCGCGAACGTCGTCTTGCCACATCCGGTCTCCCCCACGATCGCCACGTGGCCGCCGGCCGGAACCGACAGGTCGATACCGTGCAGGACCTCGGGCCCTTCCCGGTAGGCGTAGCGCACGGCGTCGGCATCGACCGAGAGCGCGCCGGCGGGAAGCTGCACGCCGGGCTCGGGCTCGACGACCTCGATCGGGATGTCGAGGACCGCCAGGATCTTGCGCCAGCCGGCGATCGCCGTTTGCGTCTCGCCGTAGATCTCCGGCAGGTCGGTGAAGACGTGCAGGAAGACATCGGCCAGGAACAGGAACGCCGCGACCTGACCGAACTGCAGCCCCCACGCCGCGCCGTAGAACGACCCGAGCGCGATGATCGTCGACAGCGCGACCGCGTAGAAGATCGACGACATCGGCCAGAACGTCGCTGCGCGGAAGTGCGCGAGGACCTCGGCCTTGTACCGCTCGTCGATCGCGTGCTCGACCTTGCCGTGCGTCTGCTCATCCAGCCCGTACGCGCGCACGACGGCGGCCCCCATCACGGATTCGGAGACCTCCGACAGCATCTCGCCGACGCGCGTCCGCGCGGCGTTGAACGCCGCCGAGAGCTTCGCTTGCATCGACCAGACCACGATCAGGACCGGGATCAGCAGCAGCAGCACGGCGAGCGCGAGCTGCCAGGAGTAATAGAGCATGAGGGCCATCGCGCCGACGGCCTGCGCGGTCGAGATGATCCACGCGATGCCGCCCCACTCCATGAACTGCTGGAGCGCGTCGACGTCGGCGGTGACGCGCGCGACGAACACCCCGCGCTTCTCCTCGGACTGTTCCGCGATCGAGAGCGCGTGGATGTGCCGGAACGTCTTGATCCGCAGGTGCTTCAGCGCGTTCTCCGAGGCCTTCACCAGCCTGCGCCCGGCCGCCCGCGCGGCGAGGAACGCGAGCACGACCAGGACGAACGCCGCCGCACAGCGACTGTAGACGAACCGCGGATCGAACGCCGGGGTGAAGCCCTCGTCGAAGATCTGCTGGACGAGCACCGGCGTGACGAGGGAGGCCACCGTGACGCCGAGCGAGACGATCAGCGTGAACCCGAGGCCCGCGCGCAGCTCTGGGCTCTCGCGGATCCCGCGGCGGAGCACGGCGAAGGCTCCCTTGAGCTCGGGCGGGACCTTCGCGTCCTCGTCGTCGCGGGAGAGCTCGATCGTGCTCATCGCTCGCCCCGTTCGTAGGCGTTGATGATCGCTGCGTAACCGGGCTCGCGACCGACGAGCTCCTCGTGCGGCCCGGTGGCCTTGACGACACCGTCCTCCAGGAAGATCACGCGGTCGGCCAGACGTATGGTCGAGAGCCGGTAGGCGACCACGATCAGGGTCGTCGACAGTTCGCGACGGAGCGCCGAGAGGATGTCGGCCTCGACGGTGGGGTCGACCGAGGAGGTCGCGTCGTCCAGGATCAGCACGCGGGGCGCGCGGGCGAGGGCCCGTGCGAGCGCCACGCGCTGGCGCTGGCCCCCGCTGAGCGTATAGCCGCGCTCGCCGACCACGGTGTCGTAGCCGAGCGGCAGCTCGCGGATGAACCGATCGGCGGAAGCGATCAGGGCCGAGCGGACCACCTCGGCCTCCGAGGCCTCCGCCTCGAGCGCGATGTTCTCGCGGACCGTCGTCGCGAACAGGAAGCTCTCTTGGAACACGATCGAGACGTCGCGGCGGAGCGCGACCGGATCGGCGTCGCGGACGTCGACGCCGCCGACCAGCACGCGGCCCTCGTCCGGGTCGGCCAGGCGGACCAGCAGCTGCGCCAACGTCGATTTGCCGACGCCGGTCGGGCCCACGATGGCGACCGACTCCATCGGGGCCACGTCGAACGACACGCCGTCGAGCACGGGGATCCCGTCGTAGAGGTGGCGGACCCCCCGGACCTCGATGCCGAGCGGGCCGCTGGGGAGCGGCACCGGCTCGGCCGGCGGGGTGACGATCACCTGTTGGGCGAAGACATCCTCGAGGCGCGCGTAACCGACGACGGCGCGCGGCAGTTCCGCCAGGATCCAACCGATGAACCGCATCGGCCACGACAACAGCCCGAACAGCGCGACGAAGCCGATCAGCTGCCCGGTGGTGATCGCGCCGGTGGACACCCGCCACGATCCGACGGCCAGGAGGAGCGCGGTCGCAAGGGTCGGCAGGGCGTCGAGCCCCGCCTCGAACGTCGCCCGGATGTAGCCGCCGGCCACCCGGTCGCGCCGGAGGGCCTCCGCCTTCTCCGCGAGTCGCTCCGTCTCGAGGTCCTCGCGCCCCAGGGTCTTGACCACCAAGGCCCCGTCGATCGATTCGTGCGCGACCGCGGAGACTTCCCCGATGTCTTCCTGGGCGGCCTGCGCCGGCCCTTCCATCCGGCGCGCGAAGCTCTGGTTCATCAGGGCCAGCGACGGGAACAGGATCAATCCGATCAGCGCGAGCCATGGATCGGCTCGCGCGAGGTCGATCATCGCGAAGACCGTCAACGCGATCACGCCGGTGGCGAACGGCACCGGCCAGAACACGTCGACCGCCGCCTTCACGTCGGCCTCCATGTGCGCGAGCAGCTCGCCGGTGGGGGTCTCGCGGTGGTACTGGAGCTGCAGATCGCGGTACCGGTCGGCCACGCGGTTGCGGAGCGAGGCCATGACGCGCTCGCCGGCCACCCCGCTGTAGTAGCGGCGGACCATGATCCCCAACGCTCGCCCGCAGCCGAAGGTCATCAGCGCGAGCACGGCGAGCCATACCGACCGCGACGGGACGGGAGCCGTGAACGACGGCTTGAGGACCTGGTCGGTCGCCTTGCCGAGCGCCGTCGTGAGCAGGATCGACGAGACCGCGAACAGGAACGAGCCGGCGACCGAGATGAAGAACGGCCGTGGATGCATGCGGACGTAGGCCGTCACCAGGCGCATCCCGCGCCGGAACAGGGCGCGTTGGGGCGCCACGTCGCTCTGCGTCACCACCGCCATGCCGCCTATGATGCCGCGGATGACCGGCCACCGACCCTGGTTCGCGTCGTACCCGCCCGATGTCCCGACGACGATCGAGCCGTACCCCGAGGTGTCGCTCTTCTCGTTGGTCGAGTCCGCGGCGGGACGGTTCCCGGCCCGGCCGGCCATCGCGTGGTTCGGCAGGCACCTGAGCTACGCCGGTCTGCTCCAGGAGGTCGAGCGCTGCAGCGCGATGCTCGCGCGGCTGGGCGTGCGGCAGGGCGACCGCGTCGCGCTGATCGTGCCGAACTCTCCGCCGTACGTGATCGCGTTCTACGCGTGCCAGCGGCTGGGCGCGATCGTCGTGGGGAACAACCCGCTGTACACGAAGCGGGAGATGGAGCACCAGCTTCGAGACGCGGAGCCGAAAGCCGTGCTCGTCGCCGATCTGCTCTACGCGGACTTCGCCGACGTGTTCGCGGCGGCCGGTATCGCGACCGTCGTGGTGACGCGGCTGAACGATTACATGCCCCCGGTCAAGAAGCTGCTGGCGCCCCTCGCCGTGTTCCGCAGGCAGCAGCGGGCAGCCGGCAAGCCGTGGCCACCGGTCGCGAAGGACGCGCCGGTGCTCCGCTGGCACCAGGAGATGCGGACGGCGGCCCCGATGCCGCCGGCCGCCACGGTGCGGCCGAAGGAGGACCCGGCCGTGCTGGTCTACACGGGCGGCACGACCGGGATCGCGAAGGGCGCGATGCTCTCCCACTACAACCTGCAGTGCAACGCTCGGCAGGGGGCGACGTGGTGCCAGATCGTCGATGGCGAGGACGCCGTGCTCGCGGCCCTGCCGTTCTTCCACTCCTACGGCCTCCTTGCGATGAACCTCACGATGCTGAGCGCCGCGAAGCTGATCCCGGTGCCGAACCCACGGGACATCCACCTGCTGCTGGAGCTGATCCAGAAGGAGAAGCCGTCGTTGTTCCCCGGCGTGCCGCGCCTGTATATCGCGATCAACGAGAACCCGAAGACGCCGGAGTTCGACCTGAAGTCGATCAGGGCTTGCGTCTCGGGCGCGGCCCCGCTCCCCGTCGCCGTCGCGAAGGAGTTCGAGCGGGTCACCGACGGCGGCCAGGTGGTCGAGGGGTACGGGCTGACCGAGTGCTCGCCGGTGACGCACGCGAACCCCTTCAACGGCGTGCGCAAGCCCGGCCACATCGGGCTGCCGATCCCTGACACCGATGCCCGGATCATGTCGCTCGACGATCCGGACCTCGAGATGCCGCCGGGAGAGCCGGGCGAGCTCTGCATCCGCGGGCCGCAGGTGATGCTCGGCTACTGGCACCGCCCCGAGGAGACCGCGCTGTCGATCCGCAACGGGTGGCTGCACACCGGCGACGTCGCGCAGGTCGATGCCGAGGGCTATTTCAAGATCGTCGATCGGCTGAAAGACATGATCCTCGTCTCCGGCTTCAACGTGTACCCGAACGAGGTCGAGGACGTGCTCTACATGCACCCGAAGATCTCGAAGGCCGCTGTGATCGGCATCCCGGACGATCGCACGGGCGAGGCCGTGAAGGCGTTCGTCGTTCTGAAGGACGGCGAGTCGCTCACGGCGGACGAGCTGATCGCGTGGGTCCGCGACCCCGCCCAGGGCCTGACCGGCTACCGCGTGCCGCACCAGGTGGAGTTCCGGGATTCGCTGCCCGAGACGATGGTCGGCAAGGTCCTGCGCCGGATCCTCAGCGACGAGGAGCGGCAGCGGCGCGTGTCGGCCGAGGCGGCGTCCGCACCGGCGCCGGCGCCGCCGTCGACGTCGTGAACCCGATCCGCTGGGATCTGGGGGAGGGTCTGGTCGTCCGGACGCTGGTGCCGGACGAAGACGTCGAGCTGTTCGAGTTGATCGACGCGAACCGCGACCGGCTGCGCCCGTGGATGATCTGGGAGCCGACGACGCGCACCCCCGCGGACGCGCGCGATTTCATCCAGCGGTCACTGGCCTCCGAGGCCGACCGTGAGGCGAACGGGATCTGGGTCGACGGGCGGCTGGCCGGCTCGATCGGTCTGTCGGTCGATCTCTACGCGAACAGCGGCGAGATCGGGTACTGGCTCGGGACGGGGTACGAGGGACGGGGCCTCGTGACGCGGGCCTGCGCGCGGTTCTTCGACTTCGGGTTCGACGAACTCGGCCTGCATCGGATGGAGCTCTGCGCGGCGGTTCAGAACGATCGCAGCCGCGCCGTCGCGCTCCGACTCGGCATGACCGAGGAAGGTCTCGCCCGGCACGGGTCGCGCGTGCACGACGGGTACCTCGACCTGGTGCTCTACGGGATCCTCGAGGACGAGTGGCGCGCCCGCCGTTGACCCGGCGCTTCGACGCCGCGGTCTTCGACCTGTACGGGACGCTGGTGCCGGAGATCTCGCGCGCCGAGTTCGAGGGCACGGTCCGGGCGATCGCCGCGCACCTCGACCTCGAGCCCGACGCGTTCCTCCGGGGCTGGTCGGACACCGCCTCCGGGCGTCAGACGGGCGCGTACCCCGGGGGGCTGAGCGAGAACGTGCGGGCGATCGCCGCGGGACTCGGCGCCGACCCGCCCGAGGGCGAGATCGTTGCCGCGCTGTCGGCCCGCCGCGCGATGTACGCGCGGCGGTTCCACCCTCGGGCCGGCGCGCTCGAGACGCTCGAGGAGCTGAAGCGGCGCGACTACCCGATCGGCCTGATCTCGATGTGCGCTCCCGACACGCCGGCGATGTGGCGGGCCGGTCCGCTCGCGCCGCTCGTCGACGTCGAGGTGTTCTCCAGCGAGACCGGGCTGCGCAAACCCGACGCGGCGATCTACCTGCTCGCGTGCGACCGGCTCGGCGTGTCGCCGGACCGCGTCCTGTACTGCGGCGACGGATCCTACGGGGAGCTGTCCGGCGCCGAGCGGGTCGGGATGACGGCGATCGAGATCCGCGAGCCGGACGTCGATCGGTCCGAACAGCTTCGCCCCGAGGCCGAGGACTGGAGGGGCGCCACGGTGCCGGACCTCCGGGACCTCCTGCCGCTCCTGCCGTGACCGCCGGGGAGAGATCTCCCTTCTCGGTCGACGGGCCTCGGTCCATACTCTCGCCATGGCAGCGCAGCAGAGCCGATACGCGTTCACCGTCCTGGCGGGGACGGGCGCGCTCCTCGCCGCGGTGTTCGCGGCCGTCTGTGTGGCGATCCTCGGGCCGAGCGACATCATCTACTGCAAGAACTCGGATTCGCTGGCGAAGGTCGGCGTGAAGCTGAACCAGGCACTAGGAGGCGGCCATTCCGGGTCGAGCACCTTCTGCGTGGTGCCGAGCGCGACCGCGTGGGAGCTCGCGTCGCTCGCGCTCATCGTCGTGTTCGCGATCGGCATCGCCATGCTGCGACGGAGCCTGAGCAGGGCGCAGTCCACGCGGAGCTGGCCCAACTAGCCGGGCGGTCCGCGCACGCGCGAACGGTTCCCCCACGGATCCTCGGCCCATCCTCAGCCGGCTCCCAGGTTCGGACGGTTCGATACCGTGCACGAACGCGGCTCGCTGAGGGAACGGAGGGCGTCGGATGGCATGGAGTCGAAGGCGACGGATCGGGGTCGGGGTCGCGGCGGCCGTGGTCGTGCTGCTCGCGATCGGCGGATCCCTCCTCTGGCAGGTCTTCGGCGGGAGCACGCCGGAGGCGGCGAGCCTCTCCAGCCCGAGCCTGTCGCCCGCGGGCTCGGCCAGCGGCGCCGCGCCCGCGAGCCTGGACGGCACCTGGATCATCGACGACTCGACGGGATCGCTCGCCGAGGGCACCTCGACGTTCGCGGGCTATCGCGTCCAGGAGCAGCTGTCCGGGATCGGAGCGAACACGGCGGTCGGGCGGACGCAGAAGGTCACCGGCTCGATGACGATCGCCGGCACGACCATCACCGATCTGTCGGTGAGCGTCGACATGACGAGCCTCCAGAGCGACGACGACCGCCGGGATAACCAGCTCCGCAGCCGCGGCCTCGAGACCGATCGGTTCCCGACCGCGACCTTCAAGCTGACGCAGCCGATCGAGGTCGGGACGAAGCCGACCCAGGGTCAACAGATCCACGTCACCGCCACCGGCGACCTGACGCTGCACGGCGTGACGAAGGGTGTCCAGGTCCCGATCACGGCCCAGTGGTCGGGCGACCGGATCGAGGCGATCGCCAGTCTCGACGTGGCGCTCGCGGACTATCAGATCACTCCGCCGACCGGTTTCCTCGTGCTGTCCATCGCGGACGCCGGAACGGTGGAGATGCATCTCCTGTTCACGAAGGGTTGATGCTGACCGAACGCAGAGAGGGTTCTCAGCCGGCTCCCAGGTTGCCGTGTTGCACTTGCGGCACTGATCGGATCGGCTTGGACGAAGGAGGTAGCGCGCGATGGGTCACTACGGTCCGGGCTTCCCGCCCGCGCAGCACATGCACCACGGGTGGTCGGTCTTCTACTTCGCCGTCCCGTTGTTGCTGTTCCTGATCGTGATCGGTGTCGTCGTCTGGGCGGTCCTGTACCTCACGTCTCATCGTGGGACGCCGGTCGCGGCCGTGGCGGGACCACCGGCTCGTGATCCGGCGATGGAGGAGCTCCGGATCCGCTACGCGCGCGGCGAGCTCGAGCGCGAGGAGTTCGTCCGGCGCTCGACCGACCTCGGAGGCGCGCCGCCCGTTGTCGCACCCGAGCCGCCGGTGGCGGCGGCCGAGCCGCCCGCCTCGACGCCGCCGGACGAAGGCTGAGGACGGACCGATGTCGCCGCCCGCCGCTCCGACCGAGCCGGCACCGCCCATGAGCGGTCCGCGCGTCCTGGTCGTGGACGACGAGCCGGCGATCGCCGACCTCGTGAGTACCGCGCTCCGGTACGAAGGCTTCGAGGTCGCCACCGCCGGCACCGGCCACGACGTCGCTCCGCTGGTGGAGTCGTTCCGGCCGGAGCTGATCGTGCTGGACGTGATGCTCCCCGACGTCGATGGCTTCGAGGTGCAACGCCGGCTCCGGGACGGCGGGCGACGCGTTCCCGTGCTCTTCCTGACCGCGCGCGACGCCACCGAGGACAAGGTCCGCGGGCTGTCGATCGGCGGGGACGACTACGTCACGAAGCCGTTCAGCCTGGAGGAGCTGATCGCGCGGATCCGGGCGATCCTGCGCCGGGCGCAGGTGGGTGAAGCCGGCGGTGGGCGGCTGCGCTTCGAGGATCTGGAGATGGACGAGGACGCGCACGAGGTCTGGCGCGCCGAGGATCGGATCGAGCTCACGCCCACCGAGTTCAACCTGCTGCGGTTCCTGCTGCTGAACCCGCGTCGCGTGCTCTCGAAGGACCAGATCCTCGATCACGTGTGGCACTACGACTTCGGGGGCGACGCGTCGATCGTCGAGACGTACATCAGCTACCTCCGGCGGAAGGTCGACGCGAACGAGCCGCACCTGATCCACACCGTGCGCGGTGTGGGGTACACGCTCCGGCTGCCGCGAGGCTGACGATGTCCCTCCGCGCTCGCCTGTTGATCGTGACCGTCGCCCTCGTGGGCGCGGGGCTGTTCGTCGCCAACGTCGCCGTCTATCACGAGCTCCGCGACTTCCTCCTCCAGCGGGTCGATCAGCAACTGGCCGCCGCCGTGCGGTTCGCGCCTGGGGACGGCGGCGGACCAGGTCCCGGCGAGCTCCCGCTGTCCACCTACATCGGCTTCTGTGACGACCACGGGGGGAACGTCGCGGGCCGCTTCCTGGGCGGCAGCGGCTATTCGCCGCCGGCGCTCCCCGACGGCCTCCCGAACTCCTCGTCGCCGGGAACGACGACGATCTTCACGGCGCCCTCGACCGACGGCGCCACGACGTACCGCGTGCTGGCACGCGGCACGGCGCGTGAGCCCGGGACGCTCGTCATCGCGATCCCGGTCGGCGAGACGTTCGCGACGCTGCACCGGCTGTTGGGCGTCCAGCTGCTGGTCAGCCTCGTGGTGCTGCTCACCGTCGCCGCGCTGGCGTCGTGGCTGGTCCGCATCGGCCTGCGGCCGCTCGAGGGGATCGGCGTGACCGCCGGCGCCATCGCGGCGGGCGACCTGTCACGCCGGGTCGAGCCTGCCGACCAGCGGACGGAGGTCGGACGGCTCGGCCTGGCGTTGAACGCGATGCTCGCGCAGATCGA
This sequence comes from Actinomycetota bacterium, assembly GCA_035519495.1. GTDB lineage: Bacteria > Actinomycetota > UBA4738 > UBA4738 > HRBIN12 > AC-51. The sequence goes on from DATIWE010000053.1 coordinate 23,355, forward strand.
GGCGGCCTTCGATCAACGACGTCGGTCCGAGGAGCGGCTCCGGACGTTCATCGCGGATGCGTCGCACGAGCTCCGCACACCGCTCACGTCGATCCGCGGCTACGCGGAGCTCTTCCGTCGCGGAGCGGACTCACGACCGGAAGATCTGGAGATGTCGATGGCCCGCATCGAGGCCGAGGCGGCACGGATGGGAGTGCTGGTCGACGACCTCCTCCTGCTCGCGCGACTGGACGAGGGCCGGCCGCTCGAGCGCGACCCGGTCGATCTGACCCGGGTCGTCGGCGAGGCGGTGGACGCGGCGCGAGCGATCGATCCGGACCGGCCGGTGGAGCTGCAGGCCGACGGCGAGGTCGAGGTCCGCGGAGACGACCTCCGTATCCGCCAGATCATCGACAACCTGCTGGAGAACGCGCGCGTCCACACGCCGCCGACGACGCCCATCCAGGTCCGCGTGCGGGCAGACGGTCCCGATGGGGTGCTCTCCGTGCACGACGAGGGCGAGGGGCTCGATCCCGAGGTCGCGAGCCAGGTCTTCGAGCGGTTCTTCCGAGGCGATCCATCCCGGTCGAGTTCGACGGGCGGCGCCGGACTCGGTCTGTCGATCGTCGCCGCGATCGTGCGGGCGCACGGCGGCACGGTCCGCATCGTGGCGCCCGAGCCGGACGCGACCGGCACGACCTTCGAGGTCCGGCTCCCGCTCGAGGCCGACGCCGGCGAGCGCACCGACGTTGAACCGACCGAGGTCGAGCTGCCCGCACCGCCCGGCTAAGCGTGGGCCTTCGCGACGTCGCCGATGATCCCGGCGAGCTCGCGAGGACGCGACCACATCGGCCAGTGGCTGGTCGGCAGGTCGATCCACGTGATGTCGTGCAGCTCGGCCAGACCGGCGAGCCATTCCTGGCCCTCCTCGACCGCCTCCTTGTACTGCTGAGACGTGTATCCGGTGCAGATGACGGTGCTCGGCAGGTCGAGGCGGGCGTCGTTGGTCAGCTCCAGCCCCTCACGCAGCACGCCACCCGGCTCGGGCACGGCGTGACGCCGGAAGGTTTCGAGCTGCTCATCCGTGAGACCGTCGAGGTTCTCGTTCTCCCTGAGCTCCTCCGGTGAGGGCATGGGCACCTCCACGGAATCCAGCTCGGCATCCATCGCGCCCTTGCCCGGGCCGGTGTCGACGTAGACCATCGCCGCGATCGACCCGGGGACGCGATCGCTCGCCGCGTAGCCGGAGTACCCCGCAGCGCTGTGCACGGCGAGCACGACGGGGGTCCCCGCGGCCATGACCGCGTCGCAGATCGCATCGACATGGTTCGATAACGTGACGCTCGACCGGTCGGCGTCGACCGACTCGAGGCCGGGCAACGTCACGGCCGTGACGACGTGTCCATCGGCGCGCAAGGCGGCGGCGACGTCGTCCCACGCCCACGCGCCGAGCCAGAACCCGGGAACCAGGACGATCGGTGCGCCGGTCACACCTTGACCCTAGAGATGGGCGACGACGTCGCGCAAGACGACGCGCTCGCCGTCCGTCAGTCCACGGAGGGGCGGGCGCACATCGGGCACCCCGAGCACGCCGGCGTCGACCAGGACCCGCTTCAACGCGGCGTGGAAGGGGATGTCCGTCAGGCCGCTACGGAGGGCGGCCACCCGCCGTCCCGCCTCCGCGCTGCGGTCGTGCACGAGCGACGCGACGATCTGCGGCCATGCGGTCGCGAGGCCGGAGACGGCGCCGACGGCGCCGGCTTCGAGGCCTTCCAGCACGAGCGGCTCTGACCCGATGAACAGGTCGAGTCCCTCGAGCAGGTACGGGCGCACCGCGTCGAACGGCGTGTCGGAGACCTTCAGCCCGGCGAGGTTGTCGGCGGCGTCGTGCAGCCGTTCGATGACCGGGACGGGGATCGCGTAGCCGCTGCGGCCGGCGAACTCGTAGACGTAGAACGGCAGCGGTCGCGCGGCTCGCGCCGCGGCGAGGAGGTGGGCGAACAACTCGTCCGGGTCGAGCGGGAAGTACGGGGGAGCGATGACGGCGACGGCGTCGGCGCTGGCGTCGCGGGCGTGTGCCGCCAGCGCGACGGTGTCCTGGGTGCTTTGCGCCCCGGCGTGCACGGCGATCGCGAAGCCCGGAGGTCGCGCGGCGAGGGAACGGTCGGCGAGGCGACGGCGTTCGTCGAGGTGGAGCAGGACGCCCTCGCCGGTGGTGCCGCCGATCAGCGCGCCCTCGAGGCCGCCGGCCGCCAGGAAACCCACCAGACGTTCGATCGCCGGCTCGTCGATGGATCGGCCCTCGTCGCGCAGCGGCGTGACCGCGGCCGCGATGGCGCCCTGCAACCTCCCCGACATGCCGGGGAGCCTACGTCAGAACTGCGCGGCCTCCGTCGAGCCCTCGAGCGCGAGCGTGGCCGAGCCTCCGACGGCCCGCGACACCAGGTCGAACCAGCCGGTGCCGACCTCCCGCTGGTGCTTCACCGCGGTGTAGCCGTCGCCTTCCAGCGCGAACTCGCGCTCCTGGAGCTTCACGTATGCGGGCATGCCCTCATCGGCGTAGCCCTTCGCGAGGTCGAACATGCCGGCGTTCAACGCGTGGAACCCGGCCAGCGTGATGAACTGGAAGCGATAGCCCATCGCGCCCAGCTCCTTCTGGAACGTCGCGATCGCGCCGTCGTCGAGGTGCCGCCTCCAGTTGAACGACGGCGAGCAGTTGTAGGCGAGCGGTTTGTCGGGGAAGGCCGCGTGCACGGCGTCGGCGAACGCACGCGCGTCGTCCAGGTCCGGCGTCGAGGTCTCGCACCACAGCAGATCGCAGTACGGCGCGTACGCCATCGCACGCGCGACGGCCGCGTCCAAGCCGCCGCTGACGCGGAAGAACCCCTCGTCGGTGCGTTCCCCGTCGACGAACGCATGGTCGCGCGGATCGACGTCCGATGTGAGGAGCGTCGCACCCAGCGCGTCCGTGCGCGCGATGAGCACGGTCGGCACGTCCAGGACGTCGGCCGCCAGGCGCGCCGCGACGAGGGTCCGGACGAATTGCTGGGTGGGGACCAGGACCTTCCCGCCCAGGTGCCCGCACTTCTTCTCGGACGACAGCTGGTCCTCGAAGTGCACGCCCGCGGCGCCGGCCTCGATCATCGCGGTCATGAGCTCGAAGGCATTGAGCGGACCGCCGAACCCGGCTTCGGCGTCGGCGACGACCGGTAGCAGGTAATCCGCGTCCTGATCTTCCGACCAGGCGATCTGGTCGGCGCGCCGCAGTGCGTTGTTCACCCGGCGGACGACCGCCGGCACGGAGCTCACCGGGTACAGGGACTGATCCGGATACGTGTGCTGGGCGATGTTCGCGTCGGCGGCCACCTGCCATCCCGAGAGGTAGACCGCGCGCAGGCCGGCCTTCGCGCACTCGACCGCCTGGCCGCCGGTCATGCACCCCAGGGCGGCCACGAAGTCCTCGGTCGTGACGAGAGACCACAGCCGCTCGGCGGCCGCCCGGGCGAACCCGCGGTCTTCGCGGATCCGGCCGCGGAGCCGAACGACGTCCTCGGGCCCGTACGGACGGTGCACGCCGCGCCACCGCGCATCGGATTCCCAGCGGCGCGCCAGCGCCGTCGCCTCGCTCCGGATCTCCTGGATCGTCATCATTCCTCCCGTTCCTTGCCTGTCCGTTGCCCCGTTCCTGGAGAGAGAAAAACCTCCCGGCAAGCCGGGAGGTCGGGGGCGCGCCAGCGGCCGGGCTCGGCCGCGGCACGCGCCGCTAGGTACCTACGCCTTTGAACGGCCGTTCAAACATGGCTCATCTTCGCAGGTCAGGCCGCTCCGGGTCAAGGAGCCGCCGGCTCAGGTGCCGAGCAGGCGGGCGATCAGGAAGCGAGGGACGCCACCACGCCGGCCCTCGCCCGCGATCACGATCCGGCCGTTCGGTTGGAGGGCGACCGCGCGCGCGACGTCCGTCGATCCCGCGAGGTCGACGCGCACCACCCCTCCGGAGCCGAAGGTGGGGTCGAGGTGGCCGTCAACGCCCAGCCTGATCACCCCCGCATCGTCGCCCGAGGCGGCCGTGTGGATCCGACCGACGATCACGAGGCGTGTGCCCGTGGGAACGACCGCGAGGGCCTCGTCGAACGCCGCCGTGAACGGCACCACGGCGACGCCCCCCGCGCCGAACGTGGGGTCGAGATGCCCCCCCGCGCCGTAGCGGGCGACACCCCAGTCGTTCCTTCCGCCGTTGCCGGCGAGGCCCGCGACGACGAGATGGCGATCGGCGGTCATCGCGAGCGCGTTCGCCGCGTCGGGTCCCGGGCCGAGGTCCGTCCTCGTCACGCCGCCCGAGGCTCCGAAGCTGGTGTCGAGCGATCCGTCGGCGTTGAGCCGGAACAGCGCCACCTGCGGCTGGAGCCCGACGTCGGCGGATCCCGCCGCCACGATGCGGCCGCCGGGCAGGACGAGGAGATCGTTCACCTGGTCGCCGGCGGCGGACAGGTTCAGCGTGACGCGCCCGTCGCCGCCGAAGCCCGGATCGAGCGTCCCGTCGGGCAGCAGCCGCGCCACCGCCGAGCGGATCGCCGAGCCGTTCGACGTGTAGCCGCCGAGCACGAGTCGTCCCTTCCGGGCGAACGCGACGGCGTTGGCGCCCTGGAGGCTCCAGCCGAACCCGACGAAGGCGACGCCGTTCGTGCCGAACGTCGGGACCGGCGCGCCGGACGCGTTCAGTCGCAGCACGAACATGCGAGCTCCCGCGGTCGAGGAGGTCCGCCCGGCGATCGCGATCCCGTCGCCGGGCCCGATCGCCAGGTCGAACGCGTCATCCGCGCCGCCGAGATCGACCCGGACCTTCCCCGCCTGGCCGAACGTGGGATCGAACGTGCCGTTGGGTCGCAGCCGCGCGACCGCGACGTCGACGCCGGCGTCCGTCGTGGAGCCGGCGACGACGATCCGTCCCTCGTGGTCGATGCCCACGGCGGTCGCCACGGCGCCGCCGGTGAACGCGGTGACGATGCCGTCGCCGCCGAACCGGCGATCCAGCGACCCGGGAGCGGCGCTCGCGGCCAGCGCGAGCACGAGCGCCGGCACGAGGACGGCCACGACGACGGCGACGCGGCGCATCGCTACGGCACGATCTTCGAGATCGGGAGTTCCAGGATGTCGGTCGCGCCGGCCGCCTTCAGCTGCGGGATCAGGCGGTTCACCCCCCGCTTGTCGGCGACGGCCTCGACCGCGAAGCCACCGTCGGAGAGCTGCGACACCGTCGGCGCCTTCATCGACGGGACCATCGCGATCACGGCGTCCAGACGCTCGGCGGCCACGTTCAGCTTGATCAGCACCCGGCCCTCGGCCTCCAGCGACCCGCGGAGCAGCGTGATGAGATCGTCGATCGCCGCGCGCTTGACGGGGTCCGCCGCGACGGCGTGGTTCGCGATCAGGACCGGATCCGAGGTCAGCAGCGTCTCCAGGATCTTCATCCCGTGCGCCCGCAACGTGGAGCCCGTCTCGGTCACGTCCACGATCGCGTCGACGATCTGCGGCACCTTCGCCTCGGTGGCGCCGTAGGACCAGCTGACCTTCACGTCGATCCCGAGTTCCGCGAAGTACCGCTTCGTCAGCTCGACGAACTCCGTCGAGATCCGGGTCCCGGGTGGGATCTCCGCCGCGGTGTTCGCCGGATGGTCGTTCGGCACCGCGAGCACGATCCGCGTCCCGTGGCCGGTCCCGGACCGTGCATACGGCAGCGCGGTCAGGACCTCGACGTCGGCGCCCGTCTCCGCGATCCAGTCCTGGCCCGTGATCCCGATGTCGAACAGCCCGTCCTGCACGTAGAGCGGGATCTCCTGCGGCCGAAGGATCGACACCTGCTCGACGCGGTCGTCGTCGATCGAGCCGTGGTAGTCGCGCTCCGAGCTCCGGCGAACGCGGAGGTCGGCATCGTCGAACAGCCGGAGCGTCTGTGCCTCGAGCGATCCCTTGGGAAGGACGAGCTTCAGCATGGAGGCGGCGAGTCTATCGTCGCTCCGGCGCAGGCTCGGTGAGGCGCCGGTGGAAGCACGACCGTTCGCCGGTGTGGCAGGCGGCGCCCACTTGATGGACACGCGCGAGCACGGCGTCGCCATCGCAGTCCATGCTGAGCGCCTCGAGGTGCTGGACGTGGCCGGACGTGTCGCCCTTGCGCCAGAGCTCCTGTCGCGACCGCGACCAGTAGACCATGCGGCCCTCCGCGAGCGTGCGTTCGAGCGCCTCCCGGTTCGCCCACGCCAGCATCAGGACCTCGCCGCTGTCGGCGTCCTGCGCGACGACCGGGATCAGACCGCGATCGTCGAAGGCGAGGTCGTCGAGGTTCATCGCCGCACCGCGATCCCGGCGTCGGCGAGCGCGTCCTTCACCTGCGCGATCGAGAGATCGCCGTCGTGGAACCGGCTCGCCGCCAGCACCGCGTCGGCGACGCGCAGGCCGTCGGCGAAGTGGCGCACTTCCCCGGCGCCGCCGCTCGCGATCAGCGGCACGTTCGTGGCCGCGGCGACGGCGCGGAGCAGGTCCAGGTCGAAGCCCTCGCCGGTCCCGTCGCGATCCATCGAGGTCAGCAGGATCTCGCCCGCGCCGCGCTCCCTCGTCGCCTCCGCCGCCCACTCGACGACGTCGCGGTCGGCGGGTGTGCGGCCGGCGTCGACGAACACCCGCCAGCCGCCGGCGCCGTCCGCCTTCGCGTCGATCGCGATCACGACGCACTGGGCGCCGAAACGGTCCGCGCACCGCGAGAGCAGTCGGGGATCGCGAACCGCGGCGCTGTTCAGCGAGACCTTGTCGGCGCCCGCCCGGAGCAGCGTCCGGACGTCGTCTTCGGTACGGACGCCGCCGCCGACCGTGAGCGGGATGAAGACCTGCTCCGCAGTGCGGGAGATGACGTCGAGCGTCGCACCCCGGCCTTCGACGGTCGCCGTGATGTCCAGGAACACGAGCTCGTCTGCCCCGTCGGCGTCGTAGCGCGCCGCGAGCTCCACCGGGTCGCCGGCGTCGCGCAGGTCCTGGAACCGGACACCCTTCACCACGCGGCCGGCGTCGACGTCCAGGCACGGGATCACGCGCTTGGCCAGCATCGCTATCCTCGGATCACCTGCGACAGCTTCAGCGTCTTCTCGTAGAGCGCCTTGCCGGTCACCGCGGCCTCGAGTCCGAGATCGCGGAGCTCCCAGATGTCGTCCGCGGTCCGCACGCCGCCGGCGGAGATCACCGGCCGGTCGGTGAGCGTGAGGACGTGGCGGTACAGACGGAGGTCCGGCCCGTCCAGCGTTCCGTCGCGCGCGATCGCGGTGACGAGGTAGCGCGGCGTGCCGGCCTCGTTCAGCGAGGGGAAGACCTCCTCGAGGGCCGGTCCCTCCTCGGTCCAGCCCTTCACCATCGCGTGGCCGCCACGGACGTCCACGGCCACGAGGATCCGTTCGGCGAATTCCTCCACGGCGCGCGCGACGAACGCCGGATCCAGCGCCGCGGTCGTCCCCAGGATCGCGCGACCCGCTCCCAGCTCCAGCACCGCCGCGATGTCCTCGAGCGTGCGGAGGCCGCCGCCGACCTGAACGGGCAGCACGACCGAGTAGCAGATCTGGCGGATCACCTCGCGGTTGTCGCCGCCGGCGTCGAGCGCGGCGTCCAGATCCACCACGTGCAGGCGCCGGGCGCCCTCCTCCTGGAAGCGGACCGCGACCGCCACCGGGTCGTCGTCGTAGGACGTCTCTTCGTGCGGGTCGCCGCGGAGCAGGCGCACGGCCCTGCCGCCGCGCAGGTCGATCGCGGGGATCACGATCACGCCGCGTTCACCGCCTTCACGAAGTTCTCGTAGAGCTGGAGCCCCGCCTCGCCCGACTTCTCCGGGTGGAACTGGGTCGCGAAGACGCCGCCCTCGCTCACGGCCGCCGCGAAGACGCGGCCGTGTTCGCTCACGCCGACGGTCCGATCGTCGACGCCCGGCGCGAACGAGTGCACGAAGTAGAAGGCGGTGCCGTCGGGGATCCCGGCCGCGTACGGGTGGCGCCTTCCGGTCCACGCGACCGTGTTCCATCCCGTGTGGGGAACCTTGACCGTCGGCGGGAGCCGTCGCACGCGGCCGGGCAGCACGCCGAGCCCCGCCTCTGCGTCCTCGTCGCTCCCTTCGAACAGGACCTGCATCCCGACGCACACGCCGAAGACCGGCCTGCCGGCGGCGATGAACCCCCGGGCGCCGTCCTCGAGCCCGGCGGCCCGCAGCGCCCGCATGCATGCCCCGAACTGCCCGACCCCCGGGATCACCAGGGCGTCCGCGTCCGCGACCTCCGTCGCTCGCGCCGTGACCACGACGTCGGCGCCCACCCGGTCGAGCGCGCGGGCGACGGAATGGAGGTTGCCCATCCCGTAGTCGAGGACGGCGATCCGCGCGCTCACAGCGTTCCTTTCGTGCTGGGGACCCCGGCCTGCCCGGTCAGCGAGCAGGCGTCGCGCAGGGCCTTCGCGAGCGCCTTGAACTCCGCCTCGACGACGTGGTGGGGCGACCGGCCGCCGCGCAGGTGGACGTGGACGGTCAGCTCCGCGGCCTGAGCGAACGCCCGCACGAAGTCCTCGACCAGCCCCGTGTCGAAGGTGCCGATCATCTCGGCCGGGACCGGCACGTCGTGGACGACGAAGGTCCGCCCGCTGAGGTCCAGCGCGACCTCCACGGCCGCCTCGTCCAGCGGCACCACGATGGAGGCGAACCGTCGCACGCCCGCCTTGTCGCCGAGCGCGTCCTTCAGCGCCTGTCCCACGGCCAGCCCGCAGTCCTCCACCGTGTGATGCCCGTCCACCGCGAGGTCGCCGTCGCACGAGACCGACAGGTCGAAGCCCCCGTGCGTGCCGAGCTGCTGGAGCATGTGATCGAAGAACGGCATCCCGGTGGTCGCGACCGACGTTCCGGCGCCGTCCAGCATGAGCTCGACCCGCACGTCCGTCTCCTTCGTGGTTCGGGTGACCGTGGCCGAGCGCGGCGCCTCCGTCATCCGGTGAGGGATCCCTTCGCGGCCTTCAGGAACAGATCCGTCTCGTGTTCGGATCCGGCGGTCACCCGCAAGGCGTTCGGCACGACGGCGGTCATGTCGCGGATCAACACGCCGCGATCGAGCAGCCGCCTCCAGAGAGCGCGCGCGTCTCCCGGTGGCACGAACAGGACGAAGTTCGCATCCGAAGGGTAGACGGTGACGCCCTCGATCGAGGCGAGCCCGGCGGCGATGCGATCGCGCTGCACCCGTATCGCCGCGATCAACGCCAGCGCCTCCGGCCGATGGTGCAACGCGCAGATGCCGGCCGCCTGCGTCAGGGACGACAGGTGGTACGGCAGGCGGACGCGGCCGAGATCCTCGACGAGCCGCGGCGACGTCAGGACGTAGCCGATCCGTGCGCCGGCCATCGCGAAGGCCTTGCTGAACGTCCGGACGACCGCGACGTTCTCGTGGGTCGGGAGCAGCGTGGTCGCCGTCGGCGCGTCGGCGAACTCGATGTACGCCTCGTCGACGACGATCAGGGACGTTGGAAGCGCCTCGGCCAGGTCGCGCACGATCCCGACGGGTTGCGCGTTGCCGGTCGGGTTGTTCGGCGAGCAGACGAACACGACGTCGGGACGCGCGTCGCCGGCCTGCCGCACCTGTTCGTCGGTCAGGACGAAGTCGGGCGGGAGAGCCCCACGCGCGATCGCGGTGTGCGTGATCCAGCAGAGCCTGCCGTGGAGCTGATACGTGGGTTCGAAGGTCATCGCGGTGCGTCCCGGCCCGCCGTAGGCGAGCAGCAGCTGGTGCAAGATCTCGTTCGAGCCGTTCGCGGCCCAGACGCCGGCGACGGGGTGGTCGGTCGCCGACGCGAGCTCCTCGCGGAGCCGCGTGGCCATCGGGTCGGGGTAGCGGTTCAGCGGCAGGTCGCGAACGACGTCGGCGAGCTGCTCGAAGAACCCGGCCGGCAGTGGGTGCGGGCTCTCGTTCGTGTTGAGGCGCGCGGCCACGTCGAGCTGGGGCGAGGTGTAGGGGTCGACGTCGCGGAGCCCCTTCCGTGGGCGGGCGGTCATCGCGGCCGCGCCTCGTCGGCCCGCGCGTCCATCGCCCTCGCGTGTCCGACCAGGCCTTCGGCCATCGCGATCGCCGAGGTGCCGGGCGTGAACCGGAACGCCGCGTCCGCCGACATCTCGAGGACCGACGAGACGGTCACGTAGTCGGCCGCGCGCAGGCCGCTCGCGAAGCGCGCGGTCCCCGCCGTCGGCAGCACGTGGTTCGAGGCGACGCCGTAGTCGCCGAACGGGACGGCGGTCCAGGGCCCGAGGAAGATCGCGCCCGCGTTCCGCACGCTCGGTAGGAATCCCGCCGGATCGTCCAGCAGCACGAGCAGGTGTTCGGCGGCGACGTCGTTCACGGCGTCGGCCGCGTGCTCGAGGTCGCGCACCAGGACGAGCTTCGTGTGGCCGATCGCCTGATCGACGATCTCCCGGCGGCCGGCGTGCGCGAGCTCGTCCTCGAGCGCCGCATCGACCTTCTCGGCGAGTGCGGCGTCGGGGGTGATGAAGAAGGTCCGCGACTCCGGGTCGTGCTCGGCCTGCGCGATCAGGTCGAGCGCGGCCATCCGCGGATCGACCTCGCCGGTCGCGACGATCGCCAGCTCGGACGGCCCGGCCAGCCCATCGATGCCCACGAACCCCGCGACCTGGCGCTTCGCCTCGGTCACGTACACGTTGCCGGGACCGACGATCCGGTCGACCGACGGGATCGATTCGGTGCCGTAGGCCATGGCCGCCACGGCCTGTGCGCCGCCGGTCTTCGCGACGTACGTGGCGCCGGCCTTCCGGGCCGCGTACAGGACCGGCGCGTGGATCGTCCCATCGCGTTGCGGCGGCGTGCACAGGACGATCTCCCGGACGCCGGCGACGATCGCCGGCACCACCGTCATGCACACCGTCGAGGGGTACTTCGCGCGGCCACCCGGGACGTAGCAGCCGACCGTGTCCAGTGGCCGGACGATCTCTCCGTAGCGGACGCCGTCGTGCTCCTCCCACCACTCGGTCGGGATCTGCCGGTCGCAGTAGCGGTGCAGGCGCGCGATCAGCTCGTCGAGCGCGGTGCGCAGCTCGGCCGGCACCTCGTGCTCGGCCCGGTCGAACTCCTCGTCGGTCACGAGGATGCCGCGTTCGGACAGATCGGCGCCGTCGAACTGCTTCGCGAGCTCGATGAGGACCTCGTCACCCTCGATGAAGACGCTCTGCAGGATCGAGCGGACGGTCTCGGTGGTCGCGGGGTCGATCTCGAGCTTCGAGGGCTCGAGCCGCCCGCCCCGCTCGCGCAGGTCGAGGAGCTCGAGCATCAGCGCTCCTCGACGACCTCGGGATGTGCCGCGGGTCCCGCGGCGCTCGCCGCCTTCGCGAGCCGGTGATCGCGCGTCCACAGCACCCAGCCGCTCACGCCGACGGCCAGCGCCGCGAACGCGAACAGGATGAGCGCAAGCAGGAACGTTGCGTCACGAGTCATGGGAGCTTCCAGGGTACCGGACCCGCGGAACGCCCGACCGGGCCGGCGCCCTTCCGGTCGGCCCTACGCGCTCCCCGTCGCCTCGCGCCGCCGTTCGGATCGCCGCTCGGCCTCGAGGCGTTCCAGGTCGACGTCGTCCTGGCTCAGGAACGTGAACGCCGCGCCGATCCCCGGATGCACGGCCGCGATCTCGCGATGCATCGCCTGCGCGACGCGCCGATAGACGGGATGGCCCTGGGGTTGCGACCGGAGCTCCGTCAGGTGCATCGCCTCGCGCGCCGTCATCTGCATCACGAACCGGATCCGGTACGCCATCGCCACGGCGTATTGCGCCGCATCGAGCAGGCCGCCTGCGGCGAGCTGGTCGTGGGTCTCGCGGGACCGTTCCATCGCGCGCTCCCATTCCGGCCGCAAGCCGGCCTCGTCGATCTCGACGGGCACGTCGTAGCCGAGCGCCGGCGTGAGCCGCTGCCATTCGATCGTGAGCGGACGGTGCCGCTGGAGGTCGCGGAACGCCCCGTAGTCGCACACGACGTCGAACCGGTAGTCGGTCCGCTCCCACGCCCGGCCCGGCTTGTGGCGCCGGTTCGTCCGGTCGCCGACGGACGCCGCCAGGATCGCCGCGCGGTCCTGCGGGCGCATGGCACGGACGGTGGCGAGCAGCTGATCGTCGGGGAGGTCGGTCGCGGCGTACAGGACCGCCGCCGTCACCTTCAGCTCCCCCTCCGGGTCATGGTCAACCAAGCTGACTTCTTCACGCGGCTCGGGCCGGACGTCGCCGACGAGCTTGGCGGCAAGCTCCTGCGTCCGCTCCCGGACGTCGCGCCAGTAGGAGGACCATGCCAGGCCGCGGTCGGGCAGGTCCACGCGCTTGAGGAACTCGGGGATCACCTTGCGGAGCTCGGCCTTCATCAGTTCTCCGTATCCCCGCATCTCGGCGAGCGGATGTTGCGCGAGGCGCATCAGCAGCTGCTCGTAGGACTGCCCGGTCGCGTAGATGCCGACGTTCGAGCGCGTGCCGGCGGGCAGGATCATCCGCAGCGTGTCGCACGTCTTCGCGAGGATCGTCTGCCCGTAGAGGAAGTCCGAGTCTCCGGACTGCTGGGGGAAGCGGTCGCGGAACCAGGGCTCCAACCGATCGAACATCCGCCCGTAGACCGTGAACGTGTCGTCCAGGAACGCGACGTAGCGTTCCTCGAGCTGCGTCCCCTCGATCTCGGGCGGGACGGTGGCGCGCCACCGCCCCTGCGGCCGGTCGTCGTAGCGCATGTATCGGGTCGACTGTTCGAGGTAGGCCGCGATCCGTCCCCACTCGAGGGCTTTCGCGAGCAGCTGCGAGGACTGCTCGCACGCGAGGTGCACCCCGCCGAGCTGCGCCACGGAATCGTCCCCGTACTCCACGAACACACGGTCGTAGAGCCGTTCGGCGCGCGCGGCGCCGACCGTGGCGTTCGGGCCGGCGCCGGCCACGTCCTCGGCGAACTCGTCGAGGAACAGCCGGCGGAGCGACTTCGTCGAGCGTGAGTAGCGCGCGAACAGCGCTCCCTTCACGGCCTCCGGCAGGTTCACGAGGGCGAACACCGGCCCGTCGAGGTTCGTACAGTGCCGCGCGAGGATCTCGCGTTCCGGGTCCGTGAACGACTCGGTCGCGTACCAGGTGGTCACGGGGACGGGGTCTCCGTCGGCGAGCTCGTCTCGCCCGTGAACAGGGTGACGGTATCGCCGACCTTGACGGAGGACCCGGCGGCGGGGTTCTGGGACACGACACGGGTCGGGTTCGGGCATTGGGGAAGCGTCGGCTCCGTGCCGCCGAAGGCGACCTTCAGCCCGAGCTTCTGGAGCTGGTTCTGGGCCGACACGAGCGTCTGGCACGTGTAGTCGTCCAGCGTGATCGTCGCCGGACCGGAGGCGACGGTCACGTTGACGAGCGAGTTCCGGTCGACCTTCGTTCCCGGGGCGACCGACTGATCGACGACCGCGCCGGCGGGACAGGCGTCGCTCGGCGTCGTCGTCTTGCTGCCCAGCACGAGGTGCGCGGTCGTGAGTGCGGTCTGCGCGTCGGCGAGCGTCATGCACGTCAGGTCCGGCACCTCGACCTGCTTCACGGGGACCGCGATCGTGAGCATCACCGTGTCCCCACGGTGCACCAGGGTGCCGGAGGCCGGCGATTGGTCGAGCACCGTCTGTGGCGGCGAGGCGTCGGTCGCCTTCTTCGTCGGCGGATCGGCGACGACCAAGCCGTACTGGTTCGTCAACGTGTCGGTGGCCTGCTGGAGCGTGAGGCCCTGCACGCTGGGCATCCCGAACGCCACCGCCTGGTCCTTGTTCTTCAGCACCTGCGACAGGAGGTAGCCGCCCCCGAGGAGCAGCCCGACGACGAGGACCCCGATCAGGACCCCGAGCCACACCTTCCGCGACGACCCCTCCGGCTCGGGCGGCGGCATCACCTGCGTCGCCTGCGGCCGTGCGATCACCTGCGTGGCCTCGCCGGCCGACGGCATCAGCGGGGTCGCCTCCACCTCCTGCCCCTGCTTCACACGCTCCAGATCGGCCGAGAGCTCGCCGGCGCTCTGGTAGCGGTTCGCCGGGTTCTTCGCGAGGCACTTCATCACCACCGCGTCCAGGCGCGGCGGCACGTCGGCGTTGCGCTGCGACGGCGGGATCGGCGTCTCGTTCACCTGCTTGTAGGCGATCGCGACCGGCGTGTCGCCGGTGAACGGCGGCGAGCCGGCCAGCAACTCGTAGAGGACGCAGCCGAGCGAGTACAGATCCGAGCGGGCGTCGACGGCCTGGCCCTGCGCCTGCTCGGGCGACAGGTACGTCGGCGTGCCGATCACCGAGGACGTCTGGGGCGCGGTGATGTCGGTGCGGATCCGGGCGATCCCGAAATCCATGACCTTCACCTGGCCGTCCCGCGTGACCATCACGTTCGCGGGCTTGATGTCCCGGTGCACGATGCCCTGCTCGTGCGCGGCGCCGAGCGCCGCCGCGATCTTCTGCGTGAGCTCGACGGCCTGGATCGGGGTGGGCCGCCGTCCGCCGGCCAGGAATTCGGCGAGGGTCCGGCCCTCGACGAACTCCATCACGATGTACTGGGTGTCGCCGTCCGCGCCGGTGTCGTAGACGCCGACGATGCTCGGGATGTTGAGACGAGCGGCCGCCTGTGCCTCCCGCCGGAAGCGCGCCACGAACCCGGCGTCGCGGGCGAACTGGGGCAGCAGGACCTTGATCGCGACGGTCCGGCCGAGCACGGGATCGAAGCCGCGGAAGACCTCGGCCATGCCGCCCGCGCCGATCCGCGCCTCGACACGGTAGCGGTCGGCAAGCACGGACCCGTTCACGTTCGTTCGGTCACCTCCCGAGGAATGCCTCGATCACCTGCTTGGCGACCGGCGCTGCGACGCGGCCCCCGGTGGCCTCGTTGCCGAGGCTGCCGCCGTCCAGCACGATAACCGCTACCGCGATGCGAGGGGTCTGCGTGGGTCCCGCCGGCGCGAACGCGGTGAACCACGCGTTCGGCGGGACGTTCTTCCCGTTCGTCGCGGTGCCCGTCTTGCCGGCGATCGTCTGGCCGGGGATCTGCGCCGCGCTGCCCGTCCCGTGGGCGACGACGTTCACCATCATCTCGCGCATCGACGCCGCGTTCGCCGTCGAGATCGGGTGGCCGTAGATCGCCGGCGAGAACTCCTTCACGGGCAGGCCGGCGCTGTCGCGGACCTCCGTCACCAGCCGCGGCGCGTACAGCGTGCCGCCGGCGGCGATCGCCGAGGACACGAGGGCCAGCTGGAGCGGGTTCTGTTGATCGTTGTCCAGTCCGACGGCCGACGTCGCGACCTTCGAGCGCTTGTCGGCGAAGTACTCGGGCGCGGGGAACCGCCCCGAGGCCCACGGCAGGATGAACGGGATCGTGGGCTCGAGGCAATCCGGGCTCGTGTCAGGGAGCGTCTGACAGTACCCGTACGCATGCGCCTGACGCGAGAGCTTCTCGGGTCCGAGCGACTGCCCGATGATGCCGAACGTCACGTTGCACGATTCCGTGAAGGCCTCGAACATCGTGACGAACTTCGCCCCGCCGGCACAGAGTTCGTTGCCGAAGTTCTCCAGCGTCGACCGCGATCCCGGCAGGTCCAGCACGTGCGGGTTCGGCCACGTCTTCGTGGGCGGCCACCCGTTCGCGAGCGCCGCCGACGCCGTCACGAGCTTGAACGTCGACCCCGGGAGGTAGAGCTCCTGGAACGCCTTGGAGAGCAGCGGCTTGCCGGGATCGGCGTTCAACCGCTGCCACGCCGCGCTCATCTGGTCCGTCGTTCCCGACGACAGGGTGTTGGGGTCGAACCCGGGCGTCGAGTACATCGCGAGGATGTCGCCGGTGCGCGGATCGAGCGCCACGACCGCTCCCTTCAGCGAGCCGAGCGCCTTCTTCGCCGTCTGCTGGAGCCTCGGCACGATCGTCGTCACGACGGTGCCGCCCTGCTTCGGCCGGCCGAGGATCAGGTCGGTGAGGTTCTGCGCAGCGAACTCCGGCGCGGTGCCGGCCAGGTAGGGATCCATCGCGTCCTCGAGCCCGCTGAGGCCGTACAGCCGCGAGTAGTAGCCGGTGAGCTGCCCGTAGAGCTCGCCCTCGGGATACTCGCGGAGGTACCGGAACGGCGAGGCCGTGTCGGGGTTCGCGACGCTGCGTGCCAGGACCGTCAGGTTGTCGCTCGCGAGGATCTCGCCGCGCTGGACCGAGTACTGCGCGCGGATCTTGCGGGCGGCGTTCGCGTCGTTGTTCGCGATCCGGTCGGCCGCGAACACCTGCACGTAGGCGACCTGCGCGAACAGCACCGCGAAGAGCGCGACGAACGCGATCCCCAATCGGCGGATCTGCTTATCCATCGCCGCGACGTCCCTCGCGGAGCCACTGGCCCGCGGAGGCGCGGATCAGCAGTCCGAGGATGATGAAGGTGGCGACGCGGCTCGTGCCTCCGTACGACACGAGCGGCAGCGGCACGCCGGTCAGCGGGATCAGCCGGAGCACCCCGGCGGCGATCACGAACACCTGGAGACCGACGACCGTTGTAAGGCCGACGGCGAGGAGCTTGCCGAACGCGTCGGGCCGGTCGATGCCGATCCGCAGCCCGCGGCCGATCACCACGAGGTACAGCAGCAGCACCGCCGCGACGCCGAGCATCCCGAGCTCCTCGCCGAAGGCCGCCAGGATGAAGTCGCTCCCGACGTAGGGGATCAGGGTCGGCGAGCCGAGCCCGAGGCCCGTGCCGACCATGCCGCCGGACGCGAACGCGAACCATCCCTGCGCCAGCTGGCCGTAGCCGATCGCCTGGACACGCGCGGGCTCGAGCGCGTGGATCCAGTACGCGACGCGATCTTGGATGTGTGGAGACGTGAGCCAGCCGAGGTAGGCGCCGACCGCGAAGAGCACCAGCCCGAGCACGAGGTACGAGGAGCGCCCGGTGGCGACCCAGAGCATCACGACGAACACCCCGAACAACAGCAGCGACGCGCCCATGTCACGCTCCAGGAACAGCACGGCGAGCGACGCGCCCCACGCGAGCAGCAGCGGCCCGAGGTCCTTCAGCCGCGGCAGCCCGAACCGGCCGACGCCGGCGGCGAGCAGCTCGCGGCGCTGGGAGAGGTAGGAGGCGAGGAAGATCACGATCAGCAGGCGCCCGAACTCGGCCGGCTGGAACTGGATGAAGCCGAGGTTGACCCACAGGCGGGCGCCGTTGATCTCGTAGCCGATCCCCGGCACGATCGGGAGCAGGAGCAGGACGATGCCGGCGAGCCCGATCGTGTACGTGAACGCGTCGAGCTGTCGCACGTCGCGGACCAGCAGGAGCGTCAACACGAAGCACACGAGGCCGATCGCGAGCCACGCCGCCTGGTCCTGCGCGATGTTGATGCTCCCGCGCTCGTCCATGAGCCGGTAGAGCATCGCCTGACCCAGCCCGCCCAACAGGATCGCCACCGGGTACAGGACCGGGTCGGCGTGCCTGGCCGTGACGTGGATCGCGAACCAGCCGCCGACGGCCGCCCCCACGAACGCGACGCCGTAGATCGCCATGTTGGGCGGGAGCTCCCCGTGCAGGCCGAGCCCCTGGAGCGCGTACGCGACGAGCGAGGCCACGATCGCCACGATCAGCAGGCCGAGGCCGTTCCGGGGCCGCCGGCGTTCCACGGCGTGCGCCGGCGCGGCGACGGCGCTCAGGGGGTCCCCCCGCCGGATCCGGTCTTGTGTTGCTGCGCGGCGCGCAGGTCCTTCCGGATCTGTTCGACGCGGATGGCCGCATCCTCGCGGCTGTTCGCGTTGATGCCCTGCTCGAGCTCGGCGTACAGGGGGAGCGCCATCACCTCGGCTGCCGAGATGTCGGTCTGCTCGGTGACACGCGACAGCTCGAACCCGAACAGATCCGCCGGGATCCCCTGGAAGATCGCGACGTGTCCGTCCGAGACCCCGACGTACCACCGCGTGTCGAGCCACGCGCGCAGGCCGGTGAGGCCCACGACGATCGCGAGCACCACGCCGACCGCGATCGCCCCCCATCGGAACCAGCGTCGCCGGGCGATCGCCGACGCCTCGGCCGCCTCCTCGCTGGTCGAGACCGTGTCGGTGGGGGCCGAGGCGTCGTGGTCGACGTCGCCGGTCACGGGCGGGTCGCCTTCGAGGACGTCGAGCACGACGACGGTGATGTTGTCGATCCCGCCGGCGCCGTTGGCCGCGCGGACGAGCCGTTCGGCCGCTTCCTGCGGCGCGCCGGCCGTCGCCTCCAGGATCGCCTGGAGCTGGTCCTCGGGAACCATCACCGTCAGGCCGTCGGAGCACAGCAGCAGCCGATCTCCTTCGATCAGCCCGACGTCCTGCTCGTCGATCGCGACGTCGGGGTCCTGGCCCAGGGCCCGGAGGATCACGTTGCGATGGGGGTGGACCGCGGCCTCGCGTTCGGTGATCTCCCCGGCTTTGAGCATGCGGTTCACGAGCGTGTGGTCTTCGGTGAGCTGGCGGAGCGCGCCGGCGCGCAGCAGGTACGCCCGCGAGTCGCCGACGTGCACCAGGTGCGCCCGGTCCCCGGCCACGGTGGCCGCCGTGAGCGTCGTGCCCATCCCGGTGACCTTCCGATCGGTCGCGGAGCGTTCGTAGACGGCTCGGTTCGCCGCCTGGACCTGGTCGGCCAGCGAGCCCTGGCCGGCGCGGAACCGTTCGACGATCGTCTGGAGCGCCAGCTGGGAGGCGACCTCGCCTCCGCGATGGCCGCCCATCCCGTCGGCGACCGCGTACAGCGGCGGCTCGATCGCGAACGCGTCCTCGTTCCCTTCCCGGACGCGGCCGACGTCCGTCGCGACGCCCGCATCGATCTTCATCGGCGGAGCTCCATCACGGTCGTGCCCACGCGGATCCGGTCCCCCGGCGCCAGCATCGCCGGCGCGGCGAGGCGCTGCTCGTTCACGAACGTGCCGTTCGTGGATCCGAGATCCTCGACGTACCAGGAACCGTTCTTCCCGAAGATCCGGGCGTGTTGCTGCGAGACGTACGTGTCCTCGAGGCGCAGATCGCACTCGATCGCGCGACCGACCACCGTGCTGCCGGCGAGACGGACCGACCGGGCCTTCGCCCCGTCGGCCTGGACCAGCAGCGCGGTGGCGACCGGTTGTCCCGGCTGGTCGCGGCGCCGCGGATCCGCCGCCGCGGGCACCGGGGTGCGCTCCACGTTGAGCCCCCGCACGACCCATCGCATCGAGCGCCACAGGAACAGGAACAACAGCGCGAACAACCCGTACTTCAACCCGGACAGCGCGAACGGCTCGACACCGTCGGCCAGCATCACGCGCTCCGGAACTCGATCACCGTGGTCCCGATCGTGATCCGATCGCCGTCCGTGAGCGAACGCGACCCCACGCGCTCGCCGTTCAGCTTGGTGCCGTTCGTGGAGCCCAGATCGGTCAGGGTCGCGGTGCCGTCCTGCGACCGGATCTGTGCGTGGCGGCGGGAGGCGCCCTTGTCGTCCAGGACGACGTCGCAGTCGGGCAGCCGCCCGATCGTGATCAGCTCTTTGTCGACGGCCACGCTGCGGGTCGCGCCGGCCTCGTGGATCACCAGCTCGGCCCGCTCGGGGTGCGGAGCCGGGGTCGGGACCACCTTCTCTTCCCCCTCGACCAGCGATGCCTCGACGTCGAGGTCGCCCTTGCCCATGTGCTCGTCGACGAACAGCTCCACCTCGGGCGGGCCGACGAGCCCCCAGCCGCGTTCCGCCGCGGTCTCCAGCACGACCTGCTTGAGCTCGCCGACGAGTGCGACCTCGATCTGCTGGAACCGCGGGGCGTCGTCGTTCGACAGCGAGATCTCGAACCGGTTCGGGGCCCAGACCTCGCTGATGGCGACCTGCTTCCCGTCGTCCATCGCCCGGACCACGCGTTTGGCGATCTCGACCGGCTGGACGCCGCTGCGGAACGTCTTTGAGAACAGGCCTTCGACGAGGCCCCCCAAACGGCGTTCGAAGTTCCGGAGGTTCGGCACGATGGAAGCGTGCGGCGGCCGCACGGATGTCGCCAATCCTACCCTTGGCCGGTTGCGGTTCCGTGACGCCGCTCGAGCGCGAAGCGCGGCCGGATCGCGTTGGGTACGATGCAGGTTCCGGGGGCGTGGCGGAACTTGGCAGACGCGCACGGTTCAGGTCCGTGTGGGCTTACGCCCGTGGAGGTTCAAATCCTCTCGCCCCCACCGTGATCGGCCCGGCACGACCTACCGGGTATCGTGCGACCGGATGGGCGTGATCGAGGTGGAGGGGCTCCGCAAGGAGTACCGCCGGCTGCGTGGGGGCAAGACGACCGCGGTCGACGGCCTCGACCTCGACGTTCCCGAGGGTGGCGTCTTCGGGTTCCTGGGGCCGAACGGCGCCGGCAAGACCACGACGATCCGCTGCCTGCTCGGTCTCGTCCGGCCGAGCGGCGGCCGCACCAGGCTGATGGGCGCCGAGGTCCCGCACGGGCTCGCCGGGGTGATGGGCGCGGTGGGCTCGATCGTGGAGCAGCCGGCGCTGTTCCCACGCTTCTCGGGCCGGCGGAACCTCCAGATCCTCGGCCGCGTGGGCGGGCAAGACGACGCCGCGATCGAACGGGTGCTGGCCCGGGTGGGGCTCGCGGATCGGGGCGGGGACGCGGTCCGCACGTATTCGCTGGGGATGAAGCAGCGGCTCGGGATCGCTGCGGCCCTCCTGAAGGATCCCGCGCTCCTGATCCTGGACGAGCCCGCGAACGGCCTCGACCCGGCCGGCATCGTCGAGGTCCGCGAGCTGATCCGGTCGCTCGGCAACGAAGGCCGCACGGTCTTCGTTTCCAGCCACATCCTGTCGGAGGTCGAGCAGACCGCCGACCGTGTGGCGATCGTGGCGCGCGGCCGGCTGATCACGTCGGGCCCCGTCTCGGAGGTGCTGTCGGCAGGACGTGCGCGCGGGCTCCTGGTGAAGCTCGCCGATCCCGCCGCCGGCGCCGTCGCCCTGAACCAGGCCGGCATCAGGTCGGAGGTCGCCGGCGACGTCGTGCGCGTCGATCTTCCGCCGGATCAAGGGGATCGCGTCACGCGAACGCTCGCGGAGCGCGGCCTCTACCTCTCCGAGCTGCGCCCCGATGAGGTGGACCTGGAGACCGTCTTCCTCGAACTGACCCGCGACGAGGGTCTCGGCCCGTGATCGGCCTGCTCCGCGCGGAGCTGCTGCGGGCCTGGTCCCGGCGGGTCGTCCGGGTCCTCGCGATCGCGGTCGCCGTGTCGATCGTGGTCAGCCTCGCGATCGCCACGTACAACGTCTCGCGGCACTCCGGCGAGACCGCTTACGAGGCCGCGCGGCAGGACTGCCTCAGCGGCAACCTCGTTCCGAAGGACAAGTTGCCGCCGCGCTATCACGGCGATCTCGCCGCGTACTGCGCCGACCGGGTGCGGCCGGAGTACTACGGCGTCAGCCAGTGGCGGTGGGCGGATCTCCCGGAGGGGCTGACGTCCGGGACCTCCTCCATCGTCGTGCTGCTCGGGGTCCTGCTCGGGGCGACCCTGTCGGGGGCCGACTGGACGGCCGGCACGATGGGCACGCTCCTGACCTGGGAGCCCCGACGCGTCCGCGTCCACCTGGTGCGGCTGCTGGTGACGATCGTCGCCGTCCTCGTGTTCACGCTGGCGACGCAGCTGTTCCTGATCGGCGTGTATCGCGTCGCGATCGCCATCTCGGGCACGACGGCGGGAACGCCGCCGAACATGGTGTGGCACCTGCTGCAGATCATCGCGCGCGTCGCGGTCGTTGCCGCCGCGTTCGGCGTGGTCGCGCACGCGGTGGCCACGCTCGGCCGATCGACGGTCGCGGCCCTCGGGGTGCTGTTCGGCTACCTGATCGTGATCGAGGGGTTCTTGGCCGGGCTCTGGACGGCGATCCAGCCCCGGTTGCTGATCCGGGCGGCCGAGGTCGCGATCTCGAAGCAGCCGCTGCTGGACCAGCACGTGTCGTCGCAGGTCGGTCCGAACGGCGTGATCGTCGGTCAGTTCCAGCGGGTCGTGCTGTCCGTGGCCGGCGCGTGGGTCGTGCTCGGCGTCTGGGTGGTGGTGCTCACCGCGGTGGCGCTGCTCGTGTTCCGGGCGCGCGACGTGAACTGAAGCTCGCGGTCGGCGGGATGCATCGACGCCGCCACGTACCACGCGATCCCGGCGTACAGGACGAGGTCCCCGACGCTCACCGCCGCGGCGATCGGCGCCGGCACGCCGGTCACGTCGCCCAGGACCAACAGCACCGAATCCTCGTTCGCGAGATGGTGCTTCGCCCCGCCGGCCCCGGCCTCGAGCGCCGGAAGCGTGCCACCCTGGTCCGAGCGGATGACCGCATCGCGGGTGATCGGCATGCCGCCGTTCGCGATCACGACGAGCGCGTTCAGCGATACCCCGACCGCGAAGAGCAACAGGCCGGGCTGGTCGATGTTGAGGACCGCGAACACGAGGAGCAGCGCGAACGAGGCGGCGACGGCGAGGTGACCCAGCGTGCCGGGCGGGTTCACGAACTGCAGGACGATGCCGGCCACCGCGAACCACCACGAGCGGAGCGGGATCGACGGGAAGTTCCGCAAGGATCCGCCGGTCGCGAAGCCGACGATCACCCCGACGACCAGCACGAAGGCGATGAGGATCAGCGGTGTGCTCCTTCGGGCTCGGGAGGCCCATCGTATACTCCGGTTCCTCCCGGACACGTCGCTGACGTGCGGGTTCCGGGTATCCGTGCCACCCGACGGACGCGGAGACGGACGTCATGACGCTGTCGGATCACGCGCTCACCTTGGTCGCGTTCATCGCGATCGGCCTGTCGCTGCTGGCGATCGCGTTCTGGGTGTTCGGCGGCGGTGCGCGCCGGCGAGCGCCCTCGGCGGCGGTGGCCGGCGACGAGGCGGTCGGGGTGCTCCTGGAGCGGATCGAGCGCCTCGAGCAGGCTGCGCGGAGCCTCAACGGCACCGACCGGCGGCAGCAGGTGCAGATCGAGGGGAGCGTGCGTCGGGTCGGCATCCTGCGCTACGACGCGTTCGAAGACGTGGGCGGTCGGCTGTCGTTCTCCTGCGCGCTCCTCGATGAGCACGGGACGGGCGTCGTGATCACGTCCATCAACGGACGGCAGGAGACGCGCGTGTACGCGAAGCCGATCGCGCGGTCGACCAGCACGTACAACCTCTCGCTCGAGGAGGAGGAAGCGATCCGCCAAGCGATGAGCGAGGATCAGCAGGCGGTGGCGCGTTGATCCGGCGGCGCGACGACGCCGAGTCGGCGCAGTTGCCGGTCCCTCCGGGGCCCCGAAACCGAAAGGATGCGGACATGGCGGAGAACGACGAGGTCACGGTGGTCGGAACCGGCGCGCGGCTGGAGGGCAACGTCGTGTCGGCCGGGAGCCTCCGGATCGACGGACAGGTCAAGGGACAGATCAACGCCGACGGCGACGTCGTGCTCTCGCCGCAGTCCCAGGTGGAGGCC
>DATIWE010000054.1:0-9223 GCA_035519495.1 Actinomycetota bacterium
GACGCGAGCTTCCGGCCGGCCACCAGCTTCGAGTCCTCCATCGAGGCTCGCTCCTGGAAGCCGGTCGCAACCGGGCCGGGGCAGAGCGCCGTAACGGTGACGCCGCTCCCCCGCACCTCCTCGGTGAGCGCCAGCGAGAAGTTCAGGACGAACGCCTTCGACGCGTAGTACGTCGCCATCAGCGGTCCCGGCTGGAACGCCGCGTTCGAGGCCATGTTCACCACGATCCCGCGCCGTCGCTCGAGCATGCCGGGCAGCAGCAGCCGCGTCAGCTGTACGAGGGTCACGACGTTCACGTTCAGCTGCTCGACCATCTCCTGCTCGGACAGCTCCACGAACGGTCCGAACAGGTTGAAGCCGGCGTTGTTCACCAGCACGTCGATCGGAACCTCACCGAGACGCTGCACGACCTCGTCGGCGGCGTTCGGCCGTGCCAGATCCATCGGGATCACGGTCGCCGTGACGTCGTGCCGTTCCTCGACCTCGGCGGCGAGGCTCTCCATCGCGGCCGCGCGCCGGGCGACCAGCACGACGTCGTGACCTTCCCCGGCGAGCGTCCGCACGAACTCGGCGCCCAGCCCGCTGGACGCGCCGGTGACGAGCGCGGTCCGCCTCACGACCTGAGGATGCCAGGAACGGGGCGCCTCATGCAGCGCGACCGATCAGAGCACGTGCCAGATGCGGGTCTCCCACTCGAGGCCTTCGGTGCCGGCATCGCGGTTGAAGTCGTCGCCGAACCGGTCGGTGGCGGCCATCATCGCGTCGTGGGACTCCCATTCGCTGAACGTCGTGACCTCGTTCGGATCGGACTCGGCGTAGTAGGCGCGATTGTTCCGTCCGCCGAGCTCCTCGATGATCGGAAGGTACTTCTCCTGCGCCGCCCTGAAGCGCTCGACGTCGGGAACGCGAACGCGGAATTGGACGAGGACCATCGGCCCGGATCGTAGCAGCGCGAGGCTGAGGGTGCCGACGCCCGCTCACTCGCCGCGGGGAGCGCGGGTCGCCGAGAGGAAGCCGATGCTCGACACGCAGAACGGCACGAGGTAGTTGAGGCCGACGCGGAGCCACGTCGCCGGCGTGGCGTCCCCCGCGGCGATCACCGCCGCCTGGTTGATCACGCAGAGCAGCGTCCCGACGACGAGGGCGATCGTGACCGTCTTCCGGAGCGTGGGTCCGGCGAACCACAGGCGCGCAGCCTCGCGCGGCGTGCTCCACGATGGATCCGTCGGAGGCGGGCGACTCATTCCAGCTCCTGCGCGAACACGCGCTCCATGGCACGTCGCGCCCGTCGGGTGATCCGGCGATAGTCGTCGATGAACGCCTGCCGCGGGTACTCCTCGTAGCCGAGCCGCCGGGCGAGCGCCGTCTGCTCCTCCGCCGACGCCGGCACCGCTTCGGCGTGCACCCGGCGGTCCACCTCCAGCGCGCACTTCACGTCGGTCAGGAACACGAACGCCTCGCCCAGGTCGCGCGCGACGGTCTGCTCCATCAGCCGATGTTCGGCCAGCAGCTCGATCGCCTCCAACGTCCGCGTGGTCCGCACCGCGGGGGCCGAGCCGCCGTGGCGCAGCAACAAGGTCTCCACCGTGAACTGGACGTCGGCCAGTGAGCCGTACCCCAGTTTGAAGTGGAACTTCGTGGCCTCGGGCGGCCGCACGCGTTCGCGTTCGATGCGTTCGCGCATGCGACGGATCTGCACGACCTCGTCGATCGTGATGCCCTCCGGCCGGTACGCCAGGTCTCGCGCGGCCGCCGCGAAGCGTCGCCCGAGCTGTTCGTCGCCGGCGACGTCGCGCACCCGGAGCAGCGCCTGCGCCTCCCACAGCTCCGCGTACCGCTCCCAGTAGTCCAAGAAGCCGGCGAGCGACCGCGCGAGCGGGCCGTTGCGGCCCTCAGGGCGCAGGTCGGCGTCGATCTCCCAGCCCGCTTCGAGCACCAGCTGCATCACGCGCTCCGACGCCTCCACCGCACGCGACTGGTCTTCCGGCCCCTCGCCGTCGTAGACGAACACCACGTCGAGGTCGCTCGCGAAGCTCAGCTCGCGCGCGCCGAGCTTCCCCATCCCGATCACCGCGAGCGGCAGCGACGGCGCGGCCTCGTCGACGGCTTCCTGCAGCACCCGGTCGGCGACCGCGGTGATCGCGTCGCCGGTCTCCCGAGGGGAGAGCTCGCGACCCGCGTAGCGGCCGACCACGCGCACCATGTCCGCACCGGCGTCGTCGGCGTGGATCGCGCGCTCGGCCAGGACGCGGATCCGTTCGGGATCGCTCACCAGCAGGTCGGTGGCGAAGCGGCTCGCGCCGACCACGTGGGCGAGGCGCCGGGCGGCCGCGGGATCGGCGGCCAGCGCATCGGCGGGCCCGGCCCGCTCGCCCACCGCCTCGCCCACCCGCTCCAGGCGCACCAGCGCGGCGTCCGGGTCGGCCGCGAGCGCCAGCGCGGGCGCCATCACCACGAACACGTTCGCCATCACCTTGCCGAACCGCGTCGCCGGATCCACCAGGCGCGCCAGCACCTCGTACGAGCGCGACGGCTGCGCGAAGCCGAGGCCGGCAAGCAGCTCCTCGGTCGCCGCGCGGTCCAGGCCTGGCCTCGGCGTCGCCGGCCCGGCGAACGCCTCCAGCAGCGGCCGGTAGAAGAGGCGCTCGTGGATCGTGCGGACCAGGCCGGTCGTGCGGTCGTACTCGCGCTGCAAGGCCGCGGCGTCGGCAAGGCCGAGCGACCTGGCGATCGTGGTTCGGGCGCGCGGGTCGCTCGGCAGGTCGTGGGTCTGCACGTCGCGCACGATCTGGAGCCGGTGCTCCAGCCTGCGCAGGAACCGGTACGCGTCGGCCAGCGGGTCCGCGTCGGCCGGCGCCACGTAGCCCTCCTCGACGAGCGCCGTCAGCGCCGTCAGGGTGTTCGGCTCGCGCAGCGACGGATCGCGGCGTCCGTGCACCAGCTGGAGCAGCTGCACGGCGAACTCGACGTCGCGGATGCCGCCGCGGCCGCGCTTGACCTCGGTCAGCTCCTTGCCGCGCTGACGGATGTACTCCTCCAGCCGCACCTTCGTGCGGCGCACATCGTCGATCGCCGCCGGCTCGAGGTGCGCCGGATACACGAACGCCTGCACGCCATCGACGAACCGCTGCGCCAGGGCGAGGTCGCCTGCCGCCGCGCGCGCCTTCAGCATCGCCTGGCGCTCCCACGTGGCCGACTCGCGCTCGTAGTAGGCCAGCGTCGCCTCGAGCGAGCGGGACAGCGCGCCGGCGCGGCCGCCCGGCCGGAGCGCCGCGTCCAGCTTCAGCGCGATGCCGTCGGACGTCGGCTCGGACAGCAGGTGGATCAGGCCCGCGGCCACGCGCTCGGCGACGTCCTGCGACGCGCCGCCCGGCTCGCGGTGCACGAAGAGCAGGTCGATGTCGGAGGCGTAGTTCAGCTCGAGCGCGCCCCACTTCCCGAGGGCGACCACCGCGAGGGTATCGCCCGGGACGACGCGGCACGCTTCCTCCACGCAGGCGTCGGCCACGTCGCTGACCTCGCGCACGACGTCCTCGAGCGACGCGCCGGCCAGATCGCGGGCGGCGACACGCAGCAGGGCGCGCCGGCGGAACCGGCGGAGCCCCGCCTCGGGACCGAGCCGCTCGACGTCGGCCGCGACCTCGGCGTCGAGCGCCGCCCGGTCGCGCGCCGCGTCGTCCTCGAGCGCCCCGCACTCGTCGGGATGCCGCACCAGGAAGTCCGCCGCGGCGGTCGAGAAGCCCAGCAGGCGGACGGCGGACGGCAGCGCCGCCGGGGACAGCACGCCGCCGGCGTCCCGCACGCGCTCCAGCGCCACGGCGGCGAGCGCAGGATCCGGGGCATCGTCGAGGAGCTCGTCCGGGGTGAGCTCTCGCGCGCCGCCCATCATCGGCGACCCTCCCGGGCACGCCGGCGCCGATCGATCGCCTCGCTCAGGACGAACACCGGGACCGCGACACCGAACGCCAGGAACCCGCCGCCGACCGCCGCGCTTCGGAAGGCGCCGGGTTCCTGCGCGAGCACGACGTGGAACACGAGCACGATCAGCAACATGACGCCGTAGCCGCTCATGACCGTGACGGCCAAGTAGCGCGCGAACACGGCCCACGACACCGCGGCGGGCGACGGGCCCGCGGGCGCCGGATGGCGGAGCCCGTACCGCAAGACGACCAGGAACAGCACGAACGCCGTCACGAGCGGGGGGACGATCCGCCGCGCGATGTCCGTCGCGTCCGCGTGCATCAGCATCAGGTGCGCAGGAAGAAGGTCCAGCCGCGCAGGAACAGGTGCCAGCCGAGCCACAGCCACAGGCCGAACAGCAGCGCGCGTCCCCAGGCCGGGCGCATCGCCGCCCGGAAGATGTCCGACATCGTCGGCCACGCCGGCGTGTAGACCAGGGCCAGCCCCTGCCACACGAGGAACACGGCGACGATGACCACCCACCCCACGATCGCGACCGTTCGCATCCCGCCTCCTCGCTGCGAGGGATGCTCCGAGCCTACGGTCCCGCGGGCGGCATCCCCAGCGTCTCGACCAACGTTCGTCCCGCCGCGCCGTTCGACCCGACCGATCCGGCCACGACGACGCGCGCGCTCGAGGCGATCTCGCGGACGAACGCCGCGTGGTGCTCGGTGGGCGCCAGCACCACGCGGGCCAGCCGGATCGCGAGCGCCTCGACCCGCCGGACGTCGGGCCCGCGACCGGCCGCCGGACCCGCCAGGTCGTACAGGACGGTGGCCTGCGGTTGCGTCTCGCGCACCGGCTCCAGGAACCGCGCCACCGAGGCCGGACCCTCGAACAACACCGCCGTGGCGTGGCCAGGCCGGCCGGCGAACCACCCGGCGTCGGCGTTCGGCACCACCTCGACCCCACGGTCGAGCAGCGCGGTCACGTCGGCGTCCGCGGCGCCGGTCCCGACCGCGACGGTGACCCGCGCATCGGGGCGCGCACCGAGCGCGTCCACGGCGGCCGCGGACGCCGGTCCGTCCAGGGGGAGCCGTTCGGCCACGACGAGGACGCGGATCGGGGCGAGCCAGTCGCGCGCGTGCACGAGCCGGTGCGGGTGGTCCTCCCAGGGCTCCAACTCCGGACGTCCCACCAGGTCGGCGGCGCGGCGCGCCAGGAGCACCGGGCGGTTCGCATCGGATCGCGCCTTCGCCTCCGCCTCCGAGAGCGAGGCGCCCAGACCGTGCTGCACCGTGGCGCCGGGGACGTAGACCGAGCGCAGGCCGCGTTCGCGGAGCGCGAAGCACAACTCGGTGTCCTCGTAGTAGCCCAGGCCGTAGGCCTCGGCGAACCCGCCGACGGCGCGGAACGCCTCGGTGCGGACCACCATGCAGGCCGCCGAGCCGAAGTCGACCACGCGCGGGAACCGGACCTCGGGCGCGTCGGGCGCGCATCCCCGCCCGATCGGCACCGTGACGCCGTCGGCGCCGACGGTGGACCCGGCCTCGAGGACCGTGCCCTCCATCGACAGGTACAGCGGCAGCGCGACCCCGACCGCCGGGTCGTCCATCGCCGCGAGCAACGGGGGGAGCCAGCCGTCCTGCACCAACGCGTCGCTGTTGAGGATGCACAGGTGCTCGCCCTTCGCCGCCTGCGCAGCCCGGTTGATGGCCCGGCCGAAGCCCTCGTTCGTGTCGTTGCGGAGCAGCGTGATGCCGTCGACCTCGGCCGCCAGGCGGTCGCCGCTGCGATCGGGTGAGGCGTTGTCGACCACGACGACCTCGTAGACCGGCGGGGTCATGTCGCGCAGCGCGCCGAGGGCCCGCTCGACCCAATCCCACCGGCCGTAGACCGCCATCGCCACGGTGACGGCGGGCGCGTCGACGGCAGGGAACGCGATCACGGCGAGTCCCGGCGCCGCCGGAACGCTCGGCCGGGCGCCGTCGAGCGAAGCCAGTCCCGGAAGCGCACGTGGTCGAGCCGGTCCCGCAACGCCCTTGCGTCCGCGTCCAGCTCCTCGATCCGGTGGTCGCGCTCCACGTTGCCGGCGTCCAGCTCCAGGTTCCATGCCTCGATCTTCGCGGTGCGGGCCATCACGTCGGCGACCTCGCGTTCGTAGAGCAGCCGGCGATCGCGTTCGTCGGCGAAGAGCGACTGCGCGACCACCGCGCGCTCGGCCGCGTCGGGCAGGAGCCGGACGTCGGCGGCATCCTCCACCCTGTTCGTCTGCCGTGCCCGCGAAGGCGCCGACGTCGCGAGCTCGGCCAGCCGATCGAACGCGCCGTCGATCCGCTCGTGGAGGTGTGCCACCCGCGGCGCCAGCGAACCCTGTGCCGCCGCGGCCCGGAACGCGTCGGCGATCCCGGCCGCGTCCGGCACGACCCGGTCCTCCGCGTCGAGGAGGGCCGCGACCCCTCGCCGCTTCGTCTGCTCGACCAGGTCCAGCATCAGCCAGGTCCGATCGAACGCGGCCGCCACGATGTTGCCGTGCAGGGAGCTCCCGATGAACGCCGCGCACGACGCGATCGCGGCGATCAGGTCGTCGCTGCCCGCATCGGCCGGCAATCGTCGCGGTTCCGGCAGGCGCGCCTCCAGCGCGTCCGCGAACTCGTCGTCTCCGTGCAGCGGTCCGGTCTCCACCAGCACCGGCTCCATCTCGTGCTCGCGGACGATCGCCGTCACCTGCTCGGCGATCGCATCGACCGACCGGCGCAGCGGCTGCGTCCCCTGGATCAGCAGGGCGCGCCGGCCGCGCGGGAACGATCCGCCGTCGCGGAGCCGCTCGATCCTGCCGGCGATCTCCTCGGCGCTCACCAGCCGGGACACGAGGAACGCGGGATCCGGCACCACGTCGATATCCGCCTCGATGCCGGCGGCGCGCAGGCGTTCCTTCGAACCCTCGTCACGGACGCTGAGGAAGGAGAACGAGCTTTCCGCGTTGCGCAGCCGCTCCGCCAAGCCCACGTCCGGCTCGAACGGCACGCCGACGGCGAACCACGCCGAGGGCACGCCGTGGCCTGCGAGTCCCTCGCAGAAGAAGCGGTGCGTCCGGCGACGGTGCAGCTCGTCGGGCTCCAACCCGTAGTGGGACGCGAGGCCCGCATCGCGGTCGTGCACGATGTCGCCGCCGCCGATCGCCAGGACGTCGATCTGCTCGGCCAGCTCCGCGAGCCGGCCGGCGCTCCACGTGCCGAGCGGCGCGGCGGGCGTCTCGCCCGGCTCCTCGAAGCGGTTGTGACCGACGTAGCCGATCGGCGAGAACGGGACCACCTCGATGCCGGGGTCGCGCCGGGCGAGCTCCCGTCGCACGATCCTCGGGTACAGCATGTCCCCGAAGTTCTCGAGGTCGAAGGTCCCCCACAGGCCGAGCCGCATCGCGTGAGCCTAGGGCAGAGTTCACGCGGATGTAACCGCCGGCCCCGGCCCCGCAGCTACCCTGACCAGCATGCTGAGCGCCGAAGCCGAGTACGTGCTGCGCACGGTCGAGGAGCGCGGGATCCGGTTCGTCCGCCTGTGGTTCACCGACGTCCTGGGGTTCCTGAAGGCCTTCACGATCACCTCGCAGGAGCTGGAGGGGGCGTTCGCCGACGGGATGGGGTTCGACGGCTCCTCGATCGAGGGGTTCAGCCGCATCCAGGAATCGGACATGGTGGCGATCCCGGACGCGTCGACGTTCCAGCTGATCCCCTGGAAGACCGAGCAGCCGATCGCCCGGATGTTCTGCGACATCTACCAGCCGGACGGGACGCCGTTCGACGGCGATCCCCGCGGCGTCCTGAAGCGGCAGGTTCAGCGCGCCGCCGACCTGGGGTTCACGTTCTACGTCGGCCCCGAGCTGGAGTACTTCTACTTCCGATCGGTCGACGACCCGTCGTTCCTCGACCAGGGCGGCTACTTCGACGAGACGCCGCTGGACGTGGCGACCGATTACCGCAAGCGCACCGTGCAGTACCTCGAGTCGATGGGCATCCCGGTCGAGTACGTCCACCACGAGGTGGCGCCCAGCCAGCACGAGATCGACCTGCGCTACGCGGATGCGCTGACGATGGCGGACAACGTGATGACGTACCGGCTGACCGTGAAGGAGGTCGCCGAGGAGTTCGGCATCTACGCCACGTTCATGCCGAAGCCGGTGGCCGGCGTCAACGGCAGCGGGATGCACACGCACCAGTCGCTGTTCGAAGGCGACCGCAACGCGTTCTTCGACGGCACCGACGAGTACCACCTGTCGAAGACCGCCCGGCGCTACATCGCGGGGCTGCTCACGCATGCGCCGGAGATCACGCTGGTCACGAACCAGTGGATCAACTCGTACAAGCGGCTGGTGCCAGGGTTCGAAGCGCCGGTCTACGTCTGCTGGGCGCGGCGCAACCGCAGCGCGCTGGTCCGCGTGCCGCAGTACAAACCGGGCAAGGAGGAGGCGACGCGGATCGAGTTCCGCTCGCCCGACCCCGCGTGCAACCCCTACCTCGCGTTCGCGGCGATGCTCGGGGCCGGCCTCGCCGGCATCGAGCGTGAGGAGGAGCTGCCGCCCGAGGCCTCGAACAACATCTACGAGATGAGCGAGGACGAGCGGGCGGCGGCGGGGATCCGTTCGCTGCCCGAGGACCTCCACGACGCGATCGCGCTGGCGGAGGGCTCCGACGTCCTCCGCGACGCCCTCGGGGAGCACGTCCACGAGTTCCTGATCCGGAACAAGCGGCAGGAGTGGGACGCCTATAAGGCCGTGGTGACACCGTACGAGCTCGAACGGTACCTCCCCATCCTCTAGAACCGTCGGTCTGAGGGCTGGATGCGCTTCCCCGCAAGCCCCCCGACTTGACCGCGGAGCGCGTTCAGGACATGCTCCCCGTCGAGGACCGACCGTCGTAGGCCGTGAGGCCTACGACCCTTCCTCTACGTGATCCCGGAGTACGGCCAGAAGGAGCCCAGGGATGAGGAGCACAGCGCGCAACCGGTTCCACCCCAGCAGGATCGTCGTATCGATCGCCGTCATCGCGGTCGTGATGGCGTTCGGACAGATCGCCAGCGCCACCGGCAGCACCGTCCGGAAGTTCTCCGCGTCGGTCAGCCCGAGCTGTGTGGCTCCGGGTTCGACCAACCTCTACACGGCGACGCTGACGAACTCCCCCAGCTCATCTTCGGGGCAGGTCATCACGAGCGGCTTCTTCCACAGCACCGTGAAGACCGGCATCTCGAACATCTCGTCGTTCACGACCCCGGTGGCCAGCAACGGTCGCCAGTGGAAGGTCCTGCCCGACCTGGTCGACGCCGACGG
>DATIWE010000055.1:0-68334 GCA_035519495.1 Actinomycetota bacterium
CCCCCCGCGCCTCCTCGACGAGGTCGAGTCGCTGGCCGCCGAACGGTTCCGGCGAGCAGCCGCCGCCGCGCTCGAGGCCGCCCCGGCGCTCGCCGACGATCTCGTCGCGCGACGCGTCGATCCCTACGCGGCCGCCAGGGATCTCGTCCGAGGGTCCGAGGCGTAGGCTCGAGGCGATGCGAACGCGGACGACCGCCGCGCCGGGGGACCGGCGCACGCACGCGACACGCTCGGGCGAGCCGCTCGCCGCCGTCTACGGGCCGGAGGATCTCGCCGGCTGGGACGCGGCGGCGCAGCTCGGTTCCCCCGGCCGGTTCCCGTTCACCCGTGGCGTCTATCCGTCGATGTATCGGGGCCGTCTGTGGACGATGCGGCAGTTCGCTGGCTTCGGCACGCCGGCCGAGACGAACGAGCGGTTCCGCCTGCTGCTCGAACGCGGCCAGACCGGGCTTTCCGTCGCCTTCGACATGCCCACCCTCATGGGGTTCGACTCGGACGACCCGCGTTCGGAGGGGGAGGTGGGTCGCTGCGGTGTCGCCGCCGACTCGATCGACGACATCGAGATCCTGTTCTCGGACATCCCGCTGGACGAGGTGAGCGTGTCCATGACGATCAACGGGCCGGCGCCGTGGCTGTTCGCGTGTTACCTGGTGGCCGCCGAACGCCAGGGCGTCGCCTGGGAGGGGCTGGAGGGCACGCTCCAGACCGACATCTTCAAGGAGTACACGGCCCAGAAGGAGTGGCTGTTCCCGCCGCGCCCGCACCTCCGGCTGATCGGCGACCTGCTCGCGTTCTGCGCGGAGCGGGTGCCGAAGTATCACCCGATCAGCGTGAGCGGTTACCACATCCGCGAGGCGGGGTCGACCGCGGCGCAGGAGCTTGCGTTCACGCTCGCCGACGGGTTCGCCTACGTCGAGCTCGGCGTCCAGCGGGGCCTCGACGTGCACCGGTTCGCGCCGCAGCTGTCGTTCTTCTTCGATGCGCACATCGACTTCTTCGAGGAGATCGCGAAGTTCCGCGCGGCGCGGCGGATCTGGGCTCGGTGGCTGCGCGACCGCTACGGCGCGACCGATCCGGCGTCGCAGCGCCTGCGCTTCCATGCGCAGACCGCCGGCGTCTCGCTCACGGCGCAGCAGCCCATGAACAACGTGATCCGGACCGCCATCGAGGCGCTCGCCGCCGTGCTCGGGGGCGCGCAGTCGCTGCACACGAACGCACTCGACGAGGTCCTCGCGCTCCCGACCGAGCAGGCGGCGACGCTTGCCCTGCGGACGCAGCAGGTGATCGCGTACGAGAGCGCCGTGGCCGACGTCGTCGATCCGCTCGGCGGCGCCTACTTCGTCGAAGCCCTGACCGACCGCATCGAGGCGCGGGCCGAGGAGGTCTTCGCCCGCCTCGACGAGCTGGGCCACGGCTCGATGCTCGAGGGCGTCCTGACCGCGGTCGGATCCGGCTGGTTCGTCCAGGAGATCGCTGAGGCCGCGTTCGAAGAGCAGCGGCGGTTCGAGGATGGCGACCTGGTCCAGGTCGGTGTCAACGCGTTCGCGGAGGCCGACGACCGGCCGCTCGAGGTCCTCGAGATCCCGATGGCGACGGAGGTCGCGCAGCGCGAGACGGTCGCGATCACGCGGAGCCAACGGGACCAGGCGGCCGGCGCCTCGAGCCTCGAGGCGCTGGCTACGGCGGCCCGCGATCCTGATGCCGACCTGATGCTTCCCCTGATCGCGTGCGCCCGCGCCCGGTGCACCGAAGGGGAGGTCACCGAGGCGCTGCGGTCGGTGTTCGGCCCATGGCGCGAGATGCCGCGCTTCTAGAAACGCTTCGGCCGTTGACGCATACAGCGCTCCTGGGTACGGTAGCTGGAGGCCAGTCGCAACGAGTTGCAGTTGCAATAGGACGCCGGGAAGGGGAGGGCGGCCGTGCACATACCCGATGGGTACCTCAGTCCGCAGACGTGCGGGTTCTTCGCCGTCGTCATGCTCCCCATCTGGTACAAGGCCTCGCGCGCCGTCGGGAAGATCGTGAAGAGCCGGTACGTGCCGCTGCTGGCGATCGGCGCGTCATTCAGCTTCCTCATCATGATGTTCAACGTCCCGGTGCCGGATGGAACCACGGCCCATGCGGTCGGCGCCACGATCATCGCGATCATCCTCGGCCCGTGGGCGGCCGTGATCGCGGTCAGCATCGCCCTCGTGATCCAGGCGCTGTTCTTCGGCGACGGCGGCGTGCTCGCGATCGCCGTCAACTGTTTCAACATGGCGTTCGTCCTGCCGTTCGTCGGCTACTACGTCTACCGCGCGATCGCGGGGAACGCGCCGTTGACATCGGGCCGGCGCGCGCTGGCGGGCGGCATCGGCGGCTACGTCGGGATCAACGCGGCGGCGCTCTGCGCGGCGATCGAGCTCGGGATCCAGCCGACGTTGTTCCATACCGCTGCAGGCGTTCCGCTGTACGCACCGTTCCACCTCGCCCAGACGATCCCCGCGATGCTGTTCGCCCATCTCACGGTGGCGGGGTTCGCCGAGTTCGCTGCAACCGCCGGCATCATCGCGTACCTGCAACGCGCCAACGTCCCGATCTTGAAGATAAACCACGCGAACATCCCCGTCACCGACGAGGAGCTCGCGGCCAAACGGCTCGGGTGGCGCTGGGCGCTCATCGGCCTCGCCGTAATGATCGTGTTGACGCCGCTCGGGCTCCTGGCGCCCGGCGGCGCGTTCGGCGAGGACGCGCCGCAGGATCTTGACCTGTCGAAATACCACCTCTCTGCGGTCCCGACAGGGCTGGAGAAGTTCAGCAGCTTCTGGAGCCATGCCGTCCTCGGCGGCTATGGCTTCCACAGCGGCGATCACCCGGTCATCGGGTACCTGATCTCCGCGCTCGTCGGCATCGTGTTCATCAGCGTGTTCCTGGTCGCGTTCATCTTCGTCGTGCGCCTCATCATGGGGAAGCGCGGGCTGGCCGACGAGGAAGAAGGGGCGGGGGCCGGCGGACCGCCGCCCATCACTGTATGAGCGACACGATCGCCCACGGCGACGCCGTTCCGACGCCGACGTGGCTCGTCACCGGCGAGCTCGCCATCTGCCCCTGCGGCTGCATCGGCAAGCGCAAGAAGGGCAGCTTCGTCGAGAAGACCCTCTCGGGGGCCGTCGGCGTCATGCGCAGCGCGATGTTCGGGGACGATGTCGCCCAGCAGCGCGGCTTCCTCCAGCGGCTCGACCCCCGCGTGAAGATCCTGTCGTTCCTCGGCCTGCTGATCGTGACGGCGTTCGTGCGGAACATCCCAACGCTCGTGGCGATGTACGCCGCCACGGTGCTGCTGGCGATCGTCTCGGCCCTGCCGCTCGGGTTCTTCGTGAAGCGGGTGTGGCTGTTCATCCCGATCTTCACCGGCATCATCGTGATCCCCGCGATGTTCAGCTTCATCACGCCCGGGACGATCATCCTGCCGCTGTGGCACTGGAACGGCCATCCGGTCGGCATCACGGCACAGGGCCTCACCGGTGCGGGCCTGCTCGTGATGCGCGTGGCGACCTCCGTCTCGCTGGTCGTCCTGCTGACCTTGACGACGCCGTGGACGAAGCTGCTCGCGGGACTCCGAGCGCTGTACGTCCCGAGGATCTTCATCCTGATCATCGGGATGGCGTACCGGTACATCTTCCTGCTGTTGAACTCGGTGACCGACATGTACACGTCTCGCAAAGCGCGCTCTGTGGGCAACCAGACGAACGACTACAAGGAGGGCCAGCGCGTCGTCGGGGCCACGGCCGGCGCCCTGTTCGGCAAGGCCCACACGTTGTCGGAGGAAGTGCACATGGCGATGGTGTCCCGCGGGTACGCGGGGGACGCGAAGACGTATTCGGCGTTCACCGTCCGCGCGATCGACGTCGCGTTCGCCGTCGGCTGCGTGGTCGCCGCGGTGCTCGTCCTGGGAGGCGACCGGTTCCTTGGCGTCTAACACGGTCGATCCGGACAGGCTGGCGAGACCGCTCGGCGACGCGGCGCCGGCGTCGCAGGTCCAGCCGGGCGCTCCGCTGTTCATCTGCGAGGGGATGTCCTACGCCTACCTCGAACGCTTCCCCGCCCTCGACGGGGTCAGCCTCGAGGTCCGCAAGGGGGAGAAGGTCGCCCTCCTCGGCGCGAACGGGTGCGGGAAATCGACGCTGCTGAAGGTCCTCGACGGTCTGATGTTCCCCGACGCGGGGACGTTCACGGCGTTCGGCGAGCCGGTGACCGAGGAGAACCTCGAGGACGAGCAGTTCTCGATGGGGTTCCGGTCGCGGGTCGGCTTCATCTTCCAGAACTCCGACGCGCAGGTGTTCTCACCGACGGTCCGCGAGGAGATCGCGTTCGGGCCGCTGCAGATGGGGTGGCCGAGGGAGAAGATCGACCGGCGGATCGACGACGTCTTGGGGATGCTCGAGATCGCGCCGCTCGCCGACCGCGCCCCGTTCCAACTCTCCGGCGGCGAGAAGAAGCGCGTCGCGATCGCGTCGGTCCTCGTCATGAACCCCGAGGTGCTGCTGTTCGACGAGCCCACCGCGGCGCTGGACCCTCGCACGCAGGCCTGGCTGGTCGAGCTGATCCTCGAACTGAACCGCGCCGGGAAGACGATCGTGATGGCCACGCACGACCTCGACATCCTCGAGACCGTCGCGGACCGGTGTCTCGTGTTCTCCGAGGACCATCGGATCGCCGCGGAGGGATCGCCACACCGGGTCCTGCACGACCGGGAGCTCCTGCTGCGCGTGAACCTGATCCACGACCACACCCACATCCATCGCCTCGGGAGCGGGGAAGAGGCGCACGAACACGAGCACGACCCCGCGCATCACGCCGCGCAGCGCGCGTAGCGGCGTCAGCCGGCGAGCGCGGCGCAGTCTTCGCAGAGACCCGTGATCGCGAAGTGCGTCAGGTCGGCCTCGAACCCGTGGTGCGCGCGGATCAACCCCGAGAGCTTCCCGGCCTCGCCGATCGAGAGCGCGTCGTCGCGGCCGCAGCGGCCGCACGTCAGGTGGACGTGCTGCGCCTCCTCGGCCTTGTGATACTCGGCGCCGGACTCGAGGTGCGAGTGCTGGAGGAGGCCGATCTCCTCCAGGAGCGTCAGGGTCCGGTAGACGGTGGAGGCGTTGACGCCCGGCATCTCGCCCTGAACCTTGCGGGCGATCTGCGCGGGGGAGATGTGGCCCTGCGTCCGCATGACCTCCGAGACGATCGCCCGCCGCTGCGGCGTCATCCGGAGGCCCCGGTCGCGGAGCCGGTCCAGGACCTCCTCGTAGTCCACCACCGTGTCCACGACCGGCATCCTACATCGCCTTGCAGGTGCAACGCGAGCCGTTGCAGGTGCCGCCTCCCGAAAGGCTAGCCTGGGTCCATGACGGTGATGGTGACCGGCGCGAGCGGGGTCGTCGGCAGGGCGGTGGTCAAGGCGCTCCTAGCTCGCGACGAGGTCCGCGCCACGGTCCGCCGGCCGGTCGCCGCCGAGTACCTGCGGCAGCTCGGAGCCAAGGTCGCGGTCCGCGAGATCGACCGGCCGGATGACCTCGCGGAGATCCTGCCGCGCTGCCATACGCTCGTCCATCTGGTCGGCGGCCCGAACCAGCCCGACGCCGATCAGCTCTTCGCCGCGAACCACCGATCCGTCCTGACGGCGCTCGCCGCGGCGCGCGAAGCGGGTACGAAGCGGTTCGTCCTCCTGTCGGTGCCGGGCGCCGACGCGGAGGCGACGCAGCCGTTCCTGCGCGCCAAGGGGTTGGCGGAGGAGGCGGTCAGGGCCGCCGACCTCGACCACGCGATCGTGCGCGCCACCCACGTCTACGGGCTCGGCGGTCTCTGGTTCACGGCGGTGGTCGAGGGCGCGCTCGGCGAGCCGCCGTTCGTCTGCGGCCCCGGCGACCAGGCGATCGCCCCGGTGTTCGCCGACGACCTGGGCGCGGTGGTCGCCGCGATCGACGACGCGGCCTCGGGGCCCAGCGGGACCTGGGGGCTGGAGGGGCCGGACGCCCTGACGGCCGACGGCTTCGCTCGTCTCCTCCGTGACGACGACGTCCCCATCGCCCACGCGGACGGCCAGGCGGCGGCCGAGGCTCTGACACGCTCGTTGCAGATCCCGGTCGACGCGGTGACGGCGTCGTTCTTCGGCCTCCCGAGTCGCGCCGACGCGCCGGATGCTGCCGCGGCGTTCGGCGTCCGGACGACACCACTGCTGGACGGGCTGCGGATCACGCTGGAGGCCGCCGCCGGTCTGGACACCGGGTAGGCTCGCGCGATGGGGGAGTTCGTCCGCCTCGACGTGCAGGACGGGGTCGGCATCATCCGGCTCGACCGGCCCCCAGCGAACGCGATCGACCTTCAGGTGGGCCTCGAGTTGCAGGACGCGGTCCGGGACGCGGAGGCGACGGCCGACGTCGGCGCGATCGTCGTGTGGGGCGGCCCGAGGATCTTCGCGGCCGGGGCGGATATCAAGGCGATGGCCGAGTGGGGTCCCGAGGAGGTGCGTCCCAGCGTCGACGCGCTCGGCGATGCCGCGGACCTCCTCGAACGCATCCCGAAGGTCTCGATCGCGGCGGTCAACGGGTTCGCACTGGGCGGCGGCCTCGAGCTCGCGCTCGGGTGCGACCTGCGCTACCTGGCGGAGGATGCCTCCGTCGGGCAGCCGGAGATCCGCCTCGGCGTGATCCCGGGCGCCGGCGGCACCCAGCGGCTGACCCGGCTCATCGGCCCCGGCCTGACCAGGCGGCTCGTCTATGCGGGCGAGCAGCTGGACGCGGCGGCGGCCGAGCGGCTCGGCATCGCGGAGCGGGTGCTCCCGGCGGGCGATGTGATGCCGCAGGCCGTCCGGGACGCCCGGGCCATCGCCGAGGGGCCGAGACAGGCGATCGCGGCAGCCAAGAGCGCGATCCGCGCTGCGATCGAGAGGCCCGGCCCCGACGGCATCCGGCGAGAGCGTGAGCTGTTCCTCGGCCTCTTCGGGACCGATGACCAGCGCGAAGGGATGCGGGCCTTCCTGGAGAAGCGGCAGCCTCGGTTCGGCTGATCGCCTCGTCCGTGTCACCCTGCGTCGCTACCGTTCCGAGGAACCTCTGCACTTCGTGCCGGTGGAATGAACCGCTCACCGAGGCGGTTCGAAGACGGTACGAGGGACCCATCGTGCCCGCGGGGCCCCTGGAAGGGATGTGACGGCATGTCGGACGACAGATTCAAGGGGGCGGCCGTCCGGACGCTGCCCCGAGCCAACAGGACGTACTCCAGCGGGAGGGTTTGCGCCCAGCCTGGATGCGAGACGAAGCTGTCGATGTACAACAAGTGGCAATACTGCTGGCAGCACGAACCGGTGCACACCTACATCCCGCGCGGGAAGCGCAGATCAAAGAAACGCGCAGCGTAAGCCCGCTCTCAATGCCCGAAGCCCTTCCATGCGGAGGGGCTTCGTCGCGTCCGGGGGACGTCGGAGGACCGATCGGGGGACCCGGAGGTCGCCGAAGGGGGGCCGGCGGGTCAAGGCGGGGGTCGGCCCTGCCGATGCGTTGGGGGACCGCTCCCCCCGATGCGGCCGGGTCCTTATGGCGAACGAGACGACCGAGCCTCCTGCGATGCGGACGGGCGGCTGCCCGTACTGCGAGCGAACCGTGCTCGTCTACGAGGACCCGCCTCGATGCCCGCTGTGCGCATGCCCGCTGGACGCCTCGACCATGAAGCCCTTCGCGTTCCCGACGGAGACAGCGGCTGAAGCCGAGTCCGACTAGCCAGAGCGGGTCAGTCCATCAGGGTCGCCGCGCGCCACGGCCGCACGGAGCTGAGCACGGCGAGTCCTTCCGCACGCGCCAGGTCGGAGACCCGGATCCCTCGCTCGGTCAGCGTGCCCTCCTCGAGCAGCGCGGCCCGTTCGCAGCCAGGCAGCAGGCCGGCCGAGCGCGGCGGCGTCCACCACCGGCCGTCCAGCCGAACGGCGAGGCTCGCGACCGTCGTCTCGGTGAGCTCGCCTTCGGTGTTCACGAGGACCACGTCGTCCGCGTCGGGGAACCGTGCCGCGGCTTCCTCGTACCGGGCTCGCGCCGAGGTCTTGTGGAACAGTCCGACGTCGGTCGGATCGACCGGGTTGCCGCGGTCGATCGCGAGGCGGACCGGCTCGCGGGCCGGCGCGATCGGCGCGGACCCCGTCTCGAGACGTCCGCGCCGATCCACGAGGAGGCGGACGCGGGAGGGCTTGTCGGGGAACCGCCGGGCCTCGCGCTCCAGCGAGGCCCGCACCGCGTCCTCGTCGAAGGCGAAGCCGAAGAACGATGCGGAGTCGCGCAGACGGGCGAGGTGCTGGGGGAGGCGGCGATAGCCCGTGTCGGGGTCGTGCAGCAGGGTCTCCAGCAGTCGGAACGAGGGACGGATCGCGGTGAGGACCCGAGCCTTCGCCACGACCTCGTCGTATTCGGCGGCGGCCCCCGAGTCCCAGGTGATGCCCCCCCCGACGCCGTATTCGGCAGTCCGCGTCTCTGCGTCCTGCACGACCGTGCGGATCGCGACGTTGAAGCGCGCCCGCGTCCCCGGGTAGCCGCCGGGAGTGAGGAACCCGACCGCGCCGCAGTAGACCCCCCGCGGGGCGTCTTCGAGATCGGCGATGATCCCCATGGTGGCGACCTTCGGTGCGCCGGTCACACTCCCGGACGGGAACAACGCGCGGAAGACGTCGGCGAGGGCCGCTCCCGGGGCGAGCTCGGCGGCCACCGTCGACGTCAGCTGCCAGACCGTGTCGAACCGCTCGGTCTCGAAGACGTCCGCCCACGTGACCGACCCCTTCCGCGCGATGCGCCCGAGGTCGTTGCGCAGCAGGTCGACGATCATCGCGTTCTCCGCCCGGTCCTTCGCCGAGCCGAGGAGTCGCTCGCGGTTGGCCTCGTCTTCCGCGAGCCACCGACCCCGTGGGGCCGTGCCCTTCATCGGCTTCGTCACGATGCGGTCCCCGTCGAGGCGGAAGAAGAGCTCCGGCGACGCGGACAGCACGCGGAACCGGCCGAGGTCGAGGTACGCGGCGTAGCGTCCGTGCTGGGCGAAGCACAGGTCCCGGTAGAGGCCGCGCGGATCGCCGTCGACCCGGGCGCGTAGTCGCAGCGTGTAGTTGACCTGATACGTGTCTCCGTCGGCGATGTGACCGTGGATCCGCGCGATGGCCTCGTCGTACGCGACGCGTTCGACCGACGGTTCCCAGACGGAGGCTGCCGGTGCAGCGCCGGCTGGCGGTTCGGGGAGCGTGGTCTCCTGCCTGCCTTCGAACATCGCGAACCACACGAGTGGGAGCTCGGCGAACGGATCGCCGTGTGGGCTGGGACGGACGCGGAGCGCCGGATCCAGGCCGGGCGCCGCCTCGTAGGCGACCATCCCGGCGACCCACAGCCCCCGCGCGGCCGCCGCGTCGGCCGCCGCGAGCACGCCGGCGACCTCGTCGATCCGCGTCGCCTCAAGGACACCCACCGGCTCAACGAGGCGGAAGCTCGGCTCGGCCCCCGTCAGGTCGTCGAAGCGGGCCTCGATCATGCGGCACACGATACGAGCGGCCCGCGCGAGGCCGCTCCCGCGACCGGACGGGCGCCGCGGTAGCCTCGGCAGGATGAAGCCATCGGTCCTCGTCGCGATGTCCGGGGGCGTCGACTCCTCGGTCGCCGCTTGCCTGCTCCGGGAGCAGGGCTACGACGTCCGGGGCTCGCACATGTCGCTCGTGCATCTCGACGGCGTCGAGCACGGATGCTGCGGCCCCGCCGCCCGGGCCGACGCCGCCGAGGTGGCGCGGATCGCCGGGTTCCCGTTCGAGATCTGCGACCTGTCATCCGAGTTCGACCGGACGGTGATCGACGACTTCGTGCACGAGCTCGGCGAGGGTCGGACGCCGAACCCGTGCGCCCGCTGCAACGGCGAGATCAAGTTCGGAGCGTTCCTCCGGCGAGCGGACGAGCTCGGGATCGATCTCGTCGCGACCGGCCACTACGTGCGGTCGACGCGCGACGCCGGCGGCTACCGGCTCCTGCGCGGCGCCGACCGCACGAAGGACCAGAGCTACATGCTGCACATGCTCGGCCAGCGCCAGCTGGCCCGGTCCCTGTTCCCGGTCGGCGGGCTCGCGAAGTCCGAGACCCGCGACCTCGCCGAGCGCTTCGGTCTGCCCGTCGCGTCGAAGCCGGACTCGCAGGAGCTCTGCTTCGCTCCCGCGGGCGACGCCGGCGGGTTCCTGCGCTCCCGCGTCCCGGCGATGGTGCGCGAGGGGGGGCGCGTCGTCGATGTCGACGGTCGCGTCCTGGCCGAGCACGACGGGACGTTCGCGTTCACCGTGGGGCAGCGCCGCGGCCTCGGCGTCGCGACGGGCGCGCCGGCCTACGTGCTCGAGCTGGACGCCGATGCGAACCGTGTCGTCGTGGGCGCCGCCGAGCTCCTGTCCAAGCGGGGGCTGGTGGCCGATCGCGTCTCGTGGGTGGGCGGTGTCCCGCCGGCCGA
Organism: Actinomycetota bacterium; assembly: GCA_035519495.1. Lineage (GTDB taxonomy): Bacteria > Actinomycetota > UBA4738 > UBA4738 > HRBIN12 > AC-51. The sequence continues at coordinate 10,477 of DATIWE010000055.1, forward strand.
AGGCCCGTTCGAGGCAAGGGTTCGGATCCGCTACCGAGGCCCGGATGTCCCGGCGGTGGTCACGCCCGACGGCGGGCGCATCGTGGTCGCGTTCCGGACGCCGCAGCGGGCGGTGGCTCCGGGGCAGAGCGTGGTCGTCTATCGCGGCGAGGAACTGCTCGGAGGCGGTCGTATCCGCGAAGCGACACGCTGAGGCCGCCGTCTCGTCGCCTCCGGGGTCGTCGGTGACGCCGACTATGCTCGCTGGATGAGGCTCCTCCGTCGCCGGTCACGGACGTTCGAGATCCAGGTCCAGGATCTCGTCCTGCACATCACGGCGCCGGACGATTACGCGGAGGAATCGCGTGCCTCGGCGCTGTCGTTCTGGGAGCAGCTCCAGTCCTACGGCCTGCGGCACGCCGACTTCGGCACGTCGAAACGTCCGCTGGACAAGGTCGCGGTGGACGCGCCCGACATCGTGAAGGAGGTCGTCTCGGCGGCGAACGCGGCCGGCGTCGGACCGATGTTCTCGTTCCGGGGCGCCGTGGTCGATGCCGTCGGCCGCTTCCTGAGCGACCAGGTCCACGAGGTGACCGTCGCGTGCGACGGGGACTACTTCATCAAGGCGAAGAAGCGGATGAAGGTCTCGGTGCGCCGGCGCGGGGGCGATCCGCTCACGGTGGCGATCGGAGGCTCCAGCCACGGCGTCGGCGTGTCCACCACGCTCGGCCGCGGCCGCGGGGGCCAAGGCCCGGACGGTCTGGCGGTGATCGCACAGACGTGCATGTTGGCCGACGCCGCCGCGGCCGGCGTCCAGGCATGCCTGCCGAAGCCCGACGGGTTCGGCATGGCCCTGCACTACCTCCAGCGGGTGCCCGGCGTTCGCGGCGGCGTCATCGTGATGGGGGACCGGATCGGGGTCGCCGGCGCGGTGGAGATCGCCGGATGACCGCGCGCACCGAGGATCGAGCCCGCGCCGAGGCGAAGCTCCGCGTCGAGGAGCTGCGCAACCAGATCGACCGGCACAGCTACCTGTACCACGTGCTCGATGCGCCGGAGGTCGCCGACGCCGACTACGACGAGCTGATGCGAGCGCTGCTCCAGCTGGAAGACCGGTTCCCCGAGCTCATCACACCCGACTCGCCGACCCAGCGGGTGGGCGCATCCCCCGCCGACCTGTTCGCGCCGGTGGCGCACCGGGCGCCGATGCTCTCGCTCGACAATGCGTTCTCGTTCGAGGAGCTCGACGCGTGGGCCGCCCGCGTGGCGAAGGTGGTCGCCGACGAGGCGCGGTTCGCGTGCGAGCTGAAGATCGACGGGGTCGCGTGCGCGCTCACGTACGAGCGCGGCCTGCTCGTCCAGGCGGCGACGCGCGGCGACGGCCGCATCGGCGAGGACATCACCGCGAACGTCCGGACGGTCCGCGGCGTGCCGGCGAGGCTGCTGATGGACGATCCGCCCGAGGTGATCGAGGTCCGCGGCGAGATGTACCTCCCGGTCCGGGCGTTCGAGGCCCTGAACGAGCAGCTCACCGCGGCCGACCAGCGGGCGTTCGCGAACCCCCGCAACGCCGCCGCCGGCTCGCTCCGCCAGAAGGACCCGAAGGTCACCGCGTCGCGCCCGCTCCGGATGTGGGTGCACTCCTTCGGCGCGGCCGAGGGGGTCTCGTTCGCGTCGCACCTGGGGTTCCTGGATTGGGCGGCGAAGGCGGGGTTGCCGGCCGCGCCCACGACCGAGCTCCGCGAGTCGATCGACGGCGTGAAGGGGTTCCTCCGGCATTGGGAGGAGCACCGGCACTCGATCGACTGGGAGATCGACGGCACCGTGATCAAGGTCGACCAGACCGAGCTGCAGCAGCGGCTCGGCGCCACGTCCCACGCGCCCCGGTGGGCGATCGCGTACAAGTTCCCGCCGGAGGAGCGCACCACGATCCTGCGCTCGATCGACGTCCACACGGGCCGGACCGGGAAGGTCACGCCGTTCGCCGTGCTCGAGCCGGTGTTCGTGGGCGGCGTGACGATCACGTACGCGACGCTGCACAACGAGGACGAGGTGCACCGCAAGGACGTCCGCACGGGCGACACCGTGATCGTCCGGCGGGCCGGCGACGTGATCCCCGAGATCGTCGGGCCGGTCCTCGCGAAGCGAGCGAAGCGGGCTCGGGTGTGGAAGATGCCGGCCGCGTGCGACGCGTGCGGCACCCCGCTGGTCCGCCGCGAGGGCGAGGCGGACTGGCGCTGCCCGAACCGGCGCGGCTGTCCCTCGCAGGGCCTCGAGTGGTTGTTCCACTTCGCCGGCCGGGGCGCGATGGACATCGAAGGGCTCGGCTACATGACCGTGATGCGCTTGCTCGAGAAGGGCCTGATCGAGGACCCGGCAGACATCTACGCGCTCGACGCCGACAAGCTCGCGGAACTGCCGGGCTTCAAGGACAAGGCGATCACGAACGTGCTGGGCTCGATCGAGACATCGGAGGACCGGCCGCTCTGGCGGCTGCTCGTCGGGCTCAACATCCGGCACGTCGGCGGCCACGTCGCACAGGTACTCGCCGACGCGTTCGGTTCGATCGACGCGATCGCGGCGGCCAGCGAGGATCAGATCGACGCGGTGCCCGGCATCGGCCCCGAGATCGCGGCGACGGTCCGGGAGTGGTTCGACGAGGCGGAGAACCGGCAGCTGATCGAGAAGCTCCGGGCGGCCGGGGTCCGATTGGCGGACGAGCGCCGGGTCGAGGAGGTCGCGCCGGGACCGCTCGACGGGCTCTCGGTGGTGCTCACCGGCGGCCTGGAGGGGATGAGCCGTGAGGAGGCCGGGGCGGCGGCCGAGGCCGCGGGCGCTCGTGTCACCTCCAGCGTCTCGAAGAAGACCGCGTTCGTCGTCGCCGGCGAGAACCCCGGAACGAAGCTCGCGAAGGCGGAGCAGCTCGGCGTCGAGGTGATCGACGAGACCGAGTTCCGACGGAGGCTCGGCCCGGGATGATGTGAAGCGCAACGTTGCGACCTTCGGCCTATCCCGGCCGGGGCGCGCTGGAACTACCCTCGATCGGTGACGACCGCGACGTGGCCGCTGGATCCGCCGCCCGTGGCGCGAGGTCGGGGTCGCCGCGACGGTCCCGGTCCGCGCGGACGAGCGGCAGCCGGATCGAGCGGACCATCCCTCGGCTGGCGTGCGGGTCACGCCCGCCGCACGGTCCTTCGGTAGCGGTGCGGCACCCCGGGATGTCCTCGCGCGCGACGGGTCCCACGTCCGCCTCCCGTTCGACCGAGAGCGTGGCGCGATGGCTCCAGGCCGCGCTCGCGTCCACCGCCGTGGCGGGCGTGGTCGTCGCGATCTCGGGCTTCGCCCGGTGGCGCGACTCCTCGTTCGTGATCCATCTCGACCCGAACGGCGCCGGGACGGGGCCGTTGCCCGCCGCGGGGTTCGGCGGCGGTGGGAACGCCGGGCTCAGCGCGCTCAGCGGTGCACTGTCGATCGCCACCATCGTGCTGTGGCTGATCTGGCAGCACCGGGCGACCTCGAACCTGTGGGCTTGGGGACTCCGGGACCTGCGGATCACGCCCGGGTGGTCGATCGCCTGGTGGTTCATCCCCATCGCGGACCTTTGGATGCCCTTCGTCGCCGTGCGGGAGCTCGACCGGCGGTCGCGGCCCGCCGACGACGCGCGGCGGAACGGCACCTGGGTCGCCGGCTGGTGGGCGGCGTACGTCGCGGGCCGGTACGGCGTGCTGATCGGCGCCGTGATCGCCATCGCCCGCTCCTTCTCCGCGATCTGGTCCCAGGTGGACACCGGGGCGGCGGCGCAGACGATCGACCTCGGTCCGATGCTGCGCGCGATCGCGCCGTGGACCGTGGTGGCCGCCTTCGTGACGGCCGTGGCTGCCGGGCTCGCGATCATGGTCGTGCGCAGGATCGACGAGGCCCAGCGCGTGTTCGCGGTGACGCCGCCCCAGCCCCCGCGGCCGGACGTCGCCCCCGTCTAGACTCGCGGGCATGCCGGTCGAGATCGACATCGAGCACGTCGCGCGGCTCGCGCGGATCGACCTCACTGACGAGGAGGAAGCCACCTTGCGGGCGCAGCTCGGCGTGATCCTCGAGCACGCTGCGCGGGTCGGCGAGGTTGCGGCCGCCGACATCCCGCCGACCTCGTACGCCGTGCCCCGTGCGAACGTGTTCCGCGAGGACGAGCCGGAGCCATCCCTTCCCGTGGAAGAGGCGCTGCGCAACGCGCCGGAGCGCGACGGCGACCGCTTCAAGGTGCCGCGGATCGCGGAGACGACCGCGTGACGGAGCTCTGCGACCTCACGGGCTCGGCGCTGTCGGCGAAGCTCGCGTCGGGAGCGGTCTCGGCCGTCGAGATCGTGGGGTCCTCGCTCGATCGGATCGAGGCGGTCGACGACGACCTGCACGCGTTCCTGACGCCGACGCCGCAGCTCGCGCGCGAGCGCGCCGAGGAGCTCGACGTCTACCGCGCGTCGGGAGCGCCGCTCTCGCCGGTGGCCGGTGTCCCGATCGCCCTGAAGGACGTGCTGGCGACGAACGGCATCCGCACGACGTGTGGCTCCAGGATCCTCGAGGGGTACGTGCCGCCGTACGACTGCACGGCGTGGACACGGCTGTCGGGCGACGGGGCCGTGCTGGTCGGCAAGACGAACTGCGACGAGTTCGCGATGGGCTCCTCGAACGAGAACTCGGCGTACGGCCCGGTCCACAACCCGTGGGATCTGTCCCGCGTGCCGGGCGGATCCAGCGGAGGGAGCGCCGCCGCCGTCGCGGCCGGCGCGGCGGTGTGGGCCCTCGGGACCGACACGGGCGGGAGCGTCCGCCAGCCGGCGTCGCTCTGCGGCGTCGTCGGCCTGAAGCCGACGTACGGTCTGATCAGTCGCTACGGTCTGATCGCGTTCGCGTCGTCGTTGGACACGGTCGGCACGTTCACCCGGAGCGTCCGCGACGCGGCGACCCTGTTGTCGGTCCTCGGCGGGAACGATCCGCGCGATGCGACGAGCCTCGACGGCGAGCCGCAGGACTACGCCGCAGGGTTGGATCGGGGCGTCGCGGGGATGCGCGTCGGCGTGGTGGCCGAGGCGTTCGGGCAGGGGGTCGAGCCGGGCGTCGCCGCCTCGGTCCGCGCCGCGATCGACCGGCTCGAGCGGCTCGGCGCCTCGGTCGGCGAGGCGCACCTGCCGCACGCCGAGTACGCCCTGTCGGCCTACTACCTGATCGCACCGAGCGAGGCCTCCTCGAACCTCGCGCGCTACGACGGCGTCCGCTATGGGTTCCGGGCGCCTGGGGAGCACGCCGACAGCGTCGAGATGATGTTCGCGACGCGCGGCCAAGGCTTCGGGCCCGAGGTGAAGCGGCGGATCATGCTCGGGACCTACGCGCTGTCGGCCGGGTACTACGAGGCGTACTACGGGCAGGCGCAGAAGGTCCGGACGCTGATCATCCGCGACTACGCGGCCGCGTTCGACGCGTTCGACGTGTTGGTGTCGCCCACCTCGCCGACCACCGCGTTCCCGATCGGCGCGAAGGCCGACGATCCGATGGCGATGTACCTGAACGACATCTTCACGATCCCCGCGAACCTCGCCGGCGTGCCGGCGATCAGCGTTCCGTGCGGCGTGGACGACGCGGGGCTCCCCGTCGGGCTCCAACTCACGGCGCCCGTCCTCGGTGAGCGCACGCTGCTGCGAGCCGCCTCAGCCTTCGAAGCCGACCTCGGGCTGGAGTTCCGGCCGCCGCTGCTGGCGGCCTGAGTCCACGCGGGCGGTCCCGCCGGCGGAGACGATCAGCGCCACGCTCGACAGGACGATCGCCGCGGCCACGAGCACGCGCAGCGGCAACTCCTCGTTCAGGACGACGGCGCCCAGGAAGACCGCCACGATCGGGTTCACGTACGCGTACGTCCCCACGAGCGAGGTCCGGACGTTCCGCAGCAGCCACAGGTAGACGCTGAAGCCGACGAACGAGCCGGCCACGATGAGCCAGAGCAGGCCGAGCCACGACCGCGTCTGGACCTGCGACACGTCGAACCCCGCGAACTGCCCGGTCACCACGGCGACGGCGAGGATCACACCCGCCCCGGCGAGCTGCTGCATGCCGCTGCCGAGCAAGGCGTTCCTCGGCAGGGGCGCGTTCCGCGCGTAGAGCGACCCGACGGCCCACGCCAGCGACGCCCCCACGACGACCAGCATGCCGTCGAGCGGCACGTCGCCGTGCGCGGCGGCGGTGCCGACCAGCAGGGCCTCGCCGGTGAAGCCCGCGACCAATCCGACCACGACGCGCCAGCCGAGCGGGGCGCTCTTCAGCAGGACCCGGTCGAACAGGGCGAGCCACAGGGGCACCAGCGCGATCAGCAGCGACACGATGCCCGTCGGCGTGCCGAGGTACTCGGACCACGCGACGCCGGCGTTGCCGCCGAAGAGCAGGAACGCGCCCACGACGGCCGCGCCGCGCCATTGCCTGCTCGAGGGGTGTTCGCCGCTGCGGACCCGCGCGAACGCGTAGAGCGCGGTGCCGGCGATCAGGAAGCGCGTGCCGGCGCTGATCAACGGGGGGATCGACTGGTTCGCTTCGCGGATGCCGAGGTACGTCGTCCCCCAGACGAAGTACAGGGCGCCGAGACACGTCCACGTCTTCGCCGTGCTCGGATGCGGGCTGCCGGGCAACGACATCCGACAAGGATACGGGCGGCGGCAGACGCGCTCGGGGGGTCGGGTAGGCTAGGCCGCGATGGCCGGATGGGAGACGGTGATCGGGCTCGAGTGTCACGTCGAGCTCGACACGCGGACCAAGATGTTCTGCGGGTGCCGCACCGGGTTCGGAGCCGAACCCAACTCGCAGACCTGCCCGGTGTGCCTGGGTCATCCCGGCTCGCTGCCGGTGCCGAACGTCGAAGCGATCCGCCGGATCGTGAAGATCGGTCTCGCGCTCGACTGCGAGATCGCGCCGCACTCGCTGTTCCACCGGAAGAACTACTTCTACCCGGACATGCCGAAGAACTACCAGATCAGCCAGTACGACCTGCCGATCTGCGTCGGCGGTCACCTCGACGTCGAGCTCCTCGACGGCTCGACCAAGCGCGTCGGGATCACGCGGGTCCACATGGAGGAGGACACGGGCAAGACGACGCACGGCAGCGCCTCCGGCAGGATCCACGATGCCGAGCACGCGCTGATCGACTACAACCGAGCGGGCGTGCCGCTGGTGGAGTGCGTGAGCGAGCCGGACATCCGCTCGCCGGAGGAGGCAGCGGCCTACCTCCGTGCGCTGCGCGCCACGCTCGAGGCGCTCGACGTCTCCGACGTGAAGATGGAGGAGGGGTCGCTGCGCTGCGACGGGAACATCTCGGTCCGGCGGGCCGGCGAGACGACGCTCGGCACGAAGGTCGAGATCAAGAACATGAACTCGATCCGGTCGCTGGAGCGAGCCCTGACCTACGAGGTCGAGCGCCAGGTGAACGCGCTTGAGGCCGGCGAGCCGCTGGTGCAGGAGACGCGGCACTGGGACGAGGACGCGGGCATCACGAAGTCGATGCGATCGAAGGAAGAGGCGTTCGACTATCGCTACTTCCCCGAACCGGACATCCCGCCGATGGAGCCGAGCGCCGCATGGATCGAGGAGATCCGCGGCACCATCCCGGAGCTGCCGCGGGCCCGGCGCGCCCGCTACGGGGCGCTCGGTCTGCGGCCGGAGACCGCGCGCGTGCTGGTCGCCGACACCGGCGCGGTCGCCCTCTTCGAGGGCGCGCTCGCGCTCGGCGCCGATCCGGTGGCGGCGGCCAACTGGATCACGCAGGACGTGGCGGCGCTCCGGAACGCCGCGGGCGACGACGGCGCGTTGACGCCGGCGCACGTCGCCGACGTGATCGCCCTCCGCGCCGAGGGTGCGATCTCCGGCGCCGGCGCGAAGCAGGCTCTCGAGGCGGCGTTCGCCTCGGGGGACCCGATCGACCGGATCGTCGAACAGCGCGCCCTCCGGCAGGTGTCCGATGCCGGCGCCCTCGGCGCGCTCGCGGACGCGGTGATCGCCGAGCACCCCGACGTCGTCGAGAAGTTCCGCGGCGGCAAGGAGGGCGTGCTGGGGTTCCTGGTCGGCCAGCTGATGCAGAAGGCCGGCGGAACGGCGGACCCGAAGCTCGCGCAGGACGTCCTGCGCGAGCGCCTCCAGGGATAGCTCCCCGGGTGGGGACCTCCCCGCGCCCGCCGGAGCGGATCCCGGCGTGGCAGCTGGCGGTGCTCGGCGTGGTCCGCGCCTTCCAAGGGCTCGTGACGCATCCGCTCCATCGGATGTGGACCTCGTCCGATCCGATCGACGCGTACGGCCTGAACCACCTCACGAGCGTCGCGGGAGATGCCCTGCTCGCGATCTCGCTCGCCGACTCGGTGTTCTTCCACGTGCCGGTCGCCGAATCACGCGTCCGGGTCGCGTTGTTCCTCGGGCTGACGATGCTGCCGCTCGCGCTGGCGGGACCGCTCATCGTGCCGATCCTGGACCGCGCGGGGCCGCGTCGATCGGTCACGTTCGCTGCCGCCGCCGGGCGCTGCGTGCTCGCCCTCTACCTGGCCCCACAGCTGTCGTCGAACCTGCTGTTCCCCGTCGTACTCGTGATGCTGGTCCTCTCGCGCGTGCACGGGATCGTGAAGAACGGCCTGACGATCGCGTACGCCTCGAAGCAGGAAGGGCTGATGCGGGCGAACGCCCGTCTCGGCCGGATCGCGGTCGCGGGCGCGCTCGGCGCGGCCCCGGTCGGCTTCGTGGCCCTGAAGGCGGTCGGCGGGGAGGGACCCGTGTACATCGCCGCCCTCGTGTACGGGATCTCCGCCGCGCTCACCCTGCGGCTGCCCCGCCCCGACGTGCCCGGAGCCCGGGCGCCGGTCGACCGGAGCGTGCGCTCGCTCGGCAGGATGCCGCAACTCGCACTTCCGGCGATGGGCGCGATCGGGATCCGGGCCGCGAGCGGTTTCCTGCTGTTCCTCCTGGCGTTCGCCCTGCGGACCGCGGAGGTCCCTGCGCCGTGGTTCGGCATCCTCGCCGGCGCCGGCATCGTCGGCGGCTTCCTGGCCGACCTGTCTGCGCCGGGCCTCCGCACCGACCGGCGCGAGGAGGCGGTCGTGATCGCGTGCGTGTGTTCGGCGGGGATCGGCGCGCTCCTGGCGTCGGAGCTCTTCGGGCTCCCCCTGCTGACCGTGTACGCGGTGACTGCCGGCGCGGCCTCGGAGTTCGCCCGTCTCGCGTTCACGAGCCTGATGCAGCGCAACGCGCCGGTCGGAGCGCTGGGACGGGTGTTCGTCCGCTACGAGGTCCTGTTCCAACTGGCGTGGGTGGCCGGTGCGTTCGTGCCGGTGCTCGTGAAGGTTCCGTTCCGGACCGGCATGGTCCTGCTCACGCTGTTCTACGGCACGCTCGCCGGCGTTTCGCTCTGGCGAGCTCGGAGCCGTCCGGACGGATGGGGAGGCGCCGCGTAGGCTCTGCTCGTCGCGAGCGAGGCCCGAACGAAGGAGGAACGATGGCGGAGTTGATCCCGGTGGGCGGTGCCGACGAGGTCGGGGACGGGTCGGTCAGGTCGTTCGAGGTCCACGGGGCCGAGATCGCGGTCGCGCGTTCGGCGGGGAAGCTCTACGCCTTCAGCGACATCTGCACGCACCGCCGGTGCAACCTGTCGATGGGCGGTGAGATCGACGGCGACGAGATCACCTGCGAATGCCACGGCAGCACGTTCAACATGGGGACCGGTGAGGTGATCGAGGGGCCCGCAACCGAGCCGATCGAGGTCTACCCGGTCATCGAACAGGACCAGCAGATCCTGATCGAGGCCTAGGTCCGTGGCGGGCCGCCCGACGTTCGTCGTGGTCGGCGCGGGGCTGGCCGGAGGAACGGCCGCGGCGACGCTCCGCGAGGCCGGGTTCGACGGACGTGTCGTCCTGATCGGCGACGAGTCGGATCCCCCGTACGAACGGCCGCCCCTGTCGAAGCGGTACCTCCGCGGCGAACAGCCGAGGGAGGATCTCTTCGTGCGCCCCGACGAGTGGTGGGACGCGAACGACGTCGAGACGATGCTCGGCAGGCGCGTGCGCCACCTCTCCGCCGGCGACCGGTCCGTCACGCTCGAGGATGGGACCGAGGTCGCGTTCGACCGCGCGTTGGTCGCGACGGGCGTGCGGAACCGCCCGCTCGACGTGCCCGGCGCCGACCTCGGAGGGATCCATCAGCTGCGACGGACGGCCGACGCCGACCGCATCCGACAGGCTGCGCTCGGCGCCGACAAAGCCGTCATCGTCGGGATGGGCTTCATCGGCGCGGAGGTCGCCGCTTCGCTCCGCCAGATGGGGCTCGAGGTGACCGTCGTCGAGATCTTCGAGACGGCCCTGTTCCGGGTCCTGGGCCCGGTGCTCGGACGCGTGGTCGAGGCGATGCACCGCGACCACGGCGTCGAGCTGCGGTTCTCCGAGACGGTGGAGCGCTTCGACGGCCACGGCCTCGTGGAGCGCGTCATCACGCAGGGCGGCCGCGAGATCGACTGCGATCTGGTCGTCCTCGGGCTCGGCACCGAACCGGAGATGGGCGCGGTCATCGGGGAGATCGGCGGCGACGGCGTCGGGCTCCGCGCGGGTCCGACGCTCGAGACCGACCTCTCGGGGGTCTTCGCCGCGGGCGACGTGGCGACCCACGACCATCCGATCTTCGGACCGGTCAGGGTGGAGCATTTCGACAATGCGATCAAGATGGGGGAGCACGCCGCCCACGCGATGCTCGGCTCCACTGCGGCGTTCGACGACCCGCACTGGTTCTGGTCGGATCAGTTCGAACATGAGATACAGATGGGTGGGGTGGTCGTGACGAAGGACATGGTCGTGCGGGGCTCATTGGAGGACGCGTCCTTCTGCGCGTTCTTCCTGGACGAGGGCGGGGTCCTGCGGGCCTCCGTCAGCGTCGACTGGCCCCGCGACGTCCGCCGTTCCCTGCCCCTGATCCGCCACCAGGTGGTGTGTGATCCGGCCGACCTGGCCGATGCCGCGAAGGACCTGCGATCCCTGGCGCCCGAGGAGGCGACGTAGATGCACGGACAGTTCGCGGTCTCGCACGTCGTGTGAGACCTGAACCTCCAACGCCGGATCGCGGACGCGAGGCGCGATTCGGTGGCCCGGTCGGTCGGCCGGAAGAAGGTTCGGGGGCGGTGGCCGTGGAGCCGCCGTGAGGTGGCCGGCGTCGTCGACGGGTCGGCGCTCCGATCCGCCTCCGAGGATCTGTCGCACGCGCTCCGGTTCTGATCCAGCGCGTTCGCTCCGCGGTCGGTCCGGGACCCCCTGGTAGCCTGGAGCTTCCGAGCCGCCGAGGAGGAACGAGACACCGTGGACAGGCCGGAGATCATCCTGGCGCCCGGACCGACCCCGATCCCCCCCGAGGTCCTGCTCGCCCAGGGGAGCCCGCTGGTCTACCACCGCGGTCCCGGCTTCGGCGCGTTGATGACCGAGGTGACCGAGCGCCTGCGGATCCTCTACCGGACCGAGGCGGCGCGCGTGCTCCTCATGACCTCGAGCGGGACCGGTGGGCTCGAGTCCGCGATCCAGAACTGCTTCTCCCCCGGCGACGAGGTCTTCGTCCCGCTCGCCGGGTACTTCTCCGACCGGTGGCGCCGGCTCGCGGCCGCCTACGGCCTGACCGTCCACACGCTCGAGGAGCCCTGGGGCACACGGCTGGACCCCGCGAAGGTGGCCGACGCGCTGGCGGAACATCCGGAGACCGCGGCGGTCCTGTTGACGCATTCCGAGACGTCGACCGGCGTGATCCAGCCGATCGAGGAGCTCGCGCGCGTCGCGAACGAGGCGGGGGCGCTCGTGGTCGTCGACGTGGTCTCGAGCCTCGGTGCGGTGCCGTTCGACCTCGACGAGTGGGCGGTCGACGTCGCGGTCGGCGGGTCGCAGAAGGCGCTATCCGCGAGCCCCGGCATCGCGTTCGTCGCGATCAGCGATCGCGCGTGGGCGATGTCCCAGACCGCGACGAACCCGCGCTTCTACTTCGACTGGCGGATCTACGACCAGTTCGCGTCGCTGCCGGACCCCGAGAACCCGTGGACGCCGGCGATCAGCGTGATGCAGGGCCTCCGCGCGGCGCTCGAGCTGTACTTCCAGGATGGGGTGGACGCCGCGCTCCAGCGGCATCGCCGGCTGAGCACCGCGGTGAAGGACGGCGTGCGGTCCCTCGGGCTCGATCTGTTCGGCGAGGGGATCGAGCAGAACTGGACGGTCACCGCGATCCGCGCCCCAGAGGGGATCGACGCGGATACGATCTGCGACCGGATCCGGAAGGACTTCGGCGTGGTGCTGGCGCCGGGGCAGGGGCCGCTCAAGGGCTCGGTGTTCCGGATCGGGCACTTCGGGTACTTCAGCGAGCTGGACATCATCCGTGGTCTCGCGGCCCTCGAGATGACGCTGGAGCGCTTGGGGTACCCCGTGAAGCCGGGGACCGCCGTCGCCGCCGCCGAGCAGGTGTTCCAGGAGGCCCGCTGACGTGCGGGTCCTCGTGACCGAGGAGCTCTCGCCGCAGGGCCTCGAGTTGCTCCGGAAGGACCTCCAGGTCGATGTGCGGACCGATCTCGCCAAGGGCGACCTCGTCGCCGAGATCGCGCCGTACGACGCGCTGATCATCCGCAGCGCGACGCAGGTCACCGCCGAGGTGCTCGACGCGGCCACGAACCTGCGGGTGGTGGCTCGCGCCGGCATCGGGCTCGACAACGTCGATGTCGACGCCGCCACGCGCCGAGGCGTGATGGTCGTGAACGCACCGACGTCGAACATCATCAGCGCCGCCGAGCACACCGTGGCGCTGCTCCTGGCGCAAGCGCGAAGCATCCCGCAGGCGCATGCCGCCCTGACCCAGGGCCGGTGGGAGCGAACGGCGTGGGAGGGCGTCGAGCTCGCCGGAAAAACGATCGGGCTGGTCGGCCTGGGCCGGGTCGGATCGCTGGTCGCAGCTCGCTCGCTCGGCCTGGGTATGCGCGTGATCGCGTTCGATCCATACGTGAGCGTCGAGCGAGCCAAGGAGATGGGCGTCGAGACGATGCCCACGCTCGAGGCGCTGCTGGTCCAGTCGGATTTCGTGTCGATCCACCTGCCGCGGACCTCCGAGACCGAGGGCCTGCTCGGCGCGAAGGAGCTCCGGATGATGAAGCCGGGGGCCCGGCTCGTGAACACCGCGCGGGGCGGCATCGTCGACGAGGAGGCGCTGGCGAAGGCGCTCGAAGACGGGCACCTAGCCGGGGCGGCGCTCGATGTCTTCGCGGTGGAGCCCACCACCGGCTCGCCGCTGTTCGGGCTGCCCGGCGTGGTGGTGACACCCCACCTGGGCGCCTCCACGCGGGAGGCGCAGGACAAGGCCGGCACGACGGTCGCCGAGATGGTGCGGCTGGCCCTGAAGGGTGAGTTCGTCCCGTACGCCGTGAACGTCTCCGCCGGCGCCGAGGTCACCGAGGTCGTGCGACCGTTCGTGCCGCTCGCCGAGCGGATGGGGGCGCTGACCGCGGGCCTCGCTTCCGGCGGCGTGCGGTCGGTGGTGGCCTCGTACCTGGGGAGGATCGCCGAGCACGACACGCGCGTCCTGACCCTCGCGATCCTCAAGGGGATCCTGGGCCGGTCCGTCAACGAACCGGTGTCCTTCGTGAACGCCCCGATGCTTGCGCGCGACCGCGGGGTGACCGTCAGCGAGATGCGTTCCACGGTGAGCCAGGACTACGTCTCGCTGATCGCGATCAGCGCGGAAACGGACGAGGGACCGGTCAGCGTCGAGGGCACGATCGTCACGCGCAACGCGGAGCGGTTCACGAACGTGAACGAGTTCGATATCGAGATCGCGCCGGCGCCGCAGATGGTGTTCTTCGACTACGCGGACCGACCGGGCGTCATCGGCACGGTCGGCACGATCCTCGGCGAGCACGCGATCAACATCGCGACGATGGATGTCGGTCGCAAGGACGTGGGTCCGGCGGGCCATCGGATGGAGGCGCTCATGTGCGTCACGGTGGACTCGGAGGTTCCGCCCGACGTGCTCGATCAGATCGCGGGCGCGATCGAGGCGAACCGGATCCGCGCGGTCTCCCTCCCCGTGTAGATCCGTCGCCCCGGCTGCCGCGATGCCGTTCCCGTTCGTGCTACCCTGCTTCGGTCATGGAGCGGAACGCGATCGCAGCAGGCGATACGGGCGACGTCTGAGTCGCCCGCGCGCCTCCGCGCGCGCCTGCCGTACCGCACCTCCGCACGTACACCTCCCGAGGAGTCGCTCCATGAGCCGCCAACCAGGTTCCGCACGGACGAAGATCCGTCGCCTCGCGACCGGCCGCCTGATCTCCGTGACCGGCGGCGCCGCGGCCTACACGGCCCTGAACTTCACGGTCTGGAACCGCACCCATTCGCCCGGGCTCCAGGCGCTCTCGTTGCTGCTCACGTTCGGCGTGGCCGGCTTCCTGAGCCCGTTCGCGGGCGCGATCGGCGACCGGTTCGACCGCCGAACCGTCATGGTCTGGTCCGAGGCGATCGCGGCCGCGTTCTTCCTGGGCATGGCGTTCGCGAAGACGCCCGCGTGGTTGATCGGGCTGGCGTTCGGTTCGGCGATCGCGGAGCTGCCGTTCTTCTCGGCGTCCCGCGCCGCGATCCCGAACCTCGTGGACTCCGACGACCAGATCTCGTGGGCGAACAGCCTGGTCACGGTCGGTGTGCACTCGGGCATCGCCGTTGGCCCGGTGATCGGCGGCATCCTGCTGGTGCGGTTGGGCGCGTCGTGGGTCTTCGCGCTGAACGCCGTGAGCTTCGTGATCTCGCTCGGCCTCACGCTGAGCGTCCGGGGGTCCTACCAGGACGATCGCGCGACGCGCGGTGAGGCGGACGACGATCACGTCGGCCTCGCGGCCGGCCTCGCGTTCCTGTGGCGGGACCGGATCCTGCGGCGGATGTCGATCGCGTGGTTCGTGTTCGTGCTCGGGATGGGCATGAGCATGGTCGCCGACGCGCCGCTCGCCGAGCACTTCGGCGCGGGCGCGGTGGGCTTCGCGCTGCTGATCACCTGCTGGGGGACCGGCTCGGTGCTCGGCGCCGCGACGGGGCGATGGATGACGCAGCGGACCGAACCGGTGTGGCTCGTCGTGGGATCGTTCGGCATCGCGGCGGCGGCCCTGGCCGTCGGCGTCGCGCCGGTGTTCCCCCTGGTGCTCGTGGCGCTGTTGGTGATGGGCACGAGCGACGGGTTCACGCTGGTGGCCGAGAACGGGATCATGCAGCGCAGGACGCCAGACGCGGTGCGCAGCCGCACGATGGCGGCCTTCGAAGCGGTCCTGTCGATCGGCCTGGCGATCGCGTACGTGATCGCCGGACCCGTGCTGCGGTCCTTCCGGAGCGATCCGCAGGTGGTTTACCTGATCGGCGGCGTGTTCGCGTTCGCGGCCGCCCTCACGCTCGTGCCGATCCTTCGGCTCCGGCGCGACGCGGCGGTGACCGAACCGGCCGAGGCAGGGTCGGAGCCTCGGCGCTTCGCCTCGGCCGAGGGGCTCGAGGCGGCGGAGGTGGCCGGGGTCGCATCCGACGAGAACATCGGCGCCTGAACGGCCCGGGGTCTTCCGAAGGCCCCGGGCTGAACGGCGTTCAGACGGTCACCGGGCGACGGCTCTATCGTGCGCGCATGCCCGAGGCCCTCGACGCGATCGTGATCGGCGGCGGACACAACGGCCTCGTCGCCGCGGCCTATCTGGCGAAGCGCGGCGCGCGGACCGTGGTGCTGGAGGCGCGCCACAAGACCGGCGGCGCCGCCGACACGATGGCTCCCTGGCCGGAAGCGCCGGGGTTCAAGGTCACGACGCTGAGTTACGTCATGAGCCTGATGCCCGACACGATCCTTCGCGACCTCCGGCTCGCGGAGCACGGCTACCGCGGCATCCCGGTCGGCCCGTATTTCGTGCCGTTCCCCGACGGGCGCTCGATCACGCAGTCCGACGATCCGAAGGCCGACCGCGAGGAGTTCGCGAAGTTCTCGAAGGACGATGCGGACGCGGTCGGGTCCTGGGAGGCGTACATCGGCGGCCTGGCCGACGTGCTCGGCCCCCTGCTGATGAGCACCCCCCCGAAGCTGGGCTCCACGTCGTTCGCCGATCTTTCGGCGCAGCTGAAGCTGGCGTGGCGCTTCCGCGGGCTGCGGGTCGGCGGGGTCGGCGACCTCACGCGCCTGATGACGATGTCGATCGCCGACATCCTCGATCGGTTCTTCGAGTCCGAACAGGTCAAGACGGTGATGGCGCTGAACGGGTTGATCGGCACCTGGGCGGGACCGCACGAGCCCGGGACCGGCTATGTGATGGCGCACCACATGATCGGCGACGTCGGCGACGGGCACCTCGGTTCGTGGGCCACGCCGATCGGCGGTATGGGCGCCGTCGCGGCCGCGTTGGAGTCGAGCGCGCGGAGCTTCGGCGCGGAGGTCCGGACCAGCGCCCGCGTCGAGCGGATCCTCACCGTGGGGGGCGGCGTCCGCGGCGTCGTGCTGGAGGGCGGGGAGGAGCTGACGGCGCCGATCGTCGTGGCCGCCACGCACCCGCAGATCACGTTCCTGCGCCAACTCGACCCGGCCGAGCTCCCGGACGACTTCCTGATGGACATCCGCAGCTGGAAGAGCCGGAGCGGCACCGTCAAGATCAACCTCGCGTTGGACCGGGCGCCGGTGTTCACCGCCGACCCCGGGCATCGGGACCTCACCGGCGGCTTCGAGCTGGCGCACTCCATCCCATACCTCGAGACGGCGTTCGAGCAGGCGCGCGCCGGCGCGGCGGCCACGGCGCCGTTCTCCGACGGGGTGATGCCCACGTTCCACGACCCCTCGCTCGCGCCGGAGGGCAAGCACGTCGTCTCGTTGTTCACGCAATGGTGCCCGGCCGAGTGGTCCCAGGAGCCGCATCGCGACGAGCTCGAGTCCTACGCGATGCGCGTGATCGACGGCTACGACGACCTGGCGCCGGGGTTCAAGGACTCGGTGCTCCATCTGCAGGTGATCGGGCCGCACGAGATGGAGCAGGAGTGGGGCCTGATCGGCGGGAACATCTTCCACGGGGAACTGTCGGCGGAGCAGCTGTTCCACATGCGGCCGGCGCCCGGCTACGCGGACTACCGCACGCCGATCCGCGGCCTCTACCAGTGTTCGAGCGCCACGCACGGCGGCGGCGGCGTGTGCGGCATCCCGGCGTACAACTGCGTCCGGGAGATCGTGAAGGACGTTCGGCGGGCCACCTCCCGGGTCGGCCGCCGCGTCGGAAGGAGCGCGAGGTGACCCAGGCGACACCGCAGGAGAACACCTGGTTCAAGTTCTACCTGGCCAGCTGGTACAAGAAGTCCCCGTACTACGAGCGCACCGTCGAAGCCGGCTGCTCGAGCTGGGATCTCTACAACCACATGCTGATCCCGACGTACTACGACGACGACGTGAAGGAGTACTGGCATCTCTTGGAGCACGTGACGCTCTGGGACGTCGCGGTGGAGCGGCAGGTGGAGATCAGCGGACCGGACGCCGCCGCGTTCACGCAGTTGCTCACGCCGCGCGATCTCTCGACCTGCGCGGCCGGCCAGTGCAAGTACGTCACGATCTGCGCGCCGGACGGGGGGATCGTGAACGATCCGATCCTCCTGCGCCTGGCGGAGGACCGGTTCTGGCTCTCGTTGGCCGACTCCGACACGCTGCTGTATGCGCTCGGGGTGCAGGCGTTCGCGGGGATGGACGTCCAGGTCCGCGAGCCCGATGTCTCGCCGTTGCAGATCCAGGGTCCGAAGTCGAAGTCGCTCATGCGGGCGCTGCTCGGCGACGAGGTCGCGGACCTCCGCTATTACTGGTGCACCGAGGCCGAGCTGGACGGTATCCCGCTGGTCGTGTCGCGGACCGGCTGGAGCGGCGAGATCGGTTACGAGCTCTACCTCCGCGACGCCACGCGGGGCACCGACCTCTGGGACGCGGTGATGCGGGCCGGCGGAGCCTTCCAGATCCGCGCGGTCGCGCCGTCGGACCAACGACGGATGGAAGCCGGGATCTTCAACTACGGCAACGACATGGACGTCACGAACAACCCGTATGAGGTCACGGGGCTCGAGCGGCTGGTCGAGCTGGACAACGACAACCGCGTGGTCTCGCGGGAGGCGCTCGAGCGGATCGCGCGTGACGGCGTCGAGCGCAAACTCGTGGGCGTGCAGATCGGCGGGGATCCGCTGTCGATGTGGCTCGAGGACTTCTGGCCGGTCACCTCCGGTGGCGCGACGGTCGGGAAGCTCACGAGCGCCTGTCACTCCCCGCGATTGCTGGTCAATATGGGCTACGCCTGGGTGCCGATCGAGCTCGCGGCGCTCGGGACCGAGCTCGAGATCGCTTCGCCCGGCGGTTCGCTGCCGGCGGAGGTCGTGCCGCTCCCGTTCTGGGATCCGGCGAAGGCCGTGCCGAAAGCGTGACGTCCCGGGATGATGGGTCCGTGACCGGGAACCTGACCGGCAGGCTGCTGCTGTCGAACGCCTCGCTGTTCGATCCGAACTTCCGCCGCACGGTGGTCCTGATCGGCCATCACGACGAAGAGGGGGCGGTCGGCGTGGTGCTCAACCGGCCGTTCGACGTTTCGGTGGACGAGGCCGTGCCCCCGCTCGCCGAGCTGGTGCGTCCGGGCGACCTGCTGTTCCAGGGCGGCCCGGTCCAGCCCGACGCTGCGGTCGTGGTGGCCGACTTCGCCGACCCATCCGAAGCGGGCGTGATCGCGTTCGACTCGATCGGGTTCCTCCCGGGTGAAGCCGAGCCGGACGCGCTCGTCGGTGTCCGTCGCGCGCGGGTCTTCGCCGGCTACTCGGGGTGGGGCCCGGGGCAGCTGGAGAGCGAGTTGGAGGAAGACGCGTGGATCGTCGTCGAGCCGCTGCCCGGCGACGTGTTCCACGACGAACCCGAGCGCCTCTGGGAGGACGTCCTGGCGAGGCTCGGCCCCGGGTACGCGATGCTGCGGACGATGCCGTTCGATCCCTCCGCGAACTGAAGTAGGCTCCTCGCCGAACCGCAGTCCGTGCTCTCGCAGGAGGATCGTGTGGCGTCGGAGACCTTTCCGTTCTACGTGCAGCCCTGGTACCGGAAGTCCCCCTATTTCGAGGCGACGAAGCGACACGGTTGCCGCAGTTGGGGCCTCTACAACCACATGCTGCTCCCGACGCTCTACGACGACCCCATCAGCGAGTACTGGGCGCTCGTGAACGACGTGACGGTCTGGGACGTCAGCGTCGAGCGATGCGTGGAGATCGTGGGCCCGGATGCGTTCGAGCTGACGAACCTGATGACCTGCCGCGATCTGACGAAGGTCGATGTCCTGCAGGCCCGGTACGTGCTCATGACGACGGCGGAGGGCGGGATCGTGAACGACCCGGTGCTGCTGCGCCTGGCCGAGGATCGGTTCTGGCTGGCCCTCGCCGATTCCGACGCCCTCCTGTACGCGGCCGGCGTGGCCGCGGGTCGCGGGATGGACGTCCGGATCTTCGAGGCCGACGTCGCGCCGATGCAGATCCAGGGACCACGCTCGAGGGACCTGATCAGGGACCTGCTCGGCGACGCGGTCGCCGACCTTCGCTACTACCGCTGCGCCGAGGCGTCGGTCGACGGGATCCCTCTCGTCGTGTCGCGTACCGGGTGGACGGGCGAGGTCGGCTACGAGCTCTACCTGTGCGACACGGGGCGCGGCGACGACCTGTTCGAACGCGTCATGGCGGCGGGGAACCCGTACGGCGTGCGGGTGATCGCCCCGAGCGAGGCGCGGCGGATCGAGGCCGGCATCTTCAATTACGGCTCGGACATGCGCGTGTCCGACACCCCGTTGCACGTCAGCGGGCTCGAGCGGCTCGTCGAACCGGATCAGGAGCAGGACTTCCTGGGGAAGGAGGCGCTCCGGCGCCTCGCCGCGACCGGGGTGGATCGCAAGCTGGTCGGGATCGAGATCGGCGGCGAGCCGATGACCGACGAGGGAGCGCTCAACGACTTCTGGCCCGTGCACGCGCCCGGCGGCGAGGCCATCGGGCGCGTCACGGCCGGCGCCTGGTCGCCGCGGCTGGAGCGCAACATCGGGTACGCGTGGGTGCCCGCCTCGCACATGGCGGACGGGACCGGGCTCGAGGTGGCCGCCCCGTCGGAGCGGCGCCCGGCCACGGTCGCGGCGCTCCCGTTCTTCGACGCGACCAAGCGCGTGCCCGTGTCGTGACCCCGTCGCAGTCCTTCGATCGGGCGGCCGACTACTACGACGAGACGAGGACCACCGATCCCGCCACGCTCGAGCGGATCCTCGAGCTGCTGCAGGAGGTCACCGCGACGGGCGGCGGCCCGGTCCTGGAGATCGGGGTCGGGACCGGCCAGCTGGCGGTGCCGCTCCGCGCTCGCGGCGTGCCGGTGGTCGGCATCGACCTCTCGGACGCGATGATGGCGAAGCTCCGCGCGAAATCCGGCGGCGACGCGGTGTCGCTCGTCCGCGGCGACGCTACGAGGTTGCCCTTCTCCGACGGAGGCTTCGCCGGCGCGTACGCGCGCTGGGTCTTGCATCTGATCCCGAACTGGCCCGACGCTGTGCACGAGTTCGACCGGGTCGTCGTCGCGCACGGCAGGATCGCGGTTGAGCCGCGCGTCGAGTCGCCGATCTTCGCGGAGATCCAGCGACGGTTCATGGACGTCCTGGGCGACGAGGCGCGGTCGCCGGGCATGGATCTGCACGAGGACGTCCTGCTCGATGCCGCGATGGCCGAGGTCGGCCGGTCGCTCATCGACGTCGTCGAGATCGCCTACGACCGGGAATTCCGCCTGCGGGAGCTCTTCGAGAGGACCGTCCGCCGGGAGTACTCGTGGACGTGGCGTGTGCCCGACGACGCGCTGACCGCCGCGGTTCCCGAGGTCCGCTCGTGGGCCGCGGAGCGGTGGGACCTCGACGAGCCGCAGCGGGGCGTGCCGACGCGCTGGCGCATCTATGGGCGCGCCGTATGAGCGGCTCCATCTCGTTCGATCCGGCCGCCTCGTACTACGACCGGACGCGGGCGATCACGCGCGAGGCGAGCGCCGAGCTGACCCGAGTCCTCGGTGCGGAGCTCCGGGGTCGCGGGGCCTGCCTCGAGATCGGCGTGGGTACGGGTTTGATCGGGCTGCCCCTGCACCGGGCCGGCGTCCCGGTCACCGGGGTGGACCTCTCGGCGGCGATGCTGGCGGAGCTGGTGTCGAAGGCCGGGGGACGGATGCCGTTCCCGCTGGTCCGGGGCGACGCCACGCGGTTGCCGTTCGACGACGACACGTTCGGCGGCGCGATCGCTCGCCATGTCCTGCACCTGATCCCGGACTGGCCCGCCGCAGTGGCCGAGGTGGTCCGGGCGGTTCGTCCGGGCGGCGTCGTGCTGATCGGCCTGGGGTATCAAGGTGGCCCGTTCCAGGAAGTGGCCGACCACCTGGAGGGGATCGTCGGCCCGCCCGCGAAGCGCGCGGGCCTGCAGACCGAGGAGGCGGGCGAGCTCGACGCGGCCCTCGCCTCGCTCGGCGGAATCGCTCGCGAGCTGCCCCCGGTCTGGCAGGTCAGCACCTACACGATCGACACCTACTTGGCGGAGATCAGGGACCGCATCGCCTCCTGGACGTGGTCGGTCGATCCCGAGCTGCTCCGAGCCGCGATCGACGAGACGAGGGCATGGGCCGAGCCTCGCTACGGCGCGCTCGATCGCGTCCTCGAGCCGCGCTTCCCCATCCCGTTCCGGGCCTACGACCTGCGTTGATCCGCTCGCCTACCCCCCGGCGCCCGGTATCCTGATGCGCACCCCTTCGGGGGTGTCGTGGCAGGAGGACCGCATGCCGATCGCCGAAGTCGAGAAGATCTGGATGGACGGCGAGCTCGTGGACTGGGCCGAGGCGAAGATCCACGTGCTCTCGCACGCGCTGCACTACGGGAGCGGTGTCTTCGAGGGGATCCGCGCCTACGAGACCGATCGCGGCCCGGCGGTGTGGCACCTCGAGCAGCACCTGGACCGTCTGTTCCGGAGCGCGAAGCTCTACCACATGGACCTGCCGTACTCGGCCGACGACCTCGTCCGGGCGACGAAGGAGGTGATCCGGGTAAACGGCCTGGAGAGCTGCTACGTCCGGCCCATCGCGATCCGCGGGTACGGCGAGATGGGCGTGAACCCGCTGAACGCACCGGTGAACGTCGCGATCGCCGCCTGGCCGTGGGGCGCGTACCTGGGCGAGGAGGCACTCGAGCAGGGCGTGCGGATCAAGATCAGCAGTTGGCGCCGGAATTCCCAGAACGCGCTGCCGGCCGCCGCGAAGGCCGACGGCCAGTACATCAACAGCGTGCTGGCGAAGATCGAATCGCTGAAGGCCGGGTACGACGAGGCGATCATGCTGAACGAGGCGGGGTTCATCACGGACGGGTCGGGGGAGAACGTCTTCATCGTTCGCGACGGCATCCTGTTCACGCCGCCGACCCAGGCGGGTTGCCTCGACGGGATCACGAGGGGTTCGGTGATCGCGCTCGGCCGCGAGCGCGGGTACACCGTCCGAGAGGAGAACCTCGTTCGGACCGATCTCTACAACGCGGAGGAGTGCTTCTTCACCGGCACCGCCGCCGAGATCACGCCGATCCGCGAGGTGGACGACCGGCAGGTCGGCGCCGGGCACCGCGGGCCGGTCACGAAGGAGCTGCAGGACGCCTTCTTCGCCGCCACGAAGGGCGAGGACGCGAAGCATCGTGACTGGCTCACCTACGTGAACGACTGAGACCCGTGGACGACGACCCGGCGCCCGACTCGGAACAAACGTACCGGCTCCCGCGGACGGCCACGCCGTCGCGTTACGACCTCACCCTCGAGCCGTCACTCGATGCGGGGACGTTCCTCGGCGACGTCGACGTCGAGATCGACGTCCACGAGGCGCTCACCGAGATCGTGCTGAACGCGAAGGAGCTGGACGTCCTCGAGGGAGGACTGCAGGACGCCGCCGGCCGGACGATCGAGATCGAGAAGACCGTCGCGGACGTGGAGGCCGAGCGCGTCTCGCTGCATCTGTCGGAACCCGTCGAGCCGGGCGCCTGGACGCTGCACCTCGCGTTCCGGGGGACGCTGAACGACCGGCTCGTCGGGTTCTACCGCTCCCGCTACACCGACGACGACGGCGCGGAGCGCGTCGTCGCGTCGACCCATTTCGAGGCGACGGACGCCCGTATGTGCTTCCCGTGCTGGGACGAGCCAGACCTGAAGGCGGTGTTCGGTGTGACGCTCGTCGTCGATGACGGGCTGACCGCGCTCGCGAACGCGCCGGAGGTCGAGCGCATGCCGCTCGGCGACGGGCGCGTCAAGGTGCGGTTCGCGGACACGATGAAGATGTCGACGTACCTCGTGTGCGTCGTCGTGGGTCCCCTCGAGGTCACGGAGCCGCGCGACGCGCGCGGGGTCCCGGTCCGGGTCGCCAGCCAGCCGGGGCGCGGCCACCTGACGGCGTACGCGAACGAGGTCGCGGTGTTCGCGCTCAACTGGTTCGGGGACTACTACGGGATCCCGTACCCCGAGCAGAAGCTGGATCAGGCCGGGATCTCCGACTTCGCCCAGGGTGCGATGGAGAACACCGGCCTCGTCACGTACCGGGAGACGCTCCTGCTCGTCGACCCCGAGCACGCGACGTACGCGGAGCGCCTCGACGTGGCCGAGACGATCGCGCACGAACTGGCCCACATGTGGTTCGGGGATCTCGTCACGATGCGGTGGTGGAACGGGATCTGGCTGAACGAGGCCTTCGCGACCTTCATGTCGTTCCTCTGCGTGGACGCGATGGAGCCGGACTGGCGTGTGTTCGACGGCTTCCAGCGCGCCCGGGCCAACGCGTTCGAGATCGACGCGCTGGAGAGCACCCGGCCGATCGAGTACCCCGTCCACTCGCCGGACGACGCGAGCGGGATGTTCGATGCGCTGACGTACACGAAGGGCGGCGCGGTGCTGCGGATGCTCGAGCAGTGGCTCGGCCGCGATCGGTTCCGCGACGGGATCCGCCGCTACCTGCGGACGCACGCCTACGCGAACACGGAGACCCACGACCTGTGGGACGCCCTGGGGGAGGAGACCGGGGAGCCGGTGCGACGGATCATGGATGCCTGGATCTTCCAGCGCGGGTATCCCGCGATCACGGTCCACCGCGACGGCGCACAGCTCCGGTTCTCGCAGGAGCGGTTCGTTCCGTCGCTGCCCGACGACCCGACGACGTGGCCCGTCCCGCTGATCGTCCGCCAGGTGAGCGCGGCGGGGGAGCGCGTCGACCGCCTGCTGGTCGAGGCGGAGGGCGCCGTCCTGCCCGTGGCCGCGGACGATGCGGTCGTCATCGCGAACGCCGGCAGCGCCGGTTTCGTGCGGGTCTTCTACGACGACGATCTCCTGGCGCGCTTGACGGAGCGAGTCTCGGTCGACCTGACGCCGCCGGAGCGCCAGGCGCTGGTGGATGACACCTGGGCCGCGGTCGTCGCCGGTGACGCCTCCGCGACCACGTTCATCGACCTGGTGGCCGGTTTCTCCGCGGAGACCGACCTGTCGGTCTGGCAGGCGATCGCCTCGGGTCTGTCGTGGTGCGACCGGTTCCTGGACGGCGCGCCGCGGGAGCGCTTCAGGGACTTCGTGCGCACGCTGGTCCGCCCGCAGCTCGAGCGCCTCGGGTGGGATCGGCAAGCGGGCGAGGCGGAGCGCGACCGCGAGTTGCGCGGCGACCTCGTCCGCGTCCTCGGGATCCTCGGGGACGATCCCGAGACCCAAGCGCAGGCGCGGGAGTCCGAGGCCGAGTCGCGGGCGAGCGGGGAGGTCGAGCCGGCCGTGGCGGCCGCTTCGGTCGACGTGGTCGCCTCCGTCGGCGGCGACGAGGACTACGAGCGGTTCCGCGAGCGCGAGCGGACGGCGCCGACGCCCCAGGAGAAGGAGCGGTACCTGTTCGCGCTGGCGCGGTTCCGCGATCCGGACCTGTTCCGACGCACGCTCGAGGCCACCCTCACCGACGACATCAAGCCGCAGGACGCCCCGTTCGTCCTGGCGAGCGCGCAGGTCAACCGCGACCGCGGCCCGGAGGCCTGGCGATTCGTGCGAGACAACTGGGACGCCTTGCTCGGCAGGATCGCGCCATCGAACGTGATCGCCCTCGCGGCCGGAGCCCGGACGCTGACCGACCCCGCGTCGGTCGCCGATATCCAGGCGTTCTTCGCCGAGCACGACATCCCGCAGAACCACTTGATGCTGCAGCAGGCGCTCGAGCGGCAGCGGGTCTTCGCGGCCGTGCGGGTCCGCGTCGCACCGCAGCTGGTCGATCGGTTCGGCTAGCCGACCTCGATCAGCGACAGGTCGGCCGGGTCGGCGTTCCCCCCGCTGACGATCAGGGCGACCCGCTCGTCTTCCTCCGGCACGTAGGAGCCGGACAGGAGGGCGGCGAGCGGGGCGGCCGCGCCGGGCTCGGCCGCGATCCGGCAGGCATCCCAGAGGGCCGAGCGGGCGAGCATGACGGCATCGTCCGGCACCGCGAGCACGCGGTCGACGTACCGTGCCGCGATCGCGAACCCGATCACGCCGGCGCGCCCCGCCCCGAGCGAATCCGCCGCGACGCCGCCGACCTCGACGTCGACCGGCTCCCCGGCCTCGAAGGCCGCGGTGAACGTCGGACAGCGTTCGGTCTCGACCCCGATCACCTTCACGTCACCGGCGAACCACGCCGCGATGCCGCCGATCAGCCCACCGCCGCCGACGGCGGCCAGCACCGTGTCCAGCGCCGGCACCTGGTCGGCCAGCTCGCGCGCGAGCGTCCCCTGCCCCGCGACGACCGCCGGCTGGTCGTACGGGTGCAGGAAGGCGGCCCCCGTATCGAACGCCCGCTCCTCGCACGCGGCGAACGCCTGGGCGTAGAAGCCCGGGACCACGTGGACCTTGGCTCCGTAGGAGCGGATCTTGTCGATCTTCATCGAGGGGGAGGTCGAGGGGACGTAGATCTCTGCCGGATGGCCGAGCTGCCGGGCCGCGTAGGCGACGCCGAGACCGAAGTTCCCTCCGGAGGCGGCGAGGACGCCGCTGCGGTCGATGTCGCCCGTCAGCATCCGGTTGAAGGCGCCACGGGGTTTGAACGAGCCGGTGTGCTGCAGGAGCTCCAGCTTCAGCACGAGGTGTCCGGGCACGCCGAAGGCCATCGGCTCGAGCTCGACGACGGGGGTGCGCCGGACCCACGGACCGATCAGCGCCGTCGCCGATTCGACGTCGAAGCGCGTCACGTCGAGTGGCTGATCGCCGGGAGACAGCGTGCCCATCGCGCGTATCGAACCACGCCGACCCGGCCGGGTCACCCGTCTGACGTTTGACAGGGTCCGTGGCCCCACCATACCGTTCGGACCCGAACGACCCGGGCCCGCAGCCAGGGGGAACCACCACGAGCGAGCACGCGACGGTCGAGGGGGTCGAGGTCTCCACCGATCACCGGATCGGCGGGGAGCGCGTGGCGTCCGCGGAACGCTTCGATGACGTCTCGCCGATCGACGGAACCGTCATCGCGCGGATCGCCCGCGGCACCGCCGATGACGTCCGCGCCGCGGTCCGGGCGGCCCGCGACGCCTTCGAGGACTGGGGTCGCACTCCGACGAAGGAGCGCGCCGAGGTCCTGCACCGCGTCGCCGACGGTGTGGAGGGCCGGGTCGCGGACCTGGCCGCGGTCGAGACGCGCGACAACGGATCGCTGCTGCGCTCACATCTCCGCTCCGTCATGCCGCGCGTCGCGCGGAACTTCCGGTTCTTCGCCGACCGGCTGCTGGAGTTGGAGGGGAGCGCCGACGCCGTCTACGACGGGAACGCCGAGCGGGTGAGCTGGGACCCGGCCGGCGTGACCGCGGTCGTGAGCCCGTGGAACGCGCCGTTGATGCTGGCTACCTGGCGGATCGCGCCGGCCCTCGCCGCCGGGAACACCGTGGTCCAGAAGCCGCCCGAATGGGCGCCGCTCACGGCGTCCCTGCTCGCCGACGTGATGCACGACGCCGGCGTGCCGGACGGCGTGTTCAACGTGGTGCAGGGCATCGGGGAGGAGGCCGGTGCCGCGCTCGTGGCCGACCCGGACGTCGATCGCGTCGCGTTCACGGGCTCGGTCGACACGGGGCGGCTCGTCGCGCGCGCTGCGGCCGGCAACCTCACCCCGGTCTCGCTCGAGCTGGGCGGCAAGTCCCCCTTCCTGATCTTCGCCGACGCCGATCCCGACGCGGCCCTGCGGCAGGCGATCGGGCAGTTCGACAACGCGGGGCAGGTCTGTCTCGCGGGAACGCGCTTGTTGGTCGAGTCGTCGTTCTATGCCGACTTCCTCGAGCGATTCCTCGCGGCCGCCGGCGGGATCCGACAGGGGGATCCCCGTGAGGAGACCACCGACATCGGGCCCTTGATCTCACGGGCGCACTTCGAGCGCGTCGACGGCTTCGTGCGGCGTGCGCTGGCCGACGGCGCGACCGCGGCGGTGGGCGGCGGCCCGAACGACGAGCTCGGCGGCCTGTACTACCGGCCGACCCTCTTCACGGACATGGCGCCGGGCAGCGAGATCCTGACGAAGGAGGTCTTCGGCCCGGTGCTGACCGTGCAGCCCTTCGTCGACGAGGAGGAGGCGATCGCGCTCGCGAACGCGACCGACTTCGGCTTGGCGGCGACCGTGTACACCGGCGACCCGGAGCGCGCGCGCCGCGTCTCGGAACGCCTCGTGGCCGGCACGGTCTGGGTCAATTGCTTCTTCGTCCGTGATCTCAACGCGCCCTTCGGCGGGTCGCGTGACTCCGGCGTGGGCCGCGAGGGCGGCGTCTGGAGCTTCGATTTCTACGCCGACGTGAAGAACGTCTGCATCGCACCGTGACCCAAGGAGGGTGAGTGATGGGAGAGGTGGTGGGCGCCGGCCTCGTGGCGCACGTTCCGACGATCATGCTGCCCGAGGAGACGCGCAAGGAGATCAACGACGGCAAGGAGATCTCGTTGGTGCCGGGGTTCCGCAGGTTGCGGTCGGAGTGCATCGACCGGCTCGCGGCGGACACGGTGATCGTGTTCGACACGCACTGGGAATCGACGTTCGAACACATCGTGACCGCGCACGAACGGCGACAGGGACACTTCACGAGCCACGAGCTGCCGCGCGGCATGTCGGGGATCCCCTACGACATCCCCGGCGATCCGGCGCTCGCGCGCCTGATCGCGAAGCAGGCGGAGGGTCGCGACGACGCGTGGATCCTCCCGTGCGACGACCCGTACCTGCCGATCTTCTACGGGACGGTGAACGTCTGGAGCTACCTGGGCGATCCGGCGACCGCCTGGATCAGCGTGGCGGTGAACCAGTGCTGCACCACCGAGGATTTCCTGTTGTTCGGCGAGCTGATCGGCGATGCCGTGCGCGAGAGCGACCGCCGCGTGGTGCTGCTGGCGTCCGGGGGGATGACGCACCGGTTCTTCCCGTTCCGGGAGCTGCGACAGCACGAGAGCTCCGCGGTTCCCGACAACATCCTCGACCCCGAGTCCTACGAGGCCGATCAACGGGTGCTCCGCATGCTGCGCGACGGCGACCACGCCGGCGTCATCGGGTGGATGCCCGAGTACCGGAAGGCGGCGCCCGAGGGGCACTTCGGCCACTACCTCATGATGGCCGCCGCGATCGGCGGCGCGCGCTGCCAGGCGCCGGGGGAGCTGTTCAGTGAGTACGAGGCGTCGGTCGGCACGGGGCAAGTCCATGTCTGGTTCGAGCGCCCGAACGACGGTTGGACCGGAGAGGGGACGGCGGCCTGAGGCCGTCGGCGGATCCCAGGTGGGAGGGGGACCAATGGCTGAGCAGGAAGGGTTGGGCTACGAGCGGCTCGGGGCGCCGAAGCTGTCGCTCATCGACTGCATCGCCCAGTCGGTCGGGTTCATCGGGCCGGTGTTCTCATCGGCGTTCGTGATCCCGTTGATCGTCGGCGTGATCAGCGCGACGGGCAAAGGCGCGGGCGGCGCTGCGCCGCTGGCCGTGCTCATCGCGGCGATCGGGATCTTCGCGCTCGGCTGGATCGTCGCCACGTACGCGAAGCGGGTGCACGCGGCCGGATCGCTCTACGACTACGTCACGAAGAGCCTCGGTGGGAACGTCGGGACCGCGTCGGGTTGGCTCTACTACAGCGGGACGATCGCCCTGACGGCGGGACTCATCGTCCTGATGGGCGGGTACCTCCACGACACGCTCGACGCGGAGTTCCAGCATCCGATCATGGCCGGCTGGCTGTGGAGCGTCGTGATCACGCTCGGGATCTTCCTCATCCTCTTCCTGGGGGTCCAGATCTCGACCCGTGTGCAGCTCACGCTGGCGCTCATCTCGATGGCGGTCGTCCTCGCGTTCTTCCTCTACGTGATCGCGAAGCTCGGCAGCCAGAACGACGTAGCGAAAGCGTTCAACCCGTCGTCCTCACCCGACGGGTGGGCCGGCGTATTGTTCGGCGTGCTGTACGGGGTGTTGATCTTCGTCGGGTTCGAGACCGCGGCGAACCTCGCGGAGGAGACGGCCGAGCCGAAGCGGCAGATCCCCCGCGCCGTGCTCATCTCCGTCGTGATCGTCGCGGTCTTCTACCTGATCGCGGCGTACGTCGAGGTGGCGGGGTTCGGGTTCGACCTGAAGGCGATCTACAGCGCCGCCGCGGCGCCGCTGTTCGCCCTCGCGTCGCCGACGAGCGCCGGCGGCTTCGGGTCGACGACGCTCGTGCGGGTGATGGAGCTGGTCGTCCTGCTGGACATGATCGCGGTCGCGATCGGCGCGTCGGTCTCATCGACGCGCGGCGTCTTCGCGATGGCCCGCGATCGCCGGCTGCCGAGCGCGCTGGCAGGCGTGTCCGCGAGGTACGGGACGCCCCTGGGCGCGATCGCCTTCCTCACGGTGATCGATCTGCTCTTCATCGCCGCGAACGAGTGGTGGCCGTCGCTGTTCGCGCTGCCGCCGCCCAACCCGCACTACTTCGCGATCTTCTCGTGGGCCTCGACGTACGGCGCGTTCGCGCTGGTGGTCGTCTACGCGTTGATGTCGCTGGGTTCGCTCCGCGGGGTCGAGGGCAAGCTGACGGCGGGACTCGTCCTGGCCGCGATCGTCGGTCTCGCCCTGTCGCTCGGGGCGATCTTCGGCGCGATCTACAAGGTGCCGAGCCCGACGAAGCTCGCTCCGTACTACTGCCTGGCCGTGTTCGTGATCGGGTTGATCGTCAGCTTCGTCGCGAAGGGGCGGGAGCCGGCGAGCCAGGCGTTGCCCGACCTGCGATCGGGGGCCGCCCCGACGAGCTGAGCCGGCCGTACCATCGACGACATGGAGCCCGAGCGCCCGCTCCGCCTCGACGCCACGCGCGAGGAAGCGCTCGCGCACGCGGCGAAGCTGGTGGAGGAGGCGTGGCGGAGCTTCGACCGGTTCCGGCCGGAGGAGCCGCCGCTCGACGCGCGCGTCCGTGAGCTGATCAGGGGCGGGCTCCCCGAGGAGCCCGCCCCCGTCCACGAGGTGCTCGACGACGCGGCGAGGATCCTGGACGAGTCGATCGCGCAGCCGCGGCCGCGCTACTTCGCGTTCATCGGTTCGTCCGGGCTCGAGATCGGCGCGATCGCCGACCTCCTGGCGCACACGTACGACATCAACCTGGCCGTGGACGCGCGGGCGGCGACCGTCGTCGAACAGCAGGCTGTCCGGTGGCTGGCGGGGTTCGTCGGCTTCCCGGCCGCCGGCGGGGCGTTCACGAGCGGGGGGACGATCAGCAACCTCACCGCGATCGCCGCGGCGCGTGAACGGGCGCTCCCGGGATCTCGCCACGGCGGTCTGTCGGGCAGGCGTCCGGCCGTCTATTGCTCCGAGGAGGTCCATTACTCGGTCACGCGGGCCGTCGAGCTGCTCGGGATCGGCTCGGACAACCTGCGGGCGATCCCGCTGGACGGCTCGCGGCGGATGCAGCCCGACGCCCTGGCCGACGCGATCGATCGCGACGTCGCGGCGGGGGTGACGCCGGTCGCGGTCGTGGCGACGGCGGGAACGACGCTGACCGGCGCCGTCGATCCGCTCGAGGCGATCGCCGCCGTCTGCGACGAGCGCGGCGTGTGGATGCACGTCGACGGCGCCTACGGGTTGCCGGCGGCGGCAGTCCGGCCCGAGCTCTTCATCGGGCTCGCGCGCGCGGACTCGTGCTCCGTGGATGTCCACAAGTGGCTCTACCT
Source organism: Actinomycetota bacterium (assembly GCA_035519495.1). Taxonomy (GTDB): domain Bacteria; phylum Actinomycetota; class UBA4738; order UBA4738; family HRBIN12; genus AC-51. The sequence continues at coordinate 41,685 of DATIWE010000055.1, forward strand.
GCCGAAGGCGTGCGGCGTCGTGATGAGCCGCCACACGGACGTGTTCGCCCGCGCGTTCGCTCACGAGCAGGGATATCTGCCGCACCAGCAGCACGAACTCCATGCCGCGGACATCACGCTGGAGTACTCGCGGCCGTTCCGCGCGCTGAAAGCGTGGCTCGCCTTCCGGGCCCACGGCGCGCGGCAGTTCCGCGAGGCGATCGCGCGGAACCTGGACGAGGCTGCCCTGCTCTACCGTCGAGCGCAGGCGGCGGAGGACGTCGAGGTGATGGAGGCGCCGCCGCAACTCTCGATCGTGCCGATCCGCCACGCGCCGTCCGGCGTGGAGCCGAACGCCCACAACGCGGCCCTGGCCGAGGCGATCCAGGCCGACGGACGGGTCTACCTGGCCTCGGCGCTCATCGACGGCGAGGTGTGGCTGCGCCCGTGCTTCGTGAACTTCCGCACCACCGACGACGACGTCATCGCGCTGATGGGCGTCGCGCGGGAGCTCGGCGAACGCATCGCCGGGAGGTCCTCGTGAGTGGGGAGAGCCTCCTGCCGGCCGAACGGAAGGCCCTCGAACAGCTCGGCCACCTGCCGCTCGACTTCCGGGCGATGTGGGCGATCTCGAACGTGTTCCGGAGCTCGGCCGCGATCCGGCGGCATCTGGAGGCGAAGGTCTTGGCGCCCGACCGGCTCTCTTGGACATCGTTCGTGGGGCTCTGGGTGCTCTGGGTCTGGGGTCAGCTCGAGGCGCACGCGTTCGCCGACGAGGTGGGCATCAGCCGGCCGACCGCGACCGGAGTCCTCCGGACGCTCGAGGGACGTGGCTGGGTCGCGCGCGCGAGGGATCCCCGGGACGGGCGGACCGTACTGGTGTCCCTGACGGCGGAAGGACGCGAGAAGATCGGCGAGCTGTTCCCGCGGTTCAACCGGGAGGAGGCCGCGGTGGCCTCGGCGCTCACCGACGCCGAGCAGGACCAGCTGGCCTCCATCCTTCGGACACTGCTCCGCGCCGTGTCGACCACCGGCGAGGCTCCCGTCCGGTCCGCCGGGGCCTGATCCGCCGATGACGGTCCCGCGGCTGATCCTGGTCCTCAGCGAGAATTGGACGATGGTCGATCCGCGCGACCTCCCGGCCCTCGTGCGGATGGGGGTCGATGCCGAAGAGGCCGGATTCGACGCGGTCATGGTGAGCGAACACGTCGTGCTGGGGCCGGGCGCCGACGCGGGCGGCCTGCCCGCGAACCCGCGCGACTACGCGCTCCCCGGGAACCAGGATCCCCGGATGCCGTGGCCGAGCTCGCTGGTGCTCCTCGCGGCCGTGGCCGCGGCGACGGAGCGGATCAGGCTGGTGGCCGGCGCGATCATCCCCCCGCTCCGGCATCCGGCCCTGCTGGCGAAGGAGCTCGCGACCCTCGATCTGTTGAGCCGCGGACGGCTCGTCGTGCAGCCGACCGTGAGTTGGCACCGCGACGAGTACGACGCTCTCGGCGTGCCGTTCGAGCTGCGGGGCGAGCTGCTCGACGAGCACCTGGCCGCGTGGCGGGTGCTGTGGCGGGAGACGCCGGCGTCCTTCGCGGGTCAGCACTACGCGTTCGCCGATGTGACGCTGGAACCGAAGCCGTTCCTGCCCGAGGGGCCGCCGCTCTGGTTCGGGGGGCAGCGGCTCCACGAGAGGCTCCTGCGCCGCCTCGTCACCTACGGCGCCGGGTTCAACCCGCTCGGCTCCCCGAGCCCGGAGGACCTGCGGTGGTTGCGGACCGCGATGGGCGACGCCGGCCGGCGGATGGACGAGCTCGAGATGGTGGGCGGTACGCGGGGGACCTTCCCCGATGCGTCGAGCGTGGCGGATCTGGACGCCGCGCTCGCGGCGATCCCGTCCCAGCTGGCCGCCGGCTTCACGTCGATCTGCATCAAGCCGTCGCAGTTCACCGACGATCCGGCCGCGGTGCGCGCGCTTTGCCGAACCGTCGTCGACCGCGTCGCCGCGATGGAGACCGCCTGAGGCTCGGGCGGCTCAGGCGTGGCCGGGCTCGAACGCGAGGCCGGCGACGTCGACGGCCATCTGTCCGCCGTCGGCCACGAGCGCGGCGCCGTTCACGATCGAGGAGTCGTCGCTCGCCAGGAACAGACAGCAGGCCGCGATCTCCTCGGCCGTCGCCGCCCGTCCGAGCGGCACGTGCTCCGTGACGAGGCGGTAGGCCTCGTCACGGCTGATGCCGAGCGGGCCCGCGACCTCGTCCATCGCCTCGTCACCCATCGGCGTCTCGACCCAACCCGGGCACAGGGCGTTCGTCCGGACGCCGCGCGAGCCGTAGTCCACGGCGAGGGACCGCGCGAGCCCGAGCAGCGCGGTCTTCGAGGTCACGTAGGCGGCCGACGCCGGGGAGCTGACGAGCCCCGAGACGCTCGAGACCAGGATGATCGAGCCGCCCCCGCGCTCCAGGAGCGTCGGCAGCGCCGCCCGCACGAGCAGCAGAGGCCCCGTCACGTTCACGTCGAGCGTTCGTCGCCACGTCTCCTCCTGGACCTCCCCGGCCGTGCCGCCGAACCCGAGGCCGGCGTTCGCGACGACGACGTCGAGGCCGCCGAAGGAGCGGGTCGCCGCCTCCACCGCCGCACGTGCGTGAGCGGCGTCCACCGCGTCGCCCGCGACCGCGAGGCCGCCGATCTCGTCGGCGATCGCGCCGATCGGCGCCGGCCGGCGCCCGGTCACGACCACGTGCGCGCCCTCCGCGGCGAACCGCCGGGCCGTCGCCGCGCCGATGCCCGTGCCGCCGCCGGTGACGATCGCGACCTTCCCCTCGAGCCGCACGGGAGCCTCAGTGGAACGGGAGGTAATAGGCGAGCTCCCAGGGCGTGACGTCGGTCGTCGCCGGATCTGCCCCGGAGGCCAGGTAGCGCTCCCACTCGGCACGCTTGAGGATCGTGAACGACGCGACCAGCTCCGGCCCGATCGCGTCGACGAGCTCGCCGTCGGCGGCGAGCGCGTCCAGTGCGGCGTCGAGGCTCGGCGGGACGCGGACGTCGGTGTTCGGGTCCTCGCCCACCGGCTGCGGCGGGGGCAGCTCCAGTTGGTGCTCGACGCCGAGCCGCGCGGCGTGCAGGATCGCCGCCGCGGCGAGGTAGGGGTTCGCGGCGGCGTCCGAGGTCCGCTGCTCGAGCCGGGTCCCGGCCCCGCGGGCGGGCGGTACGCGGACGGTGACCGACCGGTCGTCGTGGCCCCAGTTCGCCCAGTAGCCGTTGAGCATGTCGGGCTGCAAGCGCTTGTATGCGTTCACGTGTGGCGCCAGGAGCGCGGCCATCCCCGCGTGGTGGGCGAGCAGCCCGGCGATGCTCTGCCGGGCGAGGTCGGAGAGGCCCTCGGCGTCGTTCGGGTCGTGGAACGCGTTGGATCCGTCCGGCCGGCGGAACGAGAGGTTCAGGTGGAGGCCGCTCCCGCCGCGATCGGCGAGTGGCCGGCCGAGGAACGTGGCGAGCTTGCCCCGGCGCTCGCATATCTCGCGGACGAGCAGCTTGAACAGGAACGCCTCGTCGGCCGCCGGGATCGCGTCGGCGTAGCGGATGTTCACCTCGTACGCCGCGTTGTCGTACTCGCTGCACCAACTCTCGACGGGGAAGCCGCACGCGAGCGCGACGTTCACGACGTCGCCGATCGTGCCGGAGGGGTCCACCGACATCCCGGTCCCGTAGACGCGATGGCCGGGGATCGAGACCGGCTGCCACCCGCCCGCCTCGGTGGGCTCGAGGAGGTAGAACTCGAGCTCGAACGCGAGCTGTGGCTCCAGGTCCATCTCCTGCCAGGCACGCGCCGCCTCGCGCAGGGCGTGCCTGGTGTCCCAGGGCGCGGGGTCGCCGTGCAGTTCCACGTCGGCGATCCCGAGCAGCGTGTCGTCCTCCCAGCCCGGCCTGAGCGAGTCGCGGTCGAGCATCGCCTCGACGTCGTGCAGCCCGACGTCGAACTGCGTCCTGGGCACCGGCAGGATCTCCTTGTCGTGCGTCAGCGGGTAGACACCGATGCAGAACGCGGCCATGCCGGTCGCGGCCCAGTCGCCGAAGAGGTATTTGCCACGCTCGAGGCCGTGGATGTCCGGGTAGAGCAGGCGGAGCCGCTTGCCCTGCGTGTCCATCCGCGCCTCCTTCCGCACCGTCCCGGCGAGCGTCTCGCCTTGCGCGGGTGCGATGATCGGTCGGAAGATACCCCAGCCGCCGGACCGCTGGGAGGGCGCGTGGGCATCGGCGACACCATCACGCTCGAGGACCTCGAGACCGATCCGTACCCGATCTACGCGCGGTTGCGCGACGACGAGCCGGTCAGCTGGGTCCCCGCCGTGCAGCTCTGGCTCGTGACGCGCGCGGACGACGTCCGGACCGTGGACCTCTCGTCCCAGCGGTTCACCGGCGCGACGTCGCCGTCGACGCTGAACCGGACGATGGGCGTGAACATGCTCGGCTCCGAAGGCCCCGATCAGCAGCGGATCCGACGGATCACCGAGGCGCCGTTCCGGCCGCGGGACGTCGAGGAACGGATGCGGGGGATGATCCCGACGCTCGCGAACGAGCTGATCGACGGCTTCGCGGATCGCGGCGAGGTCGACCTGTTCACGGCGTTCTGCGACCCGATGTCGGTGCGGTCGCTGCGGTTCCTGCTCGGGCTCGATGAGGTGGCGTGGGAGGACCTCCTGGCCTGGAACCAGGGCATGATGCCGGGCCTCGCGAACTTCGAGGGCGATCCCGCGAAGCAGGCGCCGGCCGACGCCGCGAGCGCGGAGCTTGGGGCCGCGATCGAGCGCGTCCTCGATCGCCTGGCGGACGAACCGGACGGCTCGGTCCTGTCGTGGATGCTCCACGCCGACGAGGCCGGCGAGCGGATGACGCGGGAGGAGATCGTCGCGAACACGAAGCTGATGCTGTCCGGCGGGCTCCAGGAGCCGCGCGACCTGATCGCGCTCGCCGTCTGGGCCCTCGGCTCGGAGCCGGAGCAGCTGGACGAGGTTCGGCGCGACCGCTCGCTCGTGAAGAACGCGGTAGAGGAAACGCTCCGTTGGGCGGGACCGGTCGGCACGTCGACCCGGCAGACGACGACGGCGACCGCGCTCGCAGGCACGGACCTGCCGGAGGGCGCCCTCGTCGGCGCGGTCCTCGCGTCGGCGAACCGCGACCCCCGGCGGTTCACCGACCCCGACCGGTTCGACGTCCACCGCAAGGAGGGGGCGCACCTCGCGTTCGCGGCCGGGACGCACTTCTGCCTCGGCGCGTGGTTCGGTCGTCACCTCGCCCGGGTCTCGCTCGACACGCTGCTGGACCGGTTGCCGAACCTCCGGCTCGACCGGGAGCGACCCGTCGAGCTGCGCGGGTGGGAGTTCCGCGCGCCACGGTCCACGTTCGTGCGGTGGGACGCGTGAGGACGACGCGCGCGCCGGCGCGCGCCGAGACGGTCGGGAGCCTGCTGCGTCCCCCCGCCCTCCGCGCTGCGATCGAGAGGTTCTACGACGCAGGGCATTCGGCCGTCCTCGACGAGGAGCGCGGGCGAGATCGCTCCGGCCTGACGGCCCTCGAGGACGCGGCGATCCGCCAGGCCGTGCGCCGGCAGCGCGACTGCGGCCTCGACGTCGTCACCGACGGGGAGTTCCGCCGCTGGATGTTCATGAACAGCTTCTTCGACGCGGTCAGCGGCGTCCGGACCGGCAAGACCGTGACGTTCCGGAACGATCGCGCCGAGGACGTCGAGCTGCACGTTCACGAGATCGTCGACCGGCTGCGGCCGGTGGACTCGCCGGCGGCCCGCGAGGCGGCGTTCATGGCCCGGGTGACCGACGGCGCGCCGTTCAAGGTGACGTTCCCCGCGGCATCGATCTTCGCGCATCCGCTGACCACCGTCGCCGGGCCCGACGGCAGCGGGTACGGCTCGCTGGAGGCGTTCGTCGAGGACGCGATCGCGATCGAGCGCCGCCTGGTCGCCGAGGCGGTCGCCGCGGGCGCCACCACGATCCAGTTCGACTTCCCCCTCTACCCGTACCTCGTCGACCCCGTCTGGATCGCCCGGTTCGAGGAGGCCGGTCAGCGTATCGACGACCTGTTCGACCGCGCCCTCGCCGCGGACCGGTCGGTGCTGGAGGGGATGCCGGACGGCGTCGGCACCGCGCTGCACATCTGCCGTGGGAACTACCGCTCCTCGTGGATGTGCGAGGGCTCGTTGGAGCCGGTGGCCGAACGCGTCTTCGGCGCGCTGCCGTACGACGCGTTCCTCGTCGAGTGGGACGACCTCGGCCGGGACGGCGGGTTCGAGCCGATCCGCTTCCTCCGCGGAGGCTCGATCATGGTGATGGGCATCGTCTCGACGAAGACGCCGGCGCTCGAGGACGAGGGTGACCTGCTCCGCCGGATGGACGAGGCGGCGAGCCTCGTGGGCGGGCTCGACCGCCTGGCGATCAGCCCGCAATGCGGCTTCGCGAGCGTCGTGCACGGCAACCGGATCGACGAGGACGATCAGTGGAGGAAGCTGGAGCTGGTGGGCCGCGTCGCCGACCGGCTCTGGGCCTGAGGACGCCCGCTACGAGCGACGGATCCGCACCGGCATCCGCTTGATCCCGTTCACGAAGTTCGAGCGGATCCGCTCCACCGGCCCGGCCGGCTCGATCGTCTCGATGCGCGGCAAGAGCTCCTCGAACAGGATCTTGGTCTCCAGGCGGGCGAGGTGCGCGCCCAGGCAGAAGTGCGGCCCGCCGGGTCCGAACGTGACGTGGTCGTTCGGTGAGCGCGTGACGTCGAACCGGTACGGATCGGGGAAGATCTCCTCGTCGCGGTTCGCGCTGATGTACCACGTGACCACCTTGTCGCCCGCCGCGATCGGCTGGCCGCGCAGCTCGGTGTCGCGGGTCGCCGTCCTGCGGAAATGCATCACGGGGCTGGCCCAGCGCAGGATCTCTTCGACCGCCGGCGCGATGCGCGCGGGCTCGGCCCGCAGCAGCTCCAACTGATCCGGGTTCTGCATCATCGCGAGCATCCCGGCGCTGATCGTGTGGCGCGTCGTCTCGTTCCCCGCGATCATCAGCAGGGCGAAGTAGTTGTGGTACGCGCGCTCGTCCAAGATCCCTTCGGCCTGCGCCAGGACGAGCGCCTCGATCACGTCGTCGGCCGGTTCCTCCAGGCGTACGTCACGCTGCCGATCCGCGTAGGCGAACACGTCCGCGGCGATCGGGGAGCGGAACGGGAAGTTCCGGTAGGCCTCGGTGTCCACCTTGTCGACCACCGCGGCCGACAGCTCCGGGTCCTGGTTCGCGATCATCTTGTCGCCCCACGAGATGAGCTGGGGCGCATCGCCTTGCGGCACGGTGAAGATGGAGCACAGGAACCGGATCGGCAGTTCGCGGCTGATCGCCGCCACGAAGTCGAACGGCTCGTCGTCGACGAGCGCGTGGTCGAGCACGCCGCGGGCCACGTCGCGGATCCAGTCCTCGTACCGGCCGACCCCACGGGCGCTGAAGCGTTTCGAGCAGACCCTGCGGAGCTCCGTGTGCCGGGGGGGATCGGTCTCGAGCATCGAGCGACGGATCTCGAGCTGCTCCGGATCGAGCTCCTCCAGGCCGACGGCGCCGACCTCCGAGGAGAAGGTCTCCCAATCCATGTGGACGGCCGTGAGGTCGTCGTAGCGCGTGACGGCCCAGAACCCGGCGTTCGGCTCGGGCTCGGGGTGCCACACGACCGGATGCTCGTGACGGAGCCGGTCGAACCACGCGTAGGGGACGCCCTCGACGTAGCTGTCGGGGTCCGCCAGATCGATCTGCCCGAGCCCTTCAGCCATCCTTCAGGCTGCGCCTCCCGTCGTCGCCTTCGCCTCCATCATCGTCTTCAGGTCCGTGAGCGAGGTCATCGCGTCCTCCTCGATCGCCCGGCGAGGCGATGAAGCGGATGATCGCGCCGCCGTCCTCCGGCGCAGACGTGAACGTCTCATCGAAGACCAGCTCGGGCGGCGCGTCGATATGCGTCATGAACCCGGACATCGGATCCCCCTCTGGCGGATCGCGCCGCGCCATCGCCACCCACCTGACGAACGAGCTCCGGCGCCTTCGGCAGGGGGAGCATACCCAGGTGCATTCAGCGGCGCGGCGGGCGGATCCCGCGGAACTCCCAGTCCCCGCCGAAGGCGGTCGAGACGACCTCCTCGGACGCGCTCGGCTGTGCACCGACGTCCTCGCGGACCGGGACGCCGCCCTCGACGATCGTGTTCCGGAGCGTGCCGAGGCCCTCGACCTCCACCTCGACCACGTCGCCCGGCGAGACCGGACGGGAGTTCGCGGGCGTGCCGGACAGGATCACGTCGCCGGGCTCGAGGGTGATCGTGCGAGCGATGTCGGCGACGAGGTAGTGCATGTCCCAGAGCATCTCGTCGGTGCCGGCCGCCTGGACCGTGGCGCCGTTCACGCGGGTCTCGATCCGCTTGCCGTGGAAGTCCCATCCCTCGACGAGCCCTGGCCCGAGCGGGCAGAGCGAGTCGGATCCCTTCACGCGGAGCATCGAGCCGGCGTCCGTGTCCCGGAAGTCGTGCAGGCCGTAGTCGTTCGCGACCGTGTACCCCCGGATGTACGCGCCCGCCTCCTCCGGGGCGATATGCAGGGCGCGTTCGCCGAGCACGATCGCGATCTCGCCCTCGTAGTTGAGGAACCGGCAGCGCGGCGGCCGGATCACATCGCCGCCGTGCGCGTTCAGGGCGCTGATCGGTTTGTGGAAGTACGTGGGGGCCGCGCCGAGCGACGCCTGGAACTCCGCCCGGCGGCTCTCGTAGTTCAGATGGACGCAGATGATCTTCGTCGGTTCGACCGGTGGGAGGTGGATCGCGTCGCGCGCCGGGACCCGGCGGCCGTCATCTGCCACGAGGTCGTCGCCGTCGCGCGTGACCGATGTGGCCTCGCCGTCGAAGACGACCCTCCGCGTTTCCACGGGCCGTAGGATAGGCCGCGTGCCGCAGCTGGGTGGGTTCATGGTGCCGCGCTCGCCCGAGGGGCGCGCGTCGATCGTGCCGGCGCCACCGTGGCACTACTCAGGCGACGTCCTCACCATGGAATACCGCGCGTCGGCGGGCGCAGTGGCTCGTTGGCTCCCGGAGGGCGTCGAGCCGGCGGAGGAAGACCCCGATGCCGTAGCCGTGATCTTCGCGGACTGGCAATCGTGCTCCGAGGGCGGCGAGGAGTTGCTGGATCCCGTGCGCGGTCAATACAAGGAGTGCTTCGTGGTCGTCCGCTGCCGCTTCGAGGGGCGGACCTTCTCGCGCTGCATCCTGATCTGGGTCGATAAGGACTTCGCGCTCGCGCGGGGATGGTTCCAGGGCTACCCGAAGAAGCTCGGGTCGATCTGGATGACGCGACCCGTGACGGTCGGGCGTGCGGGTCCGCGCCTGGAGGCGGGCGGCGTGCTCGGCGCGACCCTCGCGGCGAACGACCGCCGCCTGATCGACGCTCGCTTCACCATCGAGGGCCCGAGCGAGGGCGGCGGCTTCGTGAACGCGCTGCCGATGCTCCACTCCCGCTGGCTGCCGGCGATCGACCCAGCGGCCGGCGACGCGTTGCACGAGCTGGTCACGATGCGCTCACGGGACGTCGAGCTTGGTCCCGCGTTCGCCGGAAGCTTCGAGCTCACGTTGCACGAGGCGCCCGGCGAGGAGTTGTCCTCGCTCGCGTTCGTGGAGCCGATCGCGGCATACTGGCGACAGGTCGGCGCGACGTTCGCCGGCGGTGAACGGCTCGCATGACGCGATAGCCTGCTGCGCGTATGCGACTCCTCCGCTTCCGCCACGGCGAACGGATCGCCACCGGGGCGATCTCCCCGGGCGAGGACGTGATCCAGATCCTGGCCGGGACGTTCTTCGAGGACCCCGTGCCCACCGGCGAGCAGGTCGCGCTCGACGACGTGCTGCTCCTGGCGCCCGTGCTCCCGAGCAAGCTCGTGTGCGTCGGGAAGAACTACGCAGCACACGCGGCCGAGTTCGGTATGGAGGTGCCGGAGGAGCCGCTCCTCTTCCTGAAGCCCTCCACCGCGGTGATCGGGCCGGGCGACCCGATCCGGCTGCTGCCGATCAGCTCGCGGACCGACTACGAAGGCGAGATGGCGGTCGTGATCGGGCGACTCGCGCGGAACGTCCGGGCCGAGGACGCGTCGCGCTTCATCCTCGGATTCACGTGCGCGAACGACGTGACGCTCCGCGATCTCCAGCACACGGACGATCAGTGGGCGCGCGCGAAGGGGTTCGACGGCTCGTGCCCGCTTGGCCCGTGGATCGAGACGACGGTCGATCCGACGGATGTCCTCGTCGAGACCCGCCTGAACGGCGAGGTGGTCCAACACGCGAGCACCGCGGACCTCGCGTTCGGGGTCGCGACGCTGATCGAGTACATCACCGCGTTCATGACGCTGCTGCCCGGGGACGTCCTGTTGACCGGCACGCCCGAAGGGGTCGGGCGGCTCCGCTCCGGGGACATCGTCGAGGTCGAGGTCGACGGCGTCGGGACGCTCCGCAACGGGGTGACCGGGCCGTGAGCGGCGTGCGGTGTCGGTTCGCGCCGGCGCCGTCAGGGTCGTTGCACGTCGGGAACGCGCGCACCGCCCTCTTCTCGTGGCTGTGGGCCCGCCATCACGACGGCACGTTCATCCTTCGTGTCGAGGACACCGACGCCTCGCGGGTGACCGAGGAGGGGTTCCGCGGTGTCCTCGAGGACCTCCGATGGCTGGGGTTGGACTGGGACGAAGGGCCGGAGGCGGGCGGCGACCACGGCCCGTACCGGCAGTCCGAGCGGCTCGCGATCTACCGCGAGATGGTCGAGCGCCTGCTCGCGGACGGCAGCGCCTACCGGTGCTACTGCACGCCGGAGGAACTGGAGCAGCGCCGGGCCGAGGCACAGGGACGCGGCGAGCCGCCGGGCTACGACGGCCGGTGCCGCACGCTCACCGACGCCGAGCGCGCCGCGTTCGCGTCGCAGGCCCGCACGTCCGTGGTCCGGTTCGCGATGCCGGAGCACGAGTGGATCGTGCACGATCTCGTCAAAGGCGAGGTGCGATGGGCGGCGGCCGACCTGCGCGACTTCGTGCTCCAGCGTTCGGACGGATCTCCGGTGTTCCTGCTCGCCGTCGCGGTCGACGACATGCTGATGGACGTCACGCACGTCGTGCGCGGGGACGACCTGCTCGCGAGCGCCCCGCGGAACATCGCGGTGATCGAGGCGCTCGGCGGGACACCGCCGGCATACGCGCACCTGCCGCAGGTGCTCGGTCCGGACCGGAAGCCGCTTTCGAAGCGGCACGGGTCGACGAGCGTCGAGGCGTTCCGCGAGCTCGGCTACCTGTCCGAGGCGCTCGTGAACTACCTCGCGTTGCTCGGATGGTCGCCGGGCGACGACCGGGAGATCCTGCCGCGCGAGGAGATGATCTGGCTGTTCGATCTCGCTCGCGTGTCGAGCAACCCGGCCGCGTTCGACGTCGAGAAGCTCACGTGGATGAACACGCAGTACGTGCAACAGCTCGAGGACGACGAGCTGGCGGCTCGGTCGGTCCACCTGTTCGCGCAGGCCGGACTCGGCGTCGACCCGGCGCTCCTGCGACGCGCGATGCCGCTCGTGAAGGAGCGGGTCCACACCATCCGGGACGTGGTCGACCTCCTGCGCTTCCTGTTCTCCGACGATGTCGTGCCGAACGAGCGCGCCGCGGCGCTTATCGAGAAGGCCCCCGAGGGATACCTCAAGGCGGCCGCCGATCCGCTCGATGCACTCTCCACATGGGACGCCGGGGCGATCGCGACGATGCTGGACGACCTGGCGACGCGCGCCGGCCTGAGCCGGACGAAGGGCTGGCAGCCGATCCGCGCGGCGGTGACCGGTTCGAACGTCTCCCCGCCGCTGCCGGAGTCGATGGAGCTCCTCGGCAAGGAGCGCTCCGTCGCTCGGATCCGGGCCGTCGCGCGATGAGGGGCGCGGTGGCGGGCATGGTCGCCGTCCTTTCGTTGCTGGCCGCCGCCGCCGCACCCCCCTCCGCCCAGGGGATCCAGCCCTCGCCGCATGCAGCAACGTCCGCGGTCCGCCCGGCGATCGTGTGGCGGCCGATCCCGTTCGGCGCGCGCAGGAAGGCCGAGATGGCCGCGTACTCCGCCCGCCATTACGGCACGCGGACCTGGCGCCTGACGGATCCGAAGGTGATCGTCGAGCACTACACGGCCGGCCTGACGTTCCAAGGAGCATGGAACACGTTCGCGTCGAACACGCGACACGACGGCGAGCTCCCAGGAACGTGCGCGCATTTCGTGATCGATCGCGACGGCACCATCTACCAACTCGTGCCGCTCGGGACGCGATGCCGGCACGCCGTCGGCATGAACTACACGGCGATCGGCATCGAGCACGTCGGCACGAGCGACGCGATGGTCCTCGGCGACAAGGCCCAGATGCGGTCGTCGTTGCGGCTGACGCTGTGGTTGATGCAGACGTTCCACATCGGGATCCGGAACGTGATCGGCCACAACGAGACGCTCTACAGCCCGTTCCGGTACGAGCGCGTCCCGAGCTGGCACTGCCTCGTCCACGCGGACTTCCCGCATCCGGCGATGCACGTCTACCGGCAGCGGCTGCGGGCGCTCGCGAAGAGCCGGGGCGTGGCGGTCGGCCCCGGGCCACACTGGGTCAACGTCTACGGCTGCTGACGTCCTTGCGCTCGCCGGCGAGCGGGAGCAGGATTGGATGGTCGTAGGGGGTCTGGGATGGGGAAGGTCCTCGCGCTCCCCGAGCGCCAAGATGCTTCCGGTGCATGGCATCAGGTGCTGCACGACGTCTGCTACGGATGCGGCTGCCGGTACCTGCTGGCCGAGGACGACCGCGACCTGATCTGGGAGCCCGGGAGGCAGCGCGGACCGGGCTGCACCGATGATCGTTGCGACTGCCACACGCATCCGATCGTCGGCGAACGTCGGGACTGACCTCAGCGAGCCGAGGCGTCCATCGCGAGCAACTGCACCGACGCCGCGTGATCGATCGTGCTCCGGCCGTCGTAGGTCCCGATACCGCCGCGCGTGAACGTCCCTGTGGCGGCGTCGAACGCGTCGCGCCGCATGCGGTCGACGTGCTCGCGGACCGACGCCAGCCCATCGGAGCGCGTCGTGGGGTCGTCCAGCAACGCGCGGTGCCAGATCGCCAGGAACGGCGGTGGCTCGCGCCACCGCCGTTCTCCGGAGAACGTCGCGAGCGACGCCGCCGCGATCGCGGCGGCGTCGTCGCCTCGCCCGAGGAGACGCAACGCCGCAGCCGTCGCGCCCTGGTTGTACGACCACACCGAGCGATCGATCCGGCCGCGATCGATGCGATCGGCGATCAGGCCGTCCGGGCCGAGGAGCGTCGCGATGAGCCAATCGACGATCCGCCCGGCGAACGCGCGGTCGCCCCGTCCGTCGACGAGCAGCGCGAGCCATGCCGCCGACGCGGTGCTGCACGCATTGCGGGTGCTGCGGCCCTCGACCCAACGGATCCCGCCGGCCGGATCCTCGCCGGTGCGCACGAATCGGAGCACCATCGCTGCGCGCTCGCGATGCGCCGCCGCTCCGGTGATGGCTGCCAACCGCAGGGACGCGAGCCCGAGCCAGGCGTCGTCGTCGAAGTACCGGCGACCGGCGCGCCACGACGGCGCGTACCCGGCGCCGCGACGGTACCGTTCCAGGAGGTCCGTCAACCCCGTGAGCGGCGTCATCTGGCCGGCGTCGGTCACGTCGCAGGCCGCCCACACCACGTGCACGAGCGTCCAGAGTGACGCCGGGCGATCGCTCCGCCGATCTTCGCGCACAACGAGGCCCCGTCGCGTCCGCAGGAAGGCCGTCCGTTCGAGCGCCGTCCATGCGTCCGACACCGACGGGCCATCTCCCACGGCGACACTCTACGGACCACGCGCACGTCGGCCGAACTGGTGGGTTGCGCTTCGCGCGCGTTGGGAGTATCCGTTAGGGCGGAACCATGGCCGATCTTCCCCGCCGGGCCGACGGGCAGCGGCGGGTCAGCTCGCTCGACAGCGTGAGGAGTGAGCAGCATCCGATCTGCGGTCGCGCACGCCCAAGAGGCGACGTGCCCGGTGTGCGGCGCTCGGCTCGATGCCGAGCACGTCGAACCCGCCGGGCAGGGTTTCGCCTGCGCGTTCTGCGGTGCGCTCCTGGATGACGGCGCAGGCGAGCAGATCCAGCCCCTCTCGCTCGTCGAGGGACCGGTCGAACACCGCGCGGACATCGGACCAACGTTGCATGACGCTCGCGAAGAGCTGGGGCGCACCATCGAGGAGGCCGCGACCGAGACGATGATCCGGCCGCGATACCTCCAGGCGCTCGAGGAGGATGCGTCGCTCGACCCGTATCCCGGACGCATCTACCGGCGGTTCTTCCTTCGCGAGTACGCGGAGTACCTCGGCCTCGACCCCCGTCCGTTCCTCGATGCGTCCGACGCGGAGGACGACGACGAGCCGGCACCGCTGCCGCCGATCATCGTGTCCCGGCCGTCCCGACGATCGTGGCGCACGGCCGCGGTGGTGTCGGTCGCGACGCTCGCCGTCCTCGTGGGCGCATGGGCACGCGCGCACGAGGCCTCGCCGCCGACGTTCGCCTCGGCACCGGGAGCATCGGCCGCAGCACCGATCCAACCGATCAACCCGGCTTCGACCGGGCCGCACGTGACGCGTCCGTCGGGGATCCACGCCCTCCTGGTGTTCAGCGCCAGGAGCTGGGTGGCGGCCACCGCGGACGGCGCTTCCCTGGGTGCGGGCCGCAGCTACCAGCCGGGCGAAACGGTCCGGTTCGCCGGGCGGCAGACCATGGAGCTCACGATCGGCAACGGGGCCGGGACCGAGCTGACGGTGAACGGCCAGATCGTCCCGACGGACTCCTCCGGGCAGGTGGTCCACCTCGGCTTGCGCTGGCAGGGAGGTCGGCTGGTCGTTCAGCACGGCTGAGCCCCTCGGAGAGGCCCGCCCGTGATATCTGGGGCGGATGGCCAAACAACTTCCCCGAGCGCTGGTGGCCGGGCGCTTCTGGCGGTACGGTGTGGCCCGTACGAATCGGTGGCGAACGAGGGGAGAGGGTCGGCGCGATGCCGTCCGCAGGCCATCGGGGCCGTGATGGGTCGGATGAGGTCCTTGGGAGGGCCGGCCGTCCGCACGCACGACACCTGAGCACTTGTTCTCGGTCGGTTCGCTCGGTATGGGGCGTCGGATGAACGGGAACTGGAGGTAACACATGGATCGCAAACGGGCTCTGGTCGTGATCGTGGGGGCGATCGCCGCGGTCGTGCTCGGTGCGTCGCCGGCGTTCGCCCACGACGCGCTCGTGACGGGCACGGTGACGTGCACGCCGGCCGGGGATCAACTCGTGACCTGGTACAACCAGCAGGGCCCGCCCGGATGGGGTCCCGCAACGATCACCTCCTCCAACAGGCCGTCGGTCGTGACCGGGCAAGTGATCCCGGGTACCGCACCGGTCAAGGTCGGAACCGAGACGTTCCCGGGCACGGCCAAAGGAACGTTGACGCTGGCGGTTTCCTGGCACTGGGCTGACACCGCCAACGACAGCTCCTCCGGTTCGGTGACCTTGGGGATCGATTGCACGCACCCGTCGCCACCGCCGACGAGTCCTCCGCCGACGTCCCCACCGCCGACGAGTCCTCCGCCCACCTCGCCGCCTCCGACGAGTCCTCCTCCGACCTCGCCTCCTCCGACGAGCCCGCCTCCGAGCTCGAGCACCTCGACGTCCCCCCCACCGTCCGGCAGCAGCTCGACGCCTCCGAGCGGAACCAGCTCGTCCACGTCGACCGGGCCGCCGAGCGCGACCTCGGGATCGACCGGTCCGGGCACGGCGTTCACGGGGATGTCGTCCACGCCGCTGGTCGGGCTGGGTGCGTTCCTGGTGCTCGGGATCGCCGGGCTCGCCATCAGCCGCCGGAAGGTGGACGAGACCTGAGCTTCGCCGATCGTTGACCTTCGAGGGGCGCGACGTTCGCACGCGGCCCGACCGAGGGAACCGAAGAGCGCGGTAGTCCCAACGGGATTCGAACCCGTGTCTCCACCTTGAGAGGGTGGTGTCCTAGGCCCCTAGACGATGGGACCGTGCCAGGTCGGGGCGGCGCTCAGGATACCAGCGGTCCTTCCGCGCCAGGGTTCCGGAGGTACGATTCGATCCCCGAAGACGAAGGGGCCCCTCCCGATGACCACAGTCAGGCCGGTCGTTCCCGAGCGCGTTGCGGAGGTGCCGCCGCGCGAGCGGTTCGACAACCGAGAGCTGTCGTGGCTCGAGTTCAACGCCCGGGTCCTGGCGCTCGCCGAGAACGGCGACCTTCCGCTGCTGGAGCGGGTTCGCTTCCTGGCGATCTTCCAGGACAACCTGGACGAGTTCTTCCAGATCCGCGTTGCCGGCCTGAAGGAACAGGTGCGCGCGGGGCTGCCGCCGACCTCGCCCGATGGCATGACGCCGTCGGAGCAGCTCGAGCGGATCAGCGAGCGCGTACGGACCTTGCTGGCGCGCCAGCACCACACATGGTCGCGGTCCCTCCGTCCCCGGCTGGCGAATGCCGGCATCCGCATCCTCGACTGGGGACAGCTCGACGAGGCCGCGATGCTCCATGTCCGCGCGGCCTTCGAGGAACGCGTCTACCCGATCCTGACGCCCCTGTCCGTCGACCCGGTGCATCCGTTCCCGTACATCTCGAACCTGTCGTTGAACCTCGCGGTGGAGGTCCGCGACCCGGCGAGCGGCGTCGAGCGGTTCGCCCGTGTGAAGGTCCCCCCGAACCTGCCCCGCTTCATGACGCTGCCGGACGGCGAACGATTCGTGCCGATCGAGCAGGTGATCGCCGCGCACGCAGAGATGCTGTTCCCGGGCATGCAGATCGCCGCGGTCCACCCCTTCCGGATCACGCGCGACGCCGATCTCGAGCTCGAGATCGACGAGGCCGAGGACCTCCTGTCGCAGATCGAATCGATCCTTCGACAACGGGAACGCTCACCGGAGGCGGTACGTCTGGAGGTGCCGCGCACGATGCCGAAGGCGACGCGCCACCTCCTGCGCGAAGAGCTCGAGCTGGATCAGCTCGACGTCTACGTGTTCCGCTCGCCGCTCGGCCTGTCCGACCTGTTCCAGCTGACGAGCCTCGACCGTCCGGATCTGAAGTACGAACCCTGGAGCGGGAAGACGCAGCGCCGGCTGCAGGCGGTGGTGGCAGGTCGTACCGACATCTTCAGCGAGCTGCGTCAGGGCGACATCCTCGTCCAACATCCGTACGACGCGTTCGACACGTCGGTCGAGCTGTTCGTCGATCAGGCGTCACGCGACCCCCAGGTGCTGGCGATCAAGCAGACCCTCTACCGCACGTCGGACAAGGACAGCGCGATCGTTCGGTCGCTCGTACGCGCCGCCGAGGCGGGCAAGCAGGTCGCGGCGCTCGTCGAGCTCACGGCTCGCTTCGACGAGGAGGCCAACATCACATGGGCGCGCGTGCTGGAGCAGGCCGGCGTGCACGTCGTGTACGGCGTCGTCGGCCTGAAGACCCACGCGAAGGTCTCCCTCGTCGTCCGCGACGAGGGCGGCTCGATCAGGCGCTACTGCCACGTCGGCACGGGCAACTACCACCCAGACACCGCGCGTCTCTACGAGGATCTGGGCCTGCTGACGGCCGAGCCGGAGTCGACCGCCGATGTCGCCGACCTCTTCAACTACCTGACCGGGTACTCGAACCAGGCCGACTACCGTCGGATCCTCGTGGCGCCGGTGACCCTGCGCCGGAGCCTGATGGAGCTGATCGAGGAGCAGAGCCGCCCGGACGGCCGCATCGCCATGAAGATGAACTCCCTCGTCGACGCGCCGATGATCGACGCGCTCTACGAGGCCTCGCAGCGGGGGTGCAGGGTGGATCTCATCGTCCGCGGCATCTGCTGCCTGCGGCCGGGTGTGCCCGGCCTCTCCGAGCGGATCCGCGTCCGTTCGATCGTCGGCCGGTACCTCGAGCACTCGCGGATCTTCCGCTTCGGTGAGGGCGAGGAGGCCCGGCACCTCATCGGCTCCGCCGACCTCATGCCGCGGAACCTTGACCACCGGGTGGAGTGCGTCACCGAGGTCGTCGATCCCGACCTGAAGGGCCGCCTCGACGAGATCATCGCGCTCGATCTGCGGGACGACGTGCTCGCGTGGGAGCTCCGGCGCGACGGCTGGGCGAAGGCGGACCCGACGACGGGCACCGACGCACAGGTGGCGTTCCGCCGGCTCGCCGAGGACCGGGCCAAGCCGTGACGAGGGGAGCGGCCGCGGCCGCCCCCGACGTCGTCGTGATCGACGACGGTGTCTCGGCCGAAGCGGCCGTCCGGGCCGCCCTCGCGGCGTCGATCCGACGCCTCGCTCGCGCCGAGCCCGTCGCGGCCGCCGGCCAGGACCCTGAGGGGGTCCGTCGGATGCGTGTGGCGACCCGCCGGCTGCGCTCGGATCTGCGCTCGTTCGCCGGCGTCCTCGATCCGGGCTGGGCGGAGTCGCTCCGCCGCGAGCTCCGGTGGCTCGCGCGCGCGCTCGGGAGCGTCCGCGAGGTGGATGTGCTGCAGGCCCGGATCGACCGTCGGCTCGAGCCGATGTCGTCGGTCGAGATCTCCTCGGCCGAGCCGTTCGGTTCCGCCCTCGCTCGCGAGGCGGAGGCCGCCGCCGAGGTCCTCCGTGTGACCCTCGGGTCGGCGCGGTACGTGGCGCTCCGCGGCCGGCTCGAGCAGGCCGCGAGCGAGCCGCGTCCGGGCCCCGTCGCGGACGCGCCGGCCACCTCGACGCTCGCGCCCCGCGTGCATCGACGACTGCGGGCGCTCCGACGGGAGGTCCGTGCCGCCGGCCCGGACCCCGGCGACGCCAGGCTGCACCTCATCCGCATCCGTGCGAAGCGCGTCCGGTACGCGGCCGAGGTGCTGGCGCCCGTCGGCGGATCCGACGTCGCACGGTTCGCCCTCGCGGCGAAGAGGATGCAAGGGGTGCTCGGCGCCCATCAGGACGCGGTCGCCGTCGCCGCATGGCTCGGATCCTGGGCGGACGGCCAGATCGGGCACGACGAGGCCGTACGCCTCGCCCGGCGCCTCGCGGCGGTGGAACGCGAGGAGGGCCGTGCCGCGGCCGGTCGCTGGCGTCCCGCGTGGCGCGGCCTGAACGATCCGGCCCTCCGGAGCTGGATGTGAAGTTGGTCCGCGCCGCGGGCGGCCTCATCGTTCGCGGAGGCCGGCAGGCGAAGGAGATCGTCCTCGTGCACCGCCCCGCGTACGACGATTGGTCGTTCCCGAAGGGGAAGCTCGAGCCCGGCGAGGACGAACGGGCCGCCGCGGCCCGGGAGGTGGAGGAGGAGACCGGGCTGGTGTGCCGGTTCGGCGAGGACCTCGGCGCCATCACGTACGTGGACGCGCGCGGTCGGCCGAAGGTCGTGCGTTACTGGGAGATGGCTCCTCCGGAAGGTGCCGAGCCGCTCGCCGGCCACGAGATCGACGTCGCCCGCTGGGTGCCTCTCGACGAGGCCGGCGACCTGCTGACGTACGCCCACGACCGAACGCTGCTGCGCCGCCGGGACGGCGGGCGCCCGCCTGGGGCGGTCACGACGCCCGCCTACCTGATCCGCCATGGGAACGCATTCGTGCGCAAGGGATGGCCGGCCAGCGAACCCGACGAGCTCCGGCCGATGTCGAAGACCGGCCGCATGCAGGCGAGACGACTCGCCGAGCATCTGGCCGACGTGTCGTTCGCCCGCCTCGTATCGAGTCCGTTCCTGCGATGCATCCAGACGTTGGAGCCCCTCGCCGACGCCCGCGGCATCGACATCATGATCGCTCGCGAGCTCTCCGAGGCCGAGCCTCCGTCCGGCGCGGAAGCGTGGGTCCTCGCCGCCGCCGCCGACGGCCCTGCCGCGCTCTGCACGCATGGGGACATCGTCCGTGGCCTGATCGATGATCTGATCGAACGGGGCGTCGATCGGGCCGACGGGCCGGTGGGATACCGCAAGGGATCGGCGTGGCGGCTGGATGTCCTGGACGGACGCGTCACGTGCGTGACGTACGTGCCGCCGTTCGACCGAGCGGTCCCGGTCAGTCCTCGCCCTGGTCGCGCGTGAACGCGAGCTCCCCGTCGAACTCCTGGAGCTTCTCGATGTGCATCCAGCGATGCCGTTGCGAGATCCTGGTCAGCAGTGCGTGCACATCGTCGTCCGAGAGGTCGCCGGGGTCCTGCTTGATGATGAACCGGCAGCGGAAGTGGTCTCCGCTCTCGGTCAGGGCGCCGGTCGGTGGGAAGACCTTCGTCCCGCGCGAGGACACCATCTTCAGCGACAGGTTCGTGTCGTGGGTCAGTTCCATCAAGGACGATCCGAGCTCGGCGGGCGACATCGGCGATTCGACGAACACGTCGAGGCCGACGACCGCGCGGTTCGCCGGCCGGACGTAGTCGGGCGCCGGATCCAGGTGGGGGAGTTGGAGCGGCCGGACCTCGCGGATCTTCCAGTTCTGCGTCCGCTTGCCGAGGTTCCCGATCACGGCGTCCGTGTACGCGGTCGTCGGCGTGCCGCGGTCGTAGCCCAGGACGTCCCCGCAGAGGACGCCCGACTCGAGCGTGACGAAGATCGCGTGCTCGATCGCCTCGGCTTGGTCGAAGAGCCCGAGGTGCTGGAGCATCAACACCGCCGAGAGGATCACCGCCGTCGGGTTGATCACGTCTTTGCCCGCGTACTTCGGGGCCGAGCCGTGCACCGCCTCGAAGATCGCGGCCTCGTCGCCGATGTTCGCGCTGGGTGCGAACCCGAGCCCGCCGATCAGCGCGCTGGACAGATCCGACAGGATGTCACCGTTCATGTTCGTGGTGACGATCACGTCGAACTGCTCCGGCCGCTTCACCAATTGGTGCGCGCAGTTGTCGACGATCACGTGCCAAGGTTCGATCTCCGGGTAGTCGGGCGCCACCTTCTCGAACGCCCGCTTCATGTTGCCTTCCGTGAACTTCATGATGTTCGCCTTCGTGGCGCACGCCACCTTCGTCCGTCCCTCGCTGCGTGCGTACTCGAACGCGAACCGCGCGATCTTCTCCGAGCCCTTGACGCTGATCAGCTTGAGCGCCTCGGCGGTCCCCGGCGTCTGCATGTACTCGATGCCGGCGTAGAGATCCTCGACGTTCTCCCGCACCATCACGAGGTCGATGCCGCGGCCGCTGTACGGCGTTGTCACGCCCGGCATCTCGCGCACCGGGCGGACGTTCGCGTACGTCTCGAAGAGCTTGCGGAGCGTGACGTTCGCCGACTTCTCGCCGAACCCCACCGGGGTCTCGAGCGGGCCTTTCAGCGCGACGCGCGTCCGCGAGATGGAGTCCATCGTGTCGCGCGGCACGCCGGACGGCAGACCCTTCTTGAAGACCTCCGCGCCCGCCTCGTGCTCCTCCCATCCGATCGGGGCGCCGGTCGCCTCGACGATCCGGCGGGCCGAATCGATGCACTCGGGGCCGATGCCGTCGCCCGGGATGAGCGTCACGGGGATGCGCTGCGCGTCCTGGCTCACGGCGTCATCTCCTCAACGGGTAGCCCTCGGAAGCTGGCGGGCAGGGACTCGAACCCCGACTAACAGGGCCAGAACCTGTCGTGCTGCCGATTACACCACCCGCCACCAGCGAGCCAGCCTACAGGAGCGAAGGGCTCTCCGGGGCACCTGCGGGCTCACCTGCGGGATTGACCTTGATTGCGGCGCAGGACTACGGTGGGGTCACGACCCGCTCGTCGGAGGGGAACGCGATGAACAAGGGTGGCCTGGTCTCAGAGGTCGCGAAGAGGACCGGTCTGTCGAAGGCCGATGTCGCGAGGGTGATCGACGGCTCGATCGACGCGATCCGCGACGCCGTGGTCCGCGGCGAGCGGGTGACGCTCGCGGACTTCGGGACCTTCGAGCGCAAACATCGGAACGAGCGGATCGCGCGGAACCCCCGGAAGCCGGACGTGCCGATCGTGGTGCCTGCCCGCGACCTACCCGCGTTCACGCCGGGCAAGGAGTTCCGGGCCCAGGTCCTCGGCTAGCGTCGAGGGCTCGTCGGGCGACGAGACCTCACTCGAAGGTCGCGATCGTGAGGCGGCGCGCGACCTTGGCACCATCCTCCTGTTCGACATCGAAGCGGACGCGCTGACCGAAACGTAGCGTCCGGATGGCGTCTTCCTGCAGTGACCGTTCGTCGATCGCGATCTCCGTGTGGTCGTCGGTCAGCAGCGAGCCGGTCCGAGCCGTCTCATCGAACTCCTTGATCGTTCCCTGCATCGGCGCCTCCCTGATCGATCGAGCGCACCCGCAGCCGTGCCGGCACGTCGAGCTCGCGTAACACCTCGAGCGTGCGACCCGCCCGCCGGGCCGTCAGTACGGCGAGGATATCCTCCGGGACGTCGACGTCGAACCCCAGCTCGGGATGCTCGACCACGGCGACCGGCACATCCGCCTCGGCCGCCGCCTGCAGGTGCTTGCGGTAGGAATCGGGGCCGAACCTGGCCTCGACCGCGCCAGGCGGACGCCGCAGCAGCAGGTTCGTGCCGGTCTCGTCGGCAGAGGGCGCCACCACCACCGGCCCCAGCGTGTGGATCGCTCGCGTGAGCGCCGCGGCCGTGACGAGCGGCGTATCGGGCAGCAGGACGGCGAGCGCGTCGAGCTGCCGGCCGGCCGCCTCCGCCTCGGCCTGATGGATGGCGTGCAGGAGCGGGGGCGACTCCTCGCGCATCGGCTCGGCGCCCCGGCGGGCGGCGACCTCCAACACGGCTTCGTCCGGCGAGACGACCCAGCTCTCCCAGCCGGGGAGCAGCGAGGTGGCGTCCAGGACGTCCTCGAGCATCGCGAGCGTGAGCGCGGCACGCTCCAGCGCCGAGAGGACAGGCCCCAGCCGGGTCTTCGCCTCGTCGAGCGACTTCACGGGCAGGACGATCGCGCGCACGCGCGGCCAGCCTAGCCGAGCCGTGCGATACCCTCACGGCCCGAGCCGGACGACCACCGCGAGGAGGTTCCCAGCCGTGCCCGAGCCCTGGTACCCGGCAGCGTGGCTCGTCGTGATCCCCCCTGCGTGGCTGCTGTTCGCCTGGCGGTTCGAGGGGATCGAGCGGATCCCGGCGGAAGGCCCTGCGCTGATCGCGTGCAACCACGCGTCGTACCTCGATCCGATCGCGAACGCCTACGCCGTCGTGAAGGCCGGGCGCCGGCCCCGGTTCCTCGCGAAGCGGGAGCTGTTCGACGTCCGGCTCGTCGGGACCGTCCTGCGCGGCGTCCGCCAGATCCCCGTCGATCGCGGGACCGGCGATCGCACGCCCCTGCGTCGCGCGGAGGAGGCGCTCGCCGCGGGGGAGGTCGTGGTGGTCTATCCCGAAGGCACCGTCACGGATCGGCCGGACGGGCTCCCCATGCAGGGCAAGACCGGCACGGTCCGGCTCGCATTGGCGGCCGGGGTTCCCATCATCCCGATGGTGAGCTGGGGCTCGGCACCCGTGTGGCAGAAGTCCGGCCCGGGCTCGCTGCGGCCGGGGCGGCCGATCTGGGTACGCGTCGGCGAGCCGATCGACGTCTCGGCGCGGCGCGCGGAGGCCGACGACTACCGAGCCCTGAAGGAGATGACCGGGGAGGTCATGGCGGTGCTGGGGCAGATGGCCGCCGACCTGCGCGACCGCTATCCGAAGCGCTGGTCCCCGGGCGGCTAGGCTGGTCGGGTGACCGACCGGGACCCGGGGTTCCAGACGCGCGCGGTCCACGGCGCCACGCTGCCGCCGGTGGAGCAGCAGACGCCGAGCGTGCCGATCTACCAGACGTCGACCTTCCGGTTCGACGATGCGGAGGCGTACGCCGAGACGATCGCGTTCCGGCGGCCGGGCTACACGTACACGCGTGGCTACGGGAACCCGACGCTCGACGCGTTCGAGCGGCTGGTGGCGTCGCTCGAGGACACGCAGGCCGCCATGAGCTTCTCGAGCGGGATGGCCGCGATCCACACCCTGTGGACCGCCCACGTTCGCGCCGGCGATCGGATCGTCGCGACCAACGCGCTGTACGGAGGGGCGTTCGCGCTGGCCACGAAGGTGCTGCCGCGCTTCGGCGTGACGGTCGACCTGGTGGACGGGCGCGATCTGGACCGCGTCGCCGAGGCGTTGCCCGGCGCCGCGCTCTTCTACACGGAGACGATCGCGAACCCGACGATGGCGGTCGCCGACCTCGACGCCCTGGGTGCGCTGTGCCTGCGGCACGGCGTGCCGGCGGCGGTCGACAACACGTTCGCCTCGCCCGCGCTGTGCGTCCCGGCGCGTCACGGGTTCGCGTTCTCGCTGCACTCCACGACGAAGTACCTCGGCGGGCATCACGATCACACCGGCGGCGTGATCGCGTGCGACGACGCCGGGCGCGCGCTGCTCCGCGACACGGTGATCGACACGGGCGGCACGATGGCTCCCTTCGAGGCATGGCTCGCGATGCGCGGCATCATCACGCTCGGCCTGCGGATGCAGCGCCACTCGGCGAGCGCCCTGCGGATCGCCACCGAGTTGGAGGGGCACCCGAAGGTCGAACGCGTCCACCATCCCGGTCTCGCGTCGCACCCCGATCACGCGGTCGCCGCGCGCCTGCTGCCGAACGGGTGCGGCGGCATGTTCGCCGTGGAGGTGGCCGGCGGCGTCGAGGGCGGTGCGGCGTTCTGTGACGCGCTCGAGCTGGCCTGGGTCGCGACGAGCCTCGGCGGCTCGCACACGCTCGTCGGCCACGCGGCCTCGACGACGCACCGTCAGTACGCGCCGGAGGCGCGCCGCGCGGCGGGCATCACCGACGGTCTCGTGCGGATCAGCGTCGGCCTCGAGGATCCGGAGGACCTGCTCGACGACATGCTGCGGGCCCTGGAGAAGGTGTGATGGTGAAGCGCCGGATCGCGGTGCTGTTCGGCGGGCGTTCCGCCGAACACGAGATCTCGTGCCTCTCGGCTCGATCGGTGATCGACGCCCTCGACACTGCGCGCAACGACGTCCTCGCGATCGGGATCACCCGGGACGGCCGCTGGCACGTACTGCCCGGGCCGCCGGCGCTCCCCTCCGAGACCGGCCGTATGCCGGAGGTGACGTCGTCATCGGGACCGGCGGCCGAACTCGTGGAGCGCGAGGGCGTCGGCGAGCTGGCGCTCGCCGACGGATCGCGCGCACCGATCGACGTGGTCTTCCCGGTGCTGCACGGTCCCCACGGCGAGGACGGTGCGGTACAGGGGCTGCTGCAGCTCGTCGGCGTCCCCTACGTCGGCGCGGGCGTGCTGGGTTCCGCGCTGGGACTCGATAAGGCTGTCCAGAAGGTGCTGTTCGCCGCCGCCGGTCTTCCGGTCGTCCCGCACGAGATCGTGCGGGAGCCGGCCTGGCGGGAGGACCCGGAGGGCGCGCGGGCTCGGATCGAGGCGCTCGGCTATCCGGTGTTCACGAAACCCGCGACGCTCGGGTCCTCCGTCGGTATCACGAAGGTGGACGGACGACAGGAACTCGATGCGGGCATGGAGGAGGCGTTCCGCTACGCGGCGAAAGCCGTCGTCGAACACGGGATCGAACCGATCCATGAGATCGAGTGCGCGGTGCTCGGCAACGACGACCCGGTCGCGTCGCTCGCCGGCGAGATCGTGCCTCGGCGCGCGTTCTACGACTACGAGGCGAAGTACCTCGACGAGCAGGGTGCGGAGCTCGTGATCCCGGCGCGGATCGGCCCGGCGGTACAGGAGCGGGTGCAGCGGATGGCGGTCGCCGCGTTCCTCGCCGTCGAGTGCGCCGGCATGGCGCGCGTCGATTTCTTCCTCCGCGGCGACGACGAGCTCTGGCTGAACGAGCTGAACACGATCCCCGGGTTCACGTCGATCTCGATGTACCCGAAGCTGTGGGAAGCGAGCGGACTCTCGTATCCGGATCTGGTCGAGCGCCTCATCGACCTGGCGATCGAGCGGCACCGCGTAGAGCGGACCAAAGACGTGCGCGTCCGCGAGCTGCAGGGCGATGCGGGGTCGTGAGGGTCGGAGCGGCTACAGGTGGACCACCGGGCAGGTCAGCGTTCGCGTGATGCCTTCGACCGACTGGATCCGCGCGACGACGAGCTTGCCCAACGCATCCACGGTCTTCGCCTCGGCGCGGACGATCACGTCGTAGGGACCCGTCACATCCTCGGCGTCGGTCACGCCGTCGATCGACCGCACCTCGCTCGCCACGGCCGCGGCCTTGCCAACCTCGGTCTGGATCAGGATGTAGGCGTTCACCACGGTGCGATCCCTCCTGTCGTCGCGGGGAGGTCATGCTAGCCCCGGCTCCCGAAGGGACGCAACGCGAGCGCCTCCCGGTGGTGCATCATGAGCGGCGTGCGGTTCGTCGATCGGGCCGACGCCGGAGCACGGCTCGCGGAGGCGGTCGCGGCCGGGGTGACCGGCCCCGCGGTGGTGCTGGGCATCCCTCGCGGCGGCGTCATCGTGGCGTCCCCGGTGGCGCGCGCCCTCGGCGCCGCCCTCGACGTGATCGTGCCGAAGAAGCTGGGCGCGCCGTTCCAGCCGGAGCTCGGGCTGGGTGCCGTGGCCCCGGGGGTCGTCATCCTCGACGAGGCGCTGATCGCGCGGCTCGGGGTGCCCCAGCGCTACCTCGACGCCGAGATCGATCGCGAG
>DATIWE010000056.1:0-105271 GCA_035519495.1 Actinomycetota bacterium
CCTCCGGCCCCCGATCAGGATGTCCGTGCGCGGCACGATGGTCCCGAGCCCGTCCGCGGCGGTCGGCCCGATCGGACGGATCGGATCGGCCGGCGCGTTGCGGAGGGTCGGCAAGACGTACGGCACGAACAGCACCGCGACGACCGCGAGGAAGGCGACGCCGGTGATGACCATCG
This sequence comes from Actinomycetota bacterium, assembly GCA_035519495.1. GTDB lineage: Bacteria > Actinomycetota > UBA4738 > UBA4738 > HRBIN12 > AC-51. Next base: position 177 of record DATIWE010000056.1, read on the forward strand.
TGCGGAGGACCGCCCCGCGATCCGTCGCGAACGCCACCGCGAGGAGGAACGCGATGCCGGCGAAGAGCGCCGTGGTCGCGAACAGCTCGGTGGAGATGGAGAACAAGGCGAGCAGCGTGAGGAACAGCCAGCCGCAGAACGCGAGCAGACCGAGCGAACCCTCCAGCCGTCGGATCACGAGGTAGACGGCGAGAGGGACGGGGAACATCAGCACGAGGTTCACGTGCGATGCCATCTGCCCGATCATGTAGGTCGAGAACCCGAAGAGGTACCCACCGACGACGGACGGCCAGAACGCGCGGGTGAGCCGGTTGCAGACCAGGTACGCGGCCCACGCCGCGAGCGCGGGGGCCAGCAGCATCAGCAGGTTGTAGGTCACGAGCGACCCGAACGCCTTCGTGATCGGCCACATCACGAGCGCGGGTCCGGGGATCACGGCGGTCCACGTCAGCGACACGCCGGCCGGCGCGAAGACCCGGTCGGTGAACATCGGGTTCCGGCCGTGCTCGAGCGCCCACGGCGCCCACCCCAGCGCCCATCGGAAGAAATACGCATCGCCCCCGCCCGAGACGTAGACAGAGTTCAGGTGGCCGATCGCCAGGCGGCCCCAGATCAGGATCGAGCCGACCAGGTAGAGGAGGAACGCGGCAAGCGCTCGCACGGCGGGACGCGCCCAGGCGCGCACGATCGGCGGGTCCTCCGCTTCCGGGAGAGCGAGGACCCGCTCCTCGGCCACCGGCCGTGACGTTGACATCGGGAGCATCATCTCGCAGAGACGCCGCTTCGGGCCGTCTGGCTCTGGTGAGAACGTGGACGAGCTCGCCGTTCGTTCGCGCCACTCGGCCGTGTCGCGCAGCTGTAGGGGAATTAGGGTGGGTTACACAGCGATCGCCGAGGAGGCGAACCATGCCAAGCAACAAGAGGAAGAAGGCCACGACGAAGAAGGCCACGACGAAGAAGGCAACGGCGCGGAAGCCCACAGTGCGGAAGCCCACGGCGCGGAAGGCAACGGCGCGGAAGCCCGCGGCGACGAAGCCCGCAGTGAAGAAGGCCACGGCGCGGAAGCCCGCAGTGCGGAAGGCCACGACGGGGAAGCCCGCGGGGCAGGTGCATGCCCGGCAAGGGGACCTCATCGTTCTCGACTCTGCGCTCGTCGGTACACCACCGCGGGAGGGAGAGGTGCTGAAGGTCATCCGCAGCGACATGAGCGTGAGCTACCAAGTCAGGTGGGCGGACGGGCACGAGACCTTCATCACCCCCGTCGCCGGCACGGTCACGATCATGCGGACATAGGACCGAGCGGCGAGGGAGATGCGACGCGCTCCCGCGAGCGACGGGAGACCCCTGAGCGGCGAGGCGAGTTCGGGATCCGCGACGACGTGCCTCGCCCAGCGGTTCCTCAGCCGACCGAGCGCCGTCATCGCGCTTCTGAGCGACCGACCCCACCTATAGGCTCACCCCACAAACACTCACGCGAGAGTGGCGGAACTGGCAGACGCGCCGGACTTAGGATCCGGTGGCCGACAGGCCGTGGGAGTTCGAGTCTCCCCTCTCGCACCTCCGTCATGGCAAGCCCCCCGCGGCCGGAGACCGTGGTCTAGCTGGGATCCGACGCCAGCGCTAGCCTCCGCCTATGCGTTTCCTGGTCCTCGGACCTCTCGAGGTTGTGGACGCAGGCGGGGATCCGTTGCCGATCGCCGGATCGAAGGAGCGAACGATCCTAGCCTGCCTGATCGCACGTGCGGGTCGGGTCGTGCCCGTCGACGATCTCATCGAGGACCTCTGGGGCGACCACCCACCCCGGGTGCCCGAGAAGACCCTCGTTTCCTACGTTTCGAGGCTCCGTCGCGATCTTCAGTCCCGCCGGTCCTCAGGCCCGAACGACGACGTCATCGTCTTCCGCGCGGACGGCTACACGCTGGAGAGAGACGGTCACGAGATAGACGCGATCGGCTTCGAGCAGCTCGCGGTCGAAGGACACCGGCTATTGGCCGAGGGACGCACGCGTGAGGCCGATCCCGTTCTCGAAGAGGCGCTCGAACTGTGGCGAGGCGCCGCCTACCAGGGCTACCGGTATACGGGCTTCGGCGCAGCCGAAGGCGAGCGGCTCGACGAGCTCCGACGAACGACTACCGAGGACCTCATCGACTCGAGGCTCGCCGGCGAGGATCCAGGCCGGCTCATCCCGGAGCTCGAGGCCATGGTTCGAGAAGAACCGCTCCGGGAACGGCGTTGGGGCCAGCTGATGGTCGCCATGTACCGAGCCGGGCGTCAAGCGGAGGGACTCCAAGCCTTCACGCGAGCCCGGGAGGTGCTGGTCGGCGAACTGGGGATCGAGCCGGGTCCCGAGCTCCGGCGACTCCAGGAAGCGATCCTCGCCCACGACCCACGGCTGGAACGCGGCCAGCCGGTGCGAGCCGAGCCGGCACGTCCAACCGATGTGTGCCCATACAAAGGGCTCGCACGGTTCGAGACGGCCGACGCCGAGTTCTTCTTCGGTCGGGAGCAGGTGGTCGCCGAGGCCGTCGCTCATCTCGTCGAGGGACGGTTCCTCGCGCTCGTCGGCCCGTCCGGGAGTGGGAAGTCATCCCTGCTGCGTGCGGGCCTGCTGCATGTGCTCGGATCGGGCGCGCTTCCGGGCAGCGATCGGTGGGGCTACTCGGTGATGCGACCGGGCAACCATCCGCTCGACGCGTTGCAGCACGCGCTGGGCGAGAGGCGAGAGCGCTCGATGCTCGGCGTCGACCAGTTCGAGGAGGTCTTCACGGCGTGCTCTGACGTCGCCGAACGCAACGCGTTCCTCGGGGCCATCACGGAGGCCGCTGCGGCGCCCGAGGGCACCACCACCATCGTCATCGCGATGCGCTCGGACTTCTACGGGCGTTGTGCCGAGCACCGAGCGCTGGCATCGCTGCTGGCCTCCCACCAGATCTTGGTCGGGCCGATGGACGCGGACGAGCTGCGAAGGGCGATCGAACTCCCCGCGCAACGAGCGGGCCTGACCCTTGAGGAGGACCTCGTCGGTTCGCTCGTGTCGGACACCGTCGGTCAGGCGGGTGGCCTTCCCCTCCTGTCGACGACCCTGCTCGAGCTGTGGACCCACCGTCGGGACCGGATCCTTCACCTCGACGACTACCTGCGTGCCGGAGGGGTGGAAGGAGCCGTCGCGCGGTTGGCGGAGGATGCCTTCGGCCGGCTGGAAGTCGACGGGCAGGCGGCGGCGAAGCGCATCCTGCTTCGCTTGGCGGCACCGGGCGAAGGGTCGGAGGTGGTCCGACGCCGCGCACCGCTCTCAGAGTTCGACCTGGACAGCGACGCCGACGCGTCGCGCGCGATGGCGGTCTTCACCGACGCCCGCCTCGTCACCGTTGCGGATGGGACGGCCGAGGTCGCCCACGAAGCGCTGCTCCATGAATGGCCGCGGCTTCGGACCTGGCTCGAGGACGATGCGGAGGGCCGCAAGCTCCATCGTCACGTCACGGAGTCGTCGCACACGTGGGATGAGGGGGGACGTGACCCCGCCGATCTCTACCGGGGCGCTCGATTGACCGCGGCGTGGGAGTGGGCCGAACCGCATGACCAGGATCTGAACGACCTCGAACGGGAGTTCCTCCGAACGAGCCGCTCCGCGTCCGAGGGCGAGGCGGTTCGCGCGCGTCGCACGAACCGCCGCTTGCGTGGGCTGCTCGTCGGTGTCGCGGTGCTGCTCGCCGCTTCGCTCGTGATCGGCGAGCTGGCGCTCACGCAACGCAACCGAGTGACGGACACACTGACGCTCGCAGACGCCGGACGGCTGGCCTCCCGTTCGCGCCTCGAGGCCGATCCGCAGCTGGCCTTGCTGATGGCGCGTGAAGCCGTGAACATCGATGATTCGCCCGAGACGCGGAGCGCACTGTTCGCGGCGCTGGAACGAACGCCGGCGATCACCGACCGCATGTATGCCCCCGGCGGCCCTCCACCCGCCGGAGGCGAGCGGCAATGGATCGCGATCTCTCCGGACGGGAGCACGCTCGCGGTCGGCGACGCCGGACCGACGGTCGAGTTCTTCGGTACCGCACAGCAGGTGTCCATCGGTGCGGTCGATGTAGGATCGGGAACGGAACGTGCGGCGTTCAGCCCGGATGGGAAGACCCTTGCCGTCGTGACCTCCGTCGGCGCCGTCGTTCCGGTCGACGTCGCGACCCGAACCGTGCGCGATCGCGTGCAAGCGGGGGCCACTGTCGACGCGATCGCGTTCGACCCCGGCGGCAGCGAGCTCCTTACCGCTGAACACGACGCAGATCTGCGGGAGTTCCTCGTGCTCCGCGACCCGGTCACGCTCGAGCCGACGGGTCGAACGGTCCGCACACCGGGGAGGGATGGAGCGGGATTCCCACAGATCAGCGCGCCGCTCTCCATGTTCGCGATGGCGTTCGCCCCGGACGGCAGCAGGCTCGTGACGACGCGCGACAACGGACCGACCCTACTCTGGAGCTCCGAGCTGACCATCGCTCGTCGCTACGCGATCGGTGGGGAAGGCGTCGCCGTGAGCCCGAACGGCAGCGTCGCCGCCCTGATCGAGAACAGCGATGACAGGAACGAGGGGGCCATCTCGTTGCTGAACCTTCGAACCGGGGAGGTGAAGACCGGGTCGGGTGGGCATCATGGACCCGCCAAGACCGGGTACGAGGCCGTGGGCGTCACCTTCACCCCAGACGGACGCTCCGTCGTCACGGTCGGGAACGACTCGCGACTCCTGGTCTGGGACGTGGCGACCGCGTCGGTGCGAACGACGCTGGCCGAGACCGGCGATCTGCCGCTCCGCGGCCCAGTGCTCTCGGCGAACGGCACCACCGCGTTCACGACCGATCGGAACCGTGACGTCGTCGTGTGGGATCTCTCGGGTAGCCACCGCATCGATCGACCGTTCACCGCTGGGCCGGGCGCCTGGGGGTGGCCGTGGTTCGCCATGAGCCCGGACGGTCGGTTGCTCGCGGTCGTGAGCTCGCCGGGAGGGGATCGCGGCACGATCGGCTTGATCGACACCGCTGATCTTCACGTGATCCGGCGCATCCGGTACACGCACACCACACCGTATGCGTTGGCCTTCAGCCCTGACGGGGCGACGCTCGCGATCGGTTCCTGCTGCGACGAAGATGGCAGCGACGTACGGTTGTGGGACGTCCCCTCGGGGCGGATGACGGCGATCCTCCAACCCGTGCCTTTACGCCTCGTCGAGATCACGTATAGCCCGGACGGGAGCACGCTGGTCGGCGCCACCGGCACGTCGCGTGCGGGATGGGTTTACGTCTGGAGACCAGGGACACCGAACCAACCGCCCGACCGGTTCCGAACTCGCGGCACCGTCGAGGATCTCAAGTTCACTCCGGATGGCTCGCGGCTCGTGGTCTCGACGGGGTGGGGCGACGGCGGCTACTTCGTGATCTGGGACACGGCTGCGCAGCGGATCGTGAAGACCGTGCACGCCGACGACGCGGGCGTCTTGACGGCCGACATCTGGACCGACGGCCGCACCCTGGCGACCGGTGGCCAAACCGGCGTCGTGCGCCTCTGGACCCTGCCGGCGGGAACGCAGACGGGCGCACCGCTGACCGGCCTCACCGGAAGCGCCGACACGGTCGACGTGGCACCCGGCGGAGCCACCGTCGTTGGCGCCGACGTCGAGGGCAACGTGCTTCTCTGGGACGTCGCGACCCATTCCACCATCGGCGACGCGTTCCCCGGTCCGGCCCCCGGCCAGTTCGCCGCCGCCGCGTTCACGCCCGACGGCCACAGCGTCGTGGTGGTCTCGGCGACCGGGGCGGGCTGGGTCTGGGACGTCGATCCGTCGGACTGGCTCGAACGAGCGTGCGCGGTCGCCGGACGGAGCTTCACCCCACAGGAGTGGCAGGAGTTCCTGCCCGACAGGCCCTATCAGGCGACCTGCGGTTCCTGATGGATCCTCCGGCCGCAGCCGATCCGTAGCCGACCCCGCAAGCGTCCCGAAGCCGGGCAGGAGCAGCCTCTCCCCGACGCGGCGGGCGAAGGGCCCGCCCGGCGGAAGGAGGCCGATCATGTCGACCCAGGTTCTCGGCGGGCAGCAGCGCTCCAGGGCTATCGTCGCCCTCGTCGCGCTGGCGCTCACGCTGGCGCTCTTCCTGCTGGCATCGGAGGCGAACTCGATCCGGTCAGCGAGGATAACCGCGCCGGTGCATGTGCAAGTTGATCCGAACTGGCCAAGTCGCGTGCACTTGAGTCACATCCCGCCCGGCTGCCGGCCCAAGTTCGGGTGCGAGAACAGCGGAAGCTCGGCAGAGAGGCCGTAGGTGGGCGAGGCGCCCGGCCGGGTCGAGTGAGTGACGCGCTGAGTCGGTCGAGGACATCCACTCGAGAACCGTTCCTCGACCGACTCCTTCCTGGGGCCTCGCTCACCGCCTGCTCACGACAGGTGGTCGACGGCGACATCGCCTAGCAGGCCGACCAGATCCTGCGCAACATCGCCGCGACCCTGGCTGCGATCGGCAAGGACAACGCGGTGCGGATGATCCCGTCAGGCCCGCCTGACCCTAGAATCACGACCGATGAACTCGGAACGCCGCCACGTCACCCTCGGGATCGCCGCAGGCGGGGTGCTCCTCGGCCACTGGCTGACGTACCTCGTGGTCACACCCGTCGCGAGCGCTCGAGCCGAGGAGCTGGCGAGGACCGGCCACGGCTACCTGAGCACCGCCAACGATCTCGTGATCGGGCTCGTGCTCATCTCTGCCGCCTCGATCGTCATCGGTCGTCTCGTCGACCGCGATCGGTCGGTGCCGTCTTACGGCGTGCTCATGCCCAGGCTGGGTGCGTTCCAGGCGGGCGCGTTCGCGTCGATGGAGGTCCTGGAGCGGGTGTTCGCGGGCGTCCCCGTCGCCGAGGCACTGCACCATGGCATCCTGCCGGTCGGCGTGCTCGTGCAGCTGGGTGTCGCAGCGCTGGGTACGCTCGCGATCCGCTGGTTGCTGCGTGTCGCCGATCGGCTGGAGGCGCTCGGCACCGCGCCCGCCCATCCGCGAAGCGCGGCCTTCGTAGATCTCCTGCTACCGACATCGCAGGTTCCCTCGAGTCGCCAGCGGGCATCGTTCGCGATCCGAGGTCCGCCGGTTCCTTCCGCGACCCGATAGATCGGCGCGCACCGCGCTCGCCCGCTCCCGGGCGAGAAGCCGCCTGTGCCGCGTCGGTGAACGCTCGCTTCCTTCGAGGATCGTCCGCGACCGCGGACGGTCCGCGACCGGCGCGGAAAGGATCGATCGATGCACGGCTGCAGGATGCCCGGGTGACCGGATGAGACCCATACCGATCGTCTTCCATCTAGGCCCGCTCCCGATCCACACCTACGGCATCGGACTCGCGCTCACGTTCGTCTTCGGGACGTGGTATCTGACGAAGCGGTTCCGGGACGCCGGCGAGCCCTCCGAGTGGCTCGGGAACTCGGCCGTGTGGATCATCGTCGGCGCGATCTTGGGCGCCCGGGTCGTCCAAGTGATCTCGGATCTGCCGTTCTACCTGAGCTCCCCGTCGGAAATCATCGCGATCTGGCACGGCGGCCTCTCGTCGTTCGGCGGCCTGCTGTTCGCGGTGCCGCTGGGCCTGTGCCTCGCCCGCAGGCACTGCCCCGAGGTCCCCGCGTCCCTGGCGCTCGACCTGGCCGCGCCGGTCCTTGCGGCGGGATGGGCGCTCGGTCGGTTGCTGGGGCCGCAGTTGATGATCGCGGGCGGCGGCAGGGCGACGGAAGCATGGTATGGGATGGAGTACTGGGGATCGGTCGGCAGGCGGGTGCCGGTACCGATCTTCCAGGCGATCGAGTGCTTCGCGGTGTTCCTCATGGTCATGGCGCTCGAGCGATGGTGGCCTGAAAGGCCCGCCGGCATCTTGGCCGCGGCCGCGGCCGCGGCTTGGGGCGCTTTCCGGTTCGGCGACCAGTACTTCTGGCTCGGCACCCCGGGCCAACTCGATGCCGTCGAGGTGGGGGGCCTGATCCTGTTCCTCGTCGGGATCGCGTCGATCGTGCTCCTCGTGATCAGAGCCCATCGACCCCGCCGATCCAGCGTGGAGGCGGAACACCGGATCGCATCGATCGATCTCGACAGGAGTCTCCGATGACCAACCGAACGAAGACCAGGGCGCAGAAGCGCGCCGCAGAGCAGGTATCGGGCAGGCGGAACGGCACGAAGGGGAGGACCACCCCGGGGCCCCGGAGCCGCTGGCCGTTCGCGGTGATCGCCGGGGTGGTGGTGGCCATCGTGCTGATCGTCGTCCTCGGCCCCGGGTTGCGCCCCTCCCCGCCTTCGGTGGACACGTCCGCGAGTGCGGCCGCCATCCAGGCCGTCACCGGTGTTCCCGACGCCGCGCTGGAGGAGGCCGGGGTCCCGACAGAGATCTCGATCGATCGAGCGCTCCCGGCAGACACGCCGCTCCTCCAACGGGATGGGAAGCCGGAGATCTTGTACGTCGGTGCCGAGTACTGCCCGTACTGCGCGGCACACCGGTGGCCGCTGATCATCGCGCTCTCGCGCTTCGGAACCTTCTCCGGACTGATGACCGCTCACTCGTCGTCGCTCGACTTCGCACCCAACACGAACACGTTCTCGCTTGCGAACTCGTTCTACGAGAGTCCGTACATCGCCTTCACCTCGGTGGAGACCGCCGACGAGAACGGCCAGCGGCTGGAGATCCCAACGCCCCATGAGGAGCGGCTGCTCCGGGCGTTCGACCCCGCTGGATCGATCCCGTTCGTCCTGTACGGCAACCGGTACGTGACGGTGGGCTCGGCGGTGCCGCCCGAGCAGATCAACGGGCTCAGCTACCAGCAACTTGCGACGGCGATCACGGACCCGGCGAGCTCTCCCGTCGGTGCCCAGATCGATGCGCAGGCGAACGTGATCACCGCCGCGATCTGCCAGCTCACCGGCGGCGAGCCAGGTGACGTCTGTCGGGCCGCGGCGGTCCAGCGTGCCACGACCCAACTCCCGGAGGTGTAGCCGATGCCCGCTCCGACCGTCCGGCCCCGTCATCAACGAACCCCGGATCCCCTCGGGACCCAGGCACGATCACGACCGGATCTCCTGACCAGCTCGGGGCCACCCGAGGTTCGGGGCGACCGTGAGGCGCGCACGCCGTCGAGGAGCAAGGGGAGCCGGAACCCGGCTCGCATGATCGCGCTGGCCGGGTTGCTGGCCGTCGTCGTCTCCTCCTGCACCGGATCGCCGGCCCCACACGAGACTCCATCCATCTCGGTGGATCCTCACGTGACCACCCTCGCACGGGTCGAGGGAGGTGTCGGATGGCCTCCGGCGATCGTCGCCGACCCGACGAGCAACCGTGTGTACGTCGCCTGGATGTCGTTCCCGAACAAGACGGACTCCTGGGTGCAGGTCGCGGTTTCGGATGACGGCGGCCGGACGTTCGGGACGCCCATCCGTTTCGGCGCGAAGACGGAGCAGATGCCCCTGCTGGCCGTGACCCGGGACGGGACCGTGTTCCTGGCCTGGACACACTGGACACCGCGCCGGCTCCTGGACCCGAAGTCCAGCTACTCGAATCCCGCATGGCTGCTCCTGACGCGGTCGGACGACGCCGGGAAGACGTGGACCAAGCCGGTCACGGTCCCGGCCGATCGGTTCTCGAACGAGACGTACTTCACGAGCCTTGCCGTGTCGTCGGACGGCTCACGGGTGCAGCTCGCCTGGATCGACTACGCGTCGATCCCCGGATTCGGCACGGGCACGGACGACCGGAGGCAAGCCGGTTCCATGCTCGCCTCGATCAGCGCCGACGGAGGTCGGACGTTCGGGAGCCCGCGAGAGATCGCCCATTCGTCGTGCGTGTGCTGCACACCGACCGGCTTCTTCGACGGGCAGCGGGGCGGCGTCGCGTTCCGGGGTTGGGAGAAGGGCGGGCAGACCGGGGATCTCCGGAACCCGACGGTCGTGATGATGGAGCCCGACCTCACCACCTGGGCTCCGCCGGTCGCGGTCCACGATGACGACTTCCGGCTGAAGGTCTGCCCACACATGGGCATCGGAAGCGCCGTTGACCCGAGCGGTCGCCTGTACGTCGAATGGTGGACCGGGGCACAGGGTCGGGCCGGCTACTGGTTCGCGACGTCCATGGATGGTCAGGCCTTCTCGTCCCCCACTCGATTGGCGCCTCTGAACGCCGACCCGCACGGCAACGACCTCACCGTCGCGATCGATGGCGCCGGCGACGCGTGGATGCCGGGCGTCCTGTATCCCACGAAGCCGGATGGGTCTCCCGGTGCGTCCCAGGTTCACTATTGGATCGTGGGGTCGGACGGTCGACCGCACGATGTTCCGGGCACGACGGCCGACGGGCAGTTCCCCCGGATCGCCGCGTCGTCCAACGCCGTCTACATGTTGTGGGTGGACGGGGATCGGCTGCGGTTGAGACGAGCGACCGTGGGTCGGCCATGAGGTCACGTCGGTCCATCCGTCGGATCGCGGTCGTGGTCATCCTGGCTGCCGGTGTCCTCTCGGCGTGCTCGTCCCTGCACCCTGCCACCGATGCGCCCGTCTCCTACAGCGCCCTGGCGCTTCGATCGGACGCCACGGTGAGCGTGGATCAGTTCCGAGGAGATCCGGTCCTGCTGACGAGCTGGGCGACCTGGTGCACCGAATGCCAGGCAGAGATGCCCCGGATGGAAGCGTTCTGGCGAGCTCATAGGCACGATGGGCTCCACGTCGTCGCGGTGAACCTCGATAGCGTCGGCCCGGGTTCTCGAAACATCGAGGCCGAGATCCAAGGATGGGGACTGACGATGCCGGTTTGGCGCGATCAAGACGATCGATTCAACGTCGCGTTCGGGGCCCTGGGCGTTCCTGTGAGCGTTCTCCTCGATCCGGGCGGCAAGGTCGTCCACATCTGGCAAGGAGCGATCAACCCTTCGGACGAGGCGTTCACGCGGATCGTCGACCCGGTGATCGCGTCGCGTGAGGCGTGAGACGGCCGGTTCGACCACTGACGGCGATCGTCCTCGCGTTCCTGATCGCGTCGTGCGCGGGGGGCGCCGGCCGGTCCAGCCGAACGGAAAGGCCACCCTCGCCGCCCCCGACAACTTCGCAGCCCCAACCCGGCCTGCAGCTCGCGAAGGCTGACCTCGGTCAGGGGCGGACCGTCCGGGCGTGGCTCGACGGGTCGCAGATACACGTCACGTTCTTCGACCCCAGCGGGAGCGAGCTTCCCGTGGAGGACCTCCGGATCCGAGCCGCGTCCGACGGGAGGTCGGACCCACTGAGGTCCATACGATTCGGCGCTGGCCACTTCGTGATCCCGATCGATCTCGCGTCCGGCCGGTGGCTCTTCACGATCGGGGGCTCCGCGGTGCAGGGGGGTCCCTTCCACGCGAGGTTCTCCTTCCGGATCTCCTAGATCAGCGTCCGATGCGGTCATCGTCACGCCCCACCAAGGCGCTGGTGGCGTCGCTGCGTGATCCGTGCCCACCTCGCGGCGGAGCTCCTCGTCGAGGGCGAGACGATGCCCGTGTTCGTCTGGACGATCGACCACCCGGACGGGCTCGTGCTCGTCGCCACCGGGATGATCGACTCGAGGCCCGAGGTCGACGACATGCGTCCGACGCCGCATCCCGAGAACTCCCGCGCGACGTGGTCTGCGTGATCAACACGCACTTGCATTTCGACCACTGCGGCGGAAACCGCCTGTTCCCGGGCGTGCCGATCCACGTCCAGGCGCGCGAGCTCGCGGACGCGCGTTCGCTCGAGGACCACACGATCCGGGAGTGGGTCGACTTCGACGGCGCGAAGTACGTGGAGCACGAGGGCGAGGCGGAGGTGCTCCTGGGGATCCGCCTGCTGCCGGCGCCCGGGCACACGGGCGGGCATCAGGTGGTCGTCGTCGAGACGGAGGCCGGCACGAACGTCCTCGGAGGCGACGTGGCCGTCTGGTTCGCCGAGCTCGGCAGCGGCGCGACCGAGGGACAGCGTCGCGTGCTCGCGCTCGGAGCGCCGACGTGGCTCTCCCACGCGCCGGGGCCGGAGATCGCGGAACATCGCTCGTAGGCGCCGAACCAGCCGTTGGTCCACGGACCGATGATCAAGCTGCATGGCGCTTCTGACCGACCCCACCTATAGGCTCACCCCACAAACACTCACGCGAGAGTGGCGGAACTGGCAGACGCGCCGGACTTAGGATCTGGTGGCCGAGAGGCCGTGGGAGTTCGAGTCCCCCCTCTCGCACCCGACGATGGGCCGGTGCCTGAGACCGTGCTACGTACCCTCAAGCATCGACGCCACGACCCTTGGCGAGGACGCTACGCTTCGCTGTGTGGGCGAAGACCCCATCCAAGACGACGACGTCAGGAACGCGTGGGACGGCCTCGCCGCCTACTGGGACGAGCACGTGGAGGCCGGGAAGACCTGGCAGCGACACCTGATCCAACCGCCCGTTGAGCGATTGCTTCGACTTGAGCCCGGTGAACGCATCCTCGAGATCGCGTGCGGGAACGGGGAGTTCTCGCGCCGGATGTCTGAGCTCGGCGGTCGTGTGCTCGCAACGGACTTCAGCGAGGGCATGCTCGAGCGAGCCCGTTCACATGGTGGCGACGTCGAGTATCGGCACGTCGACGCAACACAGGAGCACGAACTCATCGTCCTCGGTGAGCCTGGGTCCTTCGACGCGGTCGTCTGCAACATGGCGATCATGGACATGGAGGCGATCGAGCCGATGGTGGCCGCCGCGTCACACCTCCTGAAGCCGGCCGGCCGCTTCGTGTTCTCCACGTTGCACCCTGCATTCCACTCGGGAGATGCGAGGCCAACGGTCGAGCTCGATCCAGAAGGCAGCACGACCGAGGTGTATTCGGTCAAGGTGTCCTCGTACGGTCGACCGTCCACCGGAAAGGGTGTCGCCATCGCGGGTCAGCCGATCGAGGGGTGGTACTTCCACCGCCCGCTGTGGATGATCCTGGAACCGTTCTTCAGACACGGGTTCGCGCTCGATGGCCTCGAGGAGCCGCTCCTTGATCGCGATCGGGGGGAGCCTGGAACGCCGATGCACGTGTACACGCAGCTCCCGGCGGTACTCGTCGCCCGGATGCGTCGCGTGGCTTGAGAGAACATCGGCCTCGGGGCGAACGGTGTTGCTTGCGCTACTTGCTCAGCTCTGCTCACGCCAGACCGGCACCGGTCACCCAGTCCTATCCGGAAATCAGAGCGTTGCCCCGTTGTCGGCATCGGCTCGCTCAGCCGGGGCCGGCGGCAGCGTGCAGGTGCACGGCGCCGGCCACCCCCTTGAGGTCAACCGGACCTATCTCCCGAAAGGCGACATCCACGTCGCTCGAAGCGTCGACCACCTCCTTGGCTGACAAGCACCTCGCCCGGTCGGGCGTAGTCGGCGATCCGCGAGGCGACGTTCACCGTCTGGCCGTAGAAATCGCCCTCTTGGAAGATCACCGGGCCTGCGTGGAGGCCGGCGTGCAGCGGCGGCAACCCGGCGTCTGCCCCGCCTGCCAGCACCTCGAGGGCGGCCACCACGCCCGGACCTGGGTCCCTGAAGTGCAGCATGACGCCGTCGCCCAGCCACTTGACCGGTCGGCCGCCGTGGCTCATGGACGTGCGCTCCACCAATCTGGCCAGCTTGGTCGCCAGATCGGCCGCCAACGCATCGCCACCTTCCTGGGTGAGACGGGTAGAGCCGGTGATGTCCAGGAAGCACATCGCCGGGGGATGCTTCAGGCGGCCGTGCAACCCCGCCGCGGCCAGCTGCATCTCCAGACCCTCGATGATGGTGGCGGTCCATGCCTGCTTCTGTTGAAGGTGGTACATCCCGATCAGGGCATGCTCGTCAAGCATGCTCATCCGATGGGCGGAGTCGATAGCGAGGATCTCGTCGGGTCGCTTGCCCGCTTCAGCGGCCGGGATGATCACCTCCGCCTTCCACCAGGCCGTTTCGGTCTCAGCCATGCGCCGCAGGCCGTCGCCCTGAACGCGTAGCAGTTGCTCTATGGAGGCCGACCTGAACCCCGCCTCGACCTGAGCCTCGATGAATCGGGCGTAGGGCAGTTCCTCCTCGCGGATCGAGTCGTCGGGACGCGGCGCGGGCGAGCCGGCAGCCTCGCGGATGAGCATCAGCAACTGGACCGGCGCACCGCTCCGTTCGGCGAACTGCGCGAACGTGATGTCGCTGAGCGCCGAGAAACGTTCGAAGACAGGTTCATCGAGGAAGTCGAGCGAGACCTGTCCGCTCCGTATGGCGGCGCCCAGCTCATCCGGAGCGAGGCCAGCATCAGTGAGACCCTCAACGAGCCCGACCTGCCTCACGTCGCCCGCCGTGAACCGGTCCTCGGCGTCGGGCACGATGATCCCCAACTCGACCAGTCGGCGAAGCTCATCGGGACTGATGCCTGCCCGCTGGGCGGCCTCGGCCAGCTCGTACCGATCCACGGTCGCCACTGTACCGGCGGACGCACCGCCGGCGGACCGAACGTATGGTTGTGCGGCTCTACCCGTAGCGGTCTACCGCCGAGAGGCCGTGGGAGTTCGAGTCCCCCGTCTCGCACCTCAGCGAGAACGTGATCTATCGTCGGGGCGCGCCCGGGCTCTTCGAAAGGGAACCACGTGGACGACGTGCCCGAGACCTGGCATCACGGCCTCATGGCCAGGTGGTGGGCCGAGTTCAAGGAGCCAGAGGCGGCCGAACTCGCGTTCTACCGGGGCGCGATCGAGCGGTTCGGGGAACCGGCGCTCGACCTCGCCTGCGGCGCCGGTCGGCTGCTCCTGCCGCTCTTGGAAGCCGGGCTCGACGTTGACGGCGTCGACGTCTCGACCGACATGCTCCTCCAGACGCGGCGCCTCGCCGCGGCTCGCGGCCTGTCCCCCTCGCTCACGCAGCAGGCGATGCATGAGCTGGACCTGCCGCGGCGCTACCGCACGATCCTCATCTGCGACTCGTTCGGCATCGGAGGGGATCGACGACACGCCGTGCGAGCCCTCGACAGGGTCTTGCACCACCTCGAGCCGGGCGGCGCCCTCGTGTTCAGCCACGACTTCCCGTACGCCCAGGAAGCGGCCGACTGGCTCCGGTGGCTTCCGGGCAGACGAGACGAGCCGGAGCCGTGGCCCGATGGCGGCGAACGACGTATCACGGCCGACGGGGACGAGCTCGAGCTCCTGTTCCGGGAGTCGTCCTTCGACCCCCTCATGCAGCGGTCGATCCTCGAGGTACGCGCCCGGCGCTGGCGGGACGGGGAGATGCTGGAACAGGAAGAGCACAGGATCGTGCTGCCCGAGTACTTCGCGCAGGAGATCCTGCTCATGCTCGACACCGCCGGATTCACCGACGTGGAGATCCAGGGCCGCTACACCGGTGTCCCAGCAACCAGGGACGACGCCACCGTCGTCTTCGTGGCGAGACGGCCCGCCTGACCGCCCGAGGCCGAAGGCCCGAGGCTCGAGACCACCTCTTGCCTAAGGTCCTTCAGGCATCCTCCACACCGAGACGCCGCCGCCCCGATAGACCGGCTGCAACCCCGCTTGCCGCAGGATCAGCCCGTAGCGCGCCGCCGCGGTATCGACCATGACCACCGCCGTGACCTGTTGGCTGGTCATCCACTTCTGGAGCTCCTCGGGGGTCGGGATGACCACGAGCGTGCCCTCGACCGCGAGGCCCCGGAACAGCTGCTCGTTGCGGAGCGCCGGCGGCAGCGGGCCGGTATAGCCCTCCGGCATCCGGAACGCGAAGTCCGCTTCGGATTGCCACAGCATCTCCTCGCCCCTCGATCCGACGATGAGCAGCACGTTGTCGTCGGGGTGCAGGACCGTGCGATAGGTGCCCTGCGTGAAGAACGCCGGCGTCCGGTCGTACGGGTAGCCGGCGTCGGGGGGGTTGTGGGGCAGCAGCATGAGCGCCCCGATGATCACGACCGTCCAGCGGATCCATCCGAACCGTTCATCGCCGCGAGCGACCCAGATCGCGGCGATCACGCCGATCGCCAGCGAGGAGTACATCGGCCAGCGTTGCGCCGTCGCGTTCTTCAGCAGCGGGATCTTCGCGACGAGCGCCCCGGGCATCTGGAACAGCATGCGACCTTCGATGTGCAGCACAGGTCCCAGGGACAGGATCGAGACGATCAGCACGAACAGCAACAGCGCCCACGTGCCCCGCCGGCGCCGTTCGGTGATCCCGAAGCCGATCAGCATCAGCACCAACGCGATCCCGATGTAGCTCGCGTCCTCGTACAGGTTCGCCGAGAAGCGGTTCGAGATATGTGCGAGCGGTCGGAACCGGATCAGGATGTCCGGCCGCGGCACGACGAAGCCGTAGAGATCGGCCGAGGCTCGGGCGAGCGGATGCAGGGTCTCGTCGGGCGTGTTCCGGATCGCCGGAAGCAGGTAGGGCACGAAGATGGCCGCGCCCACGATGACGTAGGCGATCCCGGTGAACACCGCCGTCTTCACGACGCGGATGCGGTCCTTCCCCGCGAAGATGAGCGCGAGCACGTACGCGATCCCGCCGAACAGCACGGTCGTGCCGAACAGCTCGGTCGAGATCGAGAAGAGCCCGAGCAGGGCGAGCGCCGTGAGCGCGATGAACGTCGGGGTCCCCATCGATCCCTCGACGTGGCGGATGGCGAGGTAGACGAGGAGCGGGATCGGGAAGATCAGGATGAGGTTCAGGTGCCCGCCCTGGCCGACCATGTACGTCGAGAACCCGAAGAGGTAGCCGCCGAGCAGCGAGGGCCAGAACGCCTTCGTGAGGCGGTGACACACGAGGTACGCGCCCCAGCCGGCCAGCGAGAACGAGAGCAGCTTCAGCGTGTTCGAGGACGCCACGCTCCCGAAGAGGCTCGTGATCGGGTACATCACGATCGCCGGCCCGGGGATCAGCGCGGACCACGTCAGGTCGATGCCGCCCGGAGCGAACACGTAGTGGGAGTAGAGCGGGTCGTGCCCGTGCAGGAGCGCCCACGGCGTCCACGCTAGCGCCCACCGGTAGAAGTCCGGATCCGCGCGGAACCGCGTGAGGTACCGCGTGGAGTAATGCGTCATGACCGGCAATCCCCATTGGAGGATCGCCAGCACGAGGTACACGAGGAACGCCGCGGCGCCCAGGAGTGCGGGTCGAGGTGTCCAGCCGAGCTGCCCGTCATCGTCGGCAGCCGCCTCGTGGTCGTCGGCAGCCGCCTCGTGGTCGTGGTCGTCGCGGACCTCCACGACGGCGTCGTCCGCGACCAGCGGATCGTCGGGAGCGCTCACGGCCACAGACCCTACAACGGCCCATCGCTTCGCCTGAGACCGACGGCCGGACGAGCGGGACGCGTGGCGCGCGCTCAGTCGACCCCGTAGTCGTCCGCGAAATCCCAGACCCGCAGCTCGCCCGGTTCGATCCGGACGATGACGTCCTCGCCGGCCATGGTCCCGGCGTACCGCACCGCCTCGTCTCGACCGACGTACCTCGTCGCGATCCGCACGGCCGTCTCCGTGACCGCCTGGTCGATGAAGCGCGCCTCGCCGCGAACCTCCACCCCTTTGAGCGGCGGCTCGGAGCCGGCGACCAGGATGGTGAGCCTCGGATCGCGGCGGAGATGACGGACCTTGACGTCATCGGTCGCGCTCCACACGTTGAATCCGCCGTCGCGCCACTCGTGCCACACGGGCGAGAGCAGGACCGACCCGTCGCTGCGGAGCGTGCCCATCACGGCGACCCGGGGCTCGTCGAGGAACCCGCCCACATCGTTCAGGTCGAGGCCCGTTCGCATCCGTCAACCCTAGTCCGACCGCGGTCAACCCGTATCCGACAGAACGAGCTCCGCGTGATGCGGGCGTACGCTCCTCCCATGGATCAGACACCTTCCGGCATCACACAGGTGCTCATCGCCGGTGCCGGAACCATGGGTATCCAGATCGCGCTGCAGTGTGCGGCGCACGGCGTCGAGGTGCGGCTCCACGACACGCAGCAGGAGGCGCTGGACCGGGCGATGGATGCCGTGCGTCGACGCGCCCCGGAACTGGTCGCCGCGGGCGTGCTGGCCGAGGGACAGGTCGACGCAGCGATCGCCCGGATCGGCGCCGACGCGGGCCTCTCCTCGGCGGCCGACGCCGATCTCGTGATCGAGTGCGTGCCCGAGGACCGGATGCTCAAGAGGCACGTCTTCAGCGACCTCAACGAGCGTTGCCCGGGAACGACGATCTTCGCCACGAACACCTCCACGTTCGTGCCGTCGATGCTCGCCGACGCGACGGGGCGGCCGGACCGGTTCGCGGCGCTCCACTTCCACTCGACCGTCTGGATCTCGAACGTCGCCGACGTGATGGGGCACCCGGGGACCTCGCCGGAAACCCTCGCGACGCTCGAAGCGTTCGCCCGCGCGATCGGGCAGGTGCCGATCGTCCTGGAGCGCGAGCACGCCGGCTACGTGTTCAACGCCATGCTGAGCGCCGTGAACCGGGAGGCGCTCACGCTCGTGGCGAACCGCTTCTCGACCGTCGAGGACGTCGATCGATCATGGATGGGTGTGATGAAGATGCCGATCGGGCCATTCGGGATCCTCGACGGCGTCGGACTCGACACGGCGCTGCACATCACGCAGTTCTGGGCGAACGCCCTCAACGATCCGCAGCTGCGGGCGAACGCCGAGCTCCTGCGGACCTACGTGGACCGCGGCGATCTCGGCGTGAAGACCGGCCGGGGCTTCTACGAGTATCCCGACCCCGCGTTCGCCGCTCCGGGCTTCGTCGAGGGCGCGCCCCGATCGGGTTGCGCGTAGAGTCCGGCGGGTGGGCGAGCACGAGCCACTCCAGGTCGAGGAGCTCGTTCGAGACAACGAGAACCTGCGCGAGCAGCGGCGGGCGATCGGCGAGGTCCTGCGGGCGGTCGCGCGTTCCGAGGGACTGCAGCCCGTTCTCAACGAGATCGTCGCGGCCGCGAAGCGACTCTGCCACGGCGAGCACGCCCAGCTCTATCTGGCGGACGGCGATCTCTTCGTGGTGTTCTCGCAGAGTGACGACTCCCCCGCCGGCTACGAGTACGCCGAGGACCATCCGCACGCGCGCGACCGCACGACGGTCGTCGGCCGGGTAGCGCTCGCCGGCGAGGCGGTGCAGATCCCCGACGTCCTGGCCGATGCGGAGTACTCGTTCGGAGGACAGCCGATCGCCGGCTATCGCGCGTTGCTGGGCGTCCCGATCGTCCTTGACGGCGAGCTGATCGGTGCGATCGCGGTCGGCCGGAACGTTCCGGGGCCGTTCGCCGACGAACACGTCGAGATCGTCACGACGTTCGCCGATCAGGCCGCGATCGCGATCGCGAACGCACGGCTGATCGACGCCGTCGAGCGACAGCGGACGGAGCTGTCGCGCTTCGTCTCGCCGGCGGTCGCCACCCTCATCTCCTCGTCGGAAGGTGAGCGGTTGCTCGCCGGCCACCGCGGGTACATCTCTTGCTTCTTCTGCGACCTGCGCGGCTTCACGGCGTTCGCGGAGACCGCGGCGCCGGAAGAGCTGATCGAGGTCCTCCGCAGGTATCACGAGATGCTCGGCGAGCTGATCCCCGACTTCGGCGGGACGCTCGAGCACTTCGCCGGGGACGGCGTGATGGTGTTCTTCAACGACCCGATCGCCGTCGAGGACCATGAACTCCAGGCGATCCGGCTCGCGATCGCCGAGCAGGAACGGTTCGAGGAGTTGGCGCAGGGGTGGCGCAAGCGCGGCACGGAACTCGGGCTCGGGATCGGGATCGAGGCGGGGTACGCGACGATCGGGAGGATCGGCTTCGAGGGCCGCTACGACTACGGAGCGCTTGGGCCGGTGACGAACCTCGCCGCTCGGCTCAGCACCCTCGCCGCGGCCGGTCAGATCCTGATCGGCCCACACGTGTTCGGGGTCGTCGAGGAGACGGTGCAGACGGCTCCCGTGGGCGACCTCGAGGTGAAGGGGTTCGGCCGGCCCATCCCGACGTACGAGGTGCTGGGGCTCCGCTAGGGATCGAGGGTGATCACGACGTTGCCGACCTTCTGCCCCGTCTCGACGTACCGGTAGGCCTCGATGATCCGGTCCAGGGGATACCGCCGGTCGATGACCGGCTTGAACGCCTCGGACGCGATCATCCGCTGGAAGAACCGCACCTCTTCTTGGAGGTACTTCCGCGGGATGGGGAACATCACCCGCTTGCCGCCGAGGAGCGGCGTGACGAGTCCCAGGATCGGATTCAGCGAGAGCGGACCGAGGTCCGACGAGAGGTAGATCCCGCGCGGCTTCAACAGTGGCTTGCACCTGCCGAACGAGCTCTTGCCGACCGCGTCCATGACCGCGTCGTAGCGCTGCGCGTCCTTCGTGAAGTCCTCGGTCGTGTAGTCGATGGCCCGGTCGGCACCGAGGCCGCGCACCAGCTCCAGGTGCTTCGTGTCACAGACCGCGGTCACGGTGACGCCGAAGCTCTTCAGGAGCTGGACCGCCGCCGAGCCGATCGCCCCGGTCGCGCCGTAGACCATCACGTCCTGCCCGCGCCCGATCTTCGCCTTCCTGATCATCGACATGGCGTAATGCGACCCCTCGGTGCTGGGAGCGGCCTGTTCGTACGTCACGTTGGCCGGCATCGTCGCCAGCGAGCCGTCGTCGGGCATCGACAGGTACTCGGCGTGCGCGCCGAAGCGCCATTCGCTGAACCCGAACACGTCGTCGCCGACCTCGAAGGACGTGACGCGGCCGCCCACTTCCTCCACGACCCCGGCGAACTCGCTCCCCAGGATCGTCCGGCGTGGCCTGCGGAGCCCCGTCAGGAGTCGAACGAAGAACGGCTCGGCCGCCCGGAACCCGCAGTCCGTCCGATTCACCGTCGTCACGTGCACCTTGACGAGCACGTCGTGCTCCCCGACCGGCGGCCTCTCGACGTCGGCGATCCGAACGACCTCGGGTGGCCCGTAGCGGGTGTGGACGGCTGCCCTCACGAGCGCACCGTACCGACTGCCCGTCGCACCGGCTATCGGAGAAGGTCCTTCCGACACCGAGCCGATAGGCCCAGGCGTTCGCTCATCGGCCCACCACCATGGGGTGGGGAGGTGAGGTCATGCAGGCCCCAACCAAGCAGACGCAGGTGGCTGCGACCCGCTCGACCCAGCCCCGGCGAACGGCCCGACCCGAAGGGCGGTACCTCTTCGCCGGTGTCAGCGTCGCGAGCATCTGGGTGGCGGTCGCGCTGGCGAGCATCTGGTCTCCGGACATGACCACCGGCACGCAGCACGACCACTTGGCGATCGCGTCGTTCGCGGACTGGCTGTACGCGGCCCTCGCGACCGGACTGGTGCTGATGGCGTTCGGCAGGCGTACGCCGGGCGCCAGCCGCTCGTTGTGGCTCGGCTTCACGGTCGCCGTCGCTTGCATCTGGCTCGCCGTGGCGGTCGCGAGCATCTTCGCGCCGACCCTGGTGACGGGGACCGACCCGACGACGATCCCGATCGCGGCGTTCGCCGCGCCGATCGGAGGCATCCTCGCGACCGCGTTCGCGAGCGTGTTCGCCGCCGGCAGCCAAGGCCGGGATGTCACCGACGAGCGGTAGCGCATCCGGACGAACGGAAGGAGGGGCTCGGGCGCCGCGTTCGCGTCGCGCCGTGCCGGATCAGCCGGTCGCGTGGCCCTGGTTGCTCGCCACCCACCGACGCAGGTTCTCGACGTTCGCGATGGCCTCGGTGGCGTGCTCGCACGTCATCGGGTCGTCGCACATCGGGTTCCCCTCCATCGTGAAGAAGTTGAACATGCAGTTCGGACACTGCACCTTCAGCTCCTCGGGCAGATAGGGGCAATCGCCGTACGCGCACGAGCGCTGCCCCTCGCCGGTGGCGATGTCGAAGCCGCAGCCGGGGCACTGCCGGAAACCTTCCCATCTGGCCATCGTTCGCCTCCTGGCGAACGATGCGCACGCGTGGGGCCGGTCGCCCAGGTCTCAATGGCCCGGGACGGCTGGGTCGTTCGGCGGCGGGGGGATCAGCTGAAGCTGAACGTCCCTTCCCAATGCCACAGTTCGTCCGCGTCGGCGGAGACGTCGGCGTTGGCCTCGAACCCCACGAGCGTTCCGGTCCCGCCGAAGAACGTCACCACGCCCTTGTCGGCAGCCAGGTCCAGCACGACATGGCCGGTCGCGGTGTTGCCGGATCCCGCGTCCAGGACGATGTCGGTGTCGAGCGTGCCGTCGCCGGCCGCCTCCGCGTAGATGACCTTCGAGCCGACCCCGATCTCTTCGATGTTCGACGACGTGATCGTGCAGAAGTCACCTGCGGCGCCCTTGTACTCCGAGCACTCCTTGGTCATGTGGAGATCTCCACTTCGAGCCATGCGCCCCTCCTTCCGGCCGGCGGTCCCTCCGGGGATACGAAGGTTGTCGTCACCCTACGCGCTTACCACCAGGGCCGCTCGCCGGGGTCCGTCGCGCTAGCCGTCGCGGAACCCGATCTCCTGATGCGTGCCGTCGCAGAACGGCTTGTTCTGCGATCCGCCGCACCGGCAGAGCGTGACGCGGTGACGGATCTCGTAGGGCTCGCCATCGTCGCCGACCACGGCCACCCCGCCGCGGACCCAGAGCGGCCCGTTGCGGATCGCCGAGACCGCCGGCGGGTGGTCGAGTTCGTCGGGCTCGGTCGCGCCGTCGGCGAGGAACTCGAGCCGACCCGAAGGACAGAGCATCACCATCGATCGGATCCGTGCGCGGATCGCGTCGTCGTCGCTTTCGCCGAGCATCGCCCACACCGTCGTGGAACGGTCGCCGCAGTAGCCGGCCCGCGAGCAGAGCGTCAGGTCATCGGACATCTCGAAGCCGCTCCCCGGATACGGATACGCCCGTGCCCGGCGGGGTCCTCGATCAGCCACCTCGGTCCCGTCGAACCCCTCCGCACACCCGCGTCGATCGCACAGTGGCTGCGTGGCCGTCCGCCCACATCGGCAGACCTCGATCGGGTCCGCGTCGGTCGGGACCGGTGTCTCCGGCGCCCAGTCGACCGGCTCACCGAACTCCGTCTCGATCTGTGCCGTTCGCGACAACGAGACGCCGTGCACCCGGTAGGGGCCGTCGGCTTCGATCTCGATCCGCTGCGGGTCCATCGCCGGAACCCTAGTACGTGACCCCACGTGTCCGAGACCCACGCTGGGCGCCTCGCTCCTGCCCGACCCGTGGCGCCTGCCCGACCGACCTGCAAGGCTCCCACCGTGGACCGACCATCGCCGCGGGATCATGTGGACGTGATCGCGCACTTCGTCGACCTCTGTTCCGCCGACCGGCGGATCGTCGCCGCCTTCCTCTCGGGATCCAACGCGCGAGACGAGGCCGACGCATATTCGGACCTCGATCTGTGCCTGATCGCCACCGACGCGGCGTACGACGACGTCGTGGCCGACCGGGCGGCCATCATCGGGAGGCTCGGCGAGCCGCTCTTCTTGGAGAACTTCGGCCGCGGCGACAACGCGTTCTTCATCCTGGCCGACGGCACCGAGGGCGAGCTGTTCTTCGCACGCGAGGGCGGGCTCGATGCGATCGACGCGGGGCCGTACCGCCCGCTTGTGGACAAGACGGGCATCCTGGCCGGCGCGGTGTTCCCGTTCACCGAGCCGGACCGTGCGGAGCAGGTCGAGGAGCTCCGCCGCGTCCTTCAGTGGTTCTGGCACGACCTGTCCCACTTCATCGCCGCGCTCGGACGCGGCCAGCTCTGGTGGGGGGCCGGCCAACTCGAAGCGCTCCGCGCGTACTGCGTGAACCTCGCGCGCATCGAGCAGCACGTCGAAGCGCAGGACGAGCCCTACGAGAAGCTGGATCACGTGCTGTCGACGACCGAGCTCGAGGTGCTGCGCTCGACCTTCTGTCCCATGGAACGGCGCGCGATGCTCGAAGCCGCGAGTGACATCCTCGCCTTCTATCGGGAACGGGCACCCATCGTGGCCAAGGCGTACGGGTTGCCCTATCCCGCCGAGCTCGCGGAGCTGATGTGCACCCGCTTCGACGAGCTCGAGCCTGCCTCGGGCTGAGAGCCTGGGTCCGTAGCCATCCTCGAGGCGCGGATCGCGTCCACGCCGAGACCGATGAAGCCTGCGCCGAGCAGGATGGCCGAGACGGTCAGCGCCGGGTGGAGGTACGTGATCCCGAAGAACGCTTGCACGGCCATGCCGGCCGCGATGGCGACCGCCGTCCAGCGCGGGATCCCACGAGAGCGGTAGAGCCCGACCGCGAGCGCGAACACGCCGATGTTCAGCAGGATCCCCGGGCCGAACGCGACCTGGAGCGGGGCGCTCTTCGTCAAGTCGTCGAACACCGTGCGCACGGTCGCGGGATCGAGGCCGGGCTTCGCGAGGACCCAGAACACGAACGCGTCAACGGTGACGAACGCGATGACCGAGACCAGCCCGACGAACGCCACGACGCCCCATCCGAGCGCCAGGCGCGGAGCGGTCGACGAGAGCCGGTGCATCAGCAGCAGGATCGAAGGGATCAGGAACCCGAGTCCCACGAAGATGAGCAGGTGGGCCATGTACCAGCGGTTCGGATCGCTCGCGACGCTCGCCACCTGAGCGGCGGCATCCGTCGACTCCGCGGGGTGGATCAGGAAGCCCAGTCCGATCAACGCTCCCGCCACGACCGCTCCGTACCCCATCGCACGCACGTTCCGTTCGGCGGGGGCCATCACGCACCACTCCCCGACCCGCTCGTCGCCGCGTCGACGACGTCCTGCGTCGCCTGATCGCCTGCCGGCGCCCAGTCGATCGTCCGCACCGGTTCGTCGCCGACGACCCAAGCGTCGTGGCCCGGCGGGATCGCGTACGCGTCGCCCGGGCCGAGGTCGACGCCGGTGCCGTCATCCATCTCCACGTGCCAGCGCCCCGAGAGCACGAACCCGGTGTGCGGGAGGCGGCAACTGGTCGTGCCCATGATCGGTTGCCAGTCGTTGGACCAGCGCCACCCGGGCTCCAGTACGCCTCGCACGACGAGCTGATCCCCGAGCCGAACGAGCTCCGCGTGTCCCTTCGGGAGCTCCGGCCGCTCGTCGGGACGGTCCAGGCTCTTCACGATCGGTTCCATGACTCCTCCTTCCGGTCCCGGCCGACGCTAGCCGTCGGTCCCGACCGGCACATGAGGAGTTCTCCTTACCGGTCCTCCGCGCCCACCAGCCGGTGCTGCATCGCGAACATCGCCGCCTCGGCTCGGCTCGAGATCCCGATCTTCGCGTAGATGTGCTCGATGTGGTTGCCGGCGGTCTTCGGCGTGATCCCGAGCGCACGCGCGATCTGGCGGGTCGTCGACCCGCGCGCCGCGAGCACGAGCACTTCGATCTCGCGCGGGGTCAGCCCGGCCGGCCCGCTCGGCGTGCGACGCCTCGGATGCCCCTCGCCCGCCAGGACCGCGTCCGCGATCAGCGGATCGAGCTCGCCCTCGCGTCCCATCCGGTGCAGCTCGTCGACGGCCGCCTTCTCGTCGAGCGCGGGGCGATGCGGGCGATCCTCGCGCATCGCCTGGAAACGATCCGCGGCGGCCACGATCCGGCCGAGCAGTGGGATCGTCTCCCCGGCGATCCCGCGGGGGTAGCCGCCTCCGTCGACCCGCTCGTGCGCGGACGCGGCGATGGGCGCGAGCGTCGCGAGACCCATCCCGCGCCGCACGATGCGATCGGTGAAGTACGCATGCAGCCGCACCCGCTCCCATTCGTCCTCGTTCAGCGGGCTTGGCTTATCCCAGATCGAGTTCGGGACGCTCGCCCGCCCGAGGTCGTGCAGCAGCGCAGCCCTGCGAGCGGTCTCCACGTCGGTCTCCGGGACGCCGAGCTCCCGCGCCGCCGCCTCCGTCCGATCCGCGACGGCGCGCGAGTGCCCGGTGAACCAGGGCGACTTGAGGTCCGCGTAGTCGGCGATCAGCTCGAGTGCGGTGTCCACCTCCGAGGTCGAAAGTGTCCGGTTCGGCGGAGCCGTCCGGACCAGATCCCACGCAGCATCGCCGTCGGCCGCCTCGAGGATCCCCGGAGCCATCTCACACCAGGCATCGACCAGCTCGGGATCGAGCGAGATGCCCCTCCACGTGGTGGCGATGTCGATCGCTCCGTCGACGCCGCGCTCGCGGAACGACGCCTCCACGAGATCGGCCAGCGTGCTGATGCGGACCGGCAGGGGGATGTCGCCACCGCGGACCCCAGCCGGGATCCCCTTCCCGTTCCATTGGGCGAAGGAATCCTGCAGCGCGTCGCGGACGTCGCCGCTCAGCCCGAGACGTTCCGCGAGTCGCGCGTTGACCGAGCAGTGGGCGAGGATCGAGTCGATGAACGGCCGCAGCCGCGTGCCGAGGAGCCGCAGGCGCACGCGGGTCTTCTCCGGCAACGGACGTCCCCCACCCGCGTGGCCGAACACGAACCGCGCCTGCTCGATCGTGGACGGGCCGAGGTCGTAGCCGGCGCCCCGCACCGCGATCTCGTCGCCGAAGAGTTGCGACAGCTCGAAGGAGACGGCGGAGCAACCCGAGATCATCAGCAAGGAGACCCAGTAGGTCGCCACCCGATCCTCAGAGGAGATCCCAAGGTGATCCGCGAACAGCCATGCGATCGCGCACGAGCGCACGATGTGGTCGAGCGGTTGCCCGGTCGCGAGGTCGGCCGCGCGAGCGATCGTTGCCGCCGCCTCGGCGAGGCTGACGTCGGCGCGTGTCGCCACCTGCTCAGGCTGCATCACGGCGATCCGCCGCTCCCCCTGGCGCTACAGCGAGTGCTTCTTCAACCAGGCGAGCACGTGGTCGGCGACCTCGGGCCACCGGCTGTCGATCGCGAGCGAGTGCCCGCGGTCGGAGAACTCCTTGAAGTCGGTCACCGCGCTCGAATGCCGGTACTGCTTGAGGGTCGAGCGGGTGATCGCCGCCGGCACCGTGTGGTCCTTCCCGCCCGCCGTCAGCAGCAACGGTCCTCGCGTGGAGTTCCCCGTGTTCACCTTCGCGGGTGAGTGCGACGCGAAGTTGGCAGATGCGGCCTCGAACAGCGGCTGGCCGGGCGACGGGATCGTCCAGCGGTCGAACAGTTCGTTGGACTCGGCCTCGGACAGCGCGTTGCCGAAGCCGTACCGGAACTGCGCCTGCGTCAGCGAGACCGCGCGATCCTTGTTCGCCGGGTTCCGGAGCGCGATCGACGCGACCCGAAGGGCCGAGGGCGGCAGGTACAACACACCCTTGATCGGCGCCGCGTCGATCGCGACACCCGCGGCGGCGAGGTCGTCCCCGAGCAGTCGCTCCACGATCAGGCCGCCGAAGGAGTGGCCGATCACGATCGGCTTCGCGCCGAGGTCGGCGATCGCCTTCGCGTAGTGATCGACCACGTCGTCGATGCCGTGGCCCGCGATCGCGTCGGGGTCCGCGCGGGTCTCCTCTACGGTCGCGGCGTCGCCGGGCCATCCCGGCGCGGACGGCTCGTAGCCGGCCTCACGGAAGCGGTCGACCCACGGGCCCCACGAATCGGCGTGCAGCCACAGGCCGTGCACGAACACCACGGGCGTGCGTTTCTGGGCCATGATCGTCCCCCAGGCTCGACCGGAAGCTACGAGTATAGGAGCGCGGGCCGCGAGTAGGCCCGGCGAGCCGAAGACGCGTAGCGAGCCGGCGTCGTTCCGACGTATCGCCGGAAGTGGCGAGTGAGGTGCGCCTGGTCGTGGAAGCCGACCTCCACCGCCACGCGCGCAGCGGGCTCGCCGTCGAGCAGCCTCCTGCGCGCCGCGTCGATCCTGCGCCCGATCAGGTACCGGTGCGGCGCGATGCCGAACGTCTTGGAGAAGCTCCGCACGAGATGCGCGGGCGACACGTGGAAGATCCGTGCCGCCTCGGCGAGCGTCGTCGAACCGAACCGGTCGTCGTCGAGGAGGTCTCGGAGATCGGCCGCGACATCGTTGCGGGGTCGCTCTGATCGCTCCTCGACGCTTTCGCCCAGATGCTCCCGGAGCTGCGCGCCCACGACGGCGAGTCGGGACTCGGCCTCGAACGTCTCGTCCGGATCCTGCAGCGCCGCGTCGAGCGCACGGAACCCACGGACGATCGAGGTGTCCTCGACGTCCGGCGCATCGACGGCCGGGCCGGTCAACGCCGTGCCGAGCACCTCGGTGTCCACGTAGAGGACACGCTTGCGATAGCCGTCGCTGCTCGCGGCGCGACCGTCGTGCACCACGTGCGGCGGCAGGACGGTCACGCGCGCCCCGGCCGCGCCACGATGCCTCGACTCGAGGTCGTAACGGACCGCGCCCTCCTCGACGATGAAGACCGTCCACGCGTCGTGGGTGTGGGGCGGATACGCGTGCTCGACGAACCGCGCGTGGAAGACCTCGGAGATACCGGGAACCGCCGGCCTCCATACGCGGATCCACTCGTCGCGCCGAACGTCCGACACGTCGCGATCGTACAAGACCTCCTGGCTGCCCTGGCGTTGGATGGCCGTCGTCGCATGGAACGACTCGTCGCGTTGGTGGTCTTCGCGTTCGTCGGCACCGTCTCACCGGGGCCGAACAACACGGTGCTGTGGGCCTCCGGCATGCGGTTCGGCTTCGGGCGGACCGTCCCGCACGTTCTCGGAACGGCCCTGGGCATGGGGACGTTGGTCATGGGCGTCGCCGCCGGGATCGGGGTCGTGCTCCGGGCGGTGCCGCCATTCGAGCTCGTCCTGAAGGTCGTGGGTTCCCTGTACCTGCTGTACGTGGCCTTCCTCGTCCTGGGGAACCACGCCGTCGGGCGCGCGAGCGTCTCCCGCCCGCTGAGCCTCCCCCAGGCGGTGGGGTTCCAGTTCGTGAACCCGAAGGCGTGGATCTTCACGATCGCGGCGGTCGGCGCGTTCGTTCCGCCGGCGCTGCACCGCGTCGCAGGGACCGGCGTGGTCGTCTGCATCGTGATGCTCATCGCCGTGGCCTCGTCGTCGATCTGGGCGGCGGGCGGCGCCGCCCTCAGCGGGATCGTCGACGACGAACGCACACGGCGCGCGGTGAGCATCGCCCTCGCCGTCCTGCTCGTGGCGTCGGTCGCCCTACTGTGGATCTGACGGACCGCGCCATGCGTACGATGCGCCGATGGGAACGAACGACCTCCCGGTGTGCGAGGCTTGGTTCGAGGCCGAACCCGTCGACGACCTCTTGGTCCGTATCTTCGAGCCGCACGTCGGCCCCCTCATCCAGGCGAACAGCTGGCTGCTCGGCGGAGCGACGTCGGACCTCCTGGTGGACTCGGGCAACGGGCTCGCACCGCTCCGGCCGTTCCTTCAGCGATTCCGGCCAGACCCGGACAAGCCACTGATCGCGGTCGCAACGCACGCGCACATGGATCACGTGTGCGGCCTGCACGAGTTCGAGGAGCGGGTGCTGCATCCCGCCGACGTGCGGACCGCCGAGGTCCCCGACCGCCTCCTGTTCTCCGAGGAGGTCTGGCCTGGCGCTCGCGCGCAGATGGCCAGGGCCGGCTATCCGCTCGCACCGCTCGGGATCCAGGCTGCCCCCTTCGAGGGATTCGACCCGCGCACGTTCGAACCACCCGGGGTGACCCCGACGCGCCTGGTCGAGGAGGGCGACCAGATCGACCTGGGCGACCGGGTGTTCGAGGTCCTGCACCTCCCGGGACACACGGACGGCTCGATCGGGTTGTGGGACGCCGCGAACGGCACGCTCTTCTCGGGCGACGCGGTCTACGCGCTCGATCCGGTGATCGACACGGCCCCCACGTCGGACATCGCGCGGTACGTCGAAACGATGCGCCGTCTCCGGGAGCTTCCGGTCGACGTGGTGCACGCCGGCCACGACTTGAGCTTCGGGCGGGACGTGCTGGTCGAGCGGTGCGAGGACTACCTCCGGCGCCGAGCGACCTGAACCTCGGCCGAGCGGCCCACCGGCAGCGGGACGAACGACCGTGAGGGCCATCTTGCTCCGTGCCCACACTGAGGCTTGAGAGGAGGCGAGGTGCGCCACGGAACGTGGGGACTGGCGGCGGCCGCGGCCTACGCCGGGTTGTGTCACCTCGGCCGCACCTGGGGCAGCACGACGGAGGAACGGCGCCGTTCGCTCCCCGGCGACGAGCTGATCCCCGGTCCGATGGTTGTCACGAACCACGCGATCACGATCCGCGGACGTCGTGAGGACGTCTGGCCGTGGCTGACCCAGATGGGTTGGCACCGCGGCGGGTGGTACACGTACCGGTGGATCGATCGGGTGCTCTTCCCGGCGAACGCCCCGAGCGCGGACGTGATCCTGCCCGAGTACCGGGGCCTCGCGGCCGGCGATCGGATCCCCGACGGGCCTCCGGAGAGTGGCTGCGACTTCGTCGAACAGGTGGAGGCGCCGTCGCTGCTCGTGCTTCGTTCCCGCTCCCACCTGCCGCCTTGGCCGAAGGATCGGTGGCTGGATTGGGTGTGGACGTATTCGCTCACGCAGGACACCGACCGTCAGGTCCGGCTCCAGCTGCGGACCACGGCATCGCTCGGCCCCCCGTGGCTGGCGCTCGTGTACCGAGCCCTCGTGTGGACCGACTTCGTGATGAGCAGGAGCCACCTCCGCGGCATCGAGGCTCGGGTGGCGGGCAACGTCGTGATGGAGGGACGTGAGGTGGGATGAAGGCGCTGGTCGTGTACGAGTCGATGTACGGCAACACCGCGGCGATCGCCGAGGCGATCGCGCGTTCGCTGACGATCGCCGGCATGGAGGTCGAACTGACCCCGATCTCAGGTTGCGCGCCTGAACGCGCGGCCGAGGTCGACCTGTTGGTCGCCGGCGGGCCCACGCACGCGCACGGGATGAGCTGGCCCGCCACGAGGAAGGCGGCCACCCAGGACGCGAAGAACCGGTTCTCCGAGCCGACCGTCGAGCCGGGCCTCCGCCGGTGGATGAACGACCTTCCCCCCGGCATCGGGAGGCGGGCCGCGGCGTTCGATACGAGGTTCGATCGATCCGTCGCGATCACCGGCTCGGCGGCCAAGGGCCTCGCGCGCCGGCTCGAGGGGCACGGGTACGAGGTCTGCACCGCGCCGACGAGCTTCTTCGTGACGCAGGACAACACGCTCGCCGACGGCGAGGCCGCGCGGGCCGCGGCCTGGGGCGCCGCGCTGGCGGAGCGGTGCGCCGCCCGGCCGGACCGTTCCAACGTTTGACGGCTCGAACGCCCGCCGGGCCCGGCGCCGCGCGTCCCCCGAAGTGATGAGCGCCGGAATCACCCGATGGGCGTATGCCGCTGCCCGCCATAGGCGGTTAGACCGGGACCGATCCGTCCGACGATGGGAGGCACCGTGGAACGGCATGGCTCCGAGACGTACTACGTGATCGGCGAAGGGCTCCTCGGCGAGAGCGTCGGGGGCCGTGTGCACACGATGGCCGCCGCCTCCGCCGAAGCCGAGCTGGTGCCGCCGTTCCGCTTCTCCCGGATGGGGCCGAGCGGCGTCAACCGCCAGCTCGGCGACCCGCTCCGCAAGAAGCTCGCGAACCTGATGACCTCGGGCCCCGAGGCGTTCTCGCAGATCCCCTCCGGTTACACGTACCTCGGGCAGTTCGCCGACCACGACCTGACCTTCGACAAGACGAACGTGATGTTCGGCCAGAACGTGCCGCCGGCGCAGCTGCTCGAGGCTCGCTCCCCCAGCCTCGACCTCGACTCGCTCTACGGCGCCGGCCCGACCGATCCCGGATCGGCGGCCTTCTACGAGGCGGACGGGGTCCACCTCAAGAGCGGCACGACCGCCGCGGCCGATGGGATCCCCGCGAAAGCTGGCTTCGACCTGCTCCGCGGGGCGGGCGCGACCGCGAAGGCGAAGCGGACCGCGATCATCCCCGACCCGAGGAACGACGAGAACCTCGCGGTCGCGCAGACGCACCTCGCGTTCATCCGCTTCCACAACCGGGTCGTCGACACCCTCCCGAGCTCGACGCCCGTCGGCCAGCGCTTCGCGAAGGCGCGCAAGATCGTCACGAACCACTACCAATGGATGCTCCGCACGGACTTCCTGCCGCGCATCTGCCAGCCGAGCGTCGTGAACGATGTGTTCGCCCACGGGAGGAAGGTCTTCGAGGTGGGCGCGTCGCCGACCGACATCCCCACGATGCCGATCGAGTTCTCCGTGGCCGCCTACCGACTGGGGCACTCGATGGTCCGCGAGGCGTACAGCTGGAACAAGATCTTCGACGACGGCAGCGGCACGCTCGAACTGCTGTTCACGTTCACGGGGCTGAGCGGCGACCTCGGCGGTGGGCTGCGGCTCCCCAGCACGTGGATCGCCGACTTCCGGCGCCTCTACGACTTCAGCGAGGCCGGCCGTGCCGATCTCGTCGTGCCTGCCGCCCGGTTCAATCGGGCGATGCGCATCGACACGAAGCTCTCGAACCCGCTCAAGCGCGTGCCGGGGTTCCCCGCCGGCGAGAACAACCTGGCGTTCCGCAACCTGACGCGGGCCCGGATGGTGAAGCTCGCGACCGGCCAGCAGATGGCCACCTTCCTGAAGTCGAAGGGCGTGACGCTCACGCCGCTGACGAAGGCGCAGATCCGCGACGGCGGCACGAACGGGGTCACGCTCGACGGGCTGACGACCGTGCAGCGGAACAGCCTGCTGAAGGACACGCCGCTGTGGTTCTACATCCTGCGCGAAGCGGAGCTCGGTCAGGGCAAGCTGCGCGGCGTGGGCGCCCGCATCGTGGCCGAGACGTTCCATCGGGCGATCGAGGGCAGCTCGACCACGTCGATCGTGCGCGATCCCACATGGCACCCGACGCTCGGCCCGAACAACACGACGTTCCGCATGGTCGACCTGCTGCTGTTCGCGTTCCAGGGGAAGAAGAGCCTGCTGGCGCCGCTCGGCTGAACCCGCTCAGCCCTCGCTCGGGTGCGGGTCGTCGCGGTCGGTGGCTCCGGGCGCGCGGTCCCGCACCGTGAGCGCTGCCTCCTCCGGCGCTGAGAAGTCGTCCTCCTCGAGCACGGCCTCGCCGACGAGCTCGTCCTCGCCGTCGGCCAGGCCCTGGTCGAGCACCGAGAGCGTCTCCTCCGTCCCCGGACCGTCGGGACGTTCCTCGGCGAGGCGCTCGTCGAGGGACTCCCCCTCGAGCGCCTCCTCGGCGGTGGTTCCGAACGACTCAGCGGCGAACGCGTGGTCCGCACGCATGATCGCGGCCTCCTGCTCGTCGCCGTCGTCGGCGTCGATCGGCTCGATATCCTCCACGGCTCAGCTCACGTGAACTTCTGCACGAACTCGAGCGCGGTGTCGGCGACCTCGCGCCAACCGCTGTCGATCACCAGCGCGTGGCCTCGGTTCCGCATCTCGACGATCTCCGTGATGCCCTCGTTGCGACGCTGCCGCTTGTACGAAGCGTTCGCGATCGACCACGGGGCGGTGTTGTCCTTCTCGCCCGAGATGATCAGCAACGGGCCGCGCTTGGGGTTCTTCGTCTTCACCTTCGCCTCGGTCCAGGGGTTCAGGTTGGCCGACGCGGCCTGGAAGAGCGGTTCGCCGGACGCCGGGACCGCGAACCTCGCGTAGAGGTCCTTGGCCTCCTCCTCGCTCACCGCGTTCGCGAACCCGAAGCGGAACTGCTCGAACGTGAGCGGGATCGCCCGGTGGTGGTTCGCCGGGTCGTGCAGCACCGGCGAGGCCGACCTCAGCGCGGAGATCGGCAGCGGCAGCACGCCACGGAAGGGCGCCGGATCGATCGCGACCGACACGTCCGCCAGGCCGCGCCCCGCGAGGATCTGGGTCAGCAGCCCCCCGAAGGAGTGGCCGATCACGACCGGCTTCTTCGACAGGCCCTCGATGACCTCTTCGAAGTGATCCGCGACATCGCCCACCGACGTGCCGGCGAAGACGTCGGGGTTCGCGTTGGCCTCCTGCACCGTCTCGGGGTCGTTCGGCCAACCGGGCGTCAGCGCGACGTAGCCGTTGTCCTCGAACAGCCTCGCCCACCGATCCCAGCTGCTCGGCAGCAACCACAATCCGTGGACGAACACGACCGGCCTGACGCCCTTACGGTTCGCGCGCTCGACCTGTTCGGCCTCGTGCTCGGTGACCGTGGTGGTCGCCTTCGACATGTATGCGTCCCCTCGCTTCCTCGATGGTGCGTGTCGTCAGCGTACGACCATCGGTCGGGCGTGCCTCCGCGCACGCGTCGACAGCGATGCACACGGGTGGAACGATGCGTGCATGGGTTCCGACGGTACGCCCTACTACCGAGCCGATCTGGCGCACATCCACCACCTCGGGTTCGGCTTCCACGCCGAGAGGTGCGCGCCGGGGATCCTGGCGCTGCTCGAGCCGGTCCGGGAACGCGACGGCCTCGTCGTCGAGCTCGGCTGCGGCAGCGGCCTGCTGACGAAGCACCTCGTCGACGCCGGCCATCGCGTGATCGCGACCGACGCGTCACCGGCGATGCTCGACCTGGCACGCGAGCACGCGGCCGGCGCGCAGGAGATCCGCCGCCTGACGCTCCCCGACGATCCGATCCCGGACGCCGACGCGATCGTGTCGGTCGGACATGTGTTGAGCTACCTCCCGAGCGCCGACGCGATCGACCGAGCGCTCGTTGCGATCGCGGATGCGCTGCGGCCCGACGGGCTGCTCGCGATCGACCTCTGCGACCGGACCTATGCGGAAGCGGCGTCCGCACCGAACACCGTGGGCTGGGTCGAGGACGATTGGGCCATCATCACCGCGCGTTCCACGCCGTCGCCGGATCGGTTCGTCCGGCAGATGGCGATGTTCACGCGGAACGCGGACGGCACCTGGCGGCGCGACGACGAACGGCATGACAACGTCCTGATCGACACGGCGAAGGTGCCGGCGCTGCTCGCCGAGCACGAGGTCGACGCACATCTCGGTCGATCCTTCGGAACCGAAGAGCTCCCGCAAGGACTCCACACCGTGATCGGACATCGACGCATGGATCGCTGATCCATCCGCGGA
This sequence comes from Actinomycetota bacterium, assembly GCA_035519495.1. GTDB lineage: Bacteria > Actinomycetota > UBA4738 > UBA4738 > HRBIN12 > AC-51. The sequence continues at coordinate 35,065 of DATIWE010000056.1, forward strand.
GACATGGCGCCGGTTCGCCCTGCGATCGGCCCTCTTCCGTCGTTCGGGTTCATCAGGGTCCCGCGCGGACGCCGACCTCGTCCAGGTGGCGCAGCAGATCGGCCGGCTCCTCGTAGACCCGGTACGCGCCGGCGCGCTCCAGCTCGACCTGCCCGTACCCGCCCGACAGCAGCCCGAGGCCGAGCGCCCGGGCGCGCCGGGCCGCCAGCAGGTCCCAGACGCTGTCGCCGACGACGATCGACTCAAGGATGTCGACCCCGAGCCGGCCCGCGGCGGCCAGGAAGAGGTCCGGATCCGGCTTCGCGTGGGCCACCTGGTCCCGCGTGATCACCGGCACGCCCTGCGGCACCCCGAGGGCCTCGATCGTCGGGCCGGCGCTCTCGATGTACCCGCTCGTCGCGATCGCCCACGGGACCGCGATGTCCGTCAGGTACGCGAGGAGCTCCACCGCGCCCGGGAGCGGGCGGACGCCCTCGGCCCTGGCGGCGTAGGCCTCGCCGTGATAGCGCCGGAGCCGGTCGGCCTCCTCGGTCGTCACCGCCCTGCCCGTCTCGCGCAGCAGGGCGTTCGCGAAGAGGCCGCCGCTCATGCCGATCTTCCGGTGGATCCGCCACACGGCCAGCTCGATCCCCATCCGGTCGAGGGCGTCCTGCCACGCCAGCACGTGCTGGTAGACGCTGTCGACGAGGGTGCCGTCCAGGTCGAACAGGAACGCCGGGCCGGATGCCATGACGACTCAGGGTAGCGGGACCAGGCCGACGTCCCCCTCGAGCACGATCGACCGCTCCCCTTCCTCGGCGTCGATCTCCCACTCCTCGAAGAACGCGTTCGCTCCCTCGCGCGAGTCCCACTCTGCGAGCGCATAGAACGCGGACCCGTCGGCGGCGAACCACGCCCGATGGAAGCGGCACCCATGCTTGCGGGCGCTCGCCTGCATCTCCTCGGTGATCCAGTCGATGCGCTTGTCGTACAGATCGCGAGCCGTCGCGCCGCTGGGGGTCGGGCACGGAACCTCGAACATGATCCACATCTCGCACCTCCGACGTCTCGGGACCACCCTATGCGCCCCGCAGGCCTATCGCAGGCGCACGACGTTCGCGGTGATGAGCGCGGCCGCGTCCGAGACGAGGAAGGCGATCACCTCCGCCACCTCGTCCGGCGTCGCGATATGGAACAGCTCGGCGCTGTCCTCCACGGCACGACGAACCTCCGGCGTGATCCATCCCGTGTCGGTCACTGGCGGGTGGACCACGTTGGCCGTGACGCCGTACGGAGCCAGCTCGAGCGCGGCCGACATCGTGAAGTTCTCGAGCGCGGCCTTGGCGGCGCCGTAGGAGACCTCCTCCGGGAAGCCGAGCGGCCCTCCCGACGTGAGACCGACGATCCGGCCCCACGTGCCGCCGCGTGCGAGGTGGCGCCGCGCGAACTCCGCGATCAGGAGCGCGCCGGCGCGAGCGTCGACGGCGAACACGCGATCGATCGTCTCCGGCGAAACCCACGCCTGCTCGCGACCGAACCGGTCGGACGGCCGCCGCGCGAACGAGTCGCCCACCCAGGCGCTCGCGTCGTTGATGAGGATGTCGACCGGGCCGAAGGCGGCCTCGGCCTCGTCGAAGAGGTGGGCTGGCGCGTCCTCGTCCGTAAGATCGATCTCGATCGTCGCGGCCCGCCCGCCCGCGCTCCGGATCCGCGCCTCGGCGTCACCGGCGCTCGGCTGCGCATCGGACCGGAGCCACGACAGCAGGACCCCGGCGCCTCGAACACCGAGGGCCTGCGCCGTCGCGGCGCCGATCCCGTGGTTCGCCCCCGTCACCAGGGCGACGTGGCCCCGCAGCTCGTCGCGTTCCATCGGATCTCCGGCGCCCAGCGTACGGGCGGAGGCAGGTCAGGGCATCGTGATGACGCGCTTGCCCAGCGTGTGCTGGGCGGTGAAGTCCTCCAGCGCCTCGGCGGCACGCGCGAGCGGGTACGCCTGCTGGATCAGGGCGCGGAGCTTGCCGTCGGCGACCAGCGCGGCGAGCGGCGCCAGATGGGCTTCGTCGCTCCCGACGTTGGCCACGGTCACGCCGTCGAGCTCGGTCGCCTCGCCGGCGCCGCCGACCGCGGAGACGGCGCGGCCGCCGGGCCGGGCGAGCGCCGCGAGCGCTCCGAACGCACTCGGGTCGCGGTTCACGAAGTCCAGGACGGCGTCGACCCCGTTCGGGTAGCGGCGCCGGATCTCCGCACCCAGGTCCTGCGTGTAGTCGACCACCTCGGCGGCGCCCAGCTCCGTCAGCGATGCCTCGTCACCGGGCCGGGCCGATGCCAGGACGCGCGCGCCGTCCAACGCCGCCAGCTGGACCGCGAACGTGCCGACGCCGCCGGTCGCGCCGACGACGAGTACCGTCGCCCCCTGCGTGAGCTCCAGGGCATCGATCGCGCTCTTCGCCGTGGTCCCGGCCACGCCGAGGGATCCGGCCTGCTCGTCGTTCACGTTGCCGGGCGTGATGGCGAGCGCGGCGGCCTGTGGCGTCGCGCGCTCACCGAACGACCCGTCGTGGATCGCGGGTTTGTTGCCCATCCTGCCGAACACCCGGTCGCCCTCCGCGAGTCGGTCGACGCCCTCCCCCGCGCGCTCGACGACCCCGGCAACATCCATCCCGATCACCGCGGGGAACCCGTACGGGAGGTAATCCTTCATCATCCCCATGGCCACGGCGACGTCGTAGGCGTTCACCGAGGCGGCGAGCACGCGGACGAGCACCTCGCCGGGGCCCGGCTCCGGCACCGGGACGTCGATCACCGCCGCCCGTGTGTCGAACCCCTGGAGCGCCAGCGCCTTCATCGTTCCGTCCTGCGGCATCCTCGTCCCCTCTCGGTCGGAGAAGGTTCGGACGCGCGACGTCCCGGTTCTATTCCTCAGTGGCCCAGCATGGAAAGTCAACTTGACACTTCGGCCGATGGAAAGCTACCTTTACCTCCGTGCGGAACCGGGTCCGAGAGCTGCGGACGCAGGTGGGGATGACGCAGGCCAACCTGGGCGATGCGCTCGGCGTGTCGCGGCAGACGATCAACTCGATCGAGGCCGGCCGATACCTGCCCTCGCTGCCGCTCGCCCTGAAGATAGGGCGACTGTTCGGCTCCCCGGTGCACGAGATCTTCGAGATGGACGAGGAGGACGGGTGATGCGCGGGACGAAGAACGGCCATCGGGGCTCGTCGGCGGCGATCCTGCTGGTCGGAGGCGGGGCCGTCGCCGTCGCGGCGTGGGCCGGCGGGCATCCGGGCGTCGCGGCGATCGTCGTCGGCGCGTACGTGGTGCTCGCCGCGATCGCGTTCGTGTGGTCGGGCGGCAGCGGCGACGTCGCGGCGATCCTGCGCGGCGGGTCCGATGAGCGGCAGCGCGCGATCGACCTGCGGGCGACCGCGGCCGCCGGCTCGGTGACCGCGCTCTTCACGGTGATCGCCGCGATCGTGAACATCGCGCGGACCGGCGGCGATCCCGGCGCGTACGGCGCTGTGTGCGTCGTGTTCGGGATCAGCTACGGCGTGGCGCTGGCGGTCGTGCGCCGCCGAGCCTGAGCGCGCGATGCTGGATCCGCTCGATGCCCCTCGGATCGCCGATCGCTACGCGCTCGGTCCCGACGGCGTCCTCGAAGGCCCCGAAGCTCGAGGAGAGCTCGGGCAGGTGTGGCGGCTCCGGACCGCACGGGGGGCGTGGGCCGTCAAGGAACCCTTCGAGGCGTCGGTGGAAGCCGACGCGCGGGAGGACGCCGACTTCGAGCGCGCGGCGCGGGCCGCCGGCGTCCCCACGCCCGCGGTGATCCGCACCATCGACGGCGCCGTGCTCCTGGATCTGCCGACCGCGCAGGTCCGGGTGTTCGAATGGGTGGATCTGCGCGAGCGCGACGAAGGACTCGACCCGACGCTCGTCGGCCAGCTAACCGCGGCGATCCACCAGGTGCCCTTCGAGGGCACGAGGCCGGTCGACCCGTGGTACCGCGAGCCGGTCGGCGCCGATCGATGGGACGAGCTCGTCGAGGACCTGACCGGTCGCGGCGCTTCGTTCGCGCCCGATCTCGCCTCACTGCGCGACGAGCTCGTCGCGCTCGAGACCCTGCTGGAGCCCGAACGCGCGCTTCGGACCTGCCACCGGGACCTGTGGGCCGACAACGTCCGGGCCACGACCACCGGCGAGCTGTGCGTCATCGACTGGGACAACTTCGGCCTCGCCGACCCGAGCCAGGAGCTTGCGCTGGTGCTGTTCGAGTTCGGCGCCGGGAACCCCGCCCGCGCCGCCTCGCTGCACGCCGCCTACCGGGAGGCGGGCGGTCCGGGCCGGCTCGAGGCGCCGGGGAGCTTCTCGATGGTCATCGCGCAGCTGGGCCACATCGGTGAGCTGGCATGCCGTCGATGGCTGGATCCGAACGCCACCGAAGCCGACCGCGCCCGCGCGGTGGGACGTGCCGAGGAGTTCACGACGCGGCCGCTGACGCGCGCGACGATCGACGAACTGCTGGACGCCGTCGGCGACCGAGCGACCTAGGTCTCGGCGGGCTCATCGACGACCCGACCGTCCTGCCAGCCGAAGTCCCACACGTCGATCGACGGCGGCTCGATGCCGAGCGCCGTCAGACCGGTGCAGATCTGGCTGCGATGGTCCGTGCCGTGGTGCAGCACCTGGGCGAGCCGGATGCTGACGGGGGCGCGCGTGCGCGAACCGTCGGCGTGGACCGCCACGACCTCGTGGTTCGGATCGGGGTCGGCGGCGAGCACCGTGGACCACTCGCCGGCGTTGCGCTCCATCACCGCGCGGAGCTGCGCCAGATCCATCGTGTCCTCGTCGATGTTCGAGACCCGGCCGTCGGTGAGGCGGAACAGGTAGGAGGCGTCGGCGCCGACCAGATGCCGCATCGTGTCGAGGATCGACCCGTAGGTGCCCGGCGCCGGAGCGGCCAGCTGCTCGGGCGTGAGCGCCGAACACACGTCCAGCAGGGTGAGGGTCGCCCAAACGTGATGCCCGAACGCGTCGTCCAGCGTGGATCGGCTCACGGCGCGCACTCTACCGACGCGGGCGGACACGCGGACGCGCGCGGCTTATCGCTCAGACGGCGCGGAGCGGCGCGGCTTCCGGCACGTGCTCGACCTGGCCGGGCAGCGTGACCACGAACCGAGCCCCGCCGCCGTCGCGATCTTCGACGTGGGCGTCGCCGCCGTGCAGGCGGGCGAACCGGTACACGAGCGACAGACCGATGCCGACGCCGCCGCGCGCGCTCTCCCCCTGCCGGAACGGCTCGAAGATCGCGTCCTTCATCTCGTTCGGCACGCCCGGGCCTTCGTCTTCGACGACCAGCGTGACCCCGTCAGGCCGCTCGTTGACCAAGACGCGGACGGGCGTCCCCTGCGGGGTGTGCCGCGCCGCGTTGTTCAGCAGGTTCTCGACGATCCGTTCGACCTTCGCGGGGTCGATGTCGACCATCACCGGGTCGCTCTCGACACGGACCGGGTGCCCCGCGAGCGGCGCCAGCTCCATGGAGATCCGGTCGGCGAGCGCCCCGACATCGGTGAGGGCGCGTTCGGGCTGGAGTTGGCCACGACGGAGGCGATCGAGGTCGAGGAGGTCGTCCACGAGCCGCGCGGCCTTGCGCCCCGCCTGCTCGATCACGCCGTACAGGTCCTCCATCTCGACCTCGGTGAGGTTGAGCTTCTCGGCGCGGCGGATCGTCTGCATCGCCCCGAGGATCCCCGCGAGCGGACCCTTCAGGTCGTGCGAGACCGCGTGGAGCAACGTGTTCTTGATGTCGTTCTGGTTCCGGAGGTCATCGGAGACCTCCGTCTCCTCTTCGATCTGCATCCGCTGGCGGCGGACGGTGCCGCGGAGCGCCGAGAGGATCCACACGACGAACGCGAGGACCGCGAACCATACGACGGCGTTCCACGACGGCACGAGCACGCTACCGTCCTGGGCGTTCGCGTCGGCCAGGCGCGTCGCGACGGCCGAGAGCCCCGCGATCGTGAGCCCCCACGCGCGGCCAGCGTTCCACGTCACGAGCGCCACCGGCATCAGGTAGAACGGCGCCAGCGAGGCGCCCTGGCCCGTGAGGTGGTCGACCACGCCGACCGCGATCACGAAGCAGACCGCGACCACGATGCAGGGGGCTTTCGGGGCGCCGCCGAGGAACGCTTCGAGGGGAAGCGCCCGAGCCGCGCCGGAGCCACCACGGGTATCCGAACCCATGGTGGAGTCCTCGGCCCCCGGCCGACCTACCTTGAGTTCGGTAGGCCGGACCGGGACCTAGGTCGGGGTCGGACCCGCTTCCAGGGCCGCCCGGAGGGCCCGGAACGCCTTGCCCCGGTGACTGATCCGGTCCTTCTCCTCCGGCGTCAGCTCGGCCATCGTCCGGTCCCAGCCGGCGGGCACGAAGATCGGGTCATAGCCGAACCCGCCGTCGCCCCGAGGGTCCTTCCGGAGGGTCCCTTCGCAGATCGCCTCGGCGTCTGCCTCGGTCCCGTCCGGGAGCGCGAGCACCGCCGCGCACCGATATCGAGCCGTCCGGCCGCCCGCGGGGATGCCGCGGACCGCACGGATCAGTTCCTGAAGGTTGCGTTGGTCGGAGGCGCCCTCGCCCGCGTACCGCGCGCTCCGGACGCCCGGCTTGCCGCCCAGGGCGTCCACCTCGATACCGGAGTCGTCCGAGACGGCAGGGAGGCCGAGCGCGGCGGCCACCGCGCGTGCCTTCAATGCCGCGTTCTCCCGGTACGTGGCCCCGGTCTCCTCGACGTCGGGGAACGCGGCCGGATCGGCGTTCGCGACGCTCACCCACGTCACCGGCCAGTCGCCGCAGATCCTGGCCAGCTCGCGGAGCTTGTGGGGGTTCCGGGTCGCGATCGCGATCGTGTCCGGCAGGGTCATCCGGACCTCAGCCGGCGAGGGCGTCGCGCTGCACCTTCGTGAGCGCGGCGATGCCGTCGCCGGCCAGATCGAGGATGGCATCGAGTTGGCTGCGCGAGAAGGGCTCGCCTTCGGCCGTCCCCTGCACCTCGACGAGCGCGCCGGAGCCGGTCATGACGACGTTGAAATCCACCTCGGCCTTCGCGTCCTCCTCGTAGCACAGATCCAGCAGCGACTCGCCGTCGACGATCCCGACCGACACGGCGGCCACCGAGTCGGTCAGCAGATCGTCCGGCGTGGCGCCGGCGGCGCTCATCTTCCGAAGTGCGAGCGCGAGCGCGATGTACCCGCCGGTGATCGACGCGGTCCGTGTGCCGGCGTCCGCCTGCAGGACGTCGCAGTCGATCGTGATCATGCGCTCCCCCAGGCGCGGCAGGTCGGTCACGCTCCGGAGCGCGCGGCCGATCAGCCGCTGGATCTCCTGCGTCCGCCCGCCCGGACGACCGCGGTTCACCTCGCGCTGGGATCGTTCGCTCGTGGAGGCCGGCAACATCGAGTACTCGCCGGTCACCCATCCCTTGCCGGTCCCGCGGAGCCACCGCGGCGTCTCTTCGGCGATCGAGGCCGCGCACAGCACGCGCGTTCTGCCCATCGAGAACAGGACCGAGCCGTCGGCCCACTCCTGGAAGCCGAGCTCGAACGACACGGGACGGAGGTCGTCCGCGGCCCGGCCGTCGGACCGCGTCACGAACGGACCTCGATCGACCCGCCCGGCACCGCGATCTCCACCGTACCGAACACCGCGGCCGCCTCGTCCAGCGACACGTCGGGATCGAGGTCGGGCGTGATGTGCGTCAGCATCAGGCGCCCCGCGTCCGCCCTCGCCGCGTGCTGCGCAGCCTGCGCGGCGCTCAGATGGAAGTACGTCAGGTTCGACGCGTTCTGGTACGTGGCCTCGCAGAGGTAGAGGTCGGCGCCGCGCGCGAGCTCGACGGCCTCCTCGCACGGGCCCGTGTCGCCGCTGTAGGCGAGCACGACGCCGCCGGCCTCGATCCGGTACCCCAGCGAGTACACGCCGATGTGCGTCATCTCGAACGGCGTCACGAGGAACGGACCCACCTCGAAGGGCTGCGCGCGCTCGGCCGTGGTGAAGGCGTAGGCCTCGCTCATCACGTTGCGGCCGTTCTCGGAGACCAGGAGCGCGACCTGATCCGTGAACCCCTCCGGCGAGTACAGCGGCAGGCCGGGATCGCCCTTGCCACCGTAGTGCCGCGCGTAGAACGCCGGGATGATGTCGAGGAAGTGGTCGGCGTGACCGTGGGTGATCAGCATCGCGTCGACCTGGTCGACCTTGAGGTGCTCCTGGAGGCGCGCGAAGGTCCCGGTTCCGGCGTCGAGCCAGATGTGGTAGCCGTCCTGCGCGACCAGGTACCCGGAGCACTCGCCGTCGGCGCCCGGCCACGTGCCCTGCGCCCCCAGCACGGTCAGCTTCATCGGCGCGCCCCCACCTCGATGTGCACCGGCTCGACGTCGCCGATGCCGCGCCCCAGGAACAGCTCGGCCAGGTCGCGGAAGCGCTCCGCATCGCCGGTCGTGCCGAACGCACACACGGGCGGATAGGGGTCCTCTCGGAGATGATGGCTCCGCCGGAGCTCGGCCTCCACGTCCTTCGCGGTCTCCTCCGCGGACGATACGAGCACCACGTCGGGCCCCAGCTCCGAGTGGAGCAGCCCGGACAGCAGCGGGTAGTGCGTGCAGCCGAGGATCAACGTGTCGATGCCCCCTTCTCTCAGCGGAGCAAGATACTCCCGCGCGGCCATCCGTAGCTCGTCGGAAGTCGTATCGCCCCGCTCCACGTGCTCGACGAACACCGGGCACGCGGCCACGTGCAGCTCCACGGCGGAGCCGATGGCGCGCTGGTACGCACCCGTTCCGATCGTCGCGACGGTGCCGATCACCCCGACGACCCCCGAGCGGGTGGCGCGGGCGGCCGCCCGCGCGCCCGGGTTGATCACCCCGATGACCGGAACCCCATGCGCCGCGGCGATGTCGCCGATCGCCGAGACCTCGATCGAATTGCAGGCCACGACGAGGAGCTTCACGTCGCGCTCGACCAGGTACGCGGCGATGTCGAGCGCGTAGCCCCTGATCTCCTCGACCGGTTTGGGACCGTAGGGGAAGTGCGCCGAATCGCCGACGTACAGGAGAGATTCGTTCGGTAGCCGGTCCAGCACGGCCCGGGCGACCGTCAGCCCGCCGACCCCGGAGTCGAAGATGCCGATCGGGCGGCTATCGGACACCGACTACCACCACAACGACTCCTCGACGCCGCGCTCCGCCTTCGTGAGGTCCTCGGCCCAGGCCTGGGTCGACAGGTACTTCCATCCGCCGTCGGGCAGCAGGCAGACGATGTCGGCCTGCTCCACCTCCTGGGCGACGCGCTGGGCGACGTGGATCACGGCGCCGCTGCTGATCCCGGCGAAGATCCCCTCGCGCGCCGTCAGCTCGCGCGTGGCCCGCAGCGAGTCCGCCGAGTTGACCAGGAATTTCCGGTCGATCTGCGCCGGATCGAAGATCGGCGGGATGAAGCCGTCGTCCAGCGACCGGAGCCCGTACACCAGGTCGCCCAGCTCGGGCTCCGCGGCGATGATCTTCACGTTCGGGTCGTGCGCGTGCAGTCCTCGGCCGGTGCCGGTCAAGGTGCCGCCGGTGCCCATGCCGGCGACGAAGTGCGTCACGGTCGGCAGGTCGCGGATGATCTCCTGCGCCGTCCCCCGCTCGTGCGCGCCCGGGTTCGCGGGGTTCCCGTATTGGAACGGCATGTAGTAGCGCTCGTCGTTCGCGAGGGCGCGCGCCACTTCGATCGACCCGTTCGTGCCCTTCGCACCGTCGGAGAAGACGATCTCCGCGCCGAAGAGCCGGAGCAGGACGATGCGCTCCTCGCTGGCGTTGTCGGGGATCACGACCGTGAGCGCGTACCCCTTCCGGCGGCTCACCATCGCGAGCGCGATGCCCGTGTTGCCCGACGTCGGTTCCAGGATGGTCTTGTCCGCCGTGAGCTCGCCGCTGGCTTCGGCGGCCTCCACCATCGCCAGCGCGATCCGGTCCTTCGTGGAGCCGGTCGGGTTCTGCCCTTCGAGCTTCGCCCACAGCCGAACGGACGGCGAAGGCGACAGCCGAGGGATGCCGACCAGCGGCGTGTCGCCGATCGCATCGAGGATCGAGTCGAAGCGCACGAGAACGGAGTATCCCAGCGCGAGGGGGCCGGGACCCGCTCATCCCATGACCCACCACGGGCCGAGTCCCTGCTCGCCGGGGTTCGGTGCGTCCTCGAACAGGAGCCTCGTGGCCCGATGCCCGGCGTTCGTGAGCATCCACATCTTCGTCGCGCCGCGCGCCCGCGCACCCGCGACGAACGCGCCCAACAGCTCCTTGCCCACGCCGTGCTCGCGGACGGCCTCCGCGACCTCGAGACCGCAGAGGAGATCGGACGGCCCGCCCACCGGCTGCGGCAGCTCGAAGCCCCACGCGAACCCCACGACCGTCTCGCCGTCGAGCGCCACGAACGCGAGCGATCGGGGGTCGGCGAGGAACGCGGGATCGGTCTGCAACTCGAAACCGTGGAACGCCCGCACCGCCGCATCCATCACGGCGCCGTCGCGCGCGCCGAGTCGACGGATCTCCATCCGCCGAGCTTGACCCACCCGGGCGCCGCCGTCACGGTTGGCCGGTGAGCCAGCTCCCCGGTGAGCCTCGAGAGCAGATGGACGCCCTGATGCGGCTGCTGCTGGCGTACGCGCGCGCCGCGGTGGCGGCCGACGACGGCTTCGCGCCGTTCGGCGCGTCGATGGCCCCCGACGGCGAGCTCGAGACCTCCTCGGCCGAGGAGCTGGATGTCCTGCGCGACGAGCTCCGCGGACGCGCCGATCGCGGCGAGCTCCTGGCGGTGGGCGTGTGCACCGACGTCGTGGTCGACGTTCCGGCGTCGCGGGCGATCCGGGTCGAGCTGGAGCATCGGGACGCGGAGCCGCTCACCTGCGTGCTCCCTTTCCGCCTGGGCGAGGAACGCCCCGCGTGGGGGGAACTCACGTCGATGCCCGGCGAGCGCCGGACCTGGGACTGACGCGACCCGGCACCTCTACAGATTCCGGCCGCCCCGGGCGTTGGAAGAGACGATGGAAGAAGTCGCCCATGTGGACGAGTTGATCGCGGAGAGCCGAGCGTTGTCGGGGCCCGCGCAGCCGTTCGAGGAGTTCTTCATCCGAGAGATGGACCGGCTCCAGCGGGCGCTGGTCCTGATCACGGGGAGCCGCTCCGACGCCGAGGACATCGCCCAGGAGTCCTTCATGCGGGTCTTCGCGCGCTGGGACGAGGTCGGCACGATGGACCAGCCGGCCGGCTACCTGCATCGGGTCGCGATGAACCTGTTCCGCAGCCGGTACCGCCGGGCCGTCCGTGAGCTGAAGCGAACGACCGGGATGGTCGACCGGCACGACGACGGTCTCGGACCGGTCGAGGATCGGGACGAGGCCGGGCGGATCCTCGCCGAGCTCACGCCGCGGCAACGAGCCGCGCTCGTGCTGACGGAGGCGTTCGGCTATTCGGGCGAGGAAGCCGCAGAGCTCCTCGGCGTGAAGCCCTCGACCGTGTACGCCCTCACCCACCAGGCCAGGCGCGCCCTGGCCGGGATCGCCGGAGGGATCGATGCCTGAGGTGCGCGACGTCCTCGAGCGGCAGATGGACCGCACCCCGATCGAGCCGATCACGGTCGAGGCCTTCTTCCGTCGCCGCGACTCGTTGCTCCGGCGCCGACGGATCACGGCGGCCGTGGTCGCGATCGCGGTGGCGGTGGCGGCGACCGGGCTCGCCGTCCACGCGTTCGACCGGGCGCAGGGCGCGGTCCCCGCGCTCCCGCCGCCGCGCGCGGGGTCGATCGTGTTCGTCGGCCGCGGATCGGCGTGGGCGCCGACGGACAACGGGAGCGTCTACGTCTACGACCCGGCTTCGGGGAACGTCTCGAAGCTGCTGGATCTCAGCTGCACCCAGGATGCCGCCGGGCACCGATCGTGCCCGGGCGTCCGGGTGAACGGGGTCGCCGCATCGCCCGACGGTACCCGCTTCGTGTACTCGCTCGCGGAGAGCCACCCCGACACCGTGAGCGATACCACGTGGACGATGACCGATGCGGTTGGGTTGCACGTGCTCGACCTCCGGTCGGGCCGGAGCACCCGGATCGTGCCGTGCGCGCCGCCTTCCTGCTCCGAGATCGGCTCGGTGGCCTGGTCGCCCAACGGGACCACGATCGCCTACACGATCGACCGTCTCGACGGAGCGTCGATCCGGCTCGTGGACCCCGACGGCTCGAACGATCGCGCGCTCGACGTCGGGCTGGCCGACGCCCGCGATCCGGCCTGGTCGCCCGATTCGTCACGGATCGCGTTCAGCGCGATGCCATCGCACGGTCCGCAGGTCCCGACCCTCTTCGAGACGGCGATCTGCTGCGACACGCGGGAGCTGATCTTCGGACACACGCAGAGAAGTGGATACGCGCCCGCTTGGTCACCGGCCGGTACGTCGCTCGCGTACGTGCAAGGGGAGGGAGGTCCGACCGGATCGGTATGGGTGCTCCGGACGGAAAGCGGGATCGCGACCCGGGTCGAAAGCCTCGGGGTCGCGGAGCAAAGCACGCCGGCGTGGAGCCCGGACGGTTCGCGGATCGCCGTGATCTCCAACGGCCGCCTCCTGCTCGTTGATCCCGACGGAGGAACAACGACCGTGCTCACCAAGGCATGGAGCCGGGTCGGGCCCGTCTTCTACCCAGGAGGTTCGTGGTGAACATCACTCGCGGGGTCGGGCTCCTCGGTGCCGTCGCGCTGCTCGGTGCCTGCACCGGTGGCGGGTCGGGTCCCACGCAGGCGCCGACGACGTCGATCGCACCGACCCCGGGGGTGATCGTGTTCGGGAACGACCCCCTGAGCGCGGGTGGCCACGCGCAGCTCTACATCGAATCCGACGACGGCTCGCATGTGCGACGGTTGGTCGTCTCGAGCGAGAAAGACGTGGGTCCGTCCATCTCCCCCGACGGGACGCGGGTCATGTTCACGCGGATCCACGATCCCCGCCCCGATCGCATCTTCGTCGTGAACGTCGACGGATCCGATCTGCATCAGGTCGTCCCGACGGGGTGCCCGGGCCGCTGCGGAGACGCGGTCGAGAGCGATCCCTGGTCGCCCGATGGGACCCGGATCGTGTTCACCCGGGCGATCTACGGCCGGGGACCCATCCCGATCCACGTGCAGCTCTGGACGGCGAACGCGGACGGGACCGGCGCACGGCAGATCACCGACCCGCACCACGCCCAGGACGATCAGGCCAGCTGGTCGCCGGACGGGACGCAGATCGTCTACCTCCACTGGGCGTACGGCCACCCGGATCGGTTCACCATCCAGATCGCTGCCGCCGACGGCACCGGGAGCCGGCAGCTGACCCCGGACGGACTCGATGCCGCAGACCCCGCGTGGTCGCCGGACGGGGCGTTGATCGCCTTCCAGTCGCCCCCGGATCCGGGCGGGGCCATGCAACAGCTGTACACGATCCGTCCGGACGGCTCGGGCCTCCGCTCGCTCACCCCGGAGCTCGCCGGCACCGCCACGAACCACCCGTCGTGGTCGCCGGACGGATCGCAGCTCGTGTTCGCACACGCTCCCTCCGGTCCCCTCGGCGGCGACCTCTTCGTGATCGATCGCGACGGGACCGGCGTTCACGTCCTGCGGGTGACGGGGTTGAACGAGAACGGCCCGGACTGGGGACCCGCCGTCGCGCCCTAGCTCCGGGACGGAGCTCGGGCTAGCTGCCGCCGGCGACGGCCGGCAGGATCGAGACCGTGTCGCCTTCCTTGACCTCGGTCTGGAGCGAGCCGAGGTAGCGCACGTCCTCGTCGTTCAGGTACACGTTGATGAACCGATGCAGGCCGCCGTCCTCGGACACGACGTTCTTCGTGATGCCCGGGTACTTCGCTTCGAGGTCCTGCAGGACGTCGGCCAGCGTGGCGCCGTCCGCACCCACGCGGGCCTCGTCGCCCGCGAACTTCCGCAGGATCGTCGGCAGCTTCACGGTCACGGTCATGTCGGCTCTCCTCGGGGGTCTGGGTCTACTCGGGCCTGGCGGGGACGCCGCAGAACTGTTCGTAGTCGATCAGCTCGGTGATGGTCGGCTCCTTGCCACACACCGGGCAGTCCGCGTCCCAGCGGATCTTCACTTCCTGCACGTCCATCGTGAGGGCGTCGTAGAGGAGCAACCTTCCTTCCAGCGTCACGCCCTCGCCGGTGAGGATCTTGATCGCCTCGGTCGCCTGGACCGAGCCGATGAAGCCCGGCAGTACGCCGAACACGCCCCCTTCGGCGCACGACGGCACGGTGCCCGGCGGCGGCGGCGAGGGGAACAGGCAGCGATAGCACGGCGTCTCCTGCCCCGGCATGAACACCGAGGCCTGGCCTTCGAACTGGTAGATCGAGCCGTAGACGAGCGGCTTGCCCAGGAACTGCGTGGCGTCGTTCACCAGGTAGCGGACCGGGAAGTTGTCGGTGCCGTCGACGATCACGTCGTAGCCGTTCATCACGTCGAACACGTTCGTCGAATACAGGAGCGTGTCGTGCCCGACGATCTCGATCGTCGGGTTGATCGCACGGAGGTGCTCGACGGCCGACTCGACCTTCGGACGGCCCACATCGGCGGTCGTGTGCAGGATCTGACGTTGGAGGTTCGTCACGTCGACGCGGTCGAAGTCCACGATGCCGAGCTTGCCCACGCCCGCGGCGGCCAGGTACATCGCGACCGGCGAGCCCAGCCCGCCGGCGCCGATCACCAGCACCGAACCGTCCAGGAGCCTGCGTTGGCCCTTCCCGCCGATGTTCGGCAGGATGATGTGTCGCGAATACCGCTGGACCTGCTCCTCGGTGAACATCGGCTGCTGGCTCATGCGACCGTCAGCTCCTCCTCGGTGACCTCGCCCTCGTGGATGAAGAACGAGCGAAGGACGGGATGCTCGCGGTCGGCCAGCGACAGCAGGATGTAGCGGGCGTCGGGGTAGAAGGCCAGCTTGATGTCGGTCTCGCTCGGGTACGCCTCGGAGTGCGTGTGCGAGTGGTAGATCGCCCAGAGATCCCAGCCGTGCTCGTCGAGCTCGTCGAAGACCCGCAGCTGCTCCCTGCCGTCCAGGCGGTACGTCGCCGGGCTGGCGTCGGCGTTCTTCATCGGGAACACCTTCACCGGCGCCCCGGCCTCGGCGGCGACCAGGCCGCAGCATTCGTTGGGGAACTCACGCATCCCCTGTTCGAGGATCTCCTTGTACAGGACGCCGTCCAGCTCGCTCAACGCTCGTCTCCATCGTCGACAGACGCGGAACCCCGCCTGTTGCAGGTGCAAATGCTATCAGCGGACCGGCTATTCCCGATACGGGCTTTAGGCGGGTAATACGACCCTGCCCGAGCCGTCCACGACGACGTCGATGCGTTGCAACGGAGCACTTGCGGGCCCGGCCACCGGCTCGGCCCCTCGAGAGGGATCGAACTCCGCCCCGTGACACGGGCAGATCAGGAGTTGGGACGCCGGATCGTAGCCGACCACGCACCCGGCGTGGGTGCAGATCCGGCTGTACGCGAGCACGCTGTCGTTCGCGAGCCGCAGCAGGACGGCCGGACCGACCCCGGGGGCCGAGAACCCGACCGCCTTGCCCACGGGGAGCTGCGAGAGGTTCGCGATCACGGTGCCCGCAGGCGAGGCTGGGGAAGAGGGTTGCGCTGGTGCGCTTGTCCCGCCCGCGGCGGGCGTGGACGGCGCCGTCGCGGGCGAGTGGCTCGCCGGCGATCGACGGATCGCCGGCGAGATCGCGTCGACGTTCGTCGGGACGCCGCGGAACACCCGCGCGACCCCGTCCAAGACGAGCGCGCAGAGGCCGACGGTGGCGACCTGCAGGGCGACCCGCCGGTCGACGGGCGGGCCGGCGTTGACGTACGCGACGCGACCCCCTGCGCCGGGCACGGGCGTTCGACGCAAGCGCGACCACGTCCCGACCACGAGGGCCAGCCACGCCACGGCGTAGATCGAATCGGATCCGAGGAAGTACGGGTGGACGTGCCACGTCGCCGAGAGCAGGAGCGAGAGGTTCACGAGGAACCCGCCGAGCGCCGCGAGCGGCAACGCGATCCCGAACAGGACGGCCAGGCCGATCGCCGTTTCGAGCAGCGCGGTCGATACGCCCACCAATACCGCGTGGTGCGCGAGGGCGCCGAACACGGCCCCGAGCGGCGTGCCCAGTGCGAACCCGCGCAACTGCGTGCCGATGTAGTCGGGACTCCCCCGGCGCAGGAAGTTGGGGTCCAGGAGCTTCTGCATCCCCGCGAACACGAACGTGCCACCGAGGAACGCGCGGAGGATCCCCAGGGGCCATCCCGTGGCGCGCCAGTCGGCGACAAGGAGCGCACCGAACGTCGCATGGCGATGCGCGCCGCGGAGGCTCCGGTCAGGGCGTGGCGGCGCATACGTACGTGGTCGCATCTGCCTACTTTCGGCGCCGGTCGGCTAAGAGTGGGTTAGGAGAACGTCGAGACTTCGTGGCGTTCCGCCGGCCGGCCAACGACGCGGATCGCGCCCGGAGCGCCCTCGACGACCGCGCCGACGCGTGTGAACAGCCCGGATGCCTCGAGGGCGCTCGGATCGTGCGTGGTCACGAGCAGCCCGCCGCTCGTCTGCGCGTCGGCCAGCACCAGCTGCTCGGGCGGAGTCAGTTCGCCCCAATCGGTGACCGGGGCCAACCAGGCGTGGTTCCGCTTCGAGCCGCCGGGTACGACGTCGCCTCGGGCGAGATCGAGGACCCCCGGGATCAGCGGCACGGCCGCCGCGTCGACGATCGCCGCGCAGCCGCTCGCCTCCAGCAACCGGCGGAGGTGGCCGAGCAGGCCGAAGCCGGTCACGTCGGTGCCGGCCTCGACGCCGGCGTCCAGCATCGCCGCGGCGGCCGCGGCGTTACTCGTCGTCATGAGCTCGACGGCCGTGGCCACCAGCTCGGCGGTCACGACGCCCCGCTTCAGCGCCGTCGCGATGATGCCCAGACCGATCGGCTTCGACAGCCAGAGTTCCGCGCCGGGCGTTGCCGTCGAGTTGCGCACGATCCGGTCCGGATCCACGAGCCCCAGGACGACCATGCCGTACTTCGGCTCCGGGTCGGTGATCGAGTGCCCGCCGAGCACCGCGACGCCGGCCGCACCGGCGGCGTCGATGCCGCCCTGCAACACCTGCCCGAGGGCTTCGCGCGGCAACTCGTCGATCGGCCAGCTCACGATGTTGAGCCCGAGGAAGGGCCGGCCGCCCATCGCGTACACGTCCGAGAGCGCGTTCGTGGCGGCGATGCGGCCCCAGTCGTACGGGTCGTCGACGATCGGCGTGAAGAAGTCCAGCGTCGCCACGACGGCCTCGCCGGAGGGAAGGCGGTAGACGGCGGCGTCGTCGCCCGTGTCGGCGGCAACCAGCACCTCGGCAGGGACCGGCGGCAGGTCGAGGCCGGCGAGCACGGCCAGGAGATCGTCCGGTCCGAGCTTGCAGCCGCAGCCCGCGCCGTGGCTGAACGAGGTGAGACGGCGTTCGGTCTGCATGCCGGCAGGATACGGCCGCACACCCTGCGCCGGAGCGCGATACTCCGGGCGTGGACGTAGCGGCGTTCCTCGCCATGTATCCCCCGTTCTCGGAGCTGGTGCCCGACCGGCTCGCGGCCATCGCCCGGGCGATCGAGATCGCCCACTTCCCCGCCGGCGAGGTGATCCTCGAGCAGGACGGCACGCCGGCCTCCAACCTGTTCGTCGTCCGCAAGGGCGCCGTTGAGGTGCTGGACGACGGGATCGTGCTGGACCTGTTGGGCGAAGGGGAAGTGTTCGGACAGTTCTCGCTCCTCGGTCAGGTCAGCCCGGTCGCCACGATCCGCGCGCTCGAGGACACGCTCGCCTACCTGATCCCTCGCCCGGTCGCCGTAGACGTCCTCTCGTCGCCCGCCGGCAGATCGGTCGTCCTGGCTACGATGCGACGGCGGCTCGAGGTGGCGAACGACGAAGTGAGCGTCGCCCGGTACGAGGACCCGCGGTTCGCGACGATCGGCTCGTTGATCCGTCGCGAACCCGTGACGATCGAACCCGACGCGCCGATCGCCCAGGCCGCGCTGAGGATGACCGAGCAGCGGGTTTCGTCCCTCCTGATCCCGACGCCGGAGGGTTGGGGGATCCTCACCGACCGGGATCTGCGTGCGAAGGTCGTCGCGGAGAAGGCCTCGTACGACGCCCCGGCGATCACGTCGGCGACCGTGCCGGCACGGACGCTACCGTCCTCCACGCTCTCCGGCGAAGCGTTGCTCGAGATGTTCGCCCAAGGCGTCCACCATTTCCCCGTGACCGAGGGCGGGCGCGTGATCGGCATCGTGACCGACACCGACCTCATGGGGATCGGCCGGCACACGCCCTTCGCGATCAAGAGCGCGATCGAACGCGCCGACACGCGCGAGGCTGTGGTCGATGCCGGCCGCCAGCTCCCCAACGTGGTGGCGGCGCTCGTTGACTCGACCGCTGACCCGGTGGCGGTCGGACGGGTGATCGCGCTGGTGATCGACGCCCTCACCGAGCGCCTGGTCCTGCTCGCCGGCCGGTCGATCGGCGAGGCGCCCGCCGCGTTCGCGTGGTTGTCGCTCGGCAGCGCGGCCCGCCACGAGCAGGCGCTGCACACCGATCAGGACCACGCGCTGGCATACGAGCTCGCGCCGGGATCAACGGACGAGGACGTGGACGGCTTCTTCGCCGATCTCGCCGAGTTCGTGACGAGCGGCCTCGAAGCCGTCGGCATCCCCCGGTGCCATGGCGACGCGATGGCGGTCCATCCGGCGATGCGCCGCTCGCTCGAACAGTGGGCCGGGCGCTTCCGACGCTGGATGGACGAACCCGACCTCGACGCCAGGATCCTGTCGTCGATCGGGTTCGACTTCCGGCGCGTCGCCGGTCCGCTGGCCGCCGAGCCGACGCTGGACGCTGCGGTCCGGGAAGCACGCACACACCCGGCGTTCATCGAACTGCTGGCGCGCGGCGCGCTCACACTGAAGCCGCCCACGGGCTTCTTCCGGGATCTCGTGGTCGAGGCGAAGGGCGAGCACGCCGGCCGGCTCGACGTGAAGCACGGCGGCATCACGATCGTCACGAACATCGCGCGCGCCGTCGGCATCGCCGCGGGGACCGCCTCGAAGGGCACGCTCCCGCGGCTCGACGCCGCGGCCGCGGCTGGCACGCTCGACCCCACGGTTGCCGGCGAACTGGGCGACGCCTTCCGGTTCCTGTGGCAGGTCCGACTCCGTCATCAGGTGACGCAGATCGAGGCGGGGACCGCGCCGGACGACTTCGTCGATCCGACGGCGCTCGGGCCGCTGGACCGGAGCGGCCTCAAGGAAGCCTTCCGGGTGATCCGCGCGGCGCAGACGCTGGTCGCGACGGAGTTCAACGCCCAGCTCCGCTGAACCTCAGTCCAGGTCGGTGCCCATCGCGTGGAACCCGCCGTCCACGTGGATCACCTCGCCAGAGATCCCGTCCGAAAGGCCCGAGAGCAGGAACGCGATCGCGTTGCCGACCGGCGTGGGATCGTCGATGTCCCAGCCGAGCGGGGCACGGCGCTCCCACGTGCCGCCGATCCGCTCGAACCCGGGGATCCCTTTGCCGGCCATCGTCTTGATCGGCCCGGCGCTCACGGTGTTCACGCGGATCCCCTTCGGCCCGAGGTCGCGCGCGAGGTAGCGCGTGACGGCCTCGAGGCCCGCCTTCGCCACGCCCATCCAGTCGTAGACGGGCCAGGCGACCTGCCCGTCGAAGTCGAGCGAGACGATCGACGGGCGCTCCGCCGCCTCGAGCAGCGGGAGCATGCCGGCGGCGATCGCCTTCAGGGAGTACGCGCTGGTCTGGATGGCCGTCGCGACGCTCTCCCACGGCGTGTACAGGAAGTTGCCGCCGAGCGCGTCCTGGGGCGCGAATGCGATCGCGTGCAGGAAGCCGTCGAGGCGGCCCCAGCGTGCCGCGAGCTCCTCGCGCACGGCCGCGATCTGCTCCTCGTCGTTCGCGTCCATCTCCAGGACGTCGGGGGGATCCGGCAGGCGGCGCGCCACCTTCTGCGTGATGCTCACCGTCCGGCCGAAGTTCGTCAGGACGATCTGCCCGCCCTGCTCCTGGACGGTCCGCGCCGCCGCGAACGCGATCGATTGCTGCGTCAGGACCCCGGTGATCAACAGCCTCTTCCCCTCGAGCAGCATGCCCCGCCCTTCCATCTCCCCGCGAGCCACCGGACGACCGAGCGTAGCGACGGCGCACCGGGAGGGCAACGCGCGGTCCGTCGCGCCGCGGGTACGCTGGGCTCCCGCAGATCCTCAGGAGGAACCGTGACGCCGAACGACCAGGTTCGCCAGCTCGTCGACCGCTTCTGGCAGGGCTTCCTGGAGCGACAGCCGCTGGCCGGCACCTACGTCGGCGACGAACGCTTCGACGACCGGCTCCCGGACCCGAGCGAGAACGGTCGCGCGGCCGAGGACACCGCGTGCCGAGGGGCTCTCGCCGAGCTGGCCGCGATCGACCGGACGCAGCTCGACGAGCCCGCGCAGCTCGACGCGGACGTGCTCGAGGCGGTGTGCGCGCGGTCGCTCGCCGCACTGGAGCACCGGGTCGATCGGTTCGAGGTCGTGAACCACATGCACGGCGCGGGGACGATGATCGCCCAGATCGCGTCCGTGCAACGGGCGGACACGCCGGAGCGGCTCGACCGCTACGAGGCGCGCCTCCGCGCATTCCCGGCGTTCCTCGACGCATCGGCCGAGGTGGCGCGCGAGGCCGTCGCGACGGGGGTCGTGACCTCGACGATCGTCGCCGAGCGCGCGCTCGCACAGCTCGACCGGATCCTCGCGCTGTCGCCGGAGGATTCGCCGGCGATGCTGCCGCTCGGACCGGACGCCGATCCGGGGACGCGCGAGCGGTTCGTGTCCGTGGTCCGCGACGTCGTGGCGCCCGCCCATACGCGGTTCCGCGACCTGATGCGCGACGAGTACCTCCCGGCGGCGACCGAGACGATCGGCATGACCGCGCTGCCCGGCGGCGCCGGCATGTACGCGGCCGAGATCCTGGGATGGACGTCGCTGCCCCTCGATCCCGCCGACGTCCATCGGCTGGGCAACGAGCGGTTCGAGGCGATCCAGGCCGAGCGACGGCAGATCGCGACCGACCTCGGCTACGCGAGCCCGCTCGAGGCGATCACCGCCCACAACGCCAGCGGGGCGAACACCGCGGCGACGCCCGACCAGCTCGTCGTCATGGCCGAGGACCAGGTCCGACGGAGCTGGGAGACGGCGCCGTCGTTCTTCGGCACGCTGCCGAAGGCGAACTGCACGGTCCGCCGCGTGGAGGAGTTCCGCGAGGCCGACGAACCGTTCGCGTTCTACAACCCGCCCACCGAGGACGGCTCTCGGCCCGGCACGTACTACATCAACACCTACGACCTCCCTGACCGGGCGCTGCATCACGTGGCGAGCGTCACGTACCACGAGGCGAACCCCGGCCATCATTTCCAGATCGCGCTCGAACAGGAGATGACCGACCGCTCGGATCTCCGGCGCTTCGGCGGCACGCTCGCCGGCGCGGCGCACTGCGAGGGGTGGGGGCTCTACGCGGAACGCCTCGCCGACGAGATGGGGCTGTACCTCGACGACTGGGAGCGGCTCGGCATGCTGGACAACCAGGCGCACCGGGCCGCGCGGCTGATCACCGACACCGGGATCCACGCGCTCGGGTGGACGCGCGAGGCCGCGATCGACACGCTCGAGGAGGCCGGCCAGACGCATACCGACGCCGTCATCGAGGTCGACCGGTACATCGGCATGCCGGGGCAGGCGCTCTGCTACATGATCGGCATGATCGAGATCGAGCGCGCTCGGGAGGCCGCCGCCGCGGCCGCGAACGGCGACTTCTCGCTGCGTGCCTTCCACGACCGCGTGCTCGCCACGGGCGAGCTGCCGCTCCCCTCCTTCCGGCGGGTCTTCGGCACCGACTAGCGCCATCGCCGTGACCACGTACTCGGCCGAGGAGCTCGCCGCCGCGGCCGGTACGGACGTTGCGTGGGTCCGCCGCATGACCGAGCTCCATGTCCTCGAGGACGAGGGCGGTCGCTATCGCGATCAGGACATCGCGCGCGTCCGGATCGCCGAGGCGATGGATCGCGCGGGCATCCGCGTCGACCTCCTGCACGACCTGATCGAGGACGGCCGCTATTCGATGGCGTGGATCGACGCGATCTTCCCCGATCCGGTGCCGATGGCCGGCATCACGCTGCGGGAGGCGGGCGAACAGCTCGGCCTACCCGCCGAGCACCTCCCGCGGATCTTCACGATGTCGCTGCAGGTGCCGGCGCCCGAGATGGACGCCGAGATCCGCGCCGACGACCTCGAGTTGCTGCGGATCTTCGGGCTCATGGCCTCGGTCGCCGAACGCGACCCCGATCGGCTGGTCGCGAGCACCCGGTTCATCGGCGAGAACCTGCGCCGGCTCGCCACGTCGCAGATCGCGTTCTTCCGCGAGCACGTGGAGCAGCCGATGTTCGACGCCGGCGTGCCGATGAAGGAGGTGCTCGACACGGCCGTCCCGATCGCGAGCGCGATGCTCGAGATCAGCGACCGGCTGATCTCGCTGATCCACCACCGGCACTTCGAGCACGCCGGCACCGAGGAGATCGTCACCAACATCGAGATCGCGATGGACGAGGCGGGCGTGCGCCGGCGCGACAGCGGTCGCGACCCCGCGATCGCGTTCCTCGACCTCTCCGACTCCACCAGCATCACGGACGAGCGCGGCGACGCGGCGGCGCTGTCGATCGCGGAAGGACTCGTCGAGCTCTCCGCCGCGGCGGAGGCCCGCGGCGGCCGAACCGTGAAGTTCCTCGGGGACGGCATCATGTTGCACTTCGCCGACCCCGCCCCGATGGCCGAGACCGCGCTGGACCTCGTGGAGACGGCGCCGACGCTCGGCCTGCCGCCGGCGCGCGTCGGCGCGAGCGTCGGACCCGTCCTGCACCGTGACGGCGACTACTTCGGGCGCACCGTGATCGTCGCGGCGCGGCTGGCGGGGCACGCGATCGCCGACGAGGTCCTGCTGACCGAGGCGGCGGCGGCCGCATCCGCGGGGGTCGCGTTCGACGACGCCGGCGCGGCCGAGCTCAAAGGGTTGTCGCGGCCGGTCGCCGTGCGTCGCGCCCGGCGCGCGTGAGCCTCACGCGGCGGCGCGCCACGCGTCGCGGATCTTCACCCGCCCGCCGGAGCGGAGGATGGCGCCCATGTACAGGCGAGCCGCCGCCGGAACGAGCAGGATCGTGCTGGCGATGATCAGCGCGAGCGACAGCGCGATCTGCCACGCCGGCGCCGCGCCGAGCACCATCCGGACCGGCATCGCGAGCGGCGCGGAGGTCGGCACCAGCGAGGCGACGGTCACCAGCGTGCCGTCCGGGTTCTGGAGCGCGCCGATCGAGATGAAGAACGACACCAGGATGATGAGGTTGATCGGCACGATCACGTTCTGAAGCTCCTCCATGCGCGAGGCGAGCGCCCCGGCGGCCGCGAACAGCGATGCGTAGAACGCGAAGCCGAGGATGAACCATCCGACGACGAGTCCCGCCGCGCCGATCGCGCTGAGCGGCACCTTGATCGCCCCCGTGACCAGCGCCAGCACGATCGCGAACGTCGCCACCACGATCAGCTGACCGAGCCCCAGGACCCCGATGCCGACGATCTTCCCCGCGAGGAGCTGCTTCGGTCGGATCGCCGACAGGAGCAGTTCCACGACGCGCGAGGCCTTCTCCTCGATCACGCCACTCGCGACCCAGATCCCGTAGCCGAAGAGCTGCCCGTAGAGCAGGATGACGGCGACGAACGCGACCTGGGCGTTCTCGGGACGGTGCGCCGGCGGCGGGGGCTCGAGGGTCTGCACCCCGAGCGGCGCGTTCGCCTCCGAGCGCTCCTCGGCCGTGACGCCGTGCTGATCCAGCAGCGCCGCGAGCCGCACGTTGCGCTCCGACGCTTGGACGAGGCCGCCCAGCGTGGTATCGATCGAGCTCTTCGCAACGAGCAGGTCGCCGACAACGACCGCGTCGATCGACCCGTCGCGCAGCGCGGCGTCCGCCGCCTGCTCATCGGTGAGCTGATGCACGCGCACGGTGACGCCGGCCTTCGCGCCCAGCTCGGCCGCGCCCTGCGCCACGGCCGGCCCCCCGACGTACCCCAGGTCGAACGACGGGCCCGCGCCGCCGCCGCCGTAGGCACGTGCCAGGACCAGGATCGAGATCACCGCGATGTTCAGCAGCGTCGAGATCAGGAAGCTGCGCTCGCGCAGGCGCACCCAGAAGTCCCGTCGCGCGATCAGTCGCCAGGCGCCCCGATCGGTCGTGGACTCGGTCATCCGGCCACCACCTCGCGGAACAGCTGCGCCAGGCTCGGCTCGATCGGGCCGAACGCACGCACGTCGCCCTCGGCCCGCGCCAGATCGAGCACGCGCTGCGGATCGGCGCCGTCGTCCAGCTCGAGGATCACGACGCCGTCGTTGCGGTCGTCCAGCCGGACGCCGGGGATCGCGGCCCACCACGCGTCGCCGGCGCCGGCCACCTCGACCCGCCAGAGGTTCCGCGCGCGCATCGCGCGCAGCTCCGAGATCGTGCCGCTCGCGACGACCCTGCCGCCGTCGATCAGAACCACCGCGTCGCACAGGCGCTCGACGAGCTCGAGCTGGTGGCTCGAGAACACCACGGCCACGCCGCGCTCCCGCGCCTCGCGCTGCAGGACGCCGGCCAGCACGTCGACGCCGACCGGATCGAGCCCCGAGAACGGCTCGTCGAGGACCAGCAGGTCGGGCGCGTGCACGAGCGAGGCCGCCAACTGCACCCGTTGCTGGTTCCCGAGCGAGAGCGACTCCATGCGGGCCTGCGGGTCGCCGATCACCTCGAGCACCTCGAGGAGTTCGAGCGCGCGCGCCCGCGCGACGTCCTTCGGCGTGCCGCGCAGCCGCGCGAGGTACACGAGCTGTTCGAGCACGTGCATCTTCGGGTAGAGCCCACGCTCCTCCGGCATGTACCCGAAGCGCCTGCGCGCGTCGGCGTCGACCGGCGCATCGCGCCAGCGCACCTCGCCATCGTCGGCCTCGAGGACGCCGAGCGTGATCCGCATCGTCGTCGTCTTCCCGGATCCGTTGCGACCCACGAAACCGACGATCCGGCCTTCCGGAACGTCGAAGGAAAGGCCGTCGAGCGCGACCACGTCGCCGAACCGGCGGCGGAGTTCGATCAGCTGCAACACGGGCGCGCCCAGGATAGGTCAGGAACCGCCCGCGACCGGCGAAGCTAGGCGGCGGTCGAACCCGTCGCCACGCCGGCGCGATCCAGCGCGACCTCCAGCGCCTCGCGGACGTCGCCGACCAGATGGAAGGTCATGTCTCCGCGTACGCGCTCGGGCACGTCGTCCAGATCGCCCTCGTTCCGCTTCGGCAGGATCACCGTCGTCAGCCCAGCTCGGTGCGCGGCGAGCACCTTCTGCTTGACGCCACCGATCGGGAGCACACGTCCCTGCAGCGTCACCTCGCCGGTCATGCCGACCTCGGGCCGGACCGTCTCGCCGCGGAGCAGCGACACGAGCGCGGTCGTCATCGTAACGCCGGCGCTCGGGCCATCCTTCGGCACGGCGCCAGCCGGAACGTGCAGGTGGAACCGACCCTTCAGCTGCGCGGCATCGATCGAGAGCGCGGCCGCGTGCGATCGCACATACGAAAGGGCGATCTGCGCGGACTCCTTCATCACGTCGCCCAATTGCCCCGTGAGCGTCAGCCCCTCGCCCTCGTCCTCGCGGGTCGCCTCGATGAACAACACGTCGCCACCGCTGCCCGTCACCGCGAGCCCCGTCGCGACGCCCGGGACGCTGGTGCGCTCCGCCATCTCCTCGAGCGAGAACCGCTCGCGGCCGAGGTAGGCGCGCACCTCCTCGCGGCCCACGCTCACGGGCGCCAGCGTCTCGTCGGCCGCCAGCTTCGTGGCGACCTTCCGCAGCACCTTGCCCAGCTCGCGTTCGAGGTTGCGGACGCCGGCCTCGCGCGTGTACGCGGTCACGATCTCGCGGAGCGCGTCGTCGCTCAGCTCGACCTCGTCGGGGCGCAAGCCGTTGCGCTCCGTCTGGCGCGGCAGGAGGTGCAGCCGGGCGATCGCGACCTTCTCGTCCTCGGTGTAGCCGTCGAGTCGGATGACCTCCATCCGGTCAAGCAGCGGCCCCGGGATCGTCTCGGCGACGTTCCCGGTTGCCACGAACAGGACCTCCGACAGGTCGAGATCGACGTCGAGGTAGTGATCGCGGAACGTGTGGTTCTGCGCGGGATCGAGCACCTCGAGCAGCGCCGCCGAGGGGTCGCCGCGCCAGTCGGCGCCGACCTTGTCGATCTCGTCCAGCATCATCACCGGGTTCTTCGTGCCGGCGTCCTTCAGCGCGCGCACGATGCGCCCCGGCAGCGCGCCGACGTACGTCCGCCGGTGCCCCCGGATCTCGGCCTCGTCGTGGACGCCGCCCAGGGACACGCGGACGAACCTCCGTCCGAGCGCGCGGGCGACCGACTCGCCGAGCGAGGTCTTGCCCACGCCGGGAGGTCCGACGAGCGTCAGGATCACGCCCGAGCCGCGGCCACCGGTTTCCGTCAAGCCGCGGTCGGCGCGCAGCTTGCGCACGGCGAGGTACTCGACGATGCGGTCCTTCACGTCCTCGAGGCCCTCGTGATCCTCGTCGAGGATCCGGCGCGCCCCAACGATGTCGAGGTTGTCGTCGGTCCGCACGTCCCACGGGAGCTCGGTTATCCAGTCGAGGTAGGTCCGGATCCATCCGTACTCCGGCGACTGCTCGGACGTGCGCTCGAGGCGACCGAGCTCACGCTCGGCCTGCTCGCGCACGTCGTCGGGCATGCCGGCGCTCGCGATCTTGTCGCGGAAGGTCTGGATGACGTCCTCGCTGCCGTCCTCCCCGAGCTCCTTGCGGATCGCGCTCATCTGCTCGCGGAGGATGGCCTCACGCTGCCGCTGCTCGAGGCTGTCGGTCACGTCTCCGCGGATCTTCTCCTTCAGCTCGGTCTCGGCCAGGGTGTCCCTCGCCCAGCCGAGCACGAGCTCCAGACGCTCCTCGACGTCGAGCGTCTCGAGGATCTCCACCTTCTGCTCGAACGACAGGTCGGGCGAGTAGCCGGCGGTGTCCGCCATCTGTCCGGGTTCGTTGATGCCGCGGAGGAACTCGGCGATCGCGGGAACGCCGCGGGCCTCCACGATGCCTTCGATCGTGGCGCGATACTCGCGCGCCAGGGCGCGCGTCCGCTCGGTCGCCTGCTCGTCCTCGACCGGCTCGACCTGGACCCAGGTCGCCTCACCCGTTCCCGGCACGCCCACGCCGACCTCGGCCCGGCGGAGCCCGCGGATCACGATCGCCTCGGTGCCGCCGCGGAGGCTGCCGATGTCCTCGATCTTCCCGATCGTGCCGACCCGCGCGTAACGGCCGTCCAGGCGTGGGACGAGCAGCAGCAGACGCTCCTCCCCAGCCGCGGCGTCGACCGCGGCTCGCGCCTCCGGCGATTCCAACGTCAAGGTGACGACCATCCCCGGCAGCACGACGCCGGTGGTCAGCGGCAACAGGGGGAGGACAAGGGTGTCGATCTCGGGCATCTCGTGGCTCCTTCAAGCTGGAACGGTCTGCACCTGCAAGAACGGCCGGCTCGGCGCCGGCATTCCCGATAGGTAATCTTCATTACACCATGAGGGCTGGTTGAAGCGTTCCCGCAGGTCAGAGGCTCCTCGAGAGCGCGTGTGCCACCTGTCGGCGACGCTCGGTAGGCTGGGCGCCCCATGGGGGACGCCATCATCCGCACCGAGGGCCTCGCGAAGTCGTTCGGGGACGTCCATGCGCTCAAGGGGATCGACCTCGAGGTCGCCCAAGGCACCGTGTTCGGCTTGCTCGGCCCCAACGGCGCCGGCAAGACGACGGCCGTCCGCATCCTGACGACGCTCCTACTCCCCGATGCGGGCCGGGCCGAGGTGGCCGGGCTCGACGTGGTACGCGACGCCGAGGCACTCCGCAGCCGGATCGGCCTGGCCGGCCAGTCCGCCGCGGTCGACGAGAACCTGACCGGTCTGGAGAACCTCGAGATGGTCGGGCGGCTCTACCACCTCCCCGGCCGGGAGGCCCGACGGCGCGCCAATGAGGTCCTGGAGCGCTTCGGACTGGCCGACGCGGGCCGCCGACTCGCGAAGACCTACTCCGGCGGCATGCGGCGACGCCTCGACGTGGGCGCGAGCCTCGTGGCCCGTCCCGACATCCTCTTCCTCGACGAGCCGACCACCGGCCTGGACCCACGGAGCCGGATCGACCTGTGGGAGCTGATCCGCGAGCTCGTCCGCGAGGGGAAGACGATGCTCCTGACCACCCAGTACCTCGAGGAGGCCGACCAGCTCACCGACCGGATCGCGATGGTCGACCTCGGGACCGTGATCGCCGAAGGCACCGCCGACGAACTCAAAGCGCAGATCGGCGGGGAGGTCTTGGAGGTCCACGTGGCGGATACGATCCAGGCCGGGGTCGCCGCCGGCACGTTGAAAGGCGTCGGCGCCGGCGATCCCAGCGTCGATGCGGAGGCCGGGATCGTCCGCGTCCCGGTCGGGCAGGCCGGACCGGAGGCGCTGCTCGACTCGGTCCGACGACTCGACGACGCGCGGATCGTGGTCGACGACATCGCGCTGCACCGGCCCACCCTCGACGACGCGTTCCTCGCGCTCACGGGCCACGCGGCCGAGGAGGCGGCGACGGAGGAGTCGGCTCCAAAGCGGGGGCGGCGGCGGCGCTCGAAGGAGGGAGACGAGCGATGAGCATCGCGATCGAACCGTCCACGCGCGTCGAGTCGGGCACGCGCCTGCGCCACTTCGTCTCGGACAGCACGGTCGCCGTCTGGCGCAACCTGCTGCAGATCTCCCGCGTGCCCACCGTGATGATCTTCGAACTGCTGCAGCCCATCATGTTCGTGCTGCTGTTCAGCTGGGTGTTCGCGCGCAACATCGCGAACCTGCCCGGCGACATCACCTACGTGGAGTTCCTGATGCCCGGCATCTTCGTGCAGAACGCGATCTTCGGGGCCACCACCACCGCGGTCGGGCTGGCGGAGGATCTGAAGAAAGGCATCATCGACCGGTTCCGCTCCCTCCCGATGGCCCGCTCGGCAGTGCTGGTGGGCCGGACCGTGGCCGACGTCGGGAAGAACTTCGTGCTCGTGCTCCTCGTGATCGTGGTCGGTTACCTCGTGGGGTTCAGGTTCGAGAACGGCCTCCCGGGCGCCGTGGGCACGGTGCTCCTCGTGCTCGCGATCGGGTTCGCCTTCTCGTGGATCTCCGCGACGGTCGCCCTCACCCTGAAGGAGGTCGAGGCGGTGCAGGCCGCGATGTTCACCGGCGTCTTCCCGATCGTCTTCGTGAGCTCGGCGTTCGTCCCGGTGGCGGGCATGGCGAACTGGCTCCAGCCGATCGCCGAGCACAACCCGGTCACGATCTGGGCCAACACCGCGCGCGTCCTGTCCATCGGCGATCCCGTGATGCCTGCGGGCGCATCGCTCCCGAGCATGATCGCGCAGTCGACGGCCTGGATCGCCGGGCTCCTCCTCGTCTTCGTCCCGCTGGCGATCCGGCAATATCGCAAACTGACCTAAGCTCGGAGGCTCGGGAACAGAACGACCCCGCGGGCGGTTGGCCCCAGGAACGCTGCCCCGCGACAGCTCGGATCGGAAGGGAGTCCCGGTGCTCGGCTTCGAAGGCGAACACGCGAGAGAGAAGGTCATCGTCCTGTTGACGATGTGCTTCGCGCTGGCGATGGCGATGCTCGACAACACGGTCGTCAACGTGGCATTGCCGAGCATCCAACTCCACCTCGGCGCCGGCTTCTCCGAGCTCCAGTGGGTCGTGGACGGCTACGTGCTGGCGTTCGCCTCCCTGCTCCTGACCGGCGGGATCCTGGGCGACCGGTATGGCCGCAAGAAGATCTTCCTCATCGGCCTCGTGGTCTTCACGATCTTCTCGTTCATGTGCGGCGTTTCGCAGAACGCGACGCAGCTGATCGTCTTCCGCGCCCTCCAGGGCGTCGGCGGCGCCCTCATGATCCCGGGCACACTGTCCATCATCACCGTGACGTTCCCGCCGCAGGAGCGCGCCAAGGCGCTGGGCATCTGGGCGGGCGTGTCGGGGATCGCCCTGGCCCTCGGGCCGACGCTCGGCGGCTACATGGTCGAGCATCTCGGCTGGGCGTCGGTGTTCTTCCTCAACGTGCCGATCGGCATCACGGCGTTCTTCGTGGCGATGTCCACCGTCACCGAGTCGGTCTCCGAGGTGGAGCGCAAACTCGATGTCGTGGGTCTCGCGCTCGGCACGTCCGCGCTGTTCTTCGTGACTTATGGCCTGATCGAAGCGAACCAGCTCGGGTGGAGCAGCCCTCGCATCGTCGGATCGTTCGTCTTGTTCGCGGTGCTGCTCGCCTCGTTCCTGTACTGGGAGCTGAAGAACGAGCACGCCATGATGCCGCTGCGATTCTTCAAGATCCCGGCCTTCTCGGCCGGCAACACCGTCGCGTTCAGCGTGTCCCTCGGGATGTTCGCGACGTTCTTCTTCCTGACCCTCTACATGCAGCTGATCCACGGGTACTCGCCGTTCCAGGCCGGCGCGGCGTTCCTGCCGATGACGCTCGCGATCATCATCACTGCGCCGAACGCGGGCAAGTATGCGTCCGAGCACGGCTCGCGCGCGCCGATGACGTATGGCCTGATCCTCGGCGGCACCGGACTCGTTCTCCTGGGCCTGTTGCTGACGCCGACGACCTCGTACTGGGTGCTGTTCCCGATCTTCATCTTGATGGGCCACGGCCTCGGCTCCACGATGGCGCCGATGACCGCGGCGGTGATGAACTCGGTCGGTCACGAGCGAGCCGGCCTCGGCTCCGCGATGACGAACACGAGCCGCGAGGTCGGCGGCGTCCTCGGCATCGCGTTGCTCGGCGCGATCTTGACGACCAAGCTGAACAGCGCGTTCGCCCCGGCGGTCGCGAACCTCGGCCTGAGCCGGACCCAGCTGGCCACGGTCAGCGACGCGGCCAAGCACGGCACGCTCTCGGTCGACGGTCTCAACCCGACCCAAGCGCAGGGCGTGCTCGTCGCGTTCAAGGACGCGTTCATGCAGGGCTTCCATCCGGCGCTCGTCTTCGCCGGCTGCATCCTGCTCGTGGCCGCCGTGATCGCGAACCGGTTCATCCCCGGCCGCGAGACGGTCGCGGCGCACCACGCCGCCGCCGCGGGTCAGCCTGCCCAGGAGCAGCTCGCCGTCGAGATGTGACGCCGGCCGGGCTCAGCTGCCCGGCTTGAAGACCATGTCGGTCGGGCGCCCCTCCACGGGCAGGATCTCGACGTATCCGTCCGTCCCATGCACGCGGATCCGCTGCCCATCCCGGATCAGCCGGGTTGCGTGCTCCACGCCCACGACGGCCGGCAATCCGTACTCCCGTGCGATCACCGCGCCATGGGTCATCAAGCCCCCGACTTCCGTCACCAGACCTGAGATCGCAACGAACAGCGGCGTCCAGCTGGGGTCCGTGGAGGTCGTGACCAGGATGTCGCCCGCTTCGAGATCGGCCTGCGCCATGTCGTGGATGACGCGGGCCCGCCCCTCGATGGTCCCGGCCGAAACCGGGAGGCCTACCAGGGCGCCGGCCGGCACGTCATCGCGCCGGTAGGCCCCGGCGATGGCCTCGCCATCGGACGTGAGCACCCGGGGTGGTGTGAGCGTTCGATACGACCGGAACGCGTCCTTGCGCTGGTGGACGAGCTGGTCATCCACGTGGTTCGCGCGCACGACGTCGCGGAGCTCCTCGAACGTGAGGTAGAAGACGTCTTCCTTCTCACGAAGCACGTGGGCATGCACGAGGCGCTCGGCCTCCTCCAGCAACGCCTGCTTGTAGACGAAGTAGCGGCTGACCATGCCGTACTTCGGATACTCCCGGTACCCGATGAAGGTCCGGACCCGTTCGATCATCCGCTTGACTTCCTCGGCCTTCCGCTCCCCGTCCGGCAGGGCCCGCACGCGCTCGAGCAGCTCCTGTTCCTTCGCCCACGCCTCCTGCCGTCCTTGCTCGAAGCGCCGCTCGCCAGCGCCCGGCTCGACGTTCTTGATGTTGCCGAGGATCACGGGGACGAGCGCGGTGGGACGTTCGCTCCAACGCGGCCTCGTGATGTCGATCTCGCCGACGCAGCGCATGCCGTACGTGCCGAGGAAGGCCCCGATGGCGTCTCTCGCCTCCCGCCCGCCATCGAGCTTGGCCATCTCGTCCAGGAAGCCGTCGTCCTGGACGTGTTCGAGGAAGGCCACCACGTCCGGGTGTAGGCGGATCACATCCGCGACGTCCAGGAGCGCCAGCCCCATCTCTGACGTCACGTTGTTGGGGACGGACCGCGTGAGCGTGTCGGCCGCGTTCTTCTCTCCCAGCCACGCCTCCAGCCGCTCGTTGAGCCACCACGTGGCCTCCATGGCCGACATGAACACCTGATGGCTCCGCGGATCGAAGAGGATCCGCTTCAGCTCCTGGATATCCGCAAGGATGAAGTCGATCAGCGCCGGTCCGGACCTGGTTCGGATATCGCGCCGCAGTGCGGCGATGGACGCCTGCGTGTGCGCGACCAGCCCGGCGACGATGGCCGGATCGGTCTCGAGCGGGGCGGGAGCGCTCGGGGTCGGCGCACCGACCTGACCCTCGTCCGGGCTCGGCGGGATGAAGTCGTCGCGTTCCAGGACGGTCTCCAGCGCGTCCCGCATCAACGGATCGCCCCTCCCCATGACTTCCAGGAGGCTCGCGCGGCCGGCCGGGGACGCCAGGCGCTGGGTGACGTCGACGAACAGCCTCCCGCCGGCCTCGTACATCCGCGGAAGGGCCGTCAGCTGCCACATGGAGATCCCCAGGGGCTTCATGGCCTCGGTCATCATCTGGCCATGTCCGACGGAGACGAAGACGTGGTTCCGTCCGTCGTCCGTCTCTGGGATGGGGAAGAGTGTCGTGATCGGCCGGCTCTGAACGATCTGGAAGTCGTCGTCGACCAGGCACCATTCGATGTCCTGGGGGTGGCCGAAGTGCGCCTCGATCCGCCGTCCCAGCTGCGCGAGTCGTACGACCTGCCCGTCCGTCAGCGCCGGCTTCTCCTGCCGCTCCGGGTCGATCGCCTCTTCCCGCGTACCGCCGCCCGGCAGGGCGTGGAGAGCGCGCTGCTTGGTGGCGATCGCCTTGGCGACGACCTCGCCGTCCCGCACCGTGTAGGCGTCGGCGTTCACCAGACCTGAGGCCAGGGCCTCGCCGAGGCCGTAGCTGGCCTCCACGGAGACGACCTTCCGGTTCGACGTGACGGGGTCGGCCGTGAACAGGATGCCGGACGCGTCCGGGAAGACCATCCGCTGCACGACCACCGCGATGGCGACCTTCGCCTGGTCGACGCCGTTCCGCAGGCGATAGGTCACGGCCCGCTCGGTGAACAGCGATGCCCAGCACCGGCTGATGTGCCGGAGGATCGCCGCCGGCCCCACGACGTTGAGGTAGGTGTCGTGCTGGCCCGCGAAGGAGGCCGTCGGCAGGTCCTCTGCCGTCGCGCTGGAGCGGACGGCGTACGCGGCGTGCTCGCCGAGGCGGGAGAGCGAGCGAGAGATCGCCGCCGCCAGATCGTCGGGGACGGCGATGCCTTCGACGGTCCGGCGGATCTCCGCGGTGAGCGTCCGGATCGACCCCAGGTCATCCGGGTTCAGGCGCGACAGCTGATCGAGCGGTTCGTCGATCGATCGCGCCTCCGCCCTGATCCGCCGGAAGGCGTCGGTCGTCACGCAGAAGCCCGCCGGCACGTGGACGCCCTCGATCCGCGAAAGCTCCCCGAGGTGCGCGCCCTTGCCGCCGACGAGCGCGACCTGGGTCTGGTCGATCTCCTGGAGGCCCAGCACCTGGCTGGCGGGGACCTCGTCGATCGGAACCTCGCGGGTCACGTCAATCGCTTCGAGGTCGGGCGATCACACGGGTCCATCCTCATCGGAGGAGACGGTCCAGCCGCCGATCCGACAATCGCTTCCCGCCCGTCTGGCACGTGGGGCAGTACGTCACCTCGTGGCTCTCGTAGGACACGCGCCGCAGATCCGCGCCGCATCGCGGGCAGGGCTCACCCGCGCGATTGTGCACCGTGAAGTGGTCCCCGATCTTCGTGGGCAGACCACCCGTGCGCTTCCGCTCCGCCACGAGCGCCTCGTCGAGGATCGAGCGGATCGCGGCGACCAACCGCTCGCGCTGCTCGGCGTCGAGCTTGCCCAGCTGGGACGTCGGCGACAGCTGCGCCTCATGCAGCACGTCGTCGGTGTAGCCGCGTCCGAGACCCGCGATCGTGCGCTGGTCGCGCAGGATCGTGTGGACGCGTCGGGTGTCGTCCGAGGTGCGCAGGAGCTCGTCGGCCTCGGGTGAGAGCGCCTCGGGACCGAGCCGCCCCAACGGCCCGTCGTCCCCCGCCGCCAGGACCCACCACCCGGCCTTGCGTTGCGTGCCGAACTCCTTGACCAGGATCGAAGGCCGCTCGGCGAACCGCAGCCGCACGACCGAGCCGCGGGGCTTCGTCTGCTTCGGCGGCGCCTCGACGTCGATGCGCCCGCCCTGCGACAGGTGCACGAGCAGTCGCCGATCGTCCTCGAACCCGACGATCGCGTACTTCCCGAGGCTGGTAACGCCGGTGGCGAGGGCGCCGGCCAGCTCGTCGGGGCGTGGCGCGTAGGTCTTCAGCGACGAGAACTGCAGGACGTCGGCACGCTCGAAGGCGGCGCCGCCCACGACCTCGTCCAGCCGCTCGGACATCGCGCGGATCTCGGGGAGCTCGGGCACGGCGGCCTCAGCCGGCGATCGCGGCGGCGGCCTCGCGCACGATCGCCGCGCATTCGTCGATCCGGTCCGCGTGCGTGCGGTGCGACACGATGCACGCGCGGATCCAGTAGTCGTCGCGGATCATCGTGCTGGACAGGAACACGCGCTTCGACGCGTTGATCCGCGTGAGCAGCTGGCGGCTCGCGGCTTCGTCCCCGCCGCGCATCCGGAACGGGACGACCGTCAGCTGGGGGCGCCAGCCGATCTCGATGTTCGGGTCGTCGGCGAGCGCGGCGTGCAGCCGGTCGGTGAGGTCGAGCTTCTCGTCCAGCGCCGTCCGGAACGAGTCGACGCCGTGCAGCACCAGCGGGAACCACACGCGGAGGCCGCGCATGTCGCGCGAGAGCTCGGGCGAGTACTCGTTGTAGTTCGGGAGGTCGCCGGAAGGCGGCATGTCCTGGAGGTACGCGGCGCCCTCGTAGTGGGCGTCGCGCAGCGCCGCGCCGTCGCGGACGACGACGCCGCCGGTCCCGTACGGCAGGAACAGCCCCTTGTGCGGATCGAGCGTCACGCTGTCGGCTCGTTCGATGCCGCGGAACCGCTCACGGCCCCGGTCCGTCAGCTGGAAGAACCCGCCGTAAGCGGCGTCCACGTGGAGCCACAGGCCCTCGTCCCGCGCGACATCGGCAACCGCGTCGAGCGGATCGACGGCGCCGGTGTTCGTGGTGCCGGCGGCCGGCGAAACGAGGAACGGGCGCAGGCCCGCCGCACGGTCGGCGCGGATCGCGGCGCGCAACGCGTCGGGATCCATCCGGAGCTCGGCGTCGGTCGGCACGATCCGGAGGTTCCGGCGCGAGAAGCCGGCGATCGTCGCGTTCTTCGTCACGCTCGCGTGCGTCTGGTCGGTGCAGTAGTACGTGCCGTCGGTGAAGTCCTCCCCCAGCCGCGTGTGCCGGGCCGTGACCATCGCCGCGAGCGTCCCCATCGAGCCGCCCGTCGTCAGCAGCCCCTGCGACCCCTCCGGGAAGTCGAACAGCGAGCAGAGCCAACGCGTGACGTTCTCCTCCAGCTGCACCATCGCCGGGCTGGGCTGCCACAGGCCGACGTAGCGGTTGAGGCCCTGCGCCAGGAACTCGGCGAGCGCCGCCGTGTAGAGCCCGCCGCCCGGGATGTACGCCAGGTAGCCGGGCCCGCTGTACTCGTACGTGTGGCTCGCGGCCTCGATCGCGTCGTCGATCAGACCGCGGACGTCGGGCTCGCCGTGCTCGGGCGGCTCGGCGGCCAGCTTCTGGGCGATCTCCAGCGCCCCCTCGGTGTTCTCCGCCGGCGCGTCGTCCAACCCCTCGATCCACGTGATCAGGGTCTCCACGACGGCCTGGCCCATCGCACGCATGTCGGCGGCCGAGGGGTCGAGCGGGTAGCCCGCGCCACCGGGAACGCCGCTCACGCCATCTCCTTGGCCACCGAGTCCAGCAGCTCGCTCGAAGCCGCCGCGATCTCCTCGACGGCCCGGTCGAACGCCTCCCGATGTCGAGCCGACGGTTCGCGGAAGCCGCTGACCTTCCGGACGTACTGGAGGGCGGCCTCGCGGATCTCCTCGGACGGCGCGATCTGGACCCCTTCACGCAGACGCTTGATGCTCCGGCACATGGCGACCACGCTACCGCGCCGGCGCGCGAGCGGTCAGCCTGCCCCGGTCCGCGCGGCCACCCGTGCTGCAGCCGACACCGCGAGCGCCTCTTCATCGGGGCCCGGACGGGCCCCAGGCTGTGCGAACCGCGCCCGCTCGAACGTCCGCACGACGATCCGGCTCTCTTCGACGGCCTCCGCGTCGAAGCGCGCGTCCCGTCGCACCGCCTCCAGCACCTCGGCCGGCGTCCGGGCCGGCGAGCGGGCGTGCCCGGCCGCTTCGAGCACCGTCAGGAGCTCCTCGAACGCGCGGCCGGCGGCGTCGGGCGGCCGCGGCGGGCGGCGGCGGCGCCGACGGCGGAGCAGCTCGACCATCGCGATCCCGGCGGCCGCCCCCACCGCGAGGACGACCCCGGCGCTCCGGATCGCGTGCGTCGCGGTCACCACGGCGTGCTCGGCCGCGACGGCCGCGCGACGGACCGGCGCCGGGACGTGCTGGCGCGCCACTCGCTGGATCGCGGCGATCACCTCCTGGCCGACGAAGCTCCCCGCGGTGGTTCCGGCCTCGGGGACCCCGAACGTCGGGTCGTACGGCAGCCAGCCGGCGTTCGGGTAGTAGACCTCGACCCATGCGTGCGCGTCGGACTGACGCACCTCCCAGTACCCCGTGAGGGGGTTGCGGTCCCCGGGCCCGTAGCCGGTCACGATGCGCGTGGGGATCCCTTCGGCGCGCAACAGGATCGCCATCGCGCTCGCGATGTGCTCGCAGAAGCCCCGTCGCGTGTCGAACAGGAAGTGGTCGACGGCGTCCACGCCCGGAGGCTCGCGCGGCACGTTCAGGTCGTAGCGGGTGTTCGCACGGAGCCACGCCTGAACGCGCTCGACCGCGTCCTCCTCTCCCGTGGCTCCCGCGGTGATCCGCGCCGCGAGGTCGCGGTCGCGCTGCGGCAGGTCGGCGGGGAGCTCGAGGTACGGCTCGAGGTGCCGTGTGAGGGGCGGGAGCGGCACGCTGGCGAGCGCCGCCGCCGGGATCCGTGGCACCTGGGAGACCACCGAGTAGACGAGACCCTCGTCCAGGAGGATCGGCGAACGGATCGACCCGTCGCGATCGTACCGGAGGCCGCCGCTCGGGAAGTACACCGACTCGGCCCGCGCCGCCGCGAACAGCACGTTCGGCTGCGGTTGCGCGATGTAGAACGTCTGGACGACCTCGTCGGTGAGCGACCTCGCGAGCGGGCCGCCGGGATCGACGTCGGGGATGTCGGCCGCCCCGGTGTCGGGATCGAGCGACACGTCCTCGAGCCCGGGGGCCGTCGAGGTCCACACCGACCCGTCGAAGCGATCGAAGGCCTCCGCCCGCCACAGCGCCGGCTGGTCGGCGCGGACCCGGAACACGACCTGATCCGAGAGACGACCCCGGGCCCGGAGGTCCATCGCCGAGCTGAACCCCGGGTAGCCGAGCGCGCCGAAATCCACGATGCCGTCGGTGTCGGCTTGCGGCAGGCCGGGGTTCGTCACGTCGCCGTCGGCGGGCGTCGGCGTCCGGTTGCCCAGGGTGAACGGTGGAGTGTGCGTCAGCGTGCTCGGCAGGCGCGGCATCGCGAGGAACAACAGACCGCCGAGGACGATCGCCGCGAGGCCGGCGCTCCCGGCCGACCGGGCGGCGGCCAGGCGCGGCGGGCGGCCGGCCGCGATCCGGCGCACCGAGACCGGCGCCGTCATCTCGTCCGGGCGCGGCTGCGCGGACAACCACAGCCATGCGGCGGACAGCGCCGCCCACGCCAGGAGGATCCCGGCGAAGCCGGTCGTGAGCGACAGCACGGCCGCCGCGGCCACGAGCGTCGTCGAGGACACCATCGAGAACGCGAGGTCGCGCCGTCGCGGCACATCGAACGCGTGCAACACCTGCACCCACAGGAACAGCGCCGCCAGCGGCATGCGCGCGGCGTCCACCGTCTGGGCGGTGCGCACCGTTCGGACGAACAGGTCCATCGCGACGAGCAGCCCGATCACCAGCCCGGCCTTGATCACGAGGTTCGACCGGTACCGGCGGTGGTACGAGAGGAGGTAGCCGGCGGGCGCGAGGACCAGCGCCGCCGCCGCGGTCGACGGGGCCACGGCGGCGCGGGTCACGACGGCCCAGATGCCGAGCTCCACCGCGAGCGCGACGACGACCCGCATCGCGATCGAGTCCTCGGGCGGCGGCGCGGGGCGACGGAGGTTCATCGCGCCACCGCCCGCGCCCCGAGGCATGCGGCCAGGTCCTGGTCGACGCGCCAGGGCCGGATCTCCACGCCCGGGTGCGTCTCCTCGGCGAGGGTGCCCACCACGTCCAGGAGCACCGGCACGAGCACGACGCGCTCCACGACGGCGCTCGCGCGCACGGCCGCGTCGAGCACCGGGACCCGGTCGCGGTCCCGCCACGCCGGGAAGGCCACCACGAGGGTCTCGACACCGCGGAACTCCTCGGGCCCGAGCCGGTCGAGCACGGTGGGGAGCGGCACGCCGCTCGGCCGCAAACGGGCCAGCCACTCCAGCAGCTCCCGCCCGTCGGTCCGCCCCAGGACATCGACGGTCCGGTCCGGGAGCGCGCCGGCCAGCCGGACGCCGTGCCCGTTCGCGAACGCCGCCTCGACGACGGATGCCGCGACGCAGCAGCACCGATCCAGGGGCGTCCAGGACTCGCCGAGGTCGCGCTCGGTGTCGATCACGACGGCGAGCCGGCGGGTCCGCTCCTGCTCGAATTCGCGGACCATGACCTCGCCGTGACGGGCCGTCAGGCCCCAGTGCACGTGGCGCATCGAGTCGCCGGGGCGGTAGCCACGCACGGCCAGGTAGTCCGGCCCCTGCCCGCGCCGGGGCGCCGTATGGATCGCCGGCTCGAGCGTGCCGACCGGCTCGACGAACGGCAGCCCCGGGAGCGGGAGC
Source organism: Actinomycetota bacterium (assembly GCA_035519495.1). Taxonomy (GTDB): domain Bacteria; phylum Actinomycetota; class UBA4738; order UBA4738; family HRBIN12; genus AC-51. The sequence goes on from DATIWE010000056.1 coordinate 74,501, forward strand.
ACGCGCGGCAATACAAGGGTGCGCGCCTGCACCGGCACGCGCCGGACGCGCTCCGCGACGCCGAACGGCGCGGCCGACCGCAACGTGATCGAGGCGGTCGCGACCTCGCCGCGACGCGCCGGCGTCCGACGCGTCGTGACGTCGATCCGCTCGTGCGGTCGCACCGACGGCAGGAACAGTTCGGTCGGCTGGAGGTGTTCGTCGTGCACCCGCACGCCCCAGCGGACGCCGCGACGGCGGTTCTCCAGCTGGAGCTCGATCGTCGCCTCGCCGCCCTGCGAAGCGTCGGCCGGCGCGTCGAGCGCGGCGTGGAGCCCGCGGAGCGCGGCGAACGGCAACACGAGTCCGGCGGCGACCGCGCCGAGCAGCATCGCCGAGATCACGTAGAGCCAGCCCGCCTGCACCATCGTGCCGATCAGGAACAGGACCGCCGCGCCGATCAGGAGGCCGCCGGCGCGTTTGCGCAACCGCACGGGATCACCCCGTCCGCGCGACCTGCAGCGGCACCGGAGTCTCCTCGAGCAGGCGCCGGATCACGGCGCGGCACGTGTCGCCGCCCCCGCGAGCCTGCATCGCCAACAACCGATGGGCGATGACGGGCACGGCGAGCGCCTTCACGTCGTCGGGCAGCACGTACTCCCGGCCCTGCGAGAGCGCTCGCGCCTGGGCGCAGCGCACCAGCCAGACGGACGCACGAGGGGAGGCGCCGAGCGCGATCTCCGGAGCCGCGCGCGTCGCCGTCACCAGGTCGACGGCGTAGCGGACGACGGCGTCGTCGACGTACACGCTCCGGACGGCGCGCTGCGCTGCGGCGACGTCCGGCGGCGAGAGCACCGCTTCGAGGTCGCGCAGCGGATGGCGCTCGAGCTGCCGCCGCACCAGTTCGGTCGAGCCGCGCTGGTCCGGATACCCGACGCGCACCGCGAGGGCGAAACGGTCCAGCTGCCCCTCCGGGAGCGGATACGTGCCGTGCTGTTCGGTCGGGTTCTCCGTGGCGATCACGAGGTAGGGCTCGGGCAGCGGGTGCGTCACCCCCTCGACCGTGACCTGGCGTTCCTCCATCGGCTCCAGGAGCGCGGATTGGGTCCGTGGCGTGGTGCGGTTGATCTCGTCGACCAACACGACGTTCGCGAACACCGGCCCGGGGACGAAGCGGAACTCGCCGTGCGCCTGGTCGTAGACGCTGATGCCGGTGAGGTCCGACGGCAGGAGGTCGGGCGTGGCCTGCACGCGGGAGAACGCGCCGCCGATCGAGACCGCGAAGGCGCGGGCCATCGTGGTCTTCCCGACGCCGGGGACCCCTTCCAGCAGCAGGTTCCCGTCCGCGAACAGGCAGATCGCCGCGCATGCGACGGCGTCGTCGTTGCCGGCGATGACGCGGGCGACGTTGTCGACCAGCCGACGGAACGCCGCGGTCGCCTCGCCGACGGCGGGCGTGGGCTCGATCACCCAAGGAACTTCGACCCCGGGGCGGGAAGCCTTGAGGCGCCGACTATCCGTCCCGGCGAGCCCGCAGGGAGAACATCAGGGGCAGCGTCCCGCGCTGGCCCTTCGGCCAGCCGGACCGGCCCTCGCCGAGCGGGGTCAGGAACGGCGCCGGCCAGTCGAGGATCCGCTTCTCGTCCAGGAGCTCGATCCGGAGGCCCTCGCCGGCCAGGAGCGTCACGATCTCCCCGAGCGAGTGGTTCCAGCCGTGCTCGACCTCCGCGTCCACGTCGGCGTCCGGATCCGCGTAGGACCCCTCGACCGCGAACGAGAGCGTCTCGCCGCCCCAGTAGTCGTACCCGAGCTCGACCGGGTTCGGCTCGGTGGCGTCGTCGTCGATCGCGTGCAGCACCGGATGCGCCTCATGGATGTAGAAGATCCCGCCCGGCTTCACGAACCCGGCGACGGCGGCCGCCCAGGGCGCAAGGTCGGGGAGCCACCCGAGCGCGCCGCGCCCCGTGTACACCACGTCGAACGTCTCGCCCGCCAGAGGCCCCGGCAGGTCGTACACGTCCGAGACCAGGAAACGCGAGCGCTCGGCCAGCCCGACCTCCGCCGCCAGCTCTCGCGCGAAGGCGATCGCCGGCTCGCTGAAGTCGACGCCGGTGACCTCGCTCGCGCCGAGGCGCGCCCACGACAGGGTGTCCAGGCCGAAATGGCACTGCACGTGGAGCAGTGTCTTCCCGGTGACGTCGCCGACCTCCTCACGCTCCCACGGCTCGATCCGCACGTCGTCGAGGTCGTCGCGGAAGCGCGCCACGTCGTAGAAGTCGCCGGCCGTGTGGATCGGGGTCCACGCGTCCCAGAGCCTGCGGTTGTCCGCGATCTCCCGGTCGTGGCTCATGCGCGCTTCGCGGCGAGCGCGCTGATCGCCTCCATCACCACGCGGTGCGCCAGGAGCGCCGTGATCTCCGCGTGGTCGTACGGCGGTGAGACCTCCACGACGTCCACCCCGACGAGGTCGACGCGCGTGACGATCTGGCGCACCGCCCGCAGCAGCTCTCGCGAGAGCATCCCGCCGGCTTCGGGCGTGCCCGTCCCCGGCGCCATGCCGGGATCGACGACGTCGATGTCCACGGACAGGTAGATGACCTCGGGGCCGTCGAGCGCCTCGTCGATCGCGTCGGCGATCACGGCCTCGCTCCCCCGCTCCTCGATCTCCACCATCGGGTGCCAGCGCATCCCCTGCTCCCCCATCCAGGCGAGCGTCTCCTGCTCCGGCCAGTACCCGCGCAGGCCGACCTGCACGAAGTTCTTCCCGGCGACCCAGCCCTCCTCGATCAACCGGCGCATCGGCGTGCCGTGGCCGTAGAGGTTGCCCCACTGATCCTGGCCGGTGTCGGCGTGCGCGTCGAAGTGCACGACGCCGACCCGGCGCGGCCACACGGCCCGCGCGACCGCGGCGGCGCTCGGGTACGTGATCGCGTGGTCGCCGCCCAGCACGATCGGGATCGGTCCGGCGCTCGCGACGCGGAACACCTTCTCGTGGATCACGCGGAGCGCACGCTCGAACCGTGTCGGCACGACCGGCGCGTCGCCCGCGTCGACCACGGTGAGCGCGTCGTACGGCGCCACGTCCAGCTGGAGGGACCACGCGGTCTCGGGACCCCACACGGTCGGCGCCATCCGGATCGCGCGGGGGCCGAACCGAGCCCCCGGGCGCGCCGACACGGCCTCGTCGAACGGCGCCCCGACGATCGCGACGTCGGCGTGCGCGGCCGCCAGCGCGGCGTCGTCGGTCGCCCACGGGAGCCGGTCGAACGACCCGTGCCAGTCCGCGTAGTAGGGAAGGTCGGCGTTCGAGAACTCCGCGAACTCGTCGTCGGCGCGCAGCTCGCTGTGCTCGAGGCGGAAATCGGGAGCGTCGCTCACGGCGCGTAGCTTCGCACACGGCCGACCGGCGGGGTCACGCCGGCGACGGGAGCCCCTCCACCACGTCGCCGGAGCGGAACGTCTCGCGGCCGTCCGCCGTGATCACCTCGACCGCGCCGGGACCATAGGCGCGCCAGGTCCCCACGGCGAACACCGCGGCGGTGCGCTCCCCCAGACCGAGCAGGACCGTGTCCTTCTCCGGCATCGCCCCGATCGCGCCGTCGATCCACGTGCCGCCGAACGCGTCGAGGTGCGGCACGACGGCGATCCGCGGCACCAGGCCGAGAGCCGCGCGGTACCGGCGGCGCTCGTCGCCCGGCATGCGGTCGCGGATCAGCGTCCACGCGCCGATGGCCATCGCGCCCGCGGAGGACCCGCCGAGCGCGGCGCCGCCGCGCCAGGCAGCGACGATCGCCTCCCACACGGGCGTGTCCGCCAGGACGGTCGGCACGATCCCGGGATCGCCGCCCACCAGGTAGAAGAAGTGGCCCTCGCGAGCCCGCGCGGCGATCTCGGGCGACTTCGCGAGCGACCGCGTCGTGGCCGGGAGCTCTTCGACCTCCAAACCCAGCGCGGCGAACCAGCGCTGCGCGTTGGCGACGGCGAGCTCCGGCCGGTGCCGCGCGGCAGCTGTCGCCACGACGTACGCGGGCCCGCCGCCTGCGGCCTCGACCAGCACGCGGTCCTGCGGTTCGTTGCCGGGGTTCAGCTCGTCGCCGCCGACCAGCGCGAGCGGCCCGGGAGCACTCAGCCTGTGCCGTCCTTCAGGATCTGCCGCGCGGCGTTCGCGCCGGGGCCGCCGGTGATGCCACCGCCTGGGTGCGCGCCCGAGCCGCACAGGTAGAGCCCGTCGAAGAGGAAGCGGTAGCGCGCCTCCCCCAGCATCGGGCGCCACGCGAAGAACTGATCGAGCGCCGGCTCCGCGTGCTGGATGTCGCCGCCCGTGAGGGCGAAGCGATCCTCCAGGTCCTCCGGCGTGATCACCTCGCGCGCCTCTACGAGCTCACCGAACCCCGGCGCGTACGCCTCGAGCGTCTTGACGGCGATCTCGCCGACGCGGTCGCGCTCGTCCGCCCACGGGCCCTCGCGCAGGTGCCGCGGCGCCGCCTGGAACACGACGCTCATCACGTGCTTGCCCTCGGGCGCCAGCGATGGATCCGAGAGCGAAGGGATCGTCGCCTCCAGCACCGGCTCTTCGCTCACGTGCCCGTACTTGACCGCGTCCATCGCGTGCTCGACGGCGTCGATCGACGGCCCGATCACGATCCGGCCGCGGAGCCGCTCCTCATCGCCGCCCGCGAACGCCGGCAGACCCCCGAGCGCGAAGTTCAGGCGCGCGGTTGCGCCGGGCTGGCGGATGTTCTCGCCGCGCCAGACCGTCGTCGGCCCCACGGCCGCCGGATCCAGCAGCCGCAGGGTGCGCTTCGGGTCGGCGCCCGACACCACGAGCGGCGCGTCCAGCTCGGTGCCGTCGGCCAGGCCGACGCCGACGGCGCGGTCGCCGCGCGTGCGGATCGCGACGACCTCGGCCCCGGTTCGGATCGCGACGCCGGCCTGCGTCGCCGACGCCACGAGCGCGTCGGCGAGGGCGTCGGTGCCGCCCCGGGCGAACACCGCCGTCCCGGCCGCGCCGCCGTCCGTGCCGGCCGAGTCGTTGAGGAACACCTGCGCGGTGCCCGTGGCCCACGCGCCCATCGCCGTGTACAGCACGCCGCGCGTGGCGAGCGGCCCCCGCACGGCCTCCTCCTCGAACACCTCCTGCACGAGGTCCGCGACCGCCATCGGGAGCGCGCGGATCGCCTCGCGGCCGGTCCGCGCCCCGAGGTCGCGGAACGCCTTGCCCAACTTGAGCCCCATGATCGCGTCGGCGAGGGACGGCGAGGCGGGGTCGGGGGGGATCGCGACCTGCACGTAGGCGAGGAAGCTCGCGATCGCGCGGATCTTCGCGTCGAAGCCGGGGTACGCGTCCGCGTCGTGCGCGCTCCGGGGCCGCAGCTCCTCGGCCGTGCGGGCGGCGTCGCCCCAGAACGTGACGGAGGAGCCATCGGGCATCGGCGCGTGCAGGCGCACGTCCGGTGCGATCGCCTCGAAGCCGAACCGGTCGAGCTCCAGGTCCTTCACGACGGATGCGCGCAGGCGTCCGACCGTGTGCACGAGGCCCGGAGCGCGGAACCAGGGCGCCGGCTCGGATCCGCGGAGGATCCCGCCGCTCCGCTCGGCGCGCTCCAGCACCACGACCTTCTTGCGCGCTTTCGCGAGGTATGCGGCGGCGACGAGGCCGTTGTGGCCGGCGCCGATCACGACGGCGTCGATACGCGCCGCCATCAGGCCGCCCGCCGCCCCTTCTTCTTCTCCTTCAGGTACTCGAGCGCCGCGATCCGGCCCGGCGCCCCCATGATGCCGCCGCCGGGGTGCGTCGCGGATCCGCACATCCAGAGGTTCGCGACCGGCGTGCGGTAGCGCGACCAGCCCGGAACGGGCCGGTTGAAGAACAGCTGCTCGAGCGAGAGCTCGCCCTGGAAGATGTTGCCTTCGGTGAGCCCGGTGATGTCCTCGATGTCCTTCGGCGTGATGAACTGCTGGCCGACGATCAGCGAGCGGATGTTCGGGAACCGTTCCTCGAGCGTGTCGATCACGTTCTGCCCGAACGCCTCGCGCCTCGCGTCGTCCCAGACCGCGCCGTCGGCGAGGTGGTACGGGGCGTACTGGACGAAGCAGCTCATCACGTGCTTGCCCGGCGGCGCCATCGTCGGATCCACCAGCGTCGGCATGATGATGTCGATGTACGGGCGCGCTGACGGACGGCCGTACTTCGCGTCGTCGTACGCGCGCTCGATGTAGTCGATCGACGGGCTGATCGAGATGGCGCCACGGAGCCACTCCCCCGTCCCGGGCTTGCACGCCAGCTCCGGCAGGCCGTCGAGCGCGAGGTTCACCTTGCCGGAGGAGCCGCGGTACTTGTACCGGAGCACCTCCTCGCGGAACGACGGCTCGAGCACGCCGTCGTCCAGGAGGTGGATGAACGTCTGTCGCGAATCGAGCGAGGACATCACGGCGTCGGCGGCGATCTCCTCGCCCGAGGCGAGGATCACGCCGGTGGCGCGGGTGCCGTCGGTGCGCACGCGCGCGACGGGGGCCTCGGTGCGGATCGTGACGCCCGCCGCGAGCGCGGCCTCGGCGATCGCGTACGCGATCGCGCCGGTCCCGCCGCGCGGCACGCCCCACGCGCGGAACGCGCCGTCGATCTCGCCCATGTAGTGGTGGAGCAGGACGTAGGCGGTGCCGGGCGAGCGCGGCCCCTGGAACGTCCCGATGATCCCGGACGCGCTCATCGTGGCCTTCAGCGGCTCGGTCTCGAACCACTGATCCAGGAAATCGGCCGACGACATCGTCATCAGCTGGATGAACGTCGTCTGCAGGCGCCGGGGCAGGTCCCGGAACTGCTTCGCGAGCGGCGTGAGCGGCAGCCACTCGAACGGCGAGATCTTGCCCGGATCGGGCGGCGGGATCGACAGGATCGGCTTGATGAACCTGCCCATCTCGGCCATCAAGGGCCCGTACTCCTCGTAGGCCTCGGCATCGTTCAGGGACCACCGGCGGAGCTCGCGGACGGTGGTGCCGTGGTCGTTCACGCGCCACAGGTAGTCGTCCTCGAGCGGCGTGATCGTGCCGTCGAGCGGGAGGATCTCCAGCCCGTGCTTCGGGAGCTCCAGCTCGCGGATGATCTCGGGACGCAGCAACGACACCACGTAGGAGAAGACCGAGAACCGGAACCCCGGCACGATCTCCTCCGTCAGCGTGGCGCCGCCGAGGATCGGCCGCCGTTCGAGGACGAGGACCGTGAGGCCGGCCTTCGCCAGGTAGGCGGCGTTCACGAGGCCGTTGTGCCCGCCTCCGACCACGATCACGTCGTACCGCTCGGCCATGCCCGCCTTCCCTCCGCCGGAACCGTTCGGGCATGCTAGCCGTGGCCCCGAGGGCCAGCCAACGTGCCCTTGACCTCAAGTCAATCGCCCCGGGACGGCCACCAGCGGCCTGCCGTAGGCTCCGCCGGAACGAAGGAGGAGCTTCCGTGTCGATCGGGACCGCGTTCTACCCGCGCCAGCAGGAGCTGAACCGCAAGCACGTCTGGGGCGAGTGGTCCGGCTACCTCTCCGCGCAGGTCTACGCCGACTTCCACGACATCGAGTACGCCGCGATCCGCGAGGCGGCGGCGGTGATCGACACCAGCCCGCTCTACAAGTACCGGGTCCACGGGCCCGACGCTGGCCGGCTCCTCGACCGGATCGCGACCCGCAACATCGCCTCCCTGAAGGTCGACCAGGTCCTGTACACGCCCTGGTGCGACGAGGACGGCAAGGTCCTCGACGACGGCACCGTGACGAGGCTCGGCGAGGACGAGTACCGGGTCACCGCCGCCGACCCCTGCCACCGCTGGTTCCTGCTGAACGCCACGGGCCTGGACGTCGCGGTCGAGGACATCAGCGAGGCGCTCGGCGCGCTCGCGCTCCAGGGCAAGCTCAGCCGAGAGGTGCTCGAGGCCGCGACCGGCGAGGACTGGACCGGCGTCGGGTACTTCCGGCATCGCCGGACGGAGATCGCCGGCGCCGACGTGAGCGTCACGCGGACGGGCTACACGGGCGACCGCGGCTACGAGCTGTGGATCCCGGCCGATGCGGCCCTGGTCGTGTGGGACGCCGTCTTCGCCGCCGGCCAGCCCTACGGCATCCACCCGGTGGGGATCCGCGCGATGGACGTCGCCCGGGTCGAGGCCGGCCTGATCCTGATCGAGGCCGAGTACACGAGCGCCATGCACGCGATCGCGCCCGAGCAGAACTACTCGCCGTTCGAGATCGGCCTCGGCCGGCTCGTCCAGCTGGACAAACCGGCCGGGTTCACCGGGCGCCGAGCGCTCCTTGCCGAGCGTGCCGGCGGCGGTCCGGCCCGCCGACTCGTCGGGCTCGAGCTCGGATGGGCCGGCATCGAGGCGATGTACGCGAAGCACGGCCTGGCCCCGCTGATCTCGCCGTTCGTCGAGCGCGCGCCGGTGCCCGTCTACAAGGGCGACCGGCGGATCGGACGGGCGACCTCGATCACGTGGGGCACCACGATCAAGAAGATGGTCGGGTTCGGCTCGATCGACGCGGCGCACGCGAAGCCGGGGGGCCGCCTCGACGTCGAGTACTCCGTGGAGGGCGAGCGGGGCGCGGTGCAGGCGACGGTCGTGTCGCTCCCCTTCCTCGACCTGGAGCGCAAGCGCACCTAGCTGGGCGAACCGGCCCTCGTTCTGCGACGATTGCCTTGCAGTGGCCCGTTCGCTCGCGCCTCGTTCCCTGATCGTCTTCGCCCTGCTGGGCGGCTTCGTCGCGCTCGGGGTGACCCTGCTCGGGAGCGTCACGCTCGGCATCGCGGCGGGCCTCGCGGTGTGGCTCGTGGCCCTCCTGCTGTCCCGTTGGGCGGCGAAGCGACAGCTGCTGGGTGGGGACCACGATCCGTCGCGCCGTCGGTTCCTCGCCCTCGCCGGCCTCGGCGGTCTCGTCTGGGTCGCCGGCGGCGCCGCGATCGGACGCGCGGCCGCGAAGCTCGCCCGTCCCGACGGCACCGCGATCCAGGACGAGGCGGCCGCGGGGCTCGGCGCGGAGTACATGGAGCTGGTCAAGCGGTCGTTCCGCGCCGGCCGCTCCGGCGACATCCAGCTCCTGATGGCCCCGTTCAACAGCTCGAACTACACGAACGAATCGCTGTCGCTGGTGCCGAAGGACCCGCGCACGAGCCACGCGTCGATCTGGATGTACCTGGAGCGGATCCCGCTCGTCGTGTACGGCCCCGGCATCGTCGAGCCGAGCGACTCCGAGGAGCGGGTGTCGCTCGCGGATCTGGCGCCGACCACGGCCGGGCTGATCGGGTTCGACTGGCAGAAGGCCACCCAGGGAACCGACCGGGACGGACGGATGCTCCCCGGCCTGAAGACGACCGGGAAGGCGCCGAAGGTCGTCGTGACGTTCGTCTACGACGGCGGCGGGTGGAACGTCCTGCGCCACTGGCCCGACGATTGGCCCCATCTGAAGCGGCTGATGGGCGGCGGCGCGAACTACCGCAACGCGCTCACCGGCTCGTTCCCCGCGGTCACCGCGTGCGCGCACGCCACGATCGGGACCGGCGCGTTCCCGCGCACGCACGGCATCACCGGCCACAACATCCGCGCCGACGCGAACGGCTCGCGCAAGGCCTACCTCGAGCCGGGCAACGCCGATCCCTCCACGATCCTCGTGCCGACCCTCGCCGACCTCTACTCCGACGCGACGCAGAACGCCGCGTGGGTCGGCGAGATCGGCTACCAGATCTGGCACATGGGGATGATCGGGTACGGCGGCAAGAGCCGCCCCGCGGGCCAGAAGCCGGTCGGCGTCTACTGGGACGAGGGCTCGGCCAGCTGGCGCCCGCACAACCCCGACCTGTTCCGGATGCCGACCACCTCGCCCGGCCAGGACGTGTACGCGGCCCACCAGGCCGCGTTCACGGCACCGGACTGGGACGAGCGGTTCACGCCGCAGGGCGGGCAGGCGAACTGCTGCAGCCCGCCCGTCGTCCAGTACCAGCACGACCTGATCGCCGCGACGCTCGATTCGGAACCGATCGGGCAGGACGGCCCGTCGCTGCTGTACATCACTTACAAGGCGCCCGACTACACCGGGCACATCTACAACATGTACTCGAAGTGGGAGGGCCTGATGCTGCGCTCGACCGACGAGCAGCTCGGCGCGCTCGTCGACCACCTCGAGGCGACGTTCCCCGGCGAGTACGTGCTGATCGTCACGGCCGACCACGGCCAGTGCCCGCTGCCGGACGCGGTCGACGGCGTTCGCCTCGACCTGATCCAGCTCCAGGACGTGATCGAGGAGCGCTTCGGCTCGGGGCTCGGCACGGCGGTGCAGTTCATGGCGCCGTCGGAGGTGTACCTCAACGTCAAGGAGCTGCGGGACTCGGGAGCGACCCCCGACGACGTCGCGGCGCACCTGCAGCACCTGACCTACCGGCAGAACCTCGGCCCGTACGTGCCCCAGAACGCGATCGAACAGGACCTCCTGGACAACGAGGAGTTCGCGGCGGTGTTCGCCGCGACGTGGCTGGACGGGCTCGGCGACGTCTCGGGGTACGGGTCGACGGCGTTCGACGGGGATCAGACCGACCCCGGCATCCCGCCGCGTTCGTTGATCGCCTGAAACCTCGGCGTCGGTGACGTCCGGTCACGACGTCGATCGACCCGGCCTCCGCGGGTCTCGTACGATGCACCGCGTCCCGACCGGGGCCCGGATCCATGCGCGCAACGACCTACGACGCCATCGTGGTGGGCGGAGGCCACAACGGCCTCACGGCCTCGTTCTACCTGGCCAGGGCGGGCCTGCGAACCCTCGTCGTCGAGCGGCGCGACGTCGTCGGCGGCGCCTGCGTGACCGAGGAGATCGCGCCCGGATGCCGGGCCTCGACGACGTCCTACATCGCGTCGATGCTCCGGCCCGAGGTGATCCGCGACCTCGACCTGGAGCGCCACGGCCTGCGGATGGTGCCGTGCGAGCCCGGGCTCCAGGCGGCGTTCGAGGACGGCACCGTGCTGCCGTGGTGGACCGATCACGCGCGGACCGTCCGGGAGTGGTCCCGCGTCAGCGAACGCGACGCGGCGACGTTCGACCGCATCGACACCCGGTTGAAACAGCTCGCCCGCTACCTCCAGCCGTTCTTCCTGGAAGAGCCGCCGAACGTCCACGCGCGCCGGCTGGACCGGATCCGCGAGGGCCGGCGCGTCTACCGGCGGATCAAGGGGATCGGCGGCGACGAGATCACCGACCTCGCCGAGTTCCTGACCGGCTCGCTCGGCGACTTCCTCGACCGGCACTTCGAGACCGAGACGATCAAGCGGATGTACCTGGCGAACAACGTGTACGGGATGCACTCCCCGCCGTACCGACCGGGCACCGCGATCGGCCTGCTGTTCCACCTGCTGTCGGGCGGCGACGACGACGTCCAGGGCTGGTACGGGCACGTGATCGGCGGCATGGGGTCGATCACGCAGGCGATGGCGGCCGCGGCTCGCGAGGCCGGCGCCGAGATCCGAACCGAGGCGCCGGTCGCGCGCATCCTCGTCGAAGGCGGCCGCGCCCGGGGCGTGACACTGGAAGATGGCACCGAGCTCCGATCCACCGTGGTGGTCTCGAACGCCGACCCGAAACGGACCTTCCTCGGGCTGGTGGACCCCGGCGAGCTCCCCGACGCGTTCCGGCAGTCGGTCGCGGCGATCAAGATGGACGGCCCGTGCGCGAAGGTGAACCTCGTGCTCTCGGAGGCGCCCCGCTTCAACGGCATGCCGGCCGACGCCGACCTGAACCGCCGGGCGTTCGCGACGCTCGTGCCCACGCTCGAGCAGGCCGAGCGGATCTACGACATCGCGAAGTGGGGCGAGATCCCCGAGGAACTCTGGATCGACTGCGTCGTCGCCTCGAACGTCGATCCGACGCTCGCGCCGCCGGGGGTGCACATCATGACGTGCTTCGTGCAGTACGTGCCGTATCGGCTCCGGGTCGGCACGTGGGACGACCAGCGCGACCTCCTCGGCAAGCGCGTGCTGGACATCGTCGGGCGGTACGCGCCGAACGCGCCCGGCGCGGTGCAGGCGATGCAGGTGCTCACGCCGCTCGACCTGGAGCGGATCTACGGTCTGACCGAGGGCAACATCTTCCACGGGGATCTGAACATCCAGCAGCTCTTCTTCATGCGCCCGGTCCCGGGCTGGGCCGACTACCGAACGCCGATCGCCGGCCTGTACCTCTGCGGCGCCGGCGTGCATCCGGGGGGCGGCGTCACCGGCGCGCCCGGCTACGTCGCGGCGCACCGGCTGCTGCGCGACGCCAAGACCAGGGGCGGCGGCGTCAGGCGGCGCCGATGAGCCTGCGGATCCCCTGCCCTCGCTGCGGGATGCGCCCCTCCGAGGAGTTCACGTTCGGCGGCGAGCTCCGGGCGCTCGAGGCAGAGGATCCGGACGCGGACTTCGCGCGCGTGTACCTGCGCGAGAACGCCGCGGGCGCCAGGCCGGAGCGGTGGTTCCACGCGTTCGGGTGCCGGCGCTGGCTCACCGTGACGCGCGACACCGTGACGAACCGGATCGACGCGCCGTGACCGGCGCGCTCCGGGTCGAGGGGCGGCGCGTCGCGATCGAGGACGGCGACTCGATCGCCTCCGCCATGTACCGCGACGGGGTCCGGACGTTCACCCGGTCGCTGAAGTACCACCGTCGCCGGGGTCTGTACTGCCTGAGCGGCGACTGTCCGAACTGCCTCATGACCGTGGACGGGCAGCCGGGCGTGCGCGCGTGCGTGACGCCGGCGCGCGAAGGCCAGGACGTCCGGCGCGAGTCCGGATGGCCCTCCACCGAGCACGACGCGCTCCACGTGACCGACCGGCTCCACCGGCTGATGCCGGTCGCGTTCTACTCGAAGACCTTCATCCGGCCGCGGTTCGCGTGGCCGCTCGCCGAACGGGTGATCCGCCGGGCGACGGGTATCGGCCGCCTGCCGGCCGCCTCGGCGGGCGTCGAGAAGCCGGTGCGCGCCGTGCACGTCGACGTGCTGGTCGTGGGCGGCGGGGTCGCCGGCCTCGCGGCCGCGGCCGAGGCGGCGGGGGCCGGCGCCGCGACGATGCTCGTCGACGAGCACGTCCTGGGATCGGGCGTGTCGGACACGGCCGTGCGGGCGCGGATCGATGCGCTCGGCGCCGAGGCGCGCGCCGCCGGCGCGACGATCCACGAACGCCACACGGCCCTCGGCCTGTACGCCGGCCCGTTCGTGCCGGTGATCGGCCCCGACGAGGTCCTGCACGTCGAGGCCGGCCGCGTGATCGCGGCGACCGGCGCCGTGGAGATCCACGGCGTCTTCCCCGGCAACGACCTGCCGGGCGTGTTCCTCGCGCGGGGCGCCGCGCGCCTGGCCGGCGTGCACGGCGTGGCCCCCGGACGCCGGGCGGTGATCGTCACGTCGACCGAGGAGGGCGCGGCCGCGGCCGAGATCCTGCGCGCGGCCGGCACCGAGGTCGCGGAGGTCGCCCGGGATACCGTCGTCGTGCGAGCCGAGGGGGGCCGCCGCATCGAGGGCGTGGTGCTCGGATCCGGCGCGGACCGGCGCCGGATCGCGTGCGACACGCTCGTGCTGTCCCTCGGGTGGTCGCCGCGCGACGACCTGCTGCGGATGGGGACCGAGGACGAGGTCGTCGGCGCCGGCGACGTCGTCCTCCCCGGGTGCTCGATCGAGGACGCCGAGGCGAGCGGACGCCGGGCCGCGCGCGGCGAGCGCGGGGCGGACGTCCCCGCATCCGAGTTCCCGCTCGGCGACGGCGGGTACGTGTGCCTGTGCGAGGACGTCGGGGCGCACGACCTCGACCAGGCGTGGGACGAGGGCTGGCGATCGACGGAGATCCTCAAGCGCTACACGACCGCCACGATGGGGCCCTGCCAGGGCGCGGTGTGCGCCCGGCTGCTCGCGGCGTTCGTCGAGGCCCGGGCGGGCGCGCCGGCGCCGCACGGGGGACGCACCACCGCGCGCCCGCCCGCGCGTCCCGTCGCCCTCGCGGACCTGGCGGCCGGCGTCGACGAGGCCGTCGAGCGGCGGACCTCGCTGCACGATCGGATGCTCGAGCTCGGGGCGCGGATGGAGCGATCCGGTCCGTGGATGCGCCCGACGACGTTCGGCGACACGGCCGGAGAGATCCGCGCGGTCCGCCAGCGCGCCGGCGTGATGGACGTCGGGACGCTCGCGCGGTTCCTCGTGGCCGGACGTGATGCCCTCGAACTCCTCGATCGCGTGTTCCCGACGCGGATCCGCGACCTCCCGCCGGGCCGCTCGCGCTACGTCGTGGCGCTCGACGAGGCGGGCTACCTCATCGACGACGGCGTGCTCGCGGCGAACGACGGCGGCACGTTCACCCTGTCGTCCACCTCCGGTGGCGCCGACCGGATGGAGGCGTGGCTGCGCGACTGGACGGACCGCTGGGACCTGCACGTGCATCTGGTGAACCGCACCGCGGAGCTCGGCGCGATCGCGGTCGCCGGCCCGCGGGCGCGATCGATCCTCGAGCGCCTGACCGACGACGACGTGTCCGCGCCCGCCCTCCCCCCAGGCGCCCACGCTCGCCTCACCGTCGGCGGCGTGCCGTGCACCGCGATCCGCGTCGGCTTCGTGGGCGAGGTCGCGGTCGAGCTGCACCATCCCCGTTCCCGGGGCGTGGAGCTGCTCGACGCCGTCTTGGAGGCGGGCCGCGACATCGACCTGCGGCCGTTCGGGTTGGACGCCCTCGACGTGCTGCGCCTGGAGAAGGGCCACGCGTACCTCGCCCAGGACACGCTGCCCGACGACCATCCCTCGAAGCTCGGCCTCGGCTGGGCCGTGGCGATGGACAAGCCATCGTTCCTCGGCAAGCCGTCGCTCGAGCGGATGGCCGAGCTCCCGCTCGAGCGGCGGCTGGTCGGCGTGCGGATCGACGGCGAGCCTCGCCGGGGCGTGCCGCTCACCGTCGGCGGGCGCGTGGTCGGCCGCGTGACCTCGGCCGCCCGCTCTGAGGCCGTCGGGGCGACGATCGGGCTCGGCTGGCTGCGCGCGACGGATGGCGCCTTCCCGGAGGTGCTCGCGGCCGGCGACGCCGAGGCGCGGGTGGTGCCGACGCCGTTCTACGACCCGGAGGGGGCGAGGCTCCGTGGCTGACGTGGAGGTGACGTCCCTCGGCGTCGTGCACGCGTCGGCGAGCGCCGACGCGCTCGACCGGCTGGTCGTGCCCGGCCGCGCCCGCGCCTGTCGCGTCGCGGAGGACGAACTCCTGCTCCTGTGCGCCCGCGACGACGCCGGCGAGATCGTCCGAGAGGTGCGCGACCGGCTGGGCGCCGGCGACGCGGACGCCCTCGTGCTCGACGTCACCGACGGGTGGGCCGCCGTCACGCTGTCGGGGCGCGATCCGCGCGCGGCGTTCGCATACCTATCGGCGCTGGAGCTCCCGGTGGACGGGTTCGTCCAGGGCGAGGTCGTGCGCCTACCGGCGAAAGTGGTGGTGGAGGCCGACCGCGTCCACATCCTCGTGCCGTCGATGGTGGAGGTGCACCTGCACGACCGCCTCCGGCGCCGGCTCGGGCACCCGGGGGTGCGAGCATGACGGGCCTCCTGCGGCAGCGGGTGTTCCTCCGGCAGGTCGAGCCGCGCCCCCGGTACGACGTCGCCATCGTCGGCGGCGGGGTCAACGGACTCGCGCTCGCGTACGAGCTGGCGTCGAAGCACGGGATCCGCGACGTGGCCGTCTTCGAGGCCAGCTACATCGGGGGCGGCGCGTCCGGCCGGAACACGCAGGTGATCCGCGCGAACTACAACACGCCGGAGAACGTCCCTCTGTACAAGGCGAGCCTCGCGATCTGGCGGACGCTCGGCCGCGAGCTGGACTTCAACATCCAGTTCTCGACCCAGGGCGAGCTCGACCTGTGCCACACGACCGACTCGCTCGAGGTCGAACGTGACAAGTCGCTCCTGAACCGAGCCTACGGCGTGCAGACCGACGTGCTCACGCCGGAGGACGTGCTCCGGCGGTGCCCGCTCGTCGATCTCACCGCCGGCGGCGAGTGGCCGATCCTCGGCGCCTCGTACCACCCGCCCGGCTCGTTCGCGCGGCACGATTCGGTGGTGTGGGGCTACGCCTCGGCGGCCACGCGACTGGGCGTGCACATCCACGAGCACACGCCGGTCACCGGCATCGATGTCGTCGACGGCGTGTGCACGGGGGTGCGCACCGCCGGCGGTCCGGTGGCCGCTGGCGCGGTGGTGAGCGCCGCGGCTGGCTGGAGCGGCACGGTGGCGACGATGGCCGGTCTCCGGCTCCCGATCGACACGCATCCGCTCCAGGCGTTCGTGACCGAACCGTACGCGCACGTGTTGGATGGGCTCGTGTCCTCGATGGACCTGTACATCTACGTGTCGCAGACGGCCCGCGGCGAGCTCCTGGTGGGCGCCGAGATCCTCCCGTACACGACGTACTCCACCCGCTCGACGTTCGGGTTCCTGTCCGAGGCCGCGAAGCGGTCGATCCAGATCCTGCCGTTCATGGCGAACGCCCGAGCGATGCGGCAATGGGCGGGGCTCTGCGACATGACACCCGACTCCTCGCCGATCCTCGGCCCCTCTGAGGTCGAGCGGTTCTTCCTGATGGCCGGGATGGGGACGTGGGGCTTCAAGGGCTCGCCGATCTTCGGCCGGACGATGGCCGAGCTGATCGCGACGGGCCGCACGCCCGCGTTGATCGCCCCGTTCGCGCCGGACCGGTTCGCGCGCGACCGCATGGTGCCCGACGCCGCCAGCGCCGGCACGCACTGAGCGTCTATGCTGCGCGGCACGATGGGAACGTTCGTGGCGGTCATCCGTGGGCGCGCAGCGACGCGCGCCACGTCCCCGCGGCAGCAGGCCTGACGGACAGCACTTCCTCCGCAGCGCCCGGCTCGCCGCCGAGCTCGTCGACCAGGCGGGCGTCGGCGCGCACGACCTCGTTGTGGAGATCGGCGCCGGCGCCGGCCGGCTGACGGCTCCGCTCGCCGACCGCGCACATCACGTGATCGCGATCGAGCTCGACCGCGGGTGCGTCGAGCATCTCCGCGCCGCGTTCGCCGGACGCGCGAACGTCGAGATCGTCCACGCGAATGCGCTCGCGGCTCCGCTCCCCGGTGCGTCGTACCGCGTCTTCGGCAACCTCCCGTTCTCGTTCGGCACCCGGATCCTCCGACGCCTGCTGGACGAACCGGCGTCGGCCCTGGAGGGTCTGGACGCGCTCGTGCAGGTCGACGTGGCGCGCAAGAGAGCGGCGGTGTGGCCGAACACGCTCGTCTCGCTCGGCTGGCAGCCGTGGTGGGAGCTCTCGTTCGTCCGCCGGATCCCCCGCCGCGCGTTCGATCCGGTGCCCGGCGTGGATGCCGGCGTCCTTCGCGTCCGCCGCCGCGACGAACCGCTGCTGCCGCCCGCGAGCCGGGCAGCGTTCATGCGGTTCGTGGGGAGCGGCTTCGCACGATCGGACCGGCCGGTCGGCGGTGCGTTCCGATCGGATGTTCCTGCGGCGGTGTGGCGCCGGCTGGCGCAGGAGCGCGGGTTGCCGGCGGACGCGCGAGCGCCGGAGCTCGACGTGTTCGACTGGGTGGCGCTGTTCGCGGCTCGCCGCCCCGAGCGGCGCCGGCGCTAGCCGGTCGAGGCGCCCTCGAGCGGATCGACACCCGCGTCGAAGAGCATGCCGACCTCCTCGGGCGGCAGCGGCCGTGCGAACAGGAAACCCTGACCGGTGCGGCAGCCGGCGTCGCGGAGGTCGTTCCGCTGTCGCTCCTCCTCGATCCCCTCCGCGATCGTGTCGACGTGCAGGGTCCGAGCGATGTCGAGGATGGCCTGCACGAGCAGCGGGCCCTCCGGATCGTCCGCGCCGAGCTCGTCCACGAACGACTTGTCGATCTTCAGCAGGTCGATCGGGAAGCGCCGGAGGTACGAGAGCGACGACGCGCCCGTGCCGAAGTCGTCGATCGCGAGCCGCACACCGAGCTCCTTCAGCTCCCGCAGCTTCACCGCGGTCTCGGTGATGCCCTGCATCAGGCTGCCCTCGGTGAGCTCCAGCATGAGGGCCGACGGCTCGAGGCCGCTCGCGCGGAGCGACTCCCGGACGGCCGTCACGAGGTTCGCCTCCAGCAACTGGCGCGTCGAGAGGTTGACGCTCACCCAGAGGTCGGCGCGCGCGGGATCGGCGCGGCGCCACTCGGCCGTCTGGCGGCACGCCTCGCCCAGGACCCAGGCCCCGAGCGGCACGATCGCGCCGGTCTCCTCGGCGACCGAGATGAACGCCGCGGGCGGCAGGAGCCCGCGCGTGGGATGGCGCCACCGGACGAGGGCCTCGACGCCCGCCACGGATCCCGAGGCGAGGTCGACGATCGGCTGGTAGTGCAGCACGAATTCCGAGTGCGCCAGCCCGCGATCCAGGTCGCCCTGGACCTCGAACTTCGCGAGCGCCTCCTCGTGCATGATCGGCACGAAGAACTCGTAGCGCGCCTTGCCGCCGCGCTTGGCCGCGTACATCGCCGCGTCGGCGTTGCGGAGCAGCTCGTCGGTGGTCGTCCCCGCCACCGCGATCGCGATCCCGATGCTCGCCCGGACGAAGACCTCGCGGCCGCGGACCTGGAAGGGCGTGGTGAGCACGGCCAGCACGCGCTCCGCGACGGTCCGCGCGCCGGCGGATCGCGCGTCGTCCTCCAGCAGGATCGCGAACTCGTCGCCGCCGATGCGGGCGACCGTGTCGATCGAGCGGCCGCTCGCCTGCAGTCGGTGCCCGACCGCGACGAGCAGCTCGTCCCCGGCGTCGTGCCCCAGCCCGTCGTTCACGGTCTTGAACCCGTCGAGGTCGAGCAGCAGCACCGCGGGCTGCTGGTGCAGGCGCGCCGCCCGGGCGACCGCGTGGTCCACCCGGTCGCGGAACACCGCGCGGTTCACGAGCCCCGTGAGCGGATCGTGGAAGGCTTGGTGCGCGAGCTCGTCCTGGAGCGCTCGGCGGTCCGTGACATCGCGGGTGTTCAGCACCAGCCCGCGGACGTTCGGATCGTCCATCCGGTTCGTCACGATGCTCTCGACGTTTCGCCAGGAGCCGTCGACGTGTCGGACCCGGTACTCGGCCGTCGCGGCGGCGCCCGGCGTCGCGGCGAGCTCCCGGAACACGGCGTCCAGGTGGGCGCGGTCGGCGGCGTCGAGCGATCCCAGGTAGCTGGTCCCGAGCAGCTCCTCGGCGGATCTGCCGAGGACCGGTTCGGCGGACGGGCTCTGATAGCGGATCGCACCCGACGCGTCGACCACGGTGATCAGGTCCGTCGCGTGGTGCACCAGCGAACGGAACTGCGCGGCCTGGGTCGCGGCCGTGCGGCGCAGCAGGAGGCCCATCGCGACCGCCGCGATCGCGCCCAGCACGCCCAGAGCGATGCCGATTGCGACGAGCCGCGCGAACGCGGCCTCCGCGTCGCGCGTGATCTGGCCGACGGCGTCGTTCGAGATGCTGTTGACCTGGCCGCCCAGCACGCGGAGGTCCTGCAGCCGGGTCGCGTACCCGGGGGTCGCCTGGCTCATCGGCAGGAGCTGGTCGCCGGCGTCGAGCAGCTTCGCGATCAGGCGTTGCTCCTCGTCGAGCTTCGCGATCACGAGCGGATCGTCGGCGCCGTGGATCACCACGGTCGCGTCGGCGCCCTGGACGGCGGTAACCTCACCCCCGTGCAGCAGCGCGTCCGCGTTCGCCCGGAGCTGCTCGGCGTCGTCCTGAGGATCCGCGGCGATGCCCTGCGTCTGCAGGATCACGTCCTTCGTGTACCGCTCCGAGAGCGCGCGCTGGCGGGCGGCGACGTTCACGACCAGGGCCGAGCCTCGCTGCTGCGCGATCGCATGCGCGTTGTAGCCGACGATCAGGGTCACCACGACGAAGTACGGCGCGAGGATCCACCGGAGTCGCCGGGACTCACGCATCGGGGGTGACCTCGAGGACGCCGTGCATCCCGCCCATGTAGTGCCCCTCCATGTTGCAGAAGTAGACGTAGCGCCCCGGCGCGAGCGAGAGCGAGAGCGTCTCGTCTGCGCCGGCCGGCACGTCCGACAACTCGCCGACCGACGTCAGGACGTCCTCATCGACGCTGATCCCGTCGGCGGCGATCGGCAGCCGGTCGTCCGGGTCGTCGGTGCGCACGAGGACGAACTCGTGCGTCGCCGGGGCGTCGTTATGGACGTCGAACGAGACCGCCCCGGACGCGACGGTGATCGCCGACGCGTCGATGCGGAAGTCGTGCTCGTGGATGGCCACGCTCGTGCCGGCCCGCGGCGGCGCCGCGCCGGTGCACGCGGAACCCAGCAGAAGCGCGACCAGGGCCACGAACAACGGCCGACCGGAACGACGGATGTCTCTCCTGCCCACGAGCCCTTCCGTTCAAGGGGTGCTCCGATTGCATCGGAACGCCTCTGGGGGCTCTTGAACGCAACGGCACCGGGTCTGCGGCGCAGTCGTTCCTCTCAGCGCCAGACGCCGGGGAGCCTGGGCAGGACGACCTCGCCGGCGCCGAGCCACGTCGCCAGCTGTGCGATCTGGCGCCGGGCGGGAGCCCAGTCCCCCGGCCGTGCATCCGGCTCCGCGTGGACGGCGTTGACGCGGAGCACGCCGGCCTTCCGGTCGAACACGGGGTCGATGCGCCCGACGAGCCGGTCGCCCCGCAAGATCGGCAGCACGAAGTACCCGAACTCGCGTTCTGCCTTCGGGACGTAGATCTCGAGGCGGAAGCGGACGTCGAACAACCGCTCGGTCCGGTCGCGGTCGGAGATGAGGTCGTCGAACGGCGACAGGAGCGCCGTGCGGCCGCGGAACGGCGTGTCCAGCAGGCCGCCGTGCGCGACCCACCGGCCCTCGAGTCCGACGGTCCGGACCGGGACGATCACGCCCTCGCGACGCAGCCGGTCGATCGCGGCGGCACGGCCGGGCACGGGGCCGTCGAACAGGCGGCCGATCCGCTCGATGCGCTCCACGCCGCGTGCGCGCAGCTGCCGCTCGACCAGCTCGCGCGCCAGCTCCGCCTGCGGGCGGCGCGGCGCCGGCGGCAGCGAGCGCGACGCCAGATCCCACAGCCGCTGCTGGCCGTCGCGACCGACGATCATGACCTCGCCGCGCTCCCACAGGATGTCGAGCAGCATCGCGGTGTGCCGTCCTCCGTCGTTCCACCCGCCCGTCCGCCACGGCACGACCGTACGGTCCTCCAGATCGCGGGCGCGCAGTGGACCGCGCGTGCGCAGCTCGCGCAGGACGTAGCGGCGGAACGCCGCGTTCTGCTCGAGCCACTCGCGGATGTAGGACGAGCGCGAGGCCGGCCCGTGCGGGTAGCGCCGCATCGAGATCCGGTGCATCGCCAGGTCCGAGGTCGGCACGATGTGGACCCAGTACTCGAACAGCCGCCGCTCCTCCCACAGCGACCGCTCCAGTTCCCGCACGCGGAACCTCGACCCCAGCCGGCTCCACAGCACGAGGTGCTCGGTCCGGGCGACGACCGCGGTCGGGTCCAGCTGGACCTCGCCGAGCGCCCGCACCGTCTCGAGTAGTGAGGTCGGTCGCGGCGCCGCGAGGAGCTGCCCCATCACCGCGAGCTGACGGGCCCGCCGCCGCGGGAGATCGAGGGGATCGGTCATCGCGGCGAAGCGTACCGAGGGGCGACGACGTGCGAGGATGCCGAGCCGTGGAGCTCACGGCGGACGAGCGGGCGATGCGGGACGGCCGAGACGGCGAGGCGGCGGCCACCGCGATGCGGATCCTCGTCGAGACCGCCGAGGTGATGGGCGCGTCGAGGCTGCTCGCGATCTCGCGCGCGCACATCGACGGCTGCCTCTACCACGGCGAGGCCGGGCTGGCCTTCGCCGAGCTGCTGCGGATCCAGGGCGGGCGCGTCGCGGTGCCGACCACCCTCAACGTCGCGTCGCTCGACCTCGTGCACCCGGGCCGGGTGCGCCTCGACGCGGAGACGGCGGCCGCGGGCCGCCGGCTGATGGACGCGTACGTCGCGATGGGATGCCGGCCGACGTTCACCTGCGCGCCGTACCAGCTCCCCGACCCACCGGTGCTCGGAGAGCAGATCGCGTGGGCGGAGTCGAACGCGATCGTTTTCGCGAACGCCGTGTTGGGCGCCCGGACCGAGCGCTACGGCGACTTCATCGACGTGTGCTGCGCGTTGACCGGCCGCGCGCCGGCGGTCGGGCTCCACACCGACGAAGGGCGGCGGGCCCGCGCCGTCGTGCGGATCGACGCCGATGTCCGCCCCGGTCTCCTGGAGGAGTCGGCGGGGCTCGCGGCGCTCGGCACGGTGCTGGGCCACGCCGTCGGCACCCGCATCCCGGCGATCGTCGGCCTGCCGCCGGAGACCGACGCCGACGGGCTCAAGGCGCTCGGCGCCGCGGCCGCCTCCTCCGGGGCGATCGCGATGTTCCACGCGGTCGGCGTCACCCCGGAGGCGCCCACCCTCGAGGCGGCCCTCGGCGGCGGCCGCCCCGACCTCGAGCTCGTGGTCCGGGCCGCCGACCTGCGGGCGGCGCGCGACGAGCTGGGCGCCGCCTTCGACGGGACGCTCGGCGCGGTCAGCCTCGGCACACCGCACGCCTCCGCGACGGAGCTCGACCGGATCCTCGCCACCGTCGAGCGCGATCGGCCGGTCGTGCCGGTCTACGTGAACGTGGCGCGCGACGTCCTCGCGAGCACGGATCCCGAGCGCCTCGACGCCTCGGGCATCATCGTCGTCTCGGACACCTGCACGTACCTCGTTCCGGTGATCGCGGACGCCGAGGGCTGCGTGATGACGGATTCCGGGAAGTGGGCCTGGTACGCGCCGGGGAACCTGGGCCTGCGTCCGGTCTTCGCCACGACCCGCGAATGCCTGCGCTCGGCCGCGCTCGGCCGCGTCTGGCGGGACGACGCTCTATGGGACCCCCGGTGACGCTCGTCGGGCGTTCGCTCGTGGCGGGGACCGCGGAGGGCCGTACCGTGGTCCTCGAGGAGCCGCTGAGCTTCTGGGGCGGCGTGGACCCCCGGACCGGGCTCGTGATCGACGGCCACCACCCGCAGCACGGGGTCAGCCTGGCGGGATCCGTCCTCGTCCTGCCGGCCGGCCGAGGCTCGAGCTCGAGCTCCTCCGTCCTGGCCGAGTCGATCCGGGCCGGTACCGCGCCGGTCGCGATCGTGCTGTCCGAACCCGACCCGATCCTGGCGCTCGGGGCGATCGTGGCCCGCGAGCTCTACGGCTCGGTGGTGCCGATCGTGGCGCTCGACCCGGCCGCTTTCGCGGTCGCCGCGGGGGCCCGAGCCCTGCGGATCGACGGCGGCGCCGTCGAACCCCGCTGAACCGCTGCGGGGCTTCGCCCGTACTGCCACGGAGTACCGTGCTACGCGTGCGAACCGACGATCCGGAAGCGGACGCCGCGCTCATGAAGGCCTTCGCGGGCCGCGACGAGCGCGCTGCGGGCGTGCTCTACGACCGCTTCGCCTCCCGGATCTACGGCCTCGGCATCGTGATGCTCGGCAACGATGGATCGGCGCAGGATCTCGTACAGGACACCTTCGTGAAACTCGTCAGGACCGCCGAACGCTTCGACCCCGTCCGGGGCCGCCTCGAGACGTGGGTGCTCCTCACGGCCCGCTCGCTGGCGATCGACGCGCTGCGCCGGCGGGTCCTGGAGGCGCGGTCGCTGCACGCGATCGGGGTGCCGCGCGAGGACGATCCCTCGCCGGGACCGGAGGAGATGGCGACCGTCGCCGACCTCTCGTCGCGGGCGCGACGGGCGATGGCCGTGCTGTCGGCCGAACAGCGCTCGGCGCTGGAGCTGGCGTACTTCGGCGGCCGGACGACCGCCGAGGTGGCGGCCCTGGAGGGGATCCCGCAGGGCACGGTCAAGACACGGATCCGTGCGGCCCTGCTGCGGCTGCGCGAGGAGATGGCGAAGGAGGCGGATCATGACGTGTGAAGAGGTCCGTGAGCTCCTCCCCGAGCACCTCCTCAGCGCGCTCGACGAGACCACCGACATGGCGGTCCGGCGGCACCTGCGGGGCTGCGCCGCGTGCCGTGAGGAACGGATGAAGCTCGAGGAGGGCGTCGCTGCGCTCTCGCACGCCGTCCACGACCAGGAGCCGCCGGAGGAGCTGCGCGCCCGGGTGCTGCGCGCCCTCGACGAGGAGTGGGAGGAGCCGGGACCCGTGCCCGCGGCGCCCCGTCCTCCCACTCCTTCCCAACGCCGGTCCGTCTGGACGGCCGTCGCCGCGGCGATCGCGATCGTGCTCGTGGCTGGATCGATCACGTGGGGAGCCACCCAGTCCCACCGGGCGAACCTGGCGACGGCCGATGCGGGCAGCTATCGCTCCCTGTTGGGCTTCCTGGGCGGCAAGGAGTTCCGCGTCGGCGCGATCCAGCCCTCGACGGGGTCGTCCGTGAGTGGACGGGTGGTGCTCTACGACGGCGACGCCACGAAGGGGTGGTCGTCGTGGGGCCTCGTGATGGTGAAGGCGCCGGGGTACGACGGTGAGGCGCGGGTCACCCTGCTGGGACCCGACGGCGACACCTACGCGTGGCCGCCGTTCCACATCCACGACGGCGAGGGCGACGCGTGGATCGTGACGCACCAGGACATGACGGACTACGACCGGCTCACGATCACGACCTCGGACGGGACCGTGGTCGGCTCCGCAGCTATCCACGCTGCATAGACACACGGGAGGCAACGACATGCGGGAACGGAACCTCGGATCGATGACGGCCTCGGTCGGGCTCGGCGTCGTGCTGCTGCTGGCGGTGGCGTGCACCTCCAGCTCCAGCTCGGCCGCCTCGACGAGCTCGACGACCACGACCACGCCACCCCCGGCCACGCAGACGTCGCAGAGCCCATCCGGCGGCGGCGGCGGGACGGCGACCGTGACGGGCAAGACCTCGCTCGCGATGACGGCCGAGAACTTCTCGTTCTCACCGAGCGAGCTGGTGGGATCGCCCGGTCAGACGCTGAAGATCACCGTGAAGAACACCGCCACCGTGCCGCACAACTTCTCGATCGACGCGCAGAACATCAACGTGACGATCAACCCGGGACAGTCGAAGGTGATCACCGTGACCTTCCCGCAGTCGGGCTCGGTGCAGTTCTACTGCCTGTTCCACAAGGTCTCGAACAACATGGTGGGCGAGCTCAAGGTGGGCTGACGCACCTCGGACTCAGCTCGAGCCGGCCAGCGTTCCTCCGAGATCTGAGCGACAGCCGAGATGAGGACGCAAAGATCCCCTCGGGACTGAACCGATACGGGCGCCGCCCGTACATCTACTGGCCGCGCTCGCCCGTGGCGCGCCCGAAGGGAGGGTTCCATGCGGCATCTCGCAGCGATCGCGGCATGCGTCGCGCTCGCGCTCGTCGGAACGGCGGGAGGACTGGCGAACGTCGCGCTGGCGGCGCACCACATCTCCTCGCCGGTGCAGGGGTCGTTCTACGACGGTCACAAGGACGCGATCGTCGTCACCGATTCGTCGGGGAAGACGCAGGCGCACGCGATGGGGATCAACTTCGCGCCGGGCCTCAGGGGGCTGAAGCCGGGTCTGTTCCCGAGGATCTTCATCTTCCGCGGCGCGTCGGCGATGGGCCAGCTGATGGTCCTCGGCGCCGAGCCCGGGGAGAAGGACTACTCGCCCGTCTGGCGTGAGATCGACGTCCGCTGGAACATGGGGATGACGCCGACGCTGCTCACCAGCGACGACCAGATCGACGCGGCCCGGGCGGGAGGCATGGTCACCACGACGGCGCGGAAGCTGCTCCTGAACGCTCCCGTGATCGCGAGCAACGTGGCCGACCCCGGCTCCGTCAAGCCGCCGAAGGTCTTCATGACGTTCTACGACGCCCACAAGGACGGCATGCTGGCGACGGACGTCTCGAGCAAGGCACAAGCGGCCGCGAAGCACATCAACTTCGCCCACCAGCTCGGAACGCTCGACCCCTCGAGCTTCCCAGAGATCTACATCGTCCAGGGCCGCCACGCGCCGGGACAGCTGATGGTCCTCGGCTCCGAGCCGGGCGAGAAGGACTACTCCCCGCTGTGGCTCGAGACGAACGAGCGGTGGAAGCACGGCGTCAAGCCGATCGTGATCAAGAGCGACGACCAGGTCGACGCGCTGATCGCGAAGGGCAAGCTCGTCGAGACGGGGACGCACATCGTCCTCGACTGCCCCGTGACCAGCACCCCGTAGCGGCACGACACGAAGGAAGGACGGAACGATGCGACGTCGG
Source organism: Actinomycetota bacterium (assembly GCA_035519495.1). Lineage (GTDB taxonomy): Bacteria > Actinomycetota > UBA4738 > UBA4738 > HRBIN12 > AC-51. Next base: position 100,711 of record DATIWE010000056.1, read on the forward strand.
TTGATGATCATCGCCACGGTGATCGCGGTGATGATGGCCGTGTTCAGCGCGGGGTCGGCCGGCGCCGCATCGTCCATCAGGGCGGTCGGGGGCGCGTCCGGGTTCCACTGGGCGCCGGGCTCCGTCCGCGTCGCCGCCGGCACGAAGATCGTGTGGAAGGCGGTGACGGGAACACACACCGTCACCGCCTACGGCGGCAGGTGGAAGAAGAACACGACGCTCACGAGCGGTGGCACGACCTCGTTCACGTTCCGGAGCCGGGGTGTCTATCACTTCCGCTGCCGGTTCCACTCCGTGCTCGTGAACGGCGTCTGCCGAGGGATGTGCGGCAAGGTCGTCGTGACGTAACCGCGGTTCCGGGTTCGAGCACGCTCGCATCCACGGCTAGGATGCGAGCGTGCCTGCCTGCCCGAGCTGCGGGAAGGACAACCCCGCCGACTTCACGTACTGCGGGCACTGCCGGACGCCGCTCCGCGAGGTCACTGCCTGGAGCGAGGAGCGCAAGCTCGCCACGATCGTGTTCGCCGATCTGACCGGTTCCGTCGAGCTCGGCGAGCGGTTGGATCCCGAACGCCTGCGCTCGGTCCTGCAGCGGTACTTCATCGAGATGGCCGCGGCGGTGGATGCGTGGGGCGGCACGATCGAGAAATACATCGGCGACGCGGCGCTCGCCGTGTTCGGTGCCCCGGTCTCGCGCGAGGACGACGCCGAGCGCGCCGTCCGCGCCGCGCTCGAGATGTTCGAGCGACTCGACGAGCTGAACCCCGACCTCGAACGGCAGCACGGGGTGCGGCTCCAGATCCACATCGGCGTGAACACCGGCGAGGTGATCACGCCAGCCGGAGCCGAGGTCGACCAGCGCATCGTCGCCGGCGACGCGGTGAACGTCGCGGCGCGCCTCGAACAGGCCGCGGAGCCGGGGACGATCTTCGTGGGCGAGCGCACGTTCACCGCGACGCATCGCTCCTTCCGGTTCGCTCCCCCGATCCCGTTCGAACTGAAGGGGAAATCAGGGATCGTCCAGGGGTACCGGTTGCTCGGTCGCGAGCCCGGGATGGAGGGCGAGCGCGCCTCGACCGGACTCGCGACGGCGATGGTCGGTCGGGATCGCGAACTGGGGTCGCTGCTGGAGGCACTGGCCGACGCCGCCTCGTCAGGCGAGGTCCGTGCTGTCCTCGTGCTCGGCGCCGCCGGGATCGGGAAGAGCCGGCTCCTCCACGAGTTCATGGACCGCGCCGCCCTGCGGGACCCCACCCCCGCGATCTACCGGGGACGCTGCCTCGCCACCGGCCGCGGCATCACCTACTGGGCGCTCGGCGAGATGCTGCGATCGGCGTTCGGGATCGCGTTCGACGACGCGGTCGAGGTCGCGGCAGGCAGGGTGCACGCGGGGGTCCGCGCGGCGATGGCCGACGCCGGGGCTTCCGACGACGACGTGCGGATCACCGCCGCCGCCCTCGCCGTCACCGCCGGGCTGCCGCTCGCCGGCGGCCCCCTGGATGGGCTGGAGCCCGAGGAGGTCGGCGACCAGATCGCCCGCGCCTGGCCGAGGTTCGTCACCGCGCTGGCCGGCCGCGGGCCGACGATCCTCGTGGTCGAGGACCTTCACTGGGCGGATGACCAACTCCTGGAGATCCTGCGGCTGATCGCGACCCGCTCGCAGGGGCCCGTGCTGATCGTCGGGACGGCCCGTCCGGAGTTCGCCGCGTCCGATCCGGCGTTCACCGACGGCATCGCGGGCTCCGCGATCCTCGAACTGGAGCCGTTGTCCGACGACCAGAGCGCGCAGCTCGTCGCGGGTCTCCTCGTCGGCGCGGAGCTGCCCGCGGATCTGCGCGCGCGTATGACCGAGAAGGCCGAGGGCAACCCGCTGTTCCTCGAGGAGATGGTCCGACGGCTGATCGACGAGGGCGTGGTCGTCCGCGAGGCCGACGGCTGGGTGGCGCGCGCCGGCGCGTACTCCCCCACGCTGCCGGACACGGTACTCGCGGTCCTCGCGGCCCGGATCGACGCGCTCCCGCCCGTCGAGAAGCGAGCGCTCCAGGAGGCGTCCGTCGTGGGCCGGAGCTTCTGGGCGGAGCCGCTCGCGCGCACGCTCCGGCGTCCGGATCTCACCGACGCCCTGGCCGGGCTCGAAGCGAAGGGCCTCCTGCGTGCGCAGCCCGTCTCGAGCTTCGCGGGGAACGCCGAGCACCGCTTCGCCCACGCGCTGATCCGGGACGTCGCCTACGGATCGCTCCCGGTCGCGCGGCGCGCTCGGGCACACGCCGAGGTCGCATCGTGGATGACCGCCGTCGCGGGCGATCGCTCCGAGGAGGTCGCGGAGTTGATCGCCGATCACTACGTCCGGGCGGTCACGGGCGACGCGGACCTGGCGTGGTTCGACGAGCCCGAGAGACGGCGGGACGTCGAACGCGCCGCGTTCGACGCGCTGCTGTTCGCCGGGTCGATCGCCCGCAGCCGGTACGCGGTGCCGCGCGCCGTCGAGCTCCACACGACGGCGGTCGCCCTGGCGTCGACGCGCGCCGACCGCGCCAAGGCGCTGGAGGCCGCCGGCGACGACCACGAGGCGGCGATCCACGGCGACGAGGCCCTCTCTGCCTATCGGGACGCGATCTCGCTGCTCCGCGACGATCCGGCCGCCGACGGGGACCGAGGGCGGGTCTGCAAGAAGGCGGCCGAGCTGGTCCTCGCCCGGAGCGGCGCGTTCAGTTCCATGCAGGAACCGGCGATGGTCGACGACCTCGTGCTCGAAGGGCTGTCGTGCGCCTCGGATCCGGCCGACGTCGCCTGGCTCCGGGCCCTGTGGGGCGCGGCGGCGATCTGGTGGCGGAGCACGGGCGGGCAGGTCGACTCCTTCGAAGACCGGACCCGCTCGCTCTCGACCGCGCTGGACGAGGCCGGCGCCCTCGAGCTGCCCGAGCTCGAGGCGTTCGCGCGGGAGTTCCTCTGCGAGGTCCACATGGCGCGCGGCTCGTACGAGCGGGTCGCCGAGCTCAGCCGCGAGGTCGAGGTCTTCGACCGGATCTCGTCGCCCGCCCAGCGCTCGCTCGGGCTCGTCGAGACCGCGATCTGGGCTCGCGACGTGGCGGGCGAGCCGGAGCGCGCGCTTGACCTCGGGATGCGCGGGTACGAGCTCGCCCGGGACCTCAGCGCGCACGACCTGATGCACGCGACCGGCTTCGTGATCCCGACGCTGCTGCAGTTGGGCCGCTGGCGCGAGCTCGATCCGATCCTCGATGCGCACGTGGCGGCGTTCGCCGAGGAGGCCGACGCGACCTGCGAGCTGCTCCACGCCGGGGTCCTGGCCGGAGCGACCCGCGCGGCGTTGGGCGGCGACGCGGCGCGGGCGCGCGAGCTCGGCGACCTTGCGAAGCCGTTCGTCTCGACCGACCCGTTGTGGGCCGGCTACGTCGACTGCTGGCGCGCCCGGCTGCGGATCGCGGAGGGCGATGCGGACGAAGGGCTCCGGCTCGCGAGCGCCGCGCGCGGCTCGTCGCCGCCGTGGCCTCGCCTGCACGCGACGCTCGTGGTGCTGGAGGCCTTGAGCGCTCTCGACGATCCCGACGCGCTCGCCGCGTTCCTCCCGGATGCCCGGCGCGACCAGGACGGCTTCGCGATGCTCCCCCCGGCGTGCGACCGGGCCGAGGGGGACTTCGCGGCGGTGCGTGGCGATCCCGAAAGCGCCGGCAAGCTCTGGCTGCGCTCCCTCGAGGCGTTCGAGGCGCTCGGCGTCCCCTACGAAGCGGCCGGGACGAAAGAACGGCTCGCGAGCGTGTCACCGCCCGACGAGGCGCAGACGTTCCTGCGGGACGCGCTTTTAACCTACGACCGGATGGGCGCCCGCCCCGCGACCGAACGGGTCGAGCTGGCGTTGAAGTAGGGTCCCGACGTCCACGCGAGGCCGGAGGTGAGCTTCGCCCGAGCGACCGGAGGTCGCGATGTCGCGGGAAGCGATCGGGGCCGTGGTCGACACGCTGGGCGGCGCGATCGTCGTCGAGCCGATCGAGGTCGACGACCCCGGACCCGGCGAGGTGCTCGTCCGGATCGTGGCGAACGGCGTGTGTCACAGCGACCTCTGGGCGCGCGAGAACGGCAACTGGGGTGCGCCGCTGCCGATGCTGCTCGGCCACGAAGGCGCCGGTGTGGTCGAGGCCCTCGGCGACGGCGTCGACGGTCTGTCCGTCGGCGATCCCGTCGTGATCGCGTGGGCGGTCCCTTGCGGCGCCTGCGCGCCCTGTCGCCGGAACCAGCCGAGGCGCTGCTCGCACGCGTGGACCCAGCCGCCCCGCATGCGACGGGCACGCGACGGCGCGCCGCTCGCCGGCGTCCTCGCGTGCGGGACGATGGCCACCCACACCGTGGTGCACGCCGCGCAGGCGATCCCGATGCCGCCGGAGATCCCGTTCGATCGCGCGTGCCTCCTGGGATGCGGCGTCTCGACGGGCGTCGGCGCAGCCGTGCAGACGGCGGAGGTCCTCCCGGGATCGAGCGTCGCCGTGATCGGCCTCGGCGGCATCGGTCTGTCCGCGCTCCAGGGGGCGAAGATCCGCGGCGCCGA
>DATIWE010000057.1:0-18381 GCA_035519495.1 Actinomycetota bacterium
GGCGAGATCGGGAGCCGCGACGTCATCTCCGCGCAATCCGCGATGCTCCGCGCACCCGTCGACGAGATGGTCGGCTACGTCCGCGAACACTGCCCGATCGATCCGACCTTCGGACCGTTCGTGGCATGGGCTCGCTCGCTCGGGGTGCCCGTCACGATCGTGTCGGACGGGTTCGGGCTCTACATCGCGCCGCTGCTCGAGGCCGCCGGCATCGAGGACGTCGGCGTGATCACGAACGCATGGCGCGACGGCGCGATCTCGTTCCCGAACGGACACGCGACCTGCATCGGCTGCGGCACCTGCAAGATGGGCGCCGTCCTGGCCGCGCGCGAGGCCCACGGCCCCGTCGCCTTCGTCGGCGAAGGCATCTCCGATCGCTACGCCGCCCTCTACGCCGACGTCACGTTCGCGAAAGACGCGTTGGTCGATATCTGCCGTCGCGACGGCGTGCGATCCGTGGCATGGACCGACTTCGACGACGTGCGCCGCCACTTGGAGTCCGCCGCCGAACCGCCGGGCCCGGTCGCGCCGCTCCGCTGCCCCGGATGGCAGCTCCCGTAACCTGCCACGGACCCCTGCGCGCATACAGGGTGCTGCACGCACGCGGTCGCGATCTCCGGACCGAGCGGTGGCCGCGGGATTCGAACCCGCGAGGCGGTTGCCCACCTACACGCTTTCCAGGCGTGCCCCTTCGTCCGCTCGGGCAGGCCACCGGCGCGAGTCTACCGAGCCGGCTCCGGCCGCCCGTCGTCAGGTCAGCGCCGCGATCCGCTGCGACACGAACGTCGCGTACGCCTGGCGCCCGCTCGGCCGCAGATGGAACCCGTCGCTGTAGAACCAGCCGGGGTGACCGACGCTGTGGTGGTACCAGTCGATCAGGTATGCGTTGCGGAAGTGACCCGCGCACTGCGCCAGTCGCGCGTTGTCGATCGCCCGATACACGCGCGGCACCTTGAGGTTCACGAAGAAGACGTTGCGGTCCGGCCCGGCGGCACGGACCGCCGCGTAGCAGTCGGGCAGATCCACGGTCCCGTTCGTTCCCAACCCGATCACGACGTCCTTCGGCAGCCTCCCGAGTCGCTTCCAGTGATCGACGATCCCGACGATCTTGTAGAACTGCCGCGACTCCACGGCGTCGACGACCCTGAAGCCGTGGTGCAGGAGGTCGACCTTCGCCCCGAGCATCACGGAGTCACCGATCCCGAGTCGGCCGAACCGCACCTGAGCGCCGGTCGCCGCGGGAGCCAGTGCGACGCCCAGAACTGCGGCGGTCAGGACGACAACGAAGACAGATCGACGACGAACGGGCATGTCCTCCAGGGTAGCGGGCGGGCCCGGCTCCGCCCGCCCCCCGCGGGATCAGCGTGCGTCCGCTGACGCCGCCGGATCCAGCTCGAGCGCGGCCGAGTTCACGCAGTAGCGGTCGCCGGTCGGGCGTGGCCCATCGGGGAAGACGTGGCCGAGGTGGCCGCCGCACCGCGAGCACGTGACCTCGGTGCGGACCATCCAGAGGCTCCGGTCCTCGTGCAGCTCGACCGCGGCTCCATCGATCGGTTCCCAGAAGCTCGGCCAGCCGGTTCCCGACTCGTACTTCGCCTCCGAGCTGAACAGCTCGGCGCCGCACCCGGCGCACCGATAGACGCCGGGCTCCTTGGTGGAGGCGTAGGCGCCGGTGAACGCCCGCTCGGTGCCCTTGTTGCGGAGCACCTCGAACTGCTGCGGCGTCAGCCGGTCACGCCACTCCTCCTCGGTCGTCGGCATCGGGTTGCCCTTGCGGTTCGTGGTCTCGGTCATGCAACACCTCCTGCCCGTTCGGTCTCGGTGGCGACGCCGCTCGTTACGAGGGGGACGTACGCGGGTCCGTCCCGGCCTCGCTAGGCTCACCCGATGGACGGTGGGGGCTCCGTCGGTGGCCGGCTGCCGTTCGCACTGAGCGTCGCGATCGCGGTCCTGTCGTTCGCGGCGATCGTCCTCGCCCTCATCGCGAACGACCAGGTCGGCCTCCCCTTCACGATCGTGTCGTGCCTTGCGGCCGGCGTCGCGTTCGGCCCGATCGGCGCGCTCATCGTCCGCCGCCGCGGGAACGCCGTGGGGTGGACGCTCCTCGGGGTCGGTGGAGGGCTCGCGATCTCGATGGTCACGCTGCAGTACGGCATCGCGGCGGCGACCGCCACGATCGCGTTCCCCGCCTGGCAGTGGGTGACGCTGGTCAGCTTCTGGACCTGGTTGTTGACCGCCGGGGCGGCCGCCCTGCTCCTCCTACTGTTCCCCACGGGAACCGTGCCCGGTCCCAGGTGGCGCGTCGTGCTGTGGGCGGTCGTGATCGGGACCGCCGGCAGTGCGCTCTTCGGCATCGTCAACCCCGTGCAGATGAACGCCTCGGAGTCCGCCGCCGTGTCGTTCCAGAACCCGGCGGGCATCGAGCGGTTCGGCGGCCCGATCTCCGCGTTGGTCGCGATCTTCGGCGTCCTCGCGGTCGTCGGAGGGCTCCTGTGCATCGCGTCGTTGATGGTCCGCTACCGGCGCGCACCCCAGGACGATCGCGAGCGGATCAAGTGGCTCGCGTACGTCGCCGTCGCGGGGATCGTGTTCCTGCTGGTCGGCGAACTGGTGAGCTCGGCCGCCGGCTGCGCGGAGAACTGCGGCAACATCGTGTTCGCCATCTTCTTCGCGGCGATCTCGATCGGCATCCCCGCCGCCGTGGGTGCGGCGATCCTCCGCCACGGCCTCTACGACATCGACGTCGTGATCCGCAAGACGATCGTCGTCGCCGCGATCGCGGTGGTGTTCGTCCTGATCTACGCCCTCGTCGTCGGCGGCATCGGCGCGCTCGTGCAGAGCTCGAGCAACACCGCGCTGTCGTTCGTGGCCGCCGCCATCGTCGCCGTGTTGTTCCAGCCGCTGCTGTCGCGGGCGCGGCGGTTCGCGGATCTCGTGGTGTACGGGAAGCGGGCGACGCCCTACGAGGTGCTCGCCGAGTTCTCCGGCGTCATGGCCGGTATGCGTTCGAGCGACGTGGTCCTGGACGAGATGGCTCGCGTCGTGGGCGAGGGAGCCGGCGCGACGACGGCTGAGGTGTGGCTGCGGCTCGAGCGAGAGCTGCACCTCGCCGCCGTATGGCCCGGACCGACACCGCGACCGGCGCCTGTGTTGCCGTTGACCGGCCCGGAGCTGCCGCCGATCCCCGCCGAGGTGGTCGTGCCCGTCCTGCAGCAGGAAGAGCTGCTGGGTGCGCTCACGCTGTCGATGCCCCCGTCCGAGCCCGCGACGGAGGCGACCCGGACCTTGCTCGCCGACCTGGGCAGCCAGGCGGGTCTCGTGCTGCGGAACGTTCGCTTGATCGAAGAGCTCCGTGCGTCTCGCAAGCGGCTCGTGACGGCGCAGGACGAGGAGCGGCGGCGTCTGGAGCGGAACATCCACGACGGCGCGCAGCAGCAGCTGATCGCGCTCGGCCTCCGGCTCCGCCTGGCCGCCGGCACGGTCGAGACCGATCCCGCGGCCACGAAACAGGCGCTCGCCGACCTGTCGACGGCGACGCAGGAGGCGCTCGACGACCTGCGCGACCTGGCGCGCGGGATCTACCCGCCGTTGCTGGCCGACCGTGGGCTGACGGCCGCGCTCGAGTCGCAGGCCAAGAAGTCGCCGATCGATGTGCGGGTCTCCTCGGACGGGACGGGCCGCTACGCGCAGGAGGTCGAGGCGGCCGTCTACTTCTGTTCGCTCGAGGCGATGCAGAACGTCGCGAAGTACGCGAACGCACGATCGGCGGTGGTCTCCCTCTCGCAGGAGGATGGTGTCCTCTCGTTCGCCGTGACGGACGACGGCGCCGGCTTCGACCCGAGCGAGATCGGGTACGGAACCGGACTGCAGGGGATGGCCGACCGTCTGTCGGCGCTCGGCGGTTCGCTCGAGGTCACGTCGGCGCCCGGGGCCGGCACGACCGTGACCGGGCACCTTCCCGTGGCCTGAGCCCGGCGCGGATGCGCCGGGGACGGACGGTGGCGGAGGCGGCGTGATTCGAACACGCGAGGGGTGGATTAGACCCCTAACCGCTTTCGAGGCGGTCCCGTTCGTCCGCTCCGGCACGCCTCCGCCGGCGAGTCTAGCAAGAGGCCCTCGGGTGGCTCGGGTCGCGGCGACGTGCCACGATGTGCGCCGGGAGGATCGAGTGGACGAACAGACGCTGGCGGACCTGCCGCTGTTCAGCACCCTGTCGAAGAAGGAGCGGAAGCGCGTCGCGCGCTGGGCCGACGAGGTGGACATCGCGGAGGGGTACCACCTACTGAACGAGGGCGCGTTCCCGTACGAGTTCTACGTGATCCTCGAAGGAGACGTGGCCGTGACGAGGGACGGCGAGACGCTCGCGACGCTCGGGCGCGGCGACATCGTCGGCGAGATCGCGCTCCTCGAGCACGAACGTCGGACGGCGACGGTCGTCGCGGCGTCGCCGGTCCGAGTGGCCGTCATGACCCGGCCGAGCTTCGACGAGATGCGCGCGGAGATGCCGGACGTGGCGTCCCGGATCGAGGAGACGGCGCGCGCCAGGCTCAGCCGCTGACGCGCCGTTCCCGGAAGAAGTCGCGCAGCAGGTCCCCGCACGCCTCGGCCAGCACGCCCCCGGTCAGCTCGGGTGCATGGTTCAGCCGCGGATCGCGGACGAGGTCGCCGAGCGAGCCCGCGAACCCGGCCTTCGGATCCGCCGCCCCGAACACCACCCGGTCGAGGCGTGCGAGGACCATCGCGCCCGCGCACATCGCGCATGGCTCGAGCGTCACGTAGAGGGTGCATCCCTCGAGCCGCCACGTCCCCGACGCCCGGGACGCGTCGCGGAGCGCGAGGATCTCGGCATGCGCGGTCGGATCCTGCCGGAGCTCGCGTTCGTTGCCGGCGGCGGCGATCTCGTCGTCGCCGCGCACGATCACGCACCCGATCGGAACGTCGCCGTGCGCCTCCGCGGTCCGCGCCACCTCCAGCGCGCGGCCCATCCGATCGTCGTCAGTACGCATCGATCTCGAGGAGGCGCTCGTCGCTGATCCCGAAGTGGTGCGCGACCTCGTGCGCGACGGTCCGCGCGACCTGCCGCCGCACCCGGCGCTCGTCGGTCCCCGCGACCCGCATGATCGTCGCGCGGTAGAGCGTGATCGTGTCGGGCAGGACGTTCGTGTAGCCGGCGCCGCGCCGCGACAACGGGATGCCGTGGTACAGGCCGAGCAATCCGGGCTGGCCGGGCGGCGGCACGTCCTCGACCAGCACCTCCACGTTGTCCATCGCGTCCAGGACCCACGCGGGCAACCCGTCGATCGCGTCGGCGACGAGCTCTTCGAACCTGCTGCGCGTGATGGACATCTCCGGCCAGCGTAGCCGGTGGCTTCCGGTACATTCGCCCCATGCCGGGCGCGCTCCGCACGGACCTCTACGAGCTCAACATGGCGGTGAGCTACCTGCGGCGCGACATGACCGGCTCGGCGACCTTCAGCCTGTTCGTGCGGGGGGTCCCGAAACAGCGCGGCTTCCTCGTCGCCGCCGGACTGGAGCGATGCCTCGACCACCTCGAGGGGTTCTCGTTCGCGCAGGAGGATCTGGCCTACCTCGGCTCGATAGGGTTCGACGAACGCGCGCTGGAGGACCTCGCGCCGCTGCGGTTCGACGGCGACGTCTGGGCGATGCCCGAGGGGACGATCGTGCACGGCGGCGAGCCGATCATGGAGGTCAGCGCCTCGATCCCGGTGGCGCAGCTGGTCGAGAGCTTCCTGCTGAACCAGGTCACGCTCCACACCACGATCGCCTCGAAGGCGGCGCGGTACGTCATCGCCGCCGACGGGAAAGGGCTCGTCGACTTCGCGCTCCGGCGGACGCACGGCGTCGAGGCGGCGGCCGCCGTCGCGCGCGTGTCCGCGATCGTCGGCTTCGCGGCGACCTCGAACGTCGACGCCGCGCGTCAGCTCGGCCTCCCGGTCGCCGGCACGATGGCGCATTCCTTCGTCGAGGCATTCGACTCCGAGGAAGAGGCGTTCCGCGCGTTCGCGAAGGACCACCCGGCCCGCACGACGTTCCTCGTGGACACCTACGACACGCCGAACGGGGTCCGCAACGCGATCGCGATCGCCCGCGAGCTGGGGATCTCGGACGGGATCGGCGTGCGCCTGGACAGCGGCAACCTCGATCAGCTGGCGCGCGAGGCGCGCGCGATCCTGGACGAAGCGGGATTCCCGAACGCGCGCATCTTCGCCAGCGGTGGGCTTGACGAGCACGAGGTCGCCGAGCTGGTGCGCGGCGGCGCGCCGGTGGATGCGTTCGGCATCGGCACGCAGCTCGGGGTCTCGGCCGACGCGCCTTACGTCGATACCGTCTACAAGCTGGTGGAGTACGACGGCAGGCCGGCGATGAAGCTGTCGGCCGCGAAAGCGACCGCGCCCGGCCCCAAGCAGGTCTGGCGGCACGAGGGCGAGGACGACGTGCTGGCGCTGCGCGACGAGGCCGAACCAGGCCCGGGCTGGCGCCACTTGCTGGAACCGGTGATGCGGGACGGCCGGCGTCTGCAGCCCGATCCGTCGATCGCACGGATGCGTGAACGGTTCCGGTCCGATCTGGAGCGTCTGCCGGCGAAGGCGAAACGGCTCGCCCACGCCGAACACGTGGGCGTGCGGCACTCCGACGCGCTGACCGCGCTCACGCGCGAGACGACCGAGGACGCGCTGCTGCGGGCGGGCATCCGCGAACGCCGCGGCAGCGACTGATCAGGCGGTCGGGAGCCAGTCCGGCCGCAACGCTTCGAACGCGTCGATCTCGGCCGTGTGGCGCATCGTGAGGCCGATGTCGTCGAGCCCCTCCAGCAACCGCCATCGCGTGAACTGCTCCATGTCGAACACCTCGTCGATCCCGGGGGCGCGCACCATCAGCGCGTCTAGGTCGACCACGATCGTGGTGGTGGGGTCGTCGAGCACCGCGTCCATCAGCGCGCGGACCGACTCCTCGCGGAGCTCGACCGGGAGCAGGCCGATCTTCAGGCAGTTGTTGCGGAAGATGTCCGCGAAGCTCGGCGCCACGACCGCCCGGAACCCGTGGTCCTCGATCGCCCACGGCGCGTGCTCGCGGCTCGAGCCGCACCCGAAGTTCGCGCCCGCAAGGAGGATCGTGGCGCCGTCGAACCGATGGTCGTTCAGCACGAAGTCCGGGTCCTTGCGCCATTCGTCGAACAGGTACGCGCCGAAGCCGGTCCGCTCGATCCGCTTCAGGTACTGGGCCGGGATGATCTGATCCGTGTCGACGTCGGCGCGATCCAGCGGCAGGGCCGTCCCTTCGATCCGCACGACCGGTTCCATCTCAGAGATCCTCCGGGGTCGTGAAGTGCCCGGCGATCGCGGTGGCGGCCGCCACGCGCGGGCTGACCAGATGCGTGCGGCCGCCCTTGCCCTGCCGTCCCTCGAAGTTGCGGTTCGACGTGGACGCGGATCGGTCGCCGGGTCCGAGGATGTCCGGGTTCATGCCGAGGCACATGGAGCAGCCCGCGCCGCGCCACTCGAACCCGGCGTCCGTGAAGACCCGGTCGAGCCCTTCGCGCTCCGCGTCCAGCTTCACGGCGACGGACCCCGGCACGACCAGCGCGCGGAGTCCCTCGGCCACCCTTCGCCCACGCACCACTTCGGCCGCGACCCGCAGATCCTCGAGCCGCGAGTTCGTGCACGAGCCGATGAAGATCGTGTCCGGTCGGACCTCGCGGATCGCCGTGCCGGGCTCGAGCGCCATGTACCGGAGCGCGCGTTCGGCCGCTTCGCGCTTCGCCGGCTCCAGCGTGGCCGGGTCCGGCACGACACCGTCGATCGTGACCGACTGCGCCGGGTTCGTGCCCCAGCTCACGTACGGGCGCAGGCTCGACGCGTCGATCGCGACCTCCGCGTCGAAGACCGCGTCGTCGTCCGAGCGGAGCGTGCGCCAGTGGTCCACGGCGGCTTCCCACGCGGCCTGACGGGGCGCGTGCGGCCGGCCCTCCACGTAGGCGAACGTCGTGTCGTCGGGCGCGACCATGCCGGCGCGCGCACCGCCTTCGATCGACATGTTGCAGACCGTCATCCGGCCTTCCATCGACAGCGCTCGGATCACCGGACCGCGGTACTCGATCACGTGCCCGGCGCCGCCGCCCGTCCCGATCGTCGCGATGATCGCCAGGATGATGTCCTTCGCACTGCAATCCGCGGGGAGATCTCCCTCGACCGTCACGGCCATCCACTTCGGCTTGGACTGGGGAAGGGTCTGGGTGGCGAGGACGTGCTCCACCTCGGAGGTCCCGATCCCGATCGCGAGGGCGCCGAACGCGCCGTGCGTGGACGTGTGCGAATCGCCGCAGACGATCGTCATGCCCGGTTGCGTGTAGCCCATCTCCGGCCCGATCACGTGCACGATCCCCTGTCCCGCGCCGCCCCACGGGTACAGCGTGATGTCGAACTCCTCCGCGTTGCGTCGGAGCGCCTCCATCTGGCGCGCACTGATCCCGTCCGTGACGGGACCGTCCGTCGTGGGGACGTTGTGATCCATCGTCGCCACGGTGAGATCGCGGCGCCGGACCCTCCGGCCGCTCAGGCGGAGCCCGTCGAAGGCCTGCGGGCTCGTCACCTCGTGGACGAGATGCAGATCGACGTACAGCAGGTCGGGCTCGCCATCCGCCCGACGGACGACGTGCTCTTCCCAAACCTTCTCCGCGAGCGTCCTGCCCATCCCCGGCCTTCCTCGACGGTGTGTGCAGAGTTCCATATAATGGAACTGTGAGTCCGGTATATGGAATATCGGGGGGAGCGTAGCAGAGGGATGGCAACCGTGCGTACCCGGGTCGGGGTCCTGGATCGGTGCGTCGCGATCCTCCGCGCCGTCGAAGCCGGCCACCGATCGTTCGCCGCGATCGCGGCCGCGACGGGCCTCACCCGCCCCACGGCGCACCGGTTGCTCCGCTCCCTCGAGCAACACGGCCTCGTGCTCCAGGCCGACGGCGTCGGGTACGTGCTCGGTCCGGGGCTGCTCGGTCTCGCGGCGGCCGCTCGCGCGGACCTGCCGCTCCGCGAGCTCGCACGGCCGTCCCTCGAACGGCTCGCGGCCGCCACCGGCGAGAGCGCGCAGCTGTACATCCGCGACGGCGACCGACGGATCTGCGTCGACGCGGTCGACTCCGATCAGGAGCTCCGCACGATCGTGGACGTCGGCGCGGCCTTGCCCCTGACGAAGGGATCGGCCGGGAAGGTCCTGCTCGCCTGGTCCACGAAGGACGCGCTCACGGACCCGCTCGCGGCGCACCTCGCCGCGGTGCGTCGGCGCGGCTGGGCGGAGAGCCACGGTGAGCGCGAAACCGGCGTCGCATCGATCAGCGCGCCGGTGCTGGGACCCGATGGCGAGATCCTCGCCGCGGTCTCGGTCTCCGCGCCGGAGAGCCGGCTGGGGCCGGCCCGGGTCCGCCGCGCGGCGCCGGCGGTCACCCGCGCGGCGCGAGACGTGGAGCGCGCGCTGGCGGGCGATCGGGACACCGGAGACCGCTGAACGCGGCTACCAGGCGTAGGCCTCGGGCGCGGAGCCTCCCGGCCCGGGGAAGATCTCATCGAGCCTGCGGAGCACGTCCTCCGAGAGCTTGATCGTCATCGCTCGCATCGAGCCGAGCAGCTGTTCCTCGGTGCGGGGACCGATGATCGGTGCCGTCACCGCCGGCTGGTGCAGCAGCCACGCGAGCGCGACGTCGGCCGGTCGCTCCCCCAGCTCCTTGCAGAGCGCCTCCCACCGTTCGAGCTGCAGCCGGTTGATCTCGATCTCCTCCAGCATGTACCCCTGCGAGCGGCGCCCTTCCGTCACCTTCTCGAGTGCGCCCGAAAGCAGACCGCCGGCGAGCGGACTGTACGGGATCATGCCCATGCCGTATTCGGCGATCGCGGGGATCACCTCGAGCTCCACCGTCCGCTCGAGCAGGTTGTAGATCGACTGCTCCGTCGCGAGGCCCAGCGAGTGTCGCCAGTTCGCGATCTCGTTCGCGCGCGCGATGTGCCAGCCGGCGAAGTTCGACGAGCCGACGTAGAGGATCTTCCCCTGGAGCTTCAGCTGATCCATGGCCTCCCAGATCTCGTCCCACCACGCGGCACGGTCGATGTGGTGCATCTGATAGAGGTCGATGCGGTCCGTCTGGAGCCGATCCAGCGACGCTTCGCACTGGTGGATGATCGAATACTTCGACAGCCGCGATTCGTTCGGCCAATCTCCCATGGTGCCGAACACCTTCGTGGCGAGCACCACCTCGTCACGGCGATGGCTCCCCTTCGCGAACCAGCGCCCGATGATCTCCTCCGTCGCGCCGACGCCGAGATGGCGCCCATACACGTTCGCGGTGTCGAAGAAGTTCACGCCGTGCGCGAGCGCCGCGTCCATGATCGTGTGGCTGTCGGCCTCGGGGGTGTGCGGCCCGAAGTTCATCGTGCCGAGGCACACGCGGCTCACGACGAGACCGAGGTGTCCGACATGGGTGTACTCCATGCGACCGAGTCTACGGCGCGCCCGCGTACCCTTCGCGCATGGAGCCAACGCCGGCCGGCCCGGCCCCATGGAGGGATGTCTTCCGCGGGGCGCGAGGGCGCCTGGTGGTGGGGTTGGTGCTGCTCGAAACCCTCGTCGCCGTGCACATCCTGGTCGTCGCGGCGGTCATGCCGTCGGTCCTGCGCGACCTCGGACACCTGCCTCTGTATGGGTGGAGCTTCACGGCCGCCGCGCTCGCGCAGTTCGGCGCGATCCCGGTGGCGGGCGCTGCGGTCGACCGCTTCGGGCCCCGTCGCGTGCTGCCGATCGTGGCGACGGTCTACCTGACCGGGTTGCTGGTCTCCGCGCTGGCCCCCACGATGCAGGTCCTGATCGTCGGGCGGTTCCTCCAGGGAGCGGCGGGCGGCGCGGGGTACGCGCTCTCGTTGGGCGCCGTGGCGAAGACCCTCCCGGTGGAGATCCGTCCGCGCGTCCTCGCGCTCCTCGCAACCGCGTGGCTGTTGCCCGGGTTGCTCGGACCCCCCCTCGGCGCCTTGCTGGCCAGCACGGTCGGTTGGCGATGGGCCTTCATCGTGCCGATCCCGTTGCTGGTCGTCGCCGTCGTCCTCGTCCTCCCGGTGTTGAGCGACATCGGCGATCCGGACGCGCCGCGGCCGCCGGTCCTTCGACCCATCGTCCTGATGTTCGGCGCAGCGCTCCTGCTCGTCGGGCTGAGCGGAACGTCGGCTCGGTCGGTCGCGCTGGTCCTGGTCGGTGGGATCGTGACGGTGGTGGCGCTCCGCGGCATCGTGCCGGCGGGCACGTTCCTCGCGCGCCGCGGCGTGCCGGCGGCCGCGCTCGCGGCGTTCCTGCTCTCCGCCGCGTTCGTCGCCGCCGATTCCTACACGCCCTTGATGCTGACGAACATCCGCGGCACATCGGTCCTCGCGGCCGGGCTGGCGCTGACGGTTGCGGCGATCACGTGGCCGGCCGGTTCCTGGTGGCAATCGCGCCAGGCGGGCCGGATGCGGGCGGGGACGCTGGTCATCCTCGGCGACGCGATGTTGATCACCGGCGTCACCGCCCTCGCCGCGGTGCTCGGGGGCGGGCCGCTGGCCCTCGCGTACGTCGGTTGGGCGATCGCCGGCTTCGGGATGGGCGTGGCCTACCCGACGGTTCCCCTCGCTGTGATGGCGAGGGCCGAAGCCGGTCGCGAGGCCGCCGAGCTTTCGCCGACGCTCCTGATGGACATGCTGGGCATCGCCGCCGGCGCCGGGTTCGGTGGCGCCGCGATCGCGTTCGCCGCCTCCTCGGACGCGACGCTGCGCAGCGGGATCGCGGGTGCGTTCGCGGTCGCGCTGCTGGCGTCGCTCATCCTGCTGGGGGTCGGCGCCAGGATCGACCCGTCGCGGTGATGGATGCGCTGAGCGTCTACGCAGGGGGCGCGGAAGCGTCGGCGAGCCGCCCGTCGCGTTCGGGCGCCAAGGCCCCCGGGATGAACATCGCGGCGATCGTCACGGCCGCCCCCAGCAGGCCGGCGAGGATGAGCGTCTGGTCGGTGCCGATCCAGTTGGCGAGCGGACCGACGACCGCGAAGGAGAGCGGCAGCCCCGCGATCGAGATCATCCAGTCGAGGCTCATGACCCGCCCGAGGAACCGCCCCGGCACGAGTCGTTGGAGCATCGTGTACCAAAGGACGATCAGCAGCGAGATCGAGCCCTCCGCCACGAAGGCCACGATCAGCCCCTGCCACACGGCCGTGATCAGCCCGAACCCCGCGGTCATCAGCATCCCGAGCGCCCACGCCAGGTACATCAGCGTGAGCGGTCGGCGGCCGATGGATCCGCGTTGGGCGGCGAAGATCCCCACCAGCACGGATCCGAGACCGCCGGCCGCGAAGACCAGGGCGAGGTCGACCCCGCTGCCCGACAGGTCGTTGCTGATCACGTAGGGCATCAGCGTCTCCCACGGTCCCCACACACAGAAGAGGCTCACGGTCGCGGCACCCAGCGCGACAACGATCCACGTCTGGCTCCGGACGTACGCGATCCCCTCCTTGATCTGCGGCACCAGCGACTCGTGGGCCGCCGCCTCGGAGGGCTTCCTCGCGTGCATCAGGAGGATGCACACGGCCGACGCACCGAACGTGAGCGAGTCGAAGACGAACGCCCACCCCGTCCCGAACGCGAGCAACAGCCCTCCGATCAGGGGGCCTACGATCGTCATGGCGAAGGGCCGGACGACCTGCCCGACCGAGTTGGCCTCCACCAGGACGTCGTCGGGCACGATCGACGGGATGATCGACGAGAACGCCGGACCGAAGAGCGCCTGGCCGCTGCCATAGAAGATGACCAGGCCGACGAGGATCGGGATCGTGATCTGATCGGCGAGCGTCAAGATCCCAACCGCCAGGATGCTGCACAGGCGGAGGAGGTCCCCGGCGATCATCAGATGGCGCCGATCCATCCGGTCGGACAGCGCTCCGCTCGCGAGCAGGAGCAGCAGCTGGGGGAGCGACCAGGCGACGCCGACCGCGGCGAAGGCCGCCGGCGACCCGCTGAGGTCCTGGTAGACGAGCCAGGCGACGGCGACGTAGTACGTGCCGTCGCCGATCATCGAGATCGTCTGGCCGATCCACAGGAGACGGAAGTCGCGGTGGCGCATCGGGCGGAGCAGCCCGATGCGATCCGTCACATCCCGCGGCTCGGCCATGGACCGAGCGTATGCGAGTCCAACGGCGACGGCTGGCTCACCGAGAGAGAGGACGGGTGCTAGGAGGGCTTCGCTGCGGCGTCCGGCGCGAGGAGGGGGAAGTAGCGCCAGGCAGCCTGTCTGATCAGATGGAACATGACCTCGGGGGTGATCTCCGCATCGGGCTCGTCGAGTTCCGGTGGGAGTTCGAGCCCGAGTTCCTTGGCGTGCTCCACGATCCCCGGTCCCATGGCCTTGCCGAGTGCGCTCAGCCCCTCGTTGAAGGCCGCTTCGTCGAGGTGCCACGCCGGAACCGGAAGGGCGGCGAAGGTCGCCCAGGTTGACGGGTCCCGCGGCTGCTCGAGCGAGAACAGGTCGTCGAAGGTTCGGGCTGCGGCGTCACGTTGGGTCAACGCATCCCCGAGGTTCCAGCTCTTCCGCAAGGTGGCGATCAAGGAGGTGTGCCGATACTCGTCGTTGAACACGGAACCCTCCGGGACCCACGGAGAGACGAGGATCGCCGGAACGCGGTACCCGGATCGGTCGAACGTGAACCCGAACTCTCCGGCCGGTCCGTCCGGATCGGGTGGCGGGACGGCTCCCGGCGGGACGTGATCGTACGTTCCGCCCGGCTCATCCCAGCCGATCAGCAGGGCCGTGTTCCAGACGTTGGTGCCCGACGCCGACGTGCCGGATCGGTAGGCGTTGAAGATGCGCTCCAAGAAGGCCTCGCCGGCCAGCGTCGAGGACGGCGGGTCGAGCGGATCGACATCGAGGGAAGGGCCGAACGAGCGCCCGAAGGCCGGATGATAGTCGCCGTGTCCGCTGATCATGTTCGGCTCGATGAGCGAGAAGTCGGGCAGGGTTCCCGCGGCAGCGTCTCGCTCGAACTCGGCGAACGGCACCACGTTCGTCGCCAGCCGATCCTTCAGGCGCGAGTAGTGGATGATGCCGTGGAACGACAAGGCCATCGGCTCCATCACGTAGATCTTCCACGTCTTCCCGTGTTGCTCGAGTCGTTCGAAGATCGTCTCGGCGTCGTTCTTCGTGAACCACTTCTTCACCGGGGCGTTCACGACGATCCCGGACGACGTCGCGGCGGTCCAGAAAGACCGGTTCATGAACGTCTGCGACGGCACCTCGGAGAACCAGTGGTCGAAGACCCCGAACGCACGGGCGATCCCGTTCAGCACCGGGAGCTGCTCCGGGGTGAACCCCGTCATGATGTGCGCGTACTCCTCGTAGGTCGGCTGGCGGCCCATCTCGCCGGTGAACGTGCTGATGTAGTCCGTGACGAACCCGTCCATCGTCGGCGTCGCACCCTGCTGCGGCGCGTTCCACGGCGTGGTCACTCCCTCACCGATCTTGAAGCGGTTGTGCTCGTCGAGGACGTCGAACAGCTGCGTGTTCGTGTGTACCACTCCTCGCCCGAGTCGGGGTTCGGCGAGTCCATATCCGTCGCGACCGTGTACGGAACGACCTTCTTCTCGGCGTCGTGCTCGGCCCAGTCCGGGATCGGGTTGCTCAACCCCTTCCCGATCACGCCCTCGAAGGTCTTGCCATCATCGGGGCCATACAGATGCCCGAGCACGTTGTCGAGCGAACGGTTCTCGAACAGAACCACGATCACGTGGTCGAGGGCGTTGTCGCGCGTTCGATCGCTCATCATCGAACCTCCTCAGTGGCGGGTGGGGTCGAGCTTACGCAGCCGCCGAAGAGCATGAGAAGAGGCCCATCCCGTAGCAGATCCGGATACAGGCTGTTCGCGCGGACCCGTCGTTCACTCCGGTCGAGTGACGTGCGCGCCGGGAGGGAGTCGAACCCCCAACCTTCTGATCCGTAGTCAGATGCTCTATCCATTGAGCTACCGGCGCCGGAACGCGAAGTTTAACAGTGGGCCTCCAGCGGCCTCCGGGGGCACCCGTGGACCCCTCCGAGAGGGGTCCTTCGGCCCGGGTTCGGCCACGAGCGCGGCGCTAGCGTCGCCTCGTACGAACGAGGAGGCGAACGCGATGTACGGCCACCTGATGCGCACCCGCTTCACCGTCGAGCAGGTCGCGGCGGTCGCCGCGGTGCTCGAGATCGACCTCGAGGACGAGGCGTTCACGCTGGACGACCTCCGCCGAGGCATGGACGTCGAGCTGGAGCACGGCTCACGCGATCCCCGGACGAACATCACCAACGACGACCCCGTCCTGACGGGGAAGATCGCGCTGGCGCACCTGCGGGAGATGCCCGACTACTACACGCGCCTGGACGTGATGGAGCACGGGGCCTGATGTTCGCTCGGTACTTCGTCGAGCTGCAGCTCCCGTTCGAGCGGGTACAGGCTGCGTTGACCCGGTCGCCCGAGGAGTGGCTCCCGGGCATCGCCCGCCGGGCGGACGACACGAGCCAGGCGCTCCTGACCGAAGTGGGCTTCGGCGCTCGCGAGCGGATCGACCGGACGGTCGCGATCCGGTTCGGGGAGCCGGTCACGATGCCGACGAAGGCCATCCTGCCGATGCACTGGGAGGATCGGAGCGCCGGCGGCCTCTTCCCGTCGATGGACGCCGATCTGGAGGTGGCGCCGATCGGACCGAGCCGCACACAGCTCGCGATCAGCGCCCGGTACCGCCCGCCGCTCGGCGCGCTCGGTCGCATGATCGATCGGGCCGTCCTGCACCGCGTGGCCGAGGCGACGCTCAAGGACTTCGTCGACGGCATCGCCGCCGCCCTGACGGCGGGATCGGCCGTCTAGCCTCCCGGCGCACCGACCGGCAGGGGGTGGCGCCGTGACCATCGCGACGCCAGCTTCTGGATCCGGCGGTGACGTGGTGGAAGCGCGATCGCCAAAGGTGCGCGTTTCCCTCGGCGGACGCGGAAGAACCACCACTTGCCGAGCTCGGCCAACGTCAGGTACGCGACCACGAACACGAGGACGATGACCAGGAACGACGCCGGCGGCGGCGTGAAGCCGAACGCGTGCGCCAACGGCCGGATGTACGGGATCACGACGGCGGCTACCGCACACGAGAGGGTCATCACCAGCTGGGTCCGGCTGGGACGGCTCCGGAAGAACGGCACGCGGCGCGTGCGGATCACGAAGATCACGAACGTCTGCGTGGCGAGCGACTCCACGAACCACCCGGTCTGGAACAGCGACGGTCCGGCGTGGAACACGCGCAACATCACGGCGAACGTAGCGAAGTCGAACAGCGAGCTGATCGGCCCGAAGAACATCATGAATCGGCGGATCGAATGCGTGTCCCAGTGCGCGGGACGCTCCAACATCTCGGGATCCACCCGGTCGGTCGGGATCGTGGTCTGGCTCGTGTCGTACAGCAGGTTGTTCAGCAGGATCTGGCTCGGCAGCATCGGCAGGAACGACAGGAAGGCGGAGGCCACCGCCGCGCTGAACATGTTCCCGAAGTTCGAGGAGGTGGCCATCAAGATGTACTTGATCGTGTTCGCGAAGACGCGGCGGCCCTCCATGACCCCGTCCGCGAGCGTCCCCAGATCCTTGCGCAGCAGCAGGATGTCGGCGGCGTCCTTGGCGACGTCCGTCGCCGAATCGACGCTGATCCCGACGTCCGCGTCGTGCAACGCCACCGCATCGTTCACCCCGTCACCCAGGTAGCCGACGTCGAGGCCCCGGGTGCGCGCGGCCCGGATGACCCGTGACTTCTGCTCCGGCGTCACTCGCGCGAAGATCGTGGTTGCGTCGATCGCCGACGCGAGCTCATCGTCGGACAGGCCGTCCATCTGGGCGCCGTCGAGCATCCCTTGGACTTCGACGTCGAGATCGCTGCAGACCTTGCCGGCGACCCTGGCGTTGTCCCCCGTCACGATGCACACCGCGATGCCGAGGTCCTTCAGGCGCGCGAGGGAGACCGCCGCGTCCGCTTTCGGTGGATCCTCGAACGTGAGGAGGCCCGCGAACCCGAGGTCGTGCTCGTCGTCGGGGTCCACGCGCTCCAACCCGGCCGCCTCCTTCGTCGCGACCGCGACGACACGACGCCCGGCCTCGAACGCCCGATCGAGGATCGCGAGCGCTTCCGGCGCAACGTTGCGGCATGCGCGGAAGACGGACTCGGGCGCTCCTTTCGTGATGATCTGCCGACCGTCGGGCCCATCGACGAGCACGGACATCATCCGGCGCTCGTAATCGAACGCCGCCGCATCGATCCGCGCCATCGCCTCGACCGCGGTGCGCGGCAGGTTCGGCGCCAGCCACAGCGCCTGATCCAACGGGCTTCCCCCCGTCGGCACGCCGCCCTCGACCACGACGTCGCAACAGGCGAGACCGAGCACCAGGACGCGATCCGACGGCGCGCCCAGCGGATCGACAGCTCGGTCGAACGTGATCGTGCCTTCGGTGAGGGTTCCCGTCTTGTCGGTGAAGAGCACTTCGATGTTCCCGAAGTCCTCGATCGCCACCAGGCGGCGCACCAACACGCCCCGCTGCGCCATCCGTTTCGCGCCGACCGCCAGACTGATCGTGACGATGGCGGGAAGCAGCTCGGGGGTCAGCCCGACCGCGATCGCCAACGAGAACAGGACGGCATCGATGGGCGGCCGGCCGATCGCGACGTTGATCACGAAGATCGCGACCACGAGGACCGCGGTGATGCGAACGAGCAGCTTGCCGAATTCGCGGAGCCCTCGCTGGAACGACGTCTCCGGCTGTCGCTCGCCCAGTCGCACGGCGATCGCTCCGAACTCGGTGATCGCACCCGTGCGGACCACGACGGCTTTGGCCGTGCCGGATCGCACGATCGTGCCCATGAACGCGCACGGCGGCAGATCGATCGGTGAAGCAGGATCCTCGACCGGTTCGACGCGCTTCTCGGCTGGCATCGATTCTCCGGTCAGCACCGACTCGTCGACCGTGAAGCGGTCCACGGCCAGGAGGCGGACGTCGGCCGGCACGACGTTCCCGATCGACAGGAGGACCACGTCTCCGGGAACCAACCGCGTAACGTCGATGGTCGCCGGAGCACCGTCGCGGATCACGGTGGTCGTGTGATGGATCTGGTCGTGCAGCTCCTCGATGGCTTTCTCCGACCGGAACTCGTTGAAGAACCCGAGCCCCACGGACAGCACCACCATGAGCACGATGATGCCGGCGTCGGTCACCTGACCCGTGACGCCCGAGACGATGGCGGCGGCGACCAGCAGCGGGAGCAACGGATTGCGGAGCTGGTTCGTCAAGACGCGCCACGCGCTCGC
>DATIWE010000058.1:0-60563 GCA_035519495.1 Actinomycetota bacterium
GCTCGGCGGCGGTCACGTCGCAACGATCGCGCGGAACGACGAGCGCGCCTTGCTGCGCGGCGGCCGGCTGTGCGGTCAGAGGTCCGGGGCTCAGGGACGGGGCGCCCGCGCTGGCGGCGTCACACGCGGTGGCGGCGAGCAGCGCGAGCAGCAGCGCGGCCGTCCAGGGGCGTCGGCGTGCGCGTGTTCGCATGGGTTGGAACCCATCGTAGCGGGGCGGCGCAGGAAGGACGGAGCCGCCGAGGGCTCAGAAGTCGACGTCCGCGGTGCCGGTCTCGTTGAAGTTCGACGTGGATGCCGTGTTCCCGGCGAGGTCGGTGGCCGTGGCCGACGCGTTCCACCGCATCGTCGCGGTGCCCGCGGCCGTCGTGACCGCGCCGGAGGGCGTGCCGAGCGTGATCGTGACCACGCCGCCCACGAGCGTCATCGTCGAGTTCGTGAAGTTGACGGTCGCCGTCGTGTAGTCGGTCCGGTTGAGGCGGATCGTGCCGAGGGGGAGCAGCGTGGTGTTCGCCGCGTTGTAGATCGTGACGCGGTCGCCGCCGCCGTTGTTGGTCAGACGAAGCGTCACGGTGGTGGTCGCGCCGGTCCAGCCGGCGAGGATCGAGATCGGCTCCATCGACTCGTTATAGGTGAGGATTAGCTTGTCACCGGTCTCGGCCTTGCCTGCCGTCCCGGCGTTCGTCGTCTGGACGTTCGACGGCGCCGGCTTCGTGATATCCGCGGTGACGCTGCCGGTGAAGGGTGAGCCCGCGCTCGTGTTGCCGACCGTGTCGATCGCCCACAAGGTGAACGACTTCGCACCGGCGGTGAGCGTGTTGCTGGAGGTCAGCGAGGCGCTCCGGTAGCCGTAGCTCACGCCACCGATCGTGTACGAGCCAGCCGTGAGCAAGACGTTCGTGGAGCCGGTCGTGATGTTGTTCACGTTCGCCCGGACCTGCGAGACGCCGGAGGTCGGGAACCCGGGGTCGTTCGCGTTCGCGTAGACGTAGTACGTCCCGCTCTTCTTCACGTAGCCGGGCGTACCGCCGGCGGTCTTCGCGATCACGGCCGCGCTGACGACCGGGGCCGTCGTGTCGGCCACGTTGAGCGCGACGGGCGCGTTCGCGACCGAGCCCGATGAGCCGATCACGTACACCTGGTGCACGCCGTTCGCGGTCCCGTTCGGGATCGTCACCGAGACCGTCGAGGTGCCGCTGCCCGGGACGGGCGTGGGCGTGATCGAACCGGTCAGCACCGTCCCCGAGGTCGGGTTGTCCAGCCGGAAGGTCGCCGTCTCGCCGGTCAGATAGTTCGAGATCGTGCCGCCGAGGGTCGCGGGAAGGGTGGTGAGGTTCGTCGAGGACGTGAACGTGAACGATGGGGGAGCGATCGTCACGTCGTCGCTGCCGGGGCTCTCGTCGCCCACCCAGTTCCCGGCGAGCGGCGTGATCGTGTAGTACCAGTCGCCCGCGGGGACGTTGTTCTCGGTGCAGGTGAGCCCGGTGATCACACCGTTGCAGGAAGCCCCGACCGTCTGCGCCGTGTCGGTCGCGTCGTCGTAGCGCGCCACGGTGTAATGCGTCACGTTCGAGCCGTCGGCGAACTGTGCGGCCGCCCAGCTCACCGTGATGTTGTGGCCGGTTGCTGAGAGCGTCGGCTGGATCCCGTCGGGCATGTCGTCGCCCTGGCCGTAGGCGGCGCCGTTGCCGCCCGGGTGCCACGACGCGGACGCGAAGGACGGCACGGTCAGCGCCGTGACGAACACGATCGCGAACACGACGAGGCGTTTCACTTCTTCGGCACCGCCTTCACCGTGTAGGTCAGCGGGAAGCGCGTTCCCTGGCAGCTGTTGGGGGCGGAGGCGGCCATCGTGACGACCACGAGGAGTCGCTTCGTCTTCCTCGGCTTGATGGTCACCTTGCCCTTCCAGACCTTGATCCTCAGGACGGATGCCGCGCACGTGCCGAACGAGCCGGTCCCGGTGGCGACCTTCGCGGCGATCTTCTTCACCACGATGGCTTTCGGGTAAGGGTTCTTCACCGTGACGGTCATCTTCTTCACGGCTCCGGGCCAGAGGTTCGTGATGGCGCCCTTCGCGGTCGGGCGGGTGTGCGCCCTCTTCGCCGATGAGCCGGGAGCCGCCAGCGCGAACGTCATCACGCCGATCGCGAGTACGGCGATCAGCAGGCTCGCCGTGACCCCCGTCCTCATCCGTCGCATCGATCCGTCCTTGGCAGGTAGGCGCAGGGGGTGGGCTGTTCGCCCACCCCCTGCGAGCTCGTCGGGTCGCCGATCAGCCGCTGTGGCCGGTGATCGAAACCGGGATCGAGAAGGTCTCGCCCTGGCAGGCGTCGTCCGAGGCGTTGCTCATGTGGGCCGCGCCGGCGAACGTCGTGCTCGCGCTGCTGTTCGCCGCGACGGCGAAGGTCAGGCCGCTCTGGCTCGTGAACGTCACGCCGGTGGCGCCGTCGCAGGTCGCGTTGTTGTCCGTCGTCACGATCGCGCCGTTGCCGGCGACGTCGGTCACCGTGACCGGGTACGGGTTCGGGTTGTTGACCGTGATGTAGACGTCGGCGGAGCCGCCCGGGTACAGGCTGCTGCTGCCGAGGGTCGCGGCGCTCGTGGTGAGCGGCAGCGCGGACGTGGCCTTGGCGTACCCCTTGCCGGTGCCGGTCGCCAGCCACGACGCGAGGGCGACGGTGCTCGCGAGCACCACGCCCAGGAAGAGCGACGTCACGATCGCCCGTTTCGAGAACTTCTTGAAGGTCATCGGTTCCTCCTCGTCAAGAGACCTCATCCGTAGTGGAGGTATCGGGCCCGGGCACCGGGGCCCATATACCCGGGTCGGGGTATCTGGAGTACCACAGCGGCGGTCGCCCACCTGGCCGACACGAATCCAGAGCCCCTGCAGAGGAGGGCTTCTCGGGGCGCCTGGAAGATAGGGGATCGACCAGATCGGGCCGATGCCGTATGATCCTGCCTCCGGCGATCGGTCGGTCCTTGGGAGGGAAGCATGGCTACGCACAAGCGCGTTCGGCAGCGCGCGACCCACGAGGTTGCCCGTTCGAGCATCGTCGACATCCAGACACGGCTGCGGGACACGGTTCCCGCTCCGGTCGCATCGGAACCCGGTCTCCCGGACGTGGTTGCGGCCGAGACCGCCCCGGTCGACCTCGAGGCGATGGTCCGGGTCGCGGAGGCCGAGCTCGGGGAGCTCCTCGCGGGATCGGAGCCGGTTGAGGAGCTCGAGTCGAAGCCGGCGGATACGTCCTCGCACGAAGCCCGATTGGCGGCCATCGACGCGCGCCTGGCGGAGCTCGAGAGCGGGATCGAGGAGTACTTCACGAGGCTCGAGCCGGCCGCCCGCCGGCGGATCGTGAACTCGGATCCCGTGACCGACTCGTCCGTCGCCGACCTCCAGCGGGTGATCGACCAGCGCCTCGTGAAGCGCAAGTCGCGGATCCGTTCGCGATAGCACGCTCCGGGCGCCGTGGTACGTTCGGCCGGTGGTGCAGCTGCATCCCGACGTCGAGCAGCTGGCTTTCTTGCTGGGGACCTGGCGTGGCGAGGGAAGCGGCCGGTACCCGACGATCGACCCGTTCACCTACCGCGAGGAGATCGCGTTCGAGCACGTCGGTGACGCGTTCCTGCTGTACCGCGGATCCAGCTGGGCTCCGGACGGGTCTCCGTTGCACTTCGAGCGTGGCTTCCTCCGGCCCGGCGGCGCCGGCGAGGTCGAGCTGTGCCTCGCGCATCCGCTCGGCCTCACCGAGGTCGCGCACGGGCGGGTGAGCGGCGGCTCGATCCGGCTCCGCACCCGGGAGGACGGCGCGGTCGTCCGGACGCGCACGGGCCCGGCGGTCACGGCCCTCGAGCGCCGCTACGTCGTCGAGGACGCGTCGCTCGTCTACGAGGTCGACATGGAGATGGAGGGCACGCCGCTCGTTCTGCACACGACGTCTCGCCTGCGGAGGGATGGGTGACCGGTCGGCAGCAACGCCAACGCTGGCTCCTGATCGCCGCGATCGTCGGCCTCTCGTTCGGAGGCGCGCTGTGGCTCGCCGGCGCGCACGCCGCTGCGAACGCCGTCTGGGCGATCACCACCGTGATCGGCGGGGTGCCGCTGCTGATCGACGTCGTGCGATCGATCGCGCGGCGAGAACCCGGTGTCGACCTGATCGCCGTGTTGGCGATCATCGGTTCGCTCGCGCTCGCGCAGTACCTGGCCGGAGCGGTGATCGCGCTGATGCTGACCACGGGGAAGGCGCTCGAGGCCTACGCCGACCGGCGAGCGCATCGCGAGTTGTCGGGGTTGCTCGCTCGCGCCCCGCACGTCGCCCATCGCTACGACGACGGCGCGCTGGTCGACGTGGCCATCGACGACGTGCGCCTCGGCGACCGCCTGTTCGTGAAGTCGGGTGAGGTCGTGCCGGTCGACGGCCTGCTCGAGACGGCCGGCGTCCTCGACGAATCCGCGCTCACCGGGGAAGCGAGACCGGTCGAACGACCCCGCGGCGACCTGGTCCGTTCGGGCGCGGTGAACGCCGGCGCCGCGGTCGACCTGCACGCGACGGCGACCGCGGAGGACAGCACCTACGCCGGCATCGTCCGGCTGGTGCGGGAGGCAGAGGCGCAGAAGGCACCGTCCGTCCGGCTCGCGGATCGGTACGCGCTGATCTTCGTGCCGGTGACGCTCCTGCTGGCGGGCGCTGCGTGGGCGATCAGCGGCGATGCGATCCGAGCGCTCTCGGTGCTGGTGGTGGCGACGCCGTGCCCGCTGTTGCTCGCGGTCCCGATCGCGATCGTGGCGGGGATCTCACGGTCGGCCAAGCGCGGGATCATCGTGAAGGGCGGCGGCGTCCTCGAGACGCTCGCCCAGGGCACGACCCTCCTGTTCGACAAGACGGGGACCTTGACGTCGGGCGTCCCGGAGATCGCCGACGTCGAGAGCTTCGGCCCGCTGCCGCCCGATGAGCTCCTCCGTCTGGCGGCGTCGCTCGACCAGGTCTCCCCGCACGTGCTCGCGAGCGCGATCGTCCGGACGGCACGAGAGCGAGGCGTGGAGCTGGCCTTCCCCGAGGACGTCGATGAGGTCTACGGAGCCGGCATCGCAGGGACGGTCGAGGGGCAGAAGGTGGCGCTCGGGAAGGCGTCGTTCGTCTCGCCGGGAGCGAGCCTCGGGGGCCGCGCCAGGGAGGTCCGTCGGCGCACCCTTCTAGAGGGCTCGTCCTGCGTGTTCGTCGCGGTCGACGGCGCGGTGGCGGGGGCGCTCGTGATCGACGACCCGATCCGCCCGGACACCCCCCGGGTGATCCGATCGCTGCGTCGCGCCGGGATCACGCGCGTGATCATGGTGACCGGTGACCACCCCGACGTGGCCGAGTCCGTCGGCGCGGCGCTCGGCGTCGACCGGATCCTGTCGGAGCGGAGCCCCGACGAGAAGGTCGCGGCGGTGCGGAGCGAGCGCGAGGAGGGCGTCGTCGTCATGGTGGGCGACGGTCTCAACGACGCGCCCGCGCTCGCCGCCGCCGACGTCGGGGTCGCCATGGGGGCGCGGGGCGCCACCGCGTCCTCCGAGGCCGCCGACGTGGTGCTCGTGGTCGACCGGCTCGACCGACTCGTCGACGCGATGGCGATCGCGCGGCGATCCCGCCGGATCGCGGGGCAGAGCGTGATCCTCGGGATGGGGCTCGCGTTCGCCTTCATGGGCGCCGGCGCGCTCGGGCTGTTCGGTCCGATCGCCGGCGCCGTCATCCAGGAGCTCATCGACGTCGCGTCGATCCTCAACGCGCTCCGAGCCCTGGGGGCCGGCAGGCAGGAGCGTGGACCGTCACCGTCCACCGACGTCGCGGATCGGTTCCGCCGCGAGCACCGCGCGTTCGCGAGCGAACTGCAGCGCATCCGCGCCGTCGCGGATCGGCTGGAGGAACTCCCGCCTGAGGTGGCCCGCGCGGAGCTGGGGGCCGTCCAGACGTTCCTGGTGGAGACCCTGCCCCGTCACGAAGAGGAGGAAGAGGCCGCCGTGTATCCGGTCCTGGCGACGGTGATGGGCGGGGAGGACCCGATGTCCAGCATGGCGCGCGCGCACGTGGAGATCTCGCACCTCGCACGGATCTACGGGCGGCTCCTGGATCAGCTGCCGGCCGAGGGGCCGTCCGCCGACGATGCGACGGACCTCCGGCGGATCCTCTACGGACTCTATGCGATCCTGCGGCTGCACTTCGCGCAGGAGGAGGAGGCCTACGCCTGGCTCTCCTCGGACGATGTCGCATCGGTCGCCTGATCGTCCTCGAAACCGGTCAGGTCGAGCGGGTTCGGGCGGCCGGTGGGATCCGTGGCCAGGAGCACGCGGAACGATGCCCCGCCACCCACCCGGTCCTGGACCCATGCGCGGCCGTCGTGCAGCTCGGCGAAGCGGGCAACGAGCGCCAGACCGACGCCCGACCCGGAGGCAGCGCCGGAGCCCTGCCGGAACGATTCGAAGATCCGAGCACGTTCCTCGGGCGGCACGCCGGGGCCGTCGTCCTCGACCGCGAGCAGGACCGCGTCGTCGGAACGCTCGACGCGGACCCAGATCCGCGAGTCGCCCGGCGTGTGCTTCACGGTGTTGCCGAGCAGGTTCTCGACGATCCGTTCGATCATCGCCGCGTCGGCCTTCACGGTGATCGGGGCGACGTCGAGCGCCAAGCGACGGTCCGTGACCAGGTCGGAGTTCGCGACGATCTCCCGCACCAGTGCGCCGATGTCCAGCGGTTCGAAATGCGGCTCCGCGATGCCGCGGTTCATCCGCTCGAGGTCGAGGAAGTCCGAGACGATCCGATCCAGCTTCCGAGCGTTCTGTGCGATCCGGCCCGACATGTCGCGCGTCTCCTCGATCGTGAGGTCGATGTCGTCGCGCTCCATCGTCACGGCCAAACCGAGGATCGCGGCCAGCGGGGTGCGCAGGTCGTGCGAGACGGCTTGGAGGAACGTGGTCTTCATCTCGTCCTCGGCGCGGAGACGTTCGGCCTCGAGCCGCTCTCGTTCGAGGTCGCGCTCCAGCTCCTGGGTGCGGCGTTGCTCCGTCACGTCGATCAGCACGCCCTGCCAATACACCGGCCGCCCGTCGTCGTCCAGGACGAGCCGGGCCTGATCGTGCACCCACACCTCGCGGCCGTCCTTCGCGATCAGGCGGTACGTGGTGGGCTGGGGCTCGCCGCGCCGTCCCCCCAGCATCTGCGCCCGGTCGTCGGGATGGACGATCTTCGACCACAGACCCGCGTCGGCGTACCAGTCCTCCGGGGTGTAGCCGAGGACCAGCTCCGTCTGCGGGCTCACGTAGACGGCGGGGCCGTCCTCGACGGGATCGATGTACGCGATCGCCGGCAGCTGCTCGACGAGCGCGCGGTACCGGGCCTCGGCCTCTGACCGCTGGGACTCGGCCTCCTTGCGGGCGGTGATGTCCATCATCACGCCCTGCCAGTAGGCGGGCTCGCCCTCGTCGTCGCGCACCAGCACGGCCTGGTCGCGGAACCACACGGTCCGGCCATCCCGGGCGTGCATCCGGTACTCGATCTGGAACGGATCGCCCTCCGCCTCGGAGCGCTCGTTCTCCGCGATCACCGCGGCGCGGTCGTCGTCGTGGATCGAGGAGATCCACACGCTCGGATCACCGATCCATTCCTCGGGGGTGATGCCGAGCAGCTCCTCGACGCGGGCGTTGATGTAGACGACCTGCATGCCCTCGCCGGTGACGTCCTCCTTGTAGACGATCGCCGGGATCTGTTCGAGGAGGGTCCGGTAGCGATCCTCCGACTCCTGCGCGCGTTCCTCGCTCTCGCGCTCGCCGGTGATGTCGTACATGATCCCCTGCCAGTACTGGGGTTCACCATGGTCGTCGCGGACCAGCGTCGCCTCGTCGCGGAACCAGCGGATCTCGCCGGACCGCGTGTACATCCGGTATTCGGCGCCGAACGGCTCGCCCGTCTGCTCGACCCGGGCGTACTCGGCCCGGATGCGTGCCCGGTCGTCGGGATGGAACTGCCGCGCCCAGGCGACGGGATCGGACATCCAGTCGCCCGCGGCGAAGCCGAGGATCGGCTCGACCTGCGGGCTCACGTACAGCATGTGGCCGGTGCCGTCGGCCTCGCGGGCGACGGACTCCAGGTAGACGATCGCGGGGAGGTGTTCGACGACGCGCTGGAACCGTCCCTCGGCATCCTGCCGTTCCGCCTCGACCGTCTTCTGCTTCGTGATGTCCACCATCAGGCCGCGGACGAACGTCGGGATCCCGTGGACATCCTTCACGGCGTGGCCGATGTCCCGGAGCCAGACCCAGTCCCCGTCCTTCGCGCGGAACCGATACTCCTCGTCGATCGATCCGCCGGCAGAGGCGACGTGGACGAACCGGCCGACGAGCCGTTCCCGGTCCTCGGGGTGCAGGTGGTCGGCCCAGAAGCTCGGCTCGTCGAGCCATTCGGCGATCTCGTAGCCCAGGATGTCGCGCACGCCCTCGGACACGAACGTGAAGGTCATCGAGTTGGCGTCGGCTTCCCAGACGATGCCGTCCAGGTCCGCGATGAGGCTCCGCACGCGGCGGAGCTCGGTGCCCGGGGGGGTCATCGGCGGATGCGGCATGGTCTCCGCCCCAAGTCTCGCAGGGAGGTTCGCGAGACGGCAGGTCCGAACGGCGCAGCCCGCCATCCGCCGTTATCCGGCGAGCGCTCCCCCATCTGCCCGAGGATCGGAGCCGACCTCGAAGCCGCCGGGACCCACGCGGATCAGGTGCGCGTGCCCGAGCTCCTCCCTGCGCGGCGCGACCGGCTCCGTCGTGAAACCGGCGGCCGCGAGCGCGTCGCGGGCGACCGAGGGGACGCCCGTCTCGACCAACGCCCGAGCCCCGGCATCCTCCGGCTCGGGGCGCTCCACGCGCCAGCGTGGTGCCGCGACCGCCTCCGCGGCGGAGCGGCCCCGCACGACCGCATGCGCGATCGTCTGTGCATTGATCTGCGGCTGCCCGTAGCCGCCCATCGTTCCGGCCACCAGCGCGAGGCCGTGCTCGTCGTGGAGCAGTGCCGGCATCAGGGTATGGGCCGGCAGCTTGCCCGGCGCGAACGCGTTCGGATGCCCGGGCTCCAGCGTGAAACACGCGCCGCGGTTCTGGGCCACGATCCCCGTCGCGGGCTCGTCGATGCCCGACCCGAAATCCCAGAACACGCTCTGGATCAACGACACCGCCCACCCCGCCGCGTCGGCGGCCACCAGCGCGACCGTGTCGCCGCGCGGCATCCCCCGGGAGGTGACGGGGGGAGCGGCGCCTCGGATCTCGTCGGCGATCCCCGCGAGGTGCCCGTCGTCGAGCAGGGTCGACGGGTGGAGCACCATCGCGTCGGGATCGGCGAGATGGCGGTCGCGGTCGCGGGCCGCCGCAGCGACCACCCGAGCGAACATGCCCGCATCGGGACCGTGCGGGTCGGCGTCCACGCCGAGCCGCTCCACCAACGCCAGGATCTCGAGCAGCGTGAACCCCTGTGAATTGGGCGGGACGACCGAGACGTGCAGCTCGCGGAACGGTGCGCGCAGGGGCGCCAGTACGGCCGGCCGGTGCGCCGAGAGATCCTCGATCGTGATCGGACAGCCTCGCTCGCGGAGCCCGGCGACGTAGGCACGGCCGACCTCGCCGGCGTAGAGCACGTCGGGACCGCCGTGAGCCAACGCCTCGAGCGTGGCGCCGAGTGCGGACTGGACGACGCGTGCGCCGGCCGGCGCGGGGATCCCGTGCGGATAGAAGATCGGCCCGAGGCCCGGGTCGCCCGCGTGCGGCGCGTCGGGGTCGGCCAGGATGTCGGCGAGCGAGCGGCTCACCTCGAGCCCGTCGAACGCGAGCGAGGTCGCGGTCGCGAACGCGTCGGTCCAGGGGAGCAGGGCGCCGTTCATATGGAGCTCGTGCCAGCCGGCGACCGCGCCGGGCACCGTGATCGGCATGGGACCGCGGACCGGCATCTCCGCGGCATGGATCCCGGCGGGGTCCGCGTCGCGCGGCGAGCGGCCGCTCGAGTTCAGCGCGAGCACTTCGCCGTCGGGCCGCTGGATCAACGCGAACAGGTCACCGCCGACGCCGCACATGTGGGGGTACGCGACCGTCAGCGTGACGGCGGCGTGCAGCGCCGCGTCGAGCGCGTTCCCGCCGCGCTCGAACGCCGCGGCGCCGGCGACGGTCGCCGCCGTGTGCGGCGTCGAGATCGCCCAGGAGGATCCCTTCGCGCCGAGCTCCACGGTCTCAGTCTCGCAGGCCCTGCTCGGAGGCTCCGACGCGACGGTGCGGGAGTGTCCGGGGGTTCAGCCCCGGAGCGTCAGCCCGCGGTAGCCGTCGATGAACCCGGCGGATCGGAGGGCCTCGGCGGCGGGATGTTCCGTTGCCGGGACGCCGTCGATCTGCCGCAGTTCGAGCCGGCGGACCCGCCCGTCCTTCGCGATCGCGGCGACCGCGTCGGCCCATGCGGCAGGATCGATCCCCGGGAACGTCACGACGGTCTTCGCGCCCCGCTCGAGGAACACCGCCGGCCGCCCGTCGTGGAGCACCACGTAGGCGCCGGCGGATCGGCTCGGCCGGCCTGCGGCCTCCGGCCATGGGAGCGCCGCACCGTAGGGCTGCGCGGGATCGGCGGCGGCGAGCGTCGTGAGCACGGCATCGCTCGCCGGGTCGCGCACCGAGCGCAGCCGGTCGACCGCGCCGGGCAGCGCGAACTGCGCGCCGCCCAGCCCCGCCACGAAGTACCCGCGCCGCACCGCGCCGGTCTCCTCCATCGCTTTGAGGACCGGATAGACCCCCGCGAAGCCGCCCGGGACCTCCTCGGCCAGGGCCGACTCCCGGGTCACGACGCCGTGACGGTCGAGCAGTTGCGTCCCCCGCGCGACCGCGCGTTCGGTGGGGGAGGGCTCGGGGCGCAGGAGCGACGAGACGAGCGACCACCTGCCGGCCCCGGAGGGCGGCCCCGAGCGCCGCAGCGCGCCGGGGCGCGGCCGGGTGCCTGCGCGCGGCCGGCGCGACCCCGCCCCGGCAACGTGCGCGCGCAGCGGCGCCAGCGTGTCGTTCGTGACCTCGCCAGCCCAGACGAGATCCCAGAGCGCGCGCAGGAGCGACGCCTCGTCGGCGGTGCCGGCCGCCACGACGAGCTCCGGCCAGAAGCTGGCGCCCCGATCGGCGAGCTGCGCGCGGATCGCGTCGTGCAGCGCGCCCGCGGGCCGCGCGTCGTCGGGCACGCTCGGCACGAGCAGCGCGGCGCCTTCCCGGAAGAGCAGGCGCACGCGGCCGTCGCGCGTGCCGATCGCCCCGGCGCCGACCCAGACCAGCTCGCCGCTCGCGCAGAGCGCGTCGAGGTCGGCCGGCCGGAAGCCGCGGACGCGCGCGGGCAGGACGTCACCCTCCAAGATCGAGGCCGGCACCGCCGCTCCCTGGAGGCGACCGATCGTTGCGGGCAGGGCGTCGGCGCCGCCGCGTGGACGATCCGCCTCCTGCCAGGCCGGGAGGAACCTGCCGAGCGCGGCGGCGTCGACCGGCTCGACCTCTCGGCGGAGCGCGGCGAGGGACCGGGCCCGGATCCGGCGCAGGACGTCGACGTCGCACCACTCGCGCTCGGCGCCGCCCGGTCGGAACGCGCCGTGGACGATCCGGCCTTCCGCCTCGAGCGTCTCGAGCGCCACCCGGATCGCGTCGGCGCCGGTCCCGTACCGGGCGGCGACCTCGGCCGCGACGAAGGGACCGTGCGTCCGGGCGTACCGCGCGGCGAGGCCGGCGAGCGGGCGCTCGGCCGGCGTGGTGAACACGGCGGGCAGCCCCTGCGGCAGGGAGACGCCGAGCGCGTCCCGGAGCCGTGCGGCGTCCTCCACGGCCGCGGCGCGTTCCTCGCCCGCCACGCGGACGCGGATCGCCCGTCCGTCGTGCAGCAGCGTCTCGAGCCACGCCGCGGCATCGCCGTCGCTGCGGGCGGCGATCTCGTCCTCGCGCATCGGACCGAGCTCGCGGAGCAGGTCGTGCACGCCGTCCGGGCCTCGCGCCCCCCGTCCCGGCGCGAGCCGCTGCAGCCCAAGTTCGACGTCGTCGAGCGCGCGCGGATCCAGCAACTCGCGCAGCTCCTCCGTGCCGAGGAGCTCGCGGAGCAGGTCGCGGTCGAGCGAGAGCGCCGCCGCGCGCCGCTCCGCGAGCGGCGCGTCGCCCTCGTACATGTACACGGCGATCCATCGGAACAGCAGCGACTGCGCGAACGGCGAGGCCCGGTCGGTATCCACCGCGATCAACCGGGTTCGGCGCGCGCGGAGATCGGCCATCACCTCGCGCAGGGCGGGCACGTCGAAGACGTCGCGGAGGCATTCGCGCGTGGCCTCGAGCAACATCGGGAAGTCCGGATGGCGGGCCGCCTCGACCAGCAGGTCGGCGCTCCGCTGCCGCTGCTGCCACAGCGGCGTCCGCTCGCCCGGGCGACGTCGCGGCAACAGCAGCGCGCGGGCCGCGACCTCGCGGAACACGGTCGCGAACATCGCGGTGCCCGGGAGGGCGGCGACCACCGTCTCCTCGATCTCCTCCGGGCCGAACACGAGATCGTCGATCGGGATCCGCTCGACCGCCTCGGGCAGCCGCAGCACGATGCCGTCGTCGGACCACAGGACCTGCGCCCCTGGGCCGAGGCGCTCCTGGACCCGTGCCTCGATCGCCAACGACCACGGCGCGTGCACGCGGGAGCCGAACGGGGACAGGATGCACACGCGCCAGTCGCCGAGCTCGTCGCGGAACCGCTCGACGACGATCGTGCGATCGTCGGGCACGGCTCCGTCGGTCGCCTCCGACTGTTCGTCAACGTAGTTGACCAGATTCTCGGCGGCCCACGCGTCGAGGCCGATCCCGTCGCGCAGGCGGGTCATCGCGTCCTCGCGCCCCGCCGATCGGAGCTCGCGCGTGAACCGCCCGATCGCACGGCCGAGCTCGATGGGCCGGCCGGGGCCCGGCGCCTTCCAGAACGGCAGCTTGCCCTGTTCACCCGGGGCCGGGCTGACGACGACGCGGTCGCGCGTGATGTCCTCGATCCGCCACGCGCTCGCGCCGAGCAGGATCACCTCGCCCCGGCGGGACTCGTAGACGCACTCCTCGTCGAGCTCGCCGACCCGGGTCCCGTCGGGCATGAACACCCCGAACAGGCCACGGTCGGGGATCGTGCCGCCGGACGTGATCGCGATGCGTCCGGCTCCCTCGCGCGCGCGCACGGTGTCCGCCGCGCGGTCCCACACGACGCGCGGCCGCAGTCCCGCGAACGCGTCGCTGGGGTAGCGCCCGGCCAGGAGGTCGAGCACCGCCGTGAACACATCGCGCGAGAGGTCGGCGAAGTTCGCGCACGCGCGCACGGCGGCGTAGAGATCCTCGACGCGCCACTCCTCGACGGCGGTCATCGCCACGAGCTGCTGCGCCAGGACGTCGAGCGGGTTGCGCGGGTACCGGGTGGCCTCGATGTCGGCAGCCAGCATCCGCTCGGCGACGACGGCGGTCTGGAGCAGGTCGCCGCGGTACTTCGGGATGAGCTTGCCGACCGAGGGCGCGCCCACCTGGTGCCCGGCGCGCCCGATCCGCTGCAGGCCGCTCGCGACCGAGTCGGGCGACTCGACCTGCACCACCAGGTCGACGGCGCCCATGTCGATGCCGAGCTCGAGCGAGGACGTGGCGACGATCGCCCGGAGTCGGCCCTCCTTCAGCGCGTCCTCGATCAGGATCCGTTGGTCGCGCGCGATCGACCCGTGGTGCGCGCGGACGAGGTCCTCCTCCGCGAGGTCGTTCAGTCGCGACGACAGGCGTTCGGCGCTACGCCGATTGT
Organism: Actinomycetota bacterium; assembly: GCA_035519495.1. GTDB lineage: Bacteria > Actinomycetota > UBA4738 > UBA4738 > HRBIN12 > AC-51. The sequence goes on from DATIWE010000058.1 coordinate 13,821, forward strand.
TGACGAACACGATCGTGGAGCGATGCGTGTGGATCAGCTCGAGGAGCACCGGATGGATCGACGGCCAGATCGAGAGCCGGTCGGCGCCGGGGGTCCGCGGATCGTCCTGCGGATCCGCCGCCGCGCCGAGCTCCGACATGTCCTCGACGGGCACGATGACCTCGAGGTCGAGCGGCTTGCGGACGCCGGCGTCGACGACGTCGACCGGCCGAGGTGTGCCGTCGGGCTCGAAGCCGCCGAGGAACCGGGCGATCTCCTCGAGCGGCCGCTGCGTCGCCGAAAGCCCGATCCGCTGGAACGGCTGTGCCGTGAGCGCGCCGAGGCGCTCGAGCGACAGCATCAGGTGCGCGCCGCGCTTCGTCGCGGCCATCGCGTGGATCTCGTCGACGATCACGGTCCGGATCCCGCGCAGCGTCTCCCGCGCCGAGGACGTGAGCATCAGGTAGAGCGATTCGGGGGTGGTGATCAGGATGTCCGGCGGCTCGCGGAGCAGGCGGCGCCGTTCGCGGGCATCGGTGTCGCCGGTGCGGACGCCGACGGTGGGCAGATGCGCCACCGCCGGCCCGCCGCGCTCGGCGGCGCGAGCGATGCCGGTGAGCGGCGCCCGGAGGTTCTTCTCGACGTCGACCGCCAGCGCGCGCAGCGGTGAGATGTAGAGCACGCGCGTCCGCCGCTCGCGCGGCGGTGGCGGTTCGTGCGAGAGCCGATCGATCGCCCACAGGAACGCCGCGAGCGTCTTACCGGACCCGGTCGGAGCGAGCACGAGCGTATGGCGGCCGCTCGCGATCGAACCCCACCCCTTCGACTGGGCGTCGGTGGGCGCCTCGAAGGAGGCCTCGAACCAGGCCCTGGCGGCGGGGGAGAAGACCGAGAGCGACACGTCGAACACACGCTACCCGGTGCCGCCGACGCGGGTGGGGTCCCGGAGGCCGCGAGGACCACCGGTAGGATGCGGCGCATGCTCCGGCGCGCCTTCCCCGCCGTCTGCGTTCTCGTGTTGGTGCTGTGGCCGGCGGCGGCGCGAGCCCAGGCTCGGATCGTGGAGACCCCGCAGGATCAGGTGGTGCTTCGCGGCGACGTCGTGGTCCCGAAGGGGCAGGTCGTCGGCGAGGTGGTGGTGTTCCGCGGATCCGTGAACGTGGCCGGCGTCGTGCGCGGGGACGTCGTCGTGCTCGACGGGCCGGTCACGATCGGCGGTCAGGTCAGCGGCGACGTGATCGCCGCGCACGGCACGATCCGGCTGCTCGCGAGTGCGCAGGTGCGTGGCAGCGTCCGCGGCGGGTCGGACGTCGTCGTCGCCGACGGCGCCCAGGTGCAGGGGGGGATCGACCGCGGGGTCCGGTTCACGCTGTCCGGGCCGCTCGAGGCCCTCGGCGCTCTGCTCGCGGCCGCGGCCGTCTCCGTGTCCGCCCTCGTGATGGGGCTGCTCCTCCTCTTGCTATCGCCGCGCGGCGTGGAGCGCGTTGCCGGCGCCGGGCGCGAGCGGCCGCTCGCGTCGAGCGGCTGGGGGCTCGCCGCGGCGGTGATCGTGCCGGCCTTCGCCGTGGCGGCCTCGGCGAGCATCCTCGGGCTCCCCGTGGGGCTCGCCGTGTTGCTCGCGACCGGGGCGCTGTGGCTCGTCGGCCTCGCCGCCGCGATGTGGGTGATCGGCCGCGCGCTCGTGCGGCCGCCGCGACGCCCGGTGGCGGCGCTCGCGGCAGGGTGGGGGATCGGCACGGCCGTGGGCCTCGTGCCGGTGCTCAACGTCGTGTGGTGGACGCTCGGGGGCGTGTTCGGCGTCGGCGCGATCATCGTGGCGATCTGGAGGGTCCGCCGGGGGGCGCCCGAGCGGCCGACCGGGTTCGGGGGGACCGTCCGTCAGGGACGCCACCGGTCGGGGCGCGTGCCGGCGGTCCCGGAGACGACGGCCGTCGGCGCGCCCTCGGCCGCGCCGCCCGAGACACCGCTCGCCGAGGACTGACCCCGAAGCAGCGGTACGCTCGCGCGATGCCACGGAGGTTCCTGCTGCTCGGTTCCGGCGAGTTCGAGGCGTGGTCGACGGATGTCGAGCGTCGCGCGCTCGAGCTGGCGACCGGCGACGGGTCGGTCGTGATCGCGCCGACGGCGAGCGCGAACGACGGGGACGCCGTCTTCGACCGTTGGGCGACGATGGGGCTGGAGCACTACCGGGCTTCCGGTGTGCCGGCGGAGGTCCTTCGGGTGAAGACGCCGCGGGACGCCGCACGGGAGGACCTGGCGGCTCGAGCCGAGCGGGCGTCGGTCATCTACTTCTCGGGCGGCAAGCCGCAGCTCCTCGCCGACGTGCTGCGCGACTCGGCGCTGCTGGCCGCGATCCTCCGTGCGATGGACCGCGGCGCGGTCTGGGCCGGCTGCTCGGCGGGCGCGATGGTCGCGAGCCGGTCGCGCGACGGGCAGCGGGGCACCTCGTGGCTGTTCGGCCTCGGGCTCGTGCCGAACGTCTCCTTCGGCGTCCACTGGGATCGCCTGCGCAAGATCCCCGGCGCGGGGTGGTGGATGACCTCGCGGGTGCCCGAGGGCTCGTGGTTCGTGGGGATCGACGAACGCACGGCGATCCTCGGTGACGGCGAGCGCTGGGAGGTCGACGGCGCCGGCGCGGTCGAGGTGCGCGGCTCCGACGCGAGCGCGTCTTACCGGGCGGGCGAGCGCTTCGTGACGTCCACGTCGTAGCGAGACCGGTGGTAGCGTCCGCGGCCATGGTGGCCACGAAGGGCGCGGATCTCGTCCTGGTCGGCGACGTCGCCACGGTCGATGCAGCGCGGAGCTGGGCCGGCGCCGTCGCGGTGCGCGGGGATCGGATCGTGGCGGTCGGTACCGAGCGCGAGGTCCTCGAACGCGTGGGCGGCGCAGCCACCGTGCTCTCGGGCGCGTGCATCGTGCCGGGGTTCCAGGACGCGCACATCCACGCGGCGTTCGCCGGCCGGAACCTCCGCAACGTGAACCTCGACAATCTGGACTCCAGGGACGCGTACCTCGAGCGCATCCGCACGTTCGCGCGCGAGCACCCGGACCTGCCCTGGATCGTCGGCGGCGGGTGGTACAACGCCGTCTTCGCCGCCGGCGGGTGGCCGCGCCGCGAGGATCTCGACGCCGTCGTGCCCGACCGGCCCGTGTTCCTGATGAACACGGACACGCACGCCGCGTGGGTGAACACCGAAGCGCTGGCTCGCGGCGGCATCGCAGCGTCCTCGCCCGACCCGTGGGACGGGTACATCGTGCGCGACCCGGATGGGTCCCCAAGCGGGTGCCTGCAGGAGGGGGCGGCCTATTCGTTCTGGGCCGGCGTCGTGCCGCACGACCCGCTGCCGGACCGGATGGCGTCGATCACGGTCGCCCAGCGCGCGCTCCACGCGCTCGGCATCACCGGATGGCAGGACGCGTGGGTCGAGCCCGAACTGCTCCGCGCGTATCGGGCGCTGGACGACGAGGGCGGTCTCACGGCGAGGGTCGTGACGGCTTTGTGGTGGGATCGGCATCGAGGTCCGGAGCAGATCGAGGACCTGCTCGAGCAGCGCTCGTGGGGCAGCGGTGGCAACGTCCACGCGACGACGGTGAAGATCATGCTCGATGGCTGCCCGGAGAGCTGCACCGCGTCGTTGCTCGATCCGTACGAAGGAGACTTCGGACGCGATCACGGCCGCGGCATCCAGTTCGTCGACGCGGAAGGGCTCCGCGACGCGGTGACGCGACTCGACGCGCTGGGTTTCCAGGTGCACCAGCACGCGCTCGGCGACCGGGCGGTGCGGGGCGCCCTCGACGCCATCGAAGGCGCGCGCCGGGCGAACGGCATCAACGACCTCCGGCACCACATCGCGCACCTCCAGCTCCCCGATCCGGCCGACGTCCCGCGTCTGCGGAAGCTCGGCGTGATCGCGAACATCCAGCCGTTCTGGGCGCAGCCCGATCCGATGACCGAGACGATGACGAAGCCGCGAGTAGGCGCGCGCGCTGCGCGCCTGTATCCGATCGGATCGCTCGCGCGCAGCGGCGCCGTCGTGTGCTTCGGCAGCGACTGGCCGGTCAGCACGCCGAACCCGTTCCTGGAGATGGAGGTCGCCGTGACCCGGCGGGTCGTCGGCGATCCGGCCGGCGAGCCACTGGACGCGGCGCAGCGGATCGACCTGCAGACCGCCCTCGCCGCGTTCACGAGGGGCTCGGCCTACGTGAACCACGACGACGAGGCGGGCTCGATCGAGGAAGGGAAGCGCGCGGACCTGGTCGTGCTCGACCGGAACCCGTTCGACGGTCCGCTGCACGAGATCGGAACCACGGCCGTCAGCGTGACCGTAGCCGCGGGGCGCGTCGTGTTCGAGCGCCCCTGAGCGCCCGCCTACGGCCGGTGCAGCGTGATCTTCGTGCCGTTGCTGTCGCCGTCTGGATCGGTGTTGTCGGCGGGCCGGTAGCTCCCCAGCGAGGAGGCGACGCTCGTCACCGTGAACACGATCGAGGCCTTCGTCTTCGCGAGGTTCCTCTTGATGGTGCACAGCCCGCTCGCGTTCGTGGTGCAGCTGGCGGTCGTTCCGTTCGGCCACTTGCCGCGCACCACGGCCCCCTGCACCGCGTGACCCGCCTGGTCCACGACGCGGATCCGGACCTGGGCCCTCCAGCCGGTCGAGATCGTCACCGAGACGTCGTCGAGGTCGCCAACGTGCACGGTCGGAGCCGGTGGCGGCGAGGACGAGGACGACGGTGATGGCGTCGGCGTCGGCGTCGGTGTCGGAGTCGGTGAGACCGAGGGCGACGCCGACGTGGATGGCGACGGCGAGGCCGATGGCGACGGCGACGTGGATGGCGACGCGGAGACCGACGGCGACGTCGACGGCGACGGCGAACCGGTCGGCGAGGCAGAGGCCGATGGCGACGCCGTTGGTGTCGGCGAGGGCGAGGAGGCGGGGCCTCCGACCGGACCGGTGAACAGGTCGATCGAGAACGAGCCGCCACTCCCGGAGAAGCGCTGGACCTCGATCGTGTACGTGCCGGCGACCGTCGGCATGTAGGACAGCGTCTCCTGCCGGCCGGAGACGCAGTTGTCCCCGGACGGGCACGTGCTCTGGGTCACGATCTGGTTTGACGGGTTGAACAGCGCGACGTCGAGGTCGGGGTCGATGCCCCAGAAGAGGCATCCGAACGGCGGACCGAGATCGATCTGGCACGACGGGACCCCGTCCGTCGTGATCGTCGCGGCGATCGGCGTCCCGAGGTCGGCCTGCGACAGCGTGAACGTGGTCACGAAGACGTCGCTGCTCGAGAGCGAGCCGGTGATCCTCGGGTGCAGGGTGGGGAAGGGCGCCGCTCCTGAGCTGCCCGCGGCCTGGGCGACGGCCGCGTACCCGTCGATCAGGCCGGCGCCCCACTCGTTGTCCTTGCCCGGTGCGCCGACGTCGTGCGCGGTGCCCTCGATGTCGGCCTGCACCTGCGCGGGAGACCAGGTCGGCTGCTTGCTCATGATGAGCAAGGCCGTGCCGGCGACGAACGGGGTCGCCATCGACGTGCCGCTCTCGGCGATGTATCCGTTCGTGGTCCCCGCTTGCGCCGCGGCGATGTTGATCCCCGGCGCGACGACGTCCGGCTTGATCCTGCCGTCGGCCGTCGGGCCGCGGCTCGAGAACGGCGCCAGGTAGGGGCCGCCCTGCGATCCAGACCAGCCCGTCGCCGCGCCGACCGCGATCGCGTCGTCGGCCGCGCCGGGCGACATGATCGAGCCCGAGACGTCGCCGCTGTTGCCGGCGGCGGCCACGACGACCTTCCCATGGTTCTCGACCGCGGCATCGACCGCGAGCGAGATCGCGTCCTGCCCGTCGGAGGAAACGTCCGATCCAAGGCTCATCGAGATCACGTTCACGCTCGGCCTGGCCGCGCACCACTGGATCCCGAGGACGGCGAGGGAGTCGTCACCGGAGCCACTCGCGTCCAGCACCTTGGCGACCGACAGGGCCGCGCCCGGCGCGACGCCGTTGTACGCGGCGGCGTTCGGCCCGCCGGTGCCGTCGCCCACGGCGATCGAGGCAACGTGGGTCCCGTGCCCGTTGTCGTCGTAGGCGGGCACGTTGTGGTTCGAGGTGGTGTAGTCGATGAACGGGATCGTGCCCTTCGAGTCCAATTGTTCGTGGTTCGGGTCGACGCCTGTGTCGATGATGCACACCTCGGTGCCGGCCCCGGTCGTGGAGAAGGCGCTCCGTGCGGCCGCCGTGCCGAAGTCGTTGTCCGCTGGGTCGTCGAGCGCGTGGACCGTGAAGTCCTGCTCGACGCGGATCAACCCCGACCTGTGGGACAGCGCGTGCACCTGCCGGGCCGTGAGCGACGCGTCGAACCCGGGGATCAGCCCGAACGTGCGGTGGACGTGGGCGGCCACGCCGGCCATCGACGTCGTGGCGTTCCGCAGCTCCGCCCGGCTCTGGAACGTCACGACGACGTCGAACCGCTTCCCGGGCTTCGCGGTCGTCAGCCGGTGCGCGAGGATGTCGGTGATCCGGTCGCCATTGCGGTCGACCACCGAGCGCCGGTTGCCGATCGGGACCGGCCGCCGCGCGGCTCGGTCCCCGGGACGCGCCGACGTGAGTGCGCCGGCGTTCGCCGACAGGACCGCGAGCGATCCCATCAGCGCCATGATGGACGCGCCTGCGACGAGTCGATGCCTGGAGATCGGACGCATGGATCACCCCTCTGCCCGCAGGGGGAGCATCGGCGTTCGGGGCATCGCGGGACCATCGGCCGATGGTCCAGACCCCGGGTCCCCCGTTCGGTGGCCGGGGTCAGGCCATCCAGGCGTCGATGCGCTGCTCGACCTCGCGGAGGCGGATCACCAGCTGCTTCATCATCGCCACCGCGACGGCCGGGTGCTCGAGGACGAAGCGCTCGAAGGCCTCGGCGGGGATCCGCACGGTTTCCACGTCGCCCTCGGCCACGATCGTGGCCATCCGGGGCCCGGGCGCGAGCAGCGCCATCTCGCCGAAGAAGTCGCCGGCGTGGAGGATGTGGAACCGCCCTCCGACCTCGACCTTGGCGGCGCCCTTGGTGATCACGTACATCGCGTCGCCGTGGTCGCCCGACCGGAAGATCGCGGCCTCCGACGGGAACGAGATCGGGCTCCCGGCCGCGAGGATCTCCTCGCCCTCCTCCCGGGTTAGTCCCGTGAACACGCCCTGGGCATGGAACGGTGCGTCTTCGTCCGTCATCGGGTCTCCTCCCCAGCGGCTCCGGTCGAGCGGCGTGCAGTCTACGCCGCGGCGCCGGGCGTATCCTTGCTGGCCGTGAGGCCGTTCGACGGCGCCTCCGGACCGGGGGACCGGCCGAGGTGCGTCCTGTGCGGCCGCCCCACCTACGACCCCGACAAGCGATCGGCGCCGTGGGCTCGGGCGGCGATGGGCGGGCGACAGGTGCTCGTTTGCCCGGAATGCCAGCAGCGGCCGGACTGGGCCGACGGCCTTGACCGGTGCGCTCGCTGCGGCGCGACGCGCTTGTCGGTCCAGCTCGGCGAGGTCGTGTGTCGTGCGTGCGGTCACGCGGTGGAAGCGGGCGCTTAGCTCAGCCTGGTCAGAGCGTCTCCCTTACAAGGAGAAGGCCGGGGGTTCGAATCCCTCAGCGCCCACCGAGTGAGCGAGCACTACGACGTGATCGTTATCGGCGCCGGGGTGATCGGCACCGCGACCGCTCTGGCGCTGGCGGATCGCGGCCGGCACACGCTCGTGCTCGAGCGATCGACGCTCGCGCACAAGGGCGGCAGCTCGCACGGCCTGAACCGCATCGTGCGGCTGACCGACTTCCACCCCGACTACGTGCGGCTCAACCGGCTGGCGATGCGCGCCTGGGGGGAACTCGAGGACGCCGCCGGCGAGCGGCTCCTGGTGCAGACCGGCAACCTCGAGGTCGGACCGAGCGTGCAGGTCTACGCGGACGCGCTCACCGAAGCGGGCGAACGGTTCGACTGGCTCACGGCGGCCGAGGCACGCGAACGGTGGTCCGGGCTTCGGTTCGAGAACGGAGAACCGATCTTCATCCAAGAGGAGGGTGGGGTCTGCTTCGCGGATCGCACCATCAGAGCGCAGGCGCGCGTGGCGATCGAGCGTGGAGCGGAACTGCGGGAGGACACCGAGGCCGAACGGGTCGCCCTTACCCCGGGCGGGGTGGAGGTCGAGGCGGGCGGCCGGACCGTAAGGGCGTCGGTGGTCGTGATCGCGGCCGGGGCGTGGGCCGGGCCGTTGCTCGGGACCCTCGGGATCCGGCTGCCGCTCGTGCCGACGCTCGAGCAGGTCTCCTACTACCGTCTGGAGAGCCCCTCATCGCTCCCCACGGTGATCGACTACTCCGTCGACGAACGGATCGACCACTACGCGGTGCCCGACCCCGGCGTGGTCGGCGGCGTGAAGCTCGCGCTCGACCATGCGGGTCCGGAGGTCGATCCCGATACGCGGACGTACGAGGTCGATCCGGTGCGCGTCGAGCGCGTGGAGGCCTGGGCGCGTCGCCGGTTCGAGCCGCTCATCGCGACGGCCGAGCCCGAGACCTGCCTCTACACGAACACGCCGGACAACGACTACGTCCTCGACAGGATCGGTCCGGTGGTGATCGGCTCCGCGTGCAGCGGTCACGGGTTCAAGGCGAGCCCGGCCGTCGGTCGCATCCTCGCGGATCTCGCCGTGGGCTCGCAGCCGCCCCTCCCGTTGACGCGGTTCCTCGCCGGACGCTCCGCGCTCGCCTCGTAACGGCGCGGGAGCGCGCGCCATACCGGCGCGTCGTGGCCCGTGGTACAACGTGGAACCGAGCCGACCGAAGGACCCCCCCGATGCAGGACTCACCGATGGACGGGTTCGCGTTCACGGCGCGCCAGATCTGCGAGAGCGCCGGGCCCGTCCTCGAGCGGCTCTGGCGGGAGCGGGGGACGCCGCCGACGCCCATCGACGTGCCGCGCGACGGTGTCGCGATCCAGGCGATGGCCGCTGAGCTCCTCCCATCGATCGTCGTGATCGAACGAGAGCAGCGCTACCGGGACCGGTTGCGGGCGCGCGAGGAGCGCTGCCGCCGCGAGGGGTGCCCGCCCGAGGAGGTCGCGCGCCTGGTCGAGCCCCTCCGCGGCAAGGTCGCCTGGAGCTACGCCCTGGTCTCGCGGCAGCTGCGCGACGACGACACGCGCCGCGAACTCCGGCGCCTCACGTTGATGATCCGCCGGTTCGCCGAACGGGTCCCGGAAGCGCCGGGGGCCGGGTAGCGTTCCCGCATGCTCGCGGCCACCGCTCCCGGATCCACCGCCGCGATCGTGGTGATGGTCGCGGTCGGGGTCTGCTTCGTCTGGCTGCTCGTGTTCGCGCTGTCGCGCCGCCGCCGCTAGTCGCCGGCCTCGTACTTGAACGAGATGTTCACGCGTGCCCGGTAGCTGGTGACGTGGCCGTCCTCGATCGTGACGTCCAGCTTCACGATCTCGCCCACGCGCAGATCGCGGAGCGTCGTCGCCGCCGTCTCGACGGCGTGCCGGGCCGCGTCCTCCCACGAATCCGTGCTCGTGCCGATCACCTCGGTCACGCGGTAGATGCTGTCGGTCATGCCGGACCCCTTTCCTCGACCGTCATCCTCGCATCAACGGCGTGCGGGCGTTCGGTCGTTTCAGGTGAGGTCGCGGGGTCGCACGAACGTCGTCAGCCGGCCGCAGCCCGGTCGCAGCGCGGACCACGACTCGATCGCCAGCTCGAGCTCCGCCAGCGCGCCGGTCGGGAACTTGGCTCGGACGGCGCCGAGCGCGTCGCCCTCGCTCGCGAGCGTTCCAGCGAGCTCGCCCATCGGCGGGTTGTGGCCGACGACCAGTGCGCACACGCGATCGTCGTCGAGCGTCGCGACGAGATGGTCGAGCGCCGCGCCGGCATCGAACGTGTACAGCGCCTCGTCGAACCGGGTCTCCACCGAGCCGAGCGACGGCGCGACGAGCGCGAGCGTCTCACGGGTCCGGGCGGACGGCGAGCACAGGATCAGATCCGGGTGGACCGGGTGCGCTCGCAGGTGGGCGGCCATCGCGCGCGCGGCCGTGCGGCCGCGAGCGCTGAGCGGGCGGTCGACGTCGGCGAGGTCCGGGTCGTCCCAGCTCGACTTCGCGTGTCGCAGGAGGATCAATCGCCGCACCCGCGCATCGTACGCGTCGTCCGTAGACTCCGGTCGTGTCCGCATCGGAGCAGACGGTTTATGAGGCGGTTGGCGGGATGCCGTTCTTCGAGGCGCTCGTCGGCCGCTTCTACGACGGCGTGGAGGGCGACCCCGAGCTCCTCGCCCTGTATCCCACGCCGTCCGATCTGCGCGATGCCCGGCACCGACTCACGCTCTTCCTCGCGCAGTACTGGGGAGGCCCGAGCACGTACTCGGAGGAACGGGGCCACCCGCGCCTACGGATGCGCCATGCGCCGTTCGTGATCGGGCCTGAGGAACGCGACCGCTGGCTGACGCACATGCGGGCGGCGCTCGATGCGCTCCAACCGGCACCGGCGATCAGGCAGGCGTTCGACGGATACTTCGACATGGCCGCGGAGTCGATGCGGAACCGCTTCTAGATCAGGAGCGGCTGAGCTCCGGCGGGATCGCGCCCATCTTCCCCGCCTGGTAGTCCTCGATCGCCTCGATGATCTCGGCCTTCGTGTTCATCACGAACGGCCCGTACCACGCGATCTGCTCGCGGATCGGGAGCCCGCCGAGCAGCAGGACCTCCATGCCGGCGGCGTGGCGGACGTCCTGGGACACGTCGGCCGCGAGCTCGATCGCGTCGCCGTGCCCGAAGACCGCGAGCTGCCCCTCGTGGATCGCCCGGCGTTCGGCGCCCACCGATCCCCGGCCGGCCAAGACGTAGACGAGCGCGTTGAACTCCGGTCGCCACGCGGTGCGCAGGCGAGCGCCCGGCGCCAGGCTCGCGTGCGCGTACGTGATCGGCGTGCGCGTCACTCCCGGGCCTTTCGCCTCGCCCAGGTCTCCGGCGATCAGCCGGACCACCGCGCCGGCATCGTCGGAGGCCACGAGGCCGACGCTGTCGGCTCGGAGGTCCTGGTACGTGGGATCGGCCCACTTCTGGTCGGCCGGGAGGTTCACCCAGAGCTGGACGCCGTGGAAGAGGCCGCCGCCCTCCAGCAGGTCCTCGGTCGGCATCTCGCTGTGCACGACGCCGGCGCCGGCGGTCATCCACTGCGTGGCGCCGTCGGTGATCACGCCGCCCCCGCCGTACGAATCGCGATGACGGATCTTGCCGTCCATCATGTACGTGACCGTCTCGAACCCGCGATGGGGGTGATCCGGGGCGCCCTTCGCCTCGCCCGGGGCGTACTCCACCGCACCCATGTGGTCCAGGAGCAAGAACGGGTCGGCGAGGCTCAGGTCGATGCCGGCGGTCGCGCGGCGGACCTGGAACCCCTCGCCCTCGAGGAACTTCGGGGCGTCGATCACACCGTCGACCGGTCTCGTCGCGCGGCCCTCGGCCGGATCCACGCGCGGCAACGACGTCGGATCCGCGGGGATCAATGCCGGCATCGCGCGCTCCTCGTCACGGTGCACCGAACGGCGATGCGGAGGCACTCTATTCCCGTCACGTGCGGTTGCCCCACCAGCCGCGGCCCTTGCGGGCGCCACCGATCAGCCCGAGATCGAGCACGAGGCCGAGACCGATCACGAGGACGCCGGAGGGCTTGATCGCGCCGGTCGCGGTCGAGAGCGCGTTCTGCGCGACCGCATAGGCGATCGTCGTGGTCGGCAGGAAGAAGAAGCCGAGGGTCGGCCAGAACCAACTCCCGTATGCACGCGCGAGGTAGTCGGAGAAGACCCACATGCAGAACAGGACGATGCGCGGGGTGACCAACGACACCAGGACGAACAGACAGCCCATCAGAACCCTCCCTCGATCCCCTCGGTCTGCGAGCCCTCGCTCCGCCCGGCGTTCACCCGCTCGCGGCGGAGCACCACACCGTAGCCCACGATCGCGATGGCCGCGAACGAGAACCACTGCATCGCGTAGGAGAAGTGCGGGCCGTTCGTGAACGGAGGGAGGGGCGGCATCTCGGGCAGTCGTCCGGATTGCGGCGGATCCTGCTCCTGGAGCAGCACGTAGAAGGGGAGCAGCCGGTACGGGACCTGCCCCCCGAGCTGGCCCAGGTCGACCTTCGTGACGTTCACGGCGGGCGACGCGCCGGCGATCGGGGTCGAGACCGCGTCCGGCGGGAACAGGACGCCGACGATCCGGACCAGCCCTGCCGGCGCCGCGTCCGGGCCGGTGAGCGGCACGGTCGATTCGATCGGCACCCAGCCCCGGTCCACGACGATCGCTGCACCGTCCGGCAGGACCAGCGGCGTCAGGACGTGGTCGCCCGCCTCGCCGGTGGAAGCGTTGCGTCCGTACAGGAGGACCTCGTGCGCCGGGTCGTAGCGGCCGGTGATCGACGCCCGGCGGAACCGGAGCGTCGTCGGATCGGGCGTCGAGGCCAGCAGGGTGGTGAGCGGCGCCGGCGGCAGACCCTCAGCGGCCGCGATGCCGCGGTTCGCCTGCTTGCGCCCGTGGAGGCGGTCGAGCTGCCAGAGCCCGAGCCGGATGCACACGGCGGCAACGACGAACGCGGCGATCGTGAGCACGATCTTCGACGTGCGCGGTCGGGCCACGCGACCGAGCATATCGACGCAGGTCGTAGACCTCGGCGGGTGTCTGGCTCGGCCGTTCGCTCTATTGACGATGATCCCTCGGTGGCTCAAGTTGGAGGCGCCGCAAGGCCGATGTTCCAAGGAGAGGAATGGGCTCGGTTGGGTCGCTCGCCGGAGGACGGGCGTCCCGCTCACGGCCGGGCTCGGACATAGGGGGTGACGACAGGTGACGGATCTCTACGTGCGTCTGCGCGCGTGGTTCGTGGCCTTCCGGGACGCCGACGAGGGTGCGACCGCGGTCGAGTACGCGCTGATGCTCGCGCTGATCTTCATGGTCGTGTTCGCCGCGGTCGGGTTCCTGGGCCACGCGACCAACAACGTGTATAGCTCGATGGGGCACTCCTTCCCGCCGTAGCGGGTCGTTGCAACACCCCTTCGGCGGTGACACGCTCCCTCCTGCATCCGTTGGAAGGGAGCGTTCGATGCTTGCCCAGACGTATTCGACCTCGACGAGTAGTGGCTCTTCAGGCCTGCTCTTCCTGTGGTTCGTCGTCGCCTATGTCCTGTACGCGTTGGCGTACTTCGGCATCTTCAAGAAGGCCGACAAACCGACGTGGGCTGCCTTCATCCCGATCTACAACGTCATCGTGCTGTTGGAGGTCGTCGGGCGGCCCATCTGGTGGATCATCCTGTTCCTGATCCCGCTCGTGAACATCGTCATCTTCATCATCGTGATGAACGACCTGTCGAAGAGCTTCGGCCACGGCGCCGGCTTCACGGTCGGCCTCATCTTCCTGAGTTGGATCTTCATGATGATCCTCGGCTTCGGCTCCTCCCGGTACGGGGGTCCGGCGGCGGGACAGCCGGCGATGACCTCGCCGCCACCGCCGCCACCGCCCGTCGCCGGCTGAGCGGCGGCGCACGGACCGCCATCGGCTAGGCTGGCCGGCCGATGGAGGCGACGCCGAGGCTCTTGGATCTGCAGTCGCTCGATCTCTCGATCGACCGGCTGCGCGCCCGCGAGCGGGCCCTCGAGGGCGGGGACGAGGTGGCGGCCGTGCGCCGGGAGGCCGACGCGGCCGAGCGGGCGCTCGGTGAGCTCCGGTTGTCGATCGACGCGATGGAGCGTGACGCGGCGAAGCTCGAACACGAGATCGATTCGCTCACGCAGAAGTCCGCGGATGAGGAGAGCCGGCTGTACGGCGGCGCGGTCGCGAACGCGAAGGAGCTGGACGCGATCCGGCACGAGGTCGACAACCTCAAGAAGCGCCGCTCCGACCGGGAGGACGAGCTGCTCGTCCTGATGGAGCAGCGGGAGGCGCTCGAACGCCGCGCGAAGGAGGCCGAGACCGTGGCGACCGACCTCCGGACGAAGGTGGAGATCGCCGGGGGGGACGCCGCCGAAGAGCTCGGCACGATCGCGCGGGAGCTGGAAGCCGGGACGGGATCCCGCGGGAGCCTCGCGGCTTCGATCGATCCGGAGCTCCTCGAGCTGTACGAGGATCTGCGCCGTCAGAAGAAGGGCGTGGGCGCCGTGGCGCTCGTCGACGGCGTATGCCAAGGCTGCCACGAGAAGCTGTCGGCGGTCGAGCTCGACCACGTGAAACACGCGGGCGGCGTCCCGCGCTGCGAGCACTGCCGGCGGATCCTCGTCCTGTGAGCTCGATCATCGTGTGGACCGACGGGGCGGCACGCGGCAACCCCGGCCCGGCCGGCGCCGGGGCGCAGCTCACGACGCCGGAGGGCGAGGTGGTGGGGGAGATCGCCGAGGGGCTCGGGGAGACGACGAACAACGTGGCGGAGTACACGGCCGCGATCCGCGGTCTCGAGCGAGCCGCGGAGCTCGGCGCGACCGACGTCGTGCTCCGGTCGGACAGTCAGCTCCTGATCAATCAGCTGAGCGGTCGCTACCGCGTCAAGAGCGAGCACCTGATCCCGCTGTACCGGCGTCTCCGCGCCTTGGCCCGGGGCTTCGAGCGCATCCGCTTCGAGCACGTGCCCCGCGAGCGGAACACGGAGGCCGACCGGTTGGCGAACGAGGGTGTCGACGCCTGGCTGGCGGGCGGCGCCGGCGGCTAAGCGGTACCGTTCGGAGCGGAGGAGCCGGCCGGGCGGCCGCGGCCCGCCGCGCGCGGGTCGAGGAAAGTCCGGACTCCGAAGGGCAGGACGCTGGCGAGAGCCAGGCGGGGGCGACCTCGCGAAGGGGCAACAGAGAACAGACCGCCGCCCGCGGCGACGCGGTGCGGCAAGGGTGAAACGGTGGGGTAAGAGCCCACCAGCGCGGCGGGCGACCGCCGCGGCTCGGCAACCCCCGTCCGGAGCAAGGCGAGCAGGGAGCGTTCGAGGGCGGCCCGCCCGAGCTCCCGGGTAGCCGCACGGCGCGGGCGAACCGCGACGCGGCGGGGCCTTGGCCCCGCCGAGAGAGATGGCCGCCGCCGGGGCTTCGGCCCCGCGCACAGGATCCGGCTTACAGGCTGGCTCCTCCACCACCACCTCGTCGGGTAGCGTGCCGCGATGCCCACCCTACCGTCGCCCGCGGACCTCGATGCGGCCCGAGGCCGTCGGGTCCGTGACGTGCTGGGTCCGGATCTCGACGTCGTGTTCTGCGGGATCAATCCCGGCCTGTACTCGGCGGCCGTCGGGCATCATTTCGCGCGACCCGGCAACCGGTTCTGGAAAGCCCTGGAAGGCGGCGGGTTCACGCGTCGCCTGTGGTCGCCCGAGGAGGACGGCGATCTGCCGTCGATCGGCCTCGGCATCACGAACCTCGTCGGGCGGGCGACGGCGCGGGCGGCCGAACTCGACCGCGCGGAGCTCCGCGCCGGCGCCGCGCGCCTGCGACGCCTGGCCCGGCGGAACGGACCACGCTGCGTCGCGATCCTCGGCATCGACGCGTATCGGACCGCGTTCGACGATCCGCGTGCGGCGATCGGCCGCCAGGAGGCCGGTCTCGAGAACGGGCTGCTCTGGGTCTTGCCGAACCCGAGCGGACTGAACGCGCACTTCCAGCTCCCGCAGCTCTCGTCGGCCTTCGCCGGGCTGAGACGGGCGATCGCGATGCGCTAGGGTCCCTCGGATGGACGAACCGACACGCGATGCGCTGCGCGCGATCCCGATCTTCGCTGGGCTCGACGACGACGCCCTGGCGTTGCTGGCCGATCGGACGACCGAGTTCGAGGCTCGAGCCGGACAGGTGCTCGTCGAGGTCGGGCAGCCGGGCTCGGGCGTGTTCGTGGTCGAGTCCGGGCAGGTCGAGGTGGATCTGCCCGGCGGGCGCGTCTCCCTGCTCGGCCCGGGGGCCCTCTTCGGAGAGCTGTCGTTGCTGACCGACCGGCCGCGATCGGCTCGCGTCCGCGCGAGGACCGACGTCCGATGCATCGCGCTGCAGCGCGCGGTGTTCGACGGGCTGCTCAAGGACCACCCGTCGATCGCGGTCGCGATGCTCCCCGTGCTGGCCGAGCGGCTGGCCGATCCGGGCTAGCGCCCGATCGGCGAGGCGGCCGAGACCCGACGGTTCTCGCGAGCCCGCCGTAGCTGTTCGCCCGCGTGATAGCTGGATCGGACGAGTGGCCCCGCCTCGACGCGCGCGAACCCCAGTTCCTCCTCGCCCAGCCGCGCGAGCGACGCGAACTCATCGGGATGCACCCACCGATCCACCGGGAGGTGGTACGGCGTCGGCTGGAGGTACTGGCCGATCGTGAGGATGTCGGCGCCCGCCTCGCGGATGTCGTGCATCGCCTCGGCGACCTCGTCCGCGCGCTCGCCCATGCCGAGGATCAGGTTCGACTTCGTGACCTGCTCCGCCCGGAAGCGTCCCGCGAACCGCAGCACGTCGAGGGAGCGGTCGTAGCCGAACGCCGGCCGGATCCGGTCGTGGAGCCGTCGGACGGTCTCGAGGTTGTGGGCGAACACGTCCGGATGGGCGTCGAGCACCGTTGCCAGATCGCCTTCGCCGCCCTTGAAGTCGGATGGGAGCACCTCGACCCCGATGTCGGGCACGGCGGTGCGGCATGCGTGGATCGCGGCAGCCCAGACCCGCGCGCCGCCGTCGGGCAGATCGTCGCGCGCGACGCCGGTGAGCACGACGTAGCGCAGTCCCATCGACCGGACCGTCTCCGCGATGCGCGCGGGCTCGTCCTCCTCGACCGGATCGGGTCGTGCCGTCATCACGTCGCAGAAGCCGCAGCGCCGCGTGCACTTCGCGCCGAGGATCAGGAACGTCGCCTCGCGCTGCTCCCAGCATTCGCCGATGTTCGGGCACATCGCCTCTTCGCACACGGTGTGCAGGGAGGCGTCCCGCATCAGCTCCTTCAGGGCCGCGTGGTTCGGGCCGCTCGCCAGACGAACCTTGAGCCACGGCGGTTTGCGGACGCCGGGCGTGTTCACGCCGGGACCGTTCGTGACGCCCACGATCGGCAGGTGGAGGCGGCGTCCCGCCGGGTTGTGGTCGCGTTCGGCCATCGAGGTCGAGTGTACGCTCGCCCGATGCCTCCGCTCGCCCGTCCGGTCGTCGCGATGGTCGTCCTGGCGTTGGCGGCGTCGGCCTGCCACACGGCGACGCCGCAGGAGGAGCGCGCGTCCTTGTGCGCCGACCTCGTCGCGCTCCGCGCGACGATCGCGTTCCTGCGGGACCCCGCTCCCGGGGCCCGGGTCGGCGAGGTCCGCGGCGACCTCGACAAGCTGGATCCGACCGTCACGAAGGCGCACACGTCCGACCTCGTCGACGACGCGATCGGCCAGCAGCTCTTCGACGCGCAGAAGGACTACCGGAGCCTCTTGAACGGCATCGGTGACGACGACCGGTTCTCGACCGTCGGGGCGGGCGGCCAGGGCGAGGATCTCTGGGGCGCCTACGAGGCGGTTAGCGAGCAGCTGGGGTGCGGCGAGAGCCTGGTCTCCGCGGGCTGAGCGCGCTTACCCGACGTCGGCGCGTTCGTACGCCTGGTCGCCGTCATCTAGCGGCGACGCGCCCTCGCGCGCCCCGAGCGACGGCGCGGGACCAGGCCTGCCCGGCAGGAAGACGTGGAAGGCGGCGCCGCCGCCGTCGCGATCGTCCGCCCACGCCCGCCCCCCATGGAGCTCCGCGAACCGTGCCACCAGCGACAACCCGATCCCGGTGCCGGGGGAGTGCGGCGAGGCCGTCGGCCCCTGCCGGAACGGCTCGAAGATCGCTTCGCGGATCTCGAGCGGCACGCCCGGACCGTCGTCTTCCACCGAGACGAGGACGCCGCCGTCGTGCGGCGTCACCTTGAGCCAGATCCGGCGGTCGGCCGCGGTGTGCCGGGCCGCGTTCATCAGGAGGTTCTCGATGATGCGCTCGACCTTCGCGGGGTCGATCGCGATCACGACCGGTTCCGCCTCCGCGACGACATCCCGTCCGGCCAGCATGTCGAGGCTCTCGACCGTGCGTCGCGCGAGCGCCCCCACGTCGGTCACCCGGTACTGGGGCTCGACGATCCCACGGTTGAGGCGGTCGATGTCGAGGAGGTCGCGGAGCAGGCGGTCGAGCTTCTTCGCGTTGGTCGCCAGGCGCCGG
The DNA here is from genome assembly GCA_035519495.1 of Actinomycetota bacterium. Taxonomy (GTDB): domain Bacteria; phylum Actinomycetota; class UBA4738; order UBA4738; family HRBIN12; genus AC-51. Next base: position 31,966 of record DATIWE010000058.1, read on the forward strand.
AGCAGGTCCGACCGGTCCACTTCGGCCATGTTCGGTCCGCGCTCGAGCGTGAGCGACAGCCCGAGGATCGACGTGAGTGGGCTGCGCAGCTCGTGGGAGACGGCGGCGAGGAACGTGTTCTTCATCTCGTCGAGCGCGCGGAGGCGTTCGGCGGCGTCGCGCTCGCGCTGTTCGCTCTCGCGGAGGGCCTGCTCGGCCAGCTTGCGCTCGGTGATGTCGAAGATCACGCCCTGGAGGTAGCTCGGGGTGCCGTCCTCGTCGTGCAGGAAGGTCGTTTCGTCGTGCACCCAGATCGTGCGGCCGTCGGGCGTGTGCATCCGGTACTCGGCGCTCCACGGGATCCCCGAACGGGCCGCGTGCAGGTAGGTCCGCTGGACCTCTTCCCGGTCGGCGGGATCCATCAACTTCAGCCAGAGCTCCGGGTCCTCCAGCCATTCGTCCGGGGTGACGCCGGCGATCGCGGTGATCTGCGGGCTGATGTACACGGAGGCCATCACGGGGTCGGCGCGGTCGAGGTAGATCGCCGCCGGCACGTGCTCGACGATGCCGCGGTAGCGCTCCTCGGCCTCACGCAGGCGGCTCTCGGCCGCCTTCATCTCGGTGATGTCGTACATCACGCCCTGGGAGTACAGGGCGTTGCCGTCATCGTCGCGGACGATGAACGCCTGATCGCGGACCCACATCCACCGGCCGTCTCGCTGGAGGAACCGGTACTCGACGTCGAACGGCTCGAACGTGGTGTTGTGGTGCTCGACCGCGCCCACCATCTGCTCTCGGTCCTCGGGATGCAGTCGCGAGCGCCACAGGTTCGTGGTGCCGCACCATTCCTCCGGCGTGTAGCCGAAGATCGCCTCCACCTGCGGGCTCACGTAGTTCGTCGTCCACGGCTCGTCGATCTCGTCGATGTACGTCACCGCGGGGATCGTCTCGATCAGGGACCGGTGCCGCGCCTGCGCCTCGGCGAGGCGGCGCGCCGACCGCTCGCGCTCGATCGCGGCGCCGAGGGTGTTCGCCGTGACCGTCAGCGCCTCGATCTCGGCGTCGTGCCAGATCCGGTCCTCCTCGCGATGGTCGAAGCCGATGTAGCCCCACCACGCATCGTTCGCGAACACCGGCACGGCGATCACCGACCGGATCGACGCGGCGTCGCGTTCGAGCACGGCGCGCTCCTGCTCGGGGAAGTCGCGGACGAGCCCGTGGACGACGCGGTGCGCCGACAACAGCTGCGTCCAGCGCGCGAAGCCGCCGCGCGCCCACGGGAAGTGACGGGTCACCGGGTCGTCGACCGACCCGGCACCGGTCGCGGACCACGCGTGGACCAGGGAGACGAGCAGCTCGCCGTCCTCGCTCTCCTCGTTCACGTAGACGTGGCAGCGGCTCGCGCGCGCCGATGCCCCCAGCCGGGCGAGCACGTCGCCGAGCGCGTCGGCCCATGCCGGCGAACGGAGGAACCGCTCGGCCGCGAACCCGGTCGCCTGCAAGATCGCATCGCGCCTGGCCAGAGCGTCCTCGGCCACCCGACGCTCGGTGACGTCCTGCAGCACGCCCTGCCAGATCGGCGTTCCACCCGGCCCCGCCACCAGCATGGCGTGGTCGTGCAGCCAGGCGACGTTGCCGTCGGCGGTCACGATCCGGTACTCGACGTCGAAGGGGTCGCCCGTGTCGTTCGTCCGCGCCGATTCCTCCAGGACGCGTCCTCGATCCTCCGGATGGAGCATCCGGACCCACAGATCCGGGTCGCGCAGGCGCTCCTCCGGGCTGTAGCCCGTCAGCCGTTCGTACTGTGGGCTCACGTACAGGGCCGTGCTCAGCTCGTCGACGGCGTCGGAGTAGACCGCGATCGGGAGTTGCTCGACGAGCAGCCGGTAGCGCTCCTCCGCCTCGCGCAGGCGCTCCTCCGCCAGCTTGCGTTCGGTGATGTCGTAGACGACGCCCTGCCAGTGCAGCGGCTCTCCGTTCTCGTCACGGAGCAGGACGGCCTCGTTGTGCACCCAGATCTCGCGGCCGTCTCGTGTGATCGACCGGTAGTCGACGCTCCACGCGTCGCCGCCTGCGTCGCCCAGGCCGAGCACCCAGGCGCGGTCGTCCGGATGGATCCGCTCCTCCCACATCTGTGGGTCGTCCATCCATTCGGCGACGGCGTAGCCGTATACCTGCTCGACCTGCGGGCTGATGTACACGTACCGTCCGGTCCCCGGCTCCTCGATGTACGTGATCGCGGGGAGTTGTTCGACGAGCGTGCGGTACCGGTCCTCGGCCTGGCCGAGCGCGAGCTCGGCGAGCCGGCGCTCCGTGACGTCGAGGAACACGCCCTCTGCGTAGAAGCGGTCGCCCCGCATGACAGACGCAGCCTGGTCATGGACCCACACGACGTGCCCGTCTCGATGGATCATCCGGTACTCCATGTCGAACGGCTTGCCGCGCTCCGCCGTGTCCTCCCAGGTGGCGATGACGGCGGCGCGATCCTCCGGGTGCAGGATCTGCTCCCAGATGGTGATGTCGCGCAGCCACTCGTCGGGCGAGTAGCCGGTCAACGTCGCGATCCCGGGGGCCACCCAGCGATCGCCGACCGCACGGTCGGGCGTGGAGTCGATCATGTACGCGACGACCGGCAGGTGCTCCAAGAGCGTCCGCCAACGCTCCTCCGCCTCGCGGAGCCGTTCCTCGGCCTCGGCCGCTCGCTCGTCGGCCTCGCGCTGGGCGGTGATGTCGTACATCACGCCGTGGGCCAGGTGCGGCTTGCCCTCCGCGTCGAAACCGCCGTAGTTCGCCTCGTCGTGGATCCATACGACGCGGCCGTCGGGCCGGACCACCCGGTACTCGACGACCATCGTGCGGCCGGTCTCGTCGCTCGCCTCGGAGATCTCCACGACCCGTTCCCGATCGTCGGGATGGATCATGTCGATCCACTCGTCGGCGTAGCGCTCGGGCGAGACGCCGAAGATCCGGTCCACCTGCGGGCTCACGTAGAGGTTGCGCCGCTCGCTCGGATCCCAGCTGTAGGAGACGGCCGGAGATTCCTCGATCAGCGCGCGCAGGCGAGCGTCGGTCTCCTCCCACATCCGCTGCTTCCGCTCGGCCTGGGAGGAGCGCCGGGCGGCGATGACGGCCACCCCGCAGAGCGACAGGACCGCGAGGCCCAAGACCTCGTCGAGGTGGTGCAGGGCTGCCACCTGCTGCTCGAAGCGGTCGAAGATGCCCAGGACGACGCCGAGCCCGAACAGCACGGCGACGACCAGCGCGACGATCAGGACGTCGCGCCGGCCTCTCGACCGCTCGCGAGGGTTGGGTCGTTCGGCTCCAGGCACGTCCCTGGAGTTATCGGGAGGCCGTTCTGGCCCCTGAACGGGGCCGCGGGATCGGCCACGAGACCGGGAGACAGGGGAGCGGAGACCCGCCGGCCTCAGAAGCGGGCCAGCTCGAGCATCCGCACGAACAGCTGATCGGGCTCCGGTTCCATGAAGGCGTGCTCGAGGGTCGCCGCGTAGGGCATCGCCGGGATGTCCGGACCGCCCACGCGGACGATCGGCGCGTCGAGATCGAACATCGCCTCCTCGGCGATCGTGGCCACGATCTCGGCGCCGGCCCCGTACGTCCGGTTGTCCTCGTAGACGACCATCGCTCGGGAGGTCTTCCGGACCGACGCGAGGATCGTGTCGGTGTCGAGCGGGGCCAGCGATCGGGCGTCCACGATCTCCACCTCGACGCCCTCGTCCTCCGACAACCGGTCGGCCGCCTCGAGGCACCGATGGAGGTCGTAGCCGTAGGTGACGACGGTCAGGTCGCGCCCCTCGCGCTTCACGTCCGCCGGACCGATGGGGACCGTGAACGGCTCGTCGGCGACGTCGCCCTTGATCAGCCGGTAGCACTTCTTGTGTTCGAGGAACAGGACCGGATCGGGGTCGCGGATCGCGGATCGGAGCATGCCGGCGGCGTCCGACGGCGTCGAGGGCATCACGACCTTGAGCCCCGGGATGTGGGCGTAGAACGCCTCGATCGACTGGGAGTGGTAAAGCGCTCCGTGGATGCCGCCCCCGCACGGTGCGCGGATCACCATCGGACATCCCCAATCCCCGTTCGTCCGGTACCGCATGCGCGCGGCCTCCGAGAGGATCTGATCGAAGGCCGGGTGGATGAAGTCCGCGAACTCGATCTCGGCGACGGGCCGCAGACCGCGCAGCGCCATCCCGATCGCCACCCCGACGATCCCGGATTCGGCCAGGGGCGTGTCGATCACCCTGCCCTCACCGAACTCGTCGAGGAAGCCGTCGGAGACCTTGAAGACGCCGCCGCGGGCGCCCACGTCCTCGCCGAGGAGGATCACGCGGTCGTCCGAGGCCATCTCGTCGTGCAGGGCGTCAGAGATCGCGGAGACGAGTGTCTTCTCGCTCACGCGTCGTCCTCGGCGAACACGTGCCGCCCCACGCTGGCGGGATCGGGATCCGCCGCGTCCCAGGCCCACGTGATCGCCGCGTCGACCTCCGCCTTGAGCTCGTCGTGCACCGCCTGGATCCGGTCGTGGTCGGTGAGGCCACGCGCGATCAGGTAGGCGACGAACCGATCGATCGGGTCCCGGTGGCGATGCTGCTCGACCTCGGCGCGGCTCCGGTACGACTTGTCGTCGTCGTCGGACGTGTGCGGGAGGTACCGGTAGGTCTTGCATTCGATGAGGGTCGGTCCGTCGCCGGCCCGCGCCCGGTCGTGGGCGTCCTTCATGGCCCGGTAGCACCCGAGCACGTCGCTGCCCTCGACCACCACGCCGGGCATCCCGTAGCCCACGGCCCGGCTCGCGACGTCCTTGACGGCCATCTGTTTGTCCTGGTGCACGCTGATCGCGTACTCGTTGTTCTCGCACACGAACACGACCGGCAGCCGGTGGATCGTGGCGAAGTTGAGCCCTTCGTGCCAGTCGCCCTCGCTCGTCGCGCCCTCGCCGAACCAGCACGCGACGACCCCATCCTCGCCCCGGTACTTCATCGCGTACGCGACGCCGGCGGCGTGGGGGACCTGCGTCGCGATCGGGGATGAGTGGCTCAGGATCGAGAGCCGTCGGGAGCTCCAGTGGTTGGGCATCTGCCGGCCTCCCGAGGACGGGTCGGCGGCCTTCGAGAACACGCCCAGGAAGACCTCCTCGGGCGTCATCCCCGCGACGAGGACGACGCCGAGATCGCGGTAGTAGGGCACCCAGACGTCGGTGCCCCGCCGCATCGGCCACGCCGTACCGATCTGACATCCCTCGTGACCGGAGACGGGGACCACGAAGGGCGCGCGGCCCATCCGGTTCTGGCGGAGCGCGGCTTCGTCGATCAGGCGTGCCAGCAGCATCAGCCGGTGCATCGAGAGGAGGTCGTCGACGGAGAGGCCGAGCGCCTCGTGGGTCGCATCGGTCATCTGTGTGGTCACGTCGTATCTCCTCGCAACCTTGCGCGAGTCTACACCGGCCGCGGAGCGCGGCCTCCGCCCGACGGTCGGCCTCGGCTCGTCAACCCATACCCCCTAGGGGTATAATGCGTGATAACCGTCGGAAGGGAGGGTCGGGATGATCGACCCGGTGTGCGGCATGGAGGTGACGCCGGACACGGCCGCGGCCGCGTGGGAGTACGAGGGAACGACGTACTACTTCTGCTCGGTGGGCTGCATGGCGCGGTTCCGAGAGGAACCCGGCGACTACCTGGATCTGGATCCGGGGCAGCGCTCGATGTGAGGGAACCCCACCGGGGTATCCGCGAGGAAGGGGACCGATGTACGGGTACGCGACGAAGAAGGACGACGTGCAGAAGCGCCTGCGCAGGATCGAGGGACAGGTGCGGGGCCTGCAGCGGATGGTGGACGAAGACACCTACTGCATCGACATCCTCACGCAGGTGAACTCGGTGATCGCGGCGCTCCGCGCCGTCGGGCTGGGCCTCCTCGACGACCACGTCCGCCACTGCGTGCGCGAGAGCATCGAGCAGGGCAAGGGCGACGAGAAGGTCGAAGAGCTCATGGCCGCGGTCTCGCGGTTCTCGAAGTAGGGCTCCGATGCCTGCCGGCACCGTCGATCGCGAGGTGGTCCTCGACATCGAGGGCATGACGTGCGCGTCGTGCGTGCAGAAGGTCGAACGCGCCCTGTCCGGTGTTGAGGGCGTCGACGCGGCGGCCGTGAACCTCGCCACCCGGACCGCGACGATCCGCGGCCGGGTCCGCGATGCCGGGCCGCTCGTCCACGCGGTCGAAGGTGTCGGCTACGGCGCGCACCCACACGCGGGCGACGGGTCGACCGAGGACGAGGTCGCCGCGTACCGTCGTCGGCTCGCCGCCGGGATCACGCTCACGATCCCTGTCCTGGTGCTCACGTTCGTCGCTCCCACCGGTCGGTGGAACGACGTCCTTTCCTGGGCGCTGACCACGGTGATCCTGTTGTACCCGGGGTGGCCCTTCTTCCGCGGCGCGGTGCGCGCGGCGCGGCACGGCTCGACGACGATGGACACCCTGATCGCGGTCGGGGCCTCGGCCGCCTACGCGCTCAGCGTTGCAGCGGTGCTGTCCGGCTCGCCGGATCGCTACTTCGATACCGCGGCGGTCATCGTGACGCTGGTCCTCGTCGGCAAGACGCTCGAGGCCCGCGCGCGGATGGCGGCCGGCGACGCCTCACGGGCGCTGCTCGAGCGCGGCGCGACCGAGGCCAGGATCGTGACGGACGACGGCGAGCGGACGATCCCGATCGACGAGCTTCGGCCGGGCATGCTGGTGGTGGTCCTGCCCGGCGAGAAGATCCCGGCCGACGGCGTGATCCGGGAGGGAGCCTCGTGGGTCGACCTGTCCCTGCTGACCGGGGAGTCGGTACCGGTCGACGTCGTGCCCGGCGACGACGTCGTCGGTGCCTCGATCAACGGACTCGGTCGCATCGTGGTCTTCGTCACGACCGTCGGGGCGAACACGCGCCTGTCGGGCATCGTCCGGCTGCTGGAGGCGGCGCAGGGCTCGAAGGCGCCCGTGCAACGGTTGGCAGACCGCATCTCCGCGGTGTTCGTGCCGGTCGTGCTCGCGGTCGCGGCGGCGACGTTCGTCGGCTGGATGGTCTTGACGGATGCGGCACCGAGCACGGCGCTGCTGCACGCGACCGCGGTGCTCGTGATCGCATGCCCGTGCGCGCTCGGGCTGGCGACCCCGGCCGCCGTGATGGCCGGGACCGGGCGCGCCGCCGAGATCGGGATCCTGTTCAAAGGCGGCGAGGTCTTCGAGCGCGTGCGGGGCGCCGACGTCGTGCTGTTGGATAAGACCGGCACGTTGACCGAGGGCGTGATGACGGTCGCCGCGGTCGTGCCGATCGACGACGTTGACGAGGACGACGTGCTCGTGCTGGCCGCCGCCGCCGAAACGGGATCGGAGCATCCGATCGCGCGCGCGGTCCTGGCGGCGGCGGCCGAACGCGGGCTGGCTGTGCCGGGCGCGGATCGGAGCGAGGTCCGGCCCGGCGCCGGGGCGGTCGCGCGTGTCGACGGAGCGGAGGTCGAGGTCGGACGGCCCGTCGCGCTGCCCGAGGGGCTCGCCGGGGCGGCCGACCGCCTGGCGCGCGACGGGCTCACGCCCTTCTCGGTGCGGCGCTCGGGCGCCGCGATCGGCCTGATCGCCGTCGCGGATCGTGTCCGTCCGGAGGCGGCCGGGGCTGTGGCACGACTCCGGGCCCTGGGGCTGGAGCCGGCGGTCGTGACCGGTGATCGCCGGGCCACGGCCGAGGCCGCGGCGGCCACCGCCGGCATCGACCGCGTCCTCGCGGAGGTCTTCCCCGAGGGCAAGGTCGAGGAGATCCGGCGGCTGCAGGGTGGGGGGCGGTCGGTCGTGTTCGTCGGCGACGGCCTCAACGACGCGCCGGCGCTCGCGGCGGCGACGGTGGGGATCGCGATGGGGACCGGCACCGACGTCGCCCTGGCGGCCGCGGACGTCCAGGTGCTCGGGGGCTCGCTGCGCTCCGTCGCCGACGCCCTCGACCTGGCGCGCCGCACCTATCGGGTCATCGCGGAGAACCTGGTCTGGGCCTTCGCCTACAACGCGGTGATGATCCCGCTCGCGGTGCTTGGCCTGCTCTCGCCGATGCTGGCGGCGGCCGCGATGGCCCTCTCGAGCGTCTCGGTGGTCGCGAATGCGCTGCGCTTGCGTCGCTTCGGACCGGCGGAACATGAGCCCGGGGCGGAGCGTTGAACCCGGAACGGCCGTTCCGGCCGTCTGAAGTCGCGATCCGGAAGGAACCCTAGGATGAGTACGACCATGGAGCACGTCGTCGAAGTCACCGATCAGACCTTCGAACAGGTGGTGATCGAAGGGTCGAAGGAGCGCCCCGTCGTCGTCGACCTGTGGGCCGCATGGTGCGGCCCATGCCGCACCCTCGGGCCGATGTTGGAGAAGGTGGCGAGCGAGCGCGACGGGGCGTTCGTGCTGGCCAAGATCGACGTTGACGCGAACGCCGTCGGCCAGGAACTCCTGCAGGCCGTTCGCTCGCAGGGGATCCCCACGGTCGTCGCGTTCCGCGACGGCCAGCCGGTCTCGATGTTCATCGGGGCCTACCCAGAGACAGAGGTGAATCGCTTCGTCGACTCGATCCTCCCGGGTGACGCGGAGGTCGAGGCGAAGCAGGCGGAGGAGGCCGTCGAGGCCGGCGACCTGGCGACCGCCGAACGCGGGTTCCGCGAGGCGCTGGTCGACGATCCAGCGAACAGCGAGGCGGCGATCGGTCTGGCGAAGCTGCTCGTCCAGCGGGGGGACCTCGACGAAGCGAGGCCCCTCGTGGCGAAGGCCCTCCCGGACCCGGAGGCCGAGCGCCTGCATGCCGCGATCGAGGTCCGCGATTGGGCCGGTGAGCCCGAGCACGGCACGCTCGCGTCGGCGAAGCGGCTCGCGGCGGCGGGCCGCTGGCGGGAGGCGCTCGACGGGATGATCGGCGCTCTGCAAGACGAACGCGACGCGGCGCGCCAGGCGATGATCACGGTGTTCGCGGCCCTGGGCGACGACGACGAACTGGTGCCCGAGTACCGACGGAAGCTCGCCGCGGCCCTGTTCTAGGCGGATCCGGCGAGGGCACGCGCAGGTGGACGACGTCATCTTCCGCGAAACGCAGCGGATGCCACCATCGTGGCGGGTGCCGGTGCTCGCGATCGCGGGAGGTGGCGCGCTGCTGTTCGTCTGGTCCGCATCCGTCGCCGGAGGGGCGGGAGCCGCAACGCTGATCGGCCTCGTCGCCGTCGTCGCCGGCCTGGCGGTGGCGTCCCTCGCGCTCGTGGCGCGCCTCGAGGTCTCCGTCACGAGCGCGTCGGTGGACGTGCGATGGGTACCGCTGGCGAGGCGCTCGATCCCGTTCGCGTCCATCCGGCGGGCCGAACCCGTCACGTACCGTCCGATCCGGCAGTTCGGCGGATGGGGCATCCGCTTCGGTGGCCGGGGCGCCCGGGCGTATTCGATGTCGGGAGACCGCGCCGTGCGGCTCACGTTGGACGATGGCTCGGAGATCTACCTGGGCTCGCTCGAGCCGGAGGCGATGGCGGCGGCGATCGATCGGGCGCGCGTGCGATGAGCGAGCTCCAGGGACAGATCCGCGCGTGGTGGGACGCCGACGCCGGGCACTACGACCGCTCCTCCGACCACGGCCTCACCGATCCGGTCCAGACGGCGGCATGGACCGCGGCGCTGCGGAGCCTCCTCCCGGCCGCGCCCGCTCGGGTGCTGGACGTCGGGACCGGCACGGGCGCGATGTCCTTGCTCGCCGCGGATCTCGGACACGACGTGACCGCGCTCGACCTGTCGGAGGCGATGCTCGACGGGGCGCGGCGCAAGGCGACGGAGCGCGGCCTCCCCGTGAGGTTCGTGCACGGGCCGGCCGAGGAGCCGCCACCCGGCCCGTTCGACGTGGTGATCGAACGCCACGTCGCGTGGACGCTGCCGGATCCGACGTCGGCGTTCGCCGCGTGGCGTCGGGTCGCATCCGGAGGCCGGCTCGTGCTCTTCGAGGGGTCGTGGGCGGGCGAGGGGCCGTTCGTCGCCGTCGCCGACGCGCTCGCTCGCGGGCTCGAACGCGCCTGGCGGATCCCGGAGCACCATCACGGCGAGTACCCGCCCGAGGTGGTGCGTGCCCTGCCTTTGTCCGGCACGTCCTCGCCGCGTCCGTTCCTCGAGGCGGTCGAGGGCGCCGGCTGGCGGGACGTGCGGCTGTACCGCCTCGGCGACATCGAGTGGGCGGTCGAACGCGCCGCCCGGTGGCCGCTCGGCCGGCTGCGACGGCGTCCGCGCTACGCGATCGTCGCGGATGACCGGAGCTCCGAGAGCCAGACGCCGGTCACGTAGGGGACGTCCACCTCGTCGCCCGTCGGGAGGATCTCACGGACCCGGCCGGCGACCGCCGCTCGTTCGTCGTCCGTCAGCATGGCGATGAAGCTGATCGAGAGGACCCGCGCGACAACGCGGTCGGGGGTCGTGCGGTGCACGTACGCGAACGAGGTGCGTTCCGGCGCGCTCCACGCGTCCGATGTCTCGAAGGCCGCGTGCCACCGCATCGATCGATGGCTCGGCGTGCTCCCTCGGTACGGCTCGATCACGTCGGTCATCGCACGCACCCACGGCGTGTCCTCGTCACGGATGTTCCAGACGAGCCCCAGCACGGATCGCGGTCGCAGGACGCGCGCCAGCTCCGCGAGCGACCGGAGGCCGTCGAACCAATGGAACGCCTGTGCCGCGACGGCCGCGTCGGCGACGCCGTCCCGCAGTGGCAGCTCCTCGGCGACGGCGCCGACGAGGTCGCCGCCGGGCACGTTGCGGGCGAACGCCCGCCGCATCGCGTCGACGGGTTCGATCCCGACGATCCGAACACCGCTCGGCACCAGCAGCTGGCTGAGCTTCCCGGTCCCGGGGCCGAGCTCGACGCACACGCGCCCCGGGCCCAGACGCAGCCGGTCGACGAGGAACCGCACCGCCGTATCCGGGAAGCCGGGCCGCCCCAACTCGTAGTCGGGGACCGCCAGCTCGAAGCCGACGGCCGCGGACGGATGGACGCGTGGTCGTTCAGGCGACATCGGCCGCGACCGTGAACGCCTCCACGATCTCGTCCGGAGCATCCTCGAACGCCACGTCGAAGCGCGACGCGAACGCACGCTCGACGGACGGACGGACGGCCTCAACCCGGATCGCACGGCCGGTCAGCTCCGACAGCGAGGTCACGCCGCGGTCGGGCAGCCCGCACGCGACGATCCCGGCGAACCACGACAGGTCGGTGTCGCAGTTCAGCGCGAAGCCGTGGAGCGTGACGCGCGCGCGCAGCAGCCGCACCCCGATCGCGCACACCTTGTCGTCGCCGTGCCACACGCCGGTCTGGACCTCCGCGCGCCGGTCCACCGACACCCCGAGCTCCGCGCAGGCGCCGATCACCACGTCCTCGAGCCGGCGCAGGTAGCCGCCGGCGTCGGGTGTCGTTCCCAGATCGATGATGGGATAGCCGACCAGCTGGCCCGGGCCGTGGAAGGTGAACGAGCCGCCGCGATCGATCTTCCGCACGATGCCTCCACGCGCCTGCACGGAGGCCGGATCCCACAGCAGCTCGTCGTCCTTCGCGCGGCGTCCGGCGGTGAACACGGGCGGATGCTCGAGCAGGATCAGCGTGTCGGGGATCTCACCGGCCAGCCGCCGCTCCGCGAGCCGGTGCATCGCGGCGTTCGCAGCGTCGTACGGGACCGGGCCGGGTGGGCGGAGCAACCACGCGGCCCGCGGCATCGCTAGAGGCCGAGGTCTTCGGCGAAGTCCCAGGTCTCGAGGTTCTGGCGGACGCGGGCGAGGAACCGGGTCGCGAGCTCACCGTCGATCACCCGGTGATCCCAGGACATCGAGATGTTCACCATGCTGCGGATCGCGATCGCATCGTCCACGACCACCGCCCGCTTCACGATCGCATCGAACGACAGGATGCCCACGTTCGGCTGGTTGATGATCGGCACGCTGGCCACCGACCCGTACGGACCGGGGTTCGTGATCGTGAACGTGGCGCCCTGCACCTCATCCGGGGTCAGCTGGTGCGCCCGGGCTCGCGCGGCCAGGTCGGCGATCGCCCGCGCGACCCCCACCGTGTTCATGCCGTCCGCGCCCTTGATCACCGGCACGATCAGGCCGGCGTCGTAGCTGACCGCGATCCCCATGTTGACGAGGCGATGCCGGACGATGTTCTCGCCGTCGAGGCGCGCGTTCACGTCCGGGAACGCCTGGAGGGCGTCGACGGTCGCTCGAACGACCATCGGGAGGTACGTCAGCTTCACGCCGTGCTTGCGCTCGAAGTCATCCTTCACGCGCTCCCGCAGCCGAACGAGGTGATCGACGTTGACCTCGACGAGGGTCCATGCACGCGCGGTGGCCTGCGTCGAGGCGAGCATGTGTTCGGCGATCGCGCGGCGGATGTGCGTCATCGGCACCGCCTCGTCGCCGACGCCGAGCTGGATCGGTTGGGCAGCGGCGGCGGGAGGCGCCGCCGGCTCGGCCGTGCCGAGGTCGGGCGCGGTCGCGGTGACGACCGCCGGGGCGGCGGTGGTGCCGCCGGAGGCGATCACGGCGAGCACGTCGTTCTTCGTGATCCGCCCGCCCGTCCCGGTGCCCGCAATCTGACCGAGATCGAGGGAGTGCTCCCTCGCGAGCCTGCGCACGAGGGGCGACAGGATCTGCGAGCGGGGTCCGCGATCCGGCACGGACGCCGCGACGTGGGCGGGCTGCGATACGGGCGCGGCCGGGGCGGGGATGCTCGACGCCACGACGACCCCGACCGGTTCCGCGGCCGGCGCCGGCGGAGCATCCGCAGCGGCAGCGCCAGCGGGAGCCGGCGCGACGGGAGCCGCGGCGACGGCGGGTGCGCCCTCCTCCGCGACCTCCATCACGATCGTGCCGACCGGCACGGTCGCGCCCTCGTCCACCAGGATCTTCGTGACCGTGCCCGCGACGGGTGAAGGGACCTCTGTGTCGACCTTGTCGGTCGAGATCTCGAACAGGGCTTCGTCGCGAACGACGGCGTCGCCCTCGTGCTTCAGCCACTTCAGGATCGTGCCCTCGACGATCGTCTCCCCGAGCTGCGGCATCTGGATGGACGTCATCCCCGGGTCCTCCTCACCATGCGGCCAGCCGGTCGACGGCGGCCTCGATGTCGGCCACCTGCGGCAGGAACGCGTCCTCGAGTGGAGGAGAGAACGGCACCGGCACGTTCGGGGGTGCGAGGCGCACCACCGGCGCGTCGAGGTGCTCGAACGCCTTTTCCGCGATCATCGCCGCCACCTCAGAGCCTATCCCGAGGAACCGGTAGGACTCGTAGAGGACGAGGGCATGTGCCGTCTTCTCGATCGAGCGCAGCACGGTCTCCTCGTCGTAGGGATAGACCGTCCGGAGGTCGACGACTTCGGCGGAGACGCCGCGCTGCGCGAGCGACTCGGCCGCCTCGAGCGCCTTGTGCACCATGGCCCCGTACGTGATCACGCTGACGTCGGTGCCCTCGCGCTTCACGGCGGCGGAGGAGATCGGGACCAGGAAGTCGGGCTCGGTCGGGACCTGCTCCTTGATCCGCCGATAGATCCACTTGTGCTCGAGGAACATCGACGGGTTGTCGTCGCGGACCGCCGACTTCAGCAGGCCTTTCGCGTCGCTCGGGAACGCCGGACACATGATCTTGATCCCGCCCGCGTACGCGTACCACGGCTCGGGGTTGATCGAGTGGAAGCTCGACGCGCGGACCCCTCCGCCGGAGGGTGCGCGCAGAACGACCGGTAGGGGCACGCCCGCGCGGTAGTGGTAACGAGACAGCACCGTGGTGATCTCGTCGAACCCGCTGGACATGAAGTCGGCGTACTGGAACTCGGCGACCGGGCGCAGGCCCTCCATCGCGGAGCCGACCGCCATGCCCACGATCGTCTCCTCCGCGATCGGGGTGTCCATCACGCGATCGGGCCCGAAGCGGTCGATGAAGCCCTCGGTGACCTTGAACGCGCCGCCGTACACGCCGATGTCCTCGCCGAGCATGTACACGCGCTCGTCGCGCTCCATCTCCTCCCAGAGCGCCTCGGCGATCGCGATCAGGTACGTGGCCTGCCCGTCGTCGTCGCGCTTGCCGCGTGGTTCGGCGCCGTGTCCCGCCGCGCCCGATTCGACCGTCTGCGTGGACATCAGCCGGTCTCCGTGCCGCCGCCGCGGCCGGGGTCGCTCGTCCAATACCCGTCCTCGACCCACCAGCCCTTCGTGACGTCGCCCGGCTCCGGGAACGGCGATGCCTGCGCGAACGCGAAGCCCTCGTCGAACTCCCGCTCGATCCGCGCCGTGATCGCGTCGATGTCGTCGTCGGTGGCGACACCCTGCTCGCGGAGGTAGGTCTCGAAGTTCTTCACCGGGTCCTTCGAGAGCATGTAGTGCTCGAGCAGTTCCCGCGGCACGTACTTGGCCGGATCGTGACCCGCGTGGCCCCGCCACCGGAGCGACACGGACTCGATCAACGTCGGTCCGCCGCCGTCGCGCGCGCGGTCGACCGCCTCCTGGGCGGCGGCGTAGACCTCGAGCACATCGGCCCCATCGACGCGGACTCCCGGGATCCCGTAGGCGGCCGCCCGCTCGGCGATCGTCGGCACCGCGAACTCCTTCGCGTTCGGGGTCGAGTACGCGAACTGGTTGTTGTTCACGACCCACACCACGGGGAGCCGGAAGACGGCCGACGTGTTGATCGCCTCGTGCCAGCGGCCGTTCGACGTGGCGCCGTCCCCGCAGATCGCCATCGCGACGCGACGTTCGCCCTTGCGCTGGTACGCGAGGGCCGCGCCGACCGCGACCGGGTACGCGATGGGGAGATGGGACATCACCGCGTACGTCCGGTGGCCGTACCAGTCGCCGATATGGCTGTTGCCGTCGCGTCCGCGGAGGTAGCCGTCGATCCGACCCCAGAACTGCGCCATCACGCGGTTCAGGTCAAGGCCCTTCGTGAGCTGCGCGGTCAGATCGCGGTGCGTGGGGAACAGGGAGTCGTCGGGCTCGAGGGCGAACGCGACGCCGACGTGCGTACCCTCCTGGCCTCGACCGGAGTAGATCGCGCCGGGGAGGCGGCCCTGCCGGTAGAGCGCCTCCATCCGCTCGTCGAAGTACCGGCCGAGCGCGAGGTAGTAGTAGATCTCCTTCAGGCGGTCGTCGGTCAGCGGCCGCCCGCTCGGTGCCGCGTCGGGTTCGAGCTTCGTCGCCACGGTCGTCTCCTCACGGGGTGTGCAGCGGCTTGCCGGCGAGGGCGAGCATCGCTTCGCCGAGCCCTTCGGACAACGTCGGATGGGGGTGGATCAGCGCCGCGACGTCCGCGACGGTGGCCTCCCACGCGGTGATGAGCATCCCTTCGGCGATGAGGTCCGTGACGTGGGGGCCGACCATGTGCACACCGAGCACCGACCCGCCGCCCGCCTCCGCGACCACCTTGACCGTGCCGCCCTCGCCGAGGATGTTGGCCTTCCCGATCGCACGGAGGTCGAGCTTCTCGACCACGATCTCCCGGCCCGTCTCGCGTGCCTGCACCTCGGTGAGGCCGACGCTTGCGATCTCCGGGGTGCTGTACGTGACGCGCGGGATCACGGCGTAGTCGATCGCCGGAACGTCGATGCCGGCGATCCGCTCGGCGACGGCGAAGCCCTCCGTGAACGCGACGTGGGCCAGCTGCAGCGGGGTCGCGGCGACGTCGCCGACGGCCCACACGTGCGGGGCCGTGGTGCGGAGCTGTTCGTCAACGACGACGAAGCCACGCTCGTGCAGCGCGACGCCGGCCACGTCGAGCTCGAGCCCGTCGGTGACCGGTCCTCGTCCGACCGCGACCAGGCAGATGTCGGCCTCCACCGTGCGCTCCGCGCCGTCGACGCTGTACCGCACCTCGACGGCCTCGCCCACGTCCCGGATCGCGCCGACGGTCGCGCCGGCTGCGGTCATTATCCCGCGCCTGCGGAACGCCCGCGCGACGGCGGCGGAGATGTCGGCGTCTTCGAGCGGCGCGATGGTCGGCAGCGCTTCGAGCACCGTGACGTCGGCCCCGAAGGAGCGATAGAAGGACGCGAACTCGAGGCCGACGGCGCCGGCGCCGATCACGACCGCCGAGGAGGGGAGCCGGTCGTACCGAAGCGCCTGATCGCTCGTGATGACGCGCGACGTCACCTCTACGCCGGGGAGCAGCTTCGGACGGGAGCCGGTCGCGATGACGACATCGGCCGCTTCGATCCGCTCGCCGGCGACCTCGACCGCCGACCCCGGGAGGAGCCGCGCCGCACCGGTGATGACCTCGATGCCGCGCGTCCGGACCAGCCCGGTCAGGCCGGAGACGAGCTTGTCGACCATCGACTCTTCGAACGCGACGATGGCCGACCAGTCGGGCTCGCCCGAGGCCTTCACGCCCCAATCGGCCGCCCGATCGACCGTGTCCATCACGGCGGCGGACCGCAACAGCGCCTTCGTCGGGATGCAACCCCGGATCAGGCAGGTGCCGCCCAGGCGGTCGTCCCGCTCGATGAGCGCCACGCGCTTGCCGAGTTGGGCCGCGCGCAGGGCGGTCGAGTAACCGCCCGTTCCCGATCCGATCACGACGACGTCGTACGGGTCCCTCATGCGGTGAGCCAGTCTAGCCGCCGCCGTCGCGACCCACCGGCGCGGCCTCGTACGATGCGCACATGGGGGAGGACGAGGGCCTGAAGCACTCGCCGCTGGAGGCCGATCACGTGGCGCTCGGCGCGAAGCTCGGCCCGTTCGGCGGCTGGTTCATGCCGATCGAGTACGCCGGCGCGCTCGCCGAGCACCGCGCGGTCCGTGAGCGCGTCGGGCTGTTCGACCTCACGCACCTCGGGAAGGTCGACGTGGAGGGTCCCGGTGCGCTCGGGCTCCTGCAGGGCGTCGTGACGAACGACGTCTCGTCGATCGCCGTCGGCGAGGCGCAGTACAACCTCGTCCTGAACGAGGGTGGCGGGGTGATCGAGGACCTGATCGTCTATCGCCTCGAGGCGGATCGCTATTTCGTCGTCCCGAACGCCGCGAACACCCAGCGGGTGCTCCAGATCCTCGGCGAGGCGAGGGCTCCGGAGCGGGTCCATCTGATGTATCACCAGGATTGGTGCTTCCTCGCCGTGCAGGGACCCGACGCGCCGCAGGTCGTGCCGAAGCTGTTCCCGGAGGCCAGCGACCTGGGGTTCATGCAGTGCGCCGAGTCCGACTTCCGCCGGCGACCCGTGATCGTGACGCGGTCCGGCTATACGGGCGAGGTCGGCTACGAGCTGTTCACGTACGAGGACATCGCGGTGGACCTGTGGCGCGAGCTGCTCGAGGCGGCGGGGGTCTTCGACGGCAAGCCCTGCGGGCTCGCGGCGCGGGACGTCCTGCGGCTCGAGATGGGGTACCCGCTGTACGGGCAGGATCTTTTCGAAACCTCGACGGCGTTCGAGGCCGGCCTGGGGTGGGCGGTCGTGATGGACAAGGGACCGTTCCGGGGGAGCGCGGCGCTCGCGCGGCAGCGCGAGGAGGGATTGCCCAGCCGCCTGCGGGGGCTGCGGATGCACGAACGCCGGCACATCCCGCGCGCGCACTACCCGGTGTTCTCGGGTGATCTGCTGATCGGCGAGGTGACGAGCGGTACGTACTCGCCGTTGCTGGAGACCGGGATCGGGCTCGCCTACCTGTGGCCTGCGGACGCTGCCGACGTCGGCGACGAGGTGGAGGTGGACATCCGCGGGCGGCGCGGCGCCGCGACGGTGGTCCGCCCGCCGTTCGTCGACCGCAGCCCTCGGTGAGCCTCAGACCGAGGCGGGTGGCGTGTCGACGGCGCGTTCGAAATCGCCGATGTCAGCGGCTCCGAACCGAACGTGGTTCAGCAGTCCGTGCAGGAGCGATCGCGCACGAGGCGAGTCGCGGGTCACGGCGACCACGACGTAGAGCCCCGAGCCCGCGATCCCGACCCTGCCCGCCGGGCCGAAACCCGGCGCGGCGATGAAGTACGACCAGCGGGTCGTCGTGCGACCGTCCGACCGGCACACGCCCTGACCCTCCGCGACGAAGTCGCCGGCGGACGGATGGTTGCCGTCGAGGTACGTCGGCACGTGATCGGCGAAGATGCGCTGCGAGGAAGCGCGGCAGCCCGGCGCATCCTGGAGCCGTGACAACAGTGGCCCCGTCGCCGCGAGGTAGTAGAGGTCGCTGGACACCCCGATCTGCGTGGCGTCCACCCACGTCGCCGAGATGCCCTGGCTGATCGTCCGGGCAACCGGCGCTCCGAGGGGGTGCGGCGAGGCGACGAAGCCCTCGTGGTACCCGGCGGGGCCGACGGCCACGGCGCTCCAGCCGTTGGGAACGAGCCCGCTCACGGAGCCGGCGGTCACGCGCACGTAGGGCGACGAGGTGGGATGGAACTCGATCTGGGGCGCCGCACCGAGGGGGTGCGCACCGACGCCCGAGCAGCTCGCTGCGGCGAGCGACACGGCGATCCCGACGATGACTTTGCGCACCCGGTGCTGTCTCCCGCGGCGCAGGATACGCCCGGCCGCCCCGCCGCGCCACCTGCGGAGGTCCTCGGTCAGCTGGCACCCACCGGAGGCATCTCGAGTCGCTCCCCCTCGCGAGCCGGGATGCAGAAGGAGATCCGGGTGCCGCCGCCGGGCAGCGGATCGGACCACATCACGCCGCCGTGTTCGATCACGATCTGCCGCGCCAGATGCAGCCCGACGCCGACGCCGGCCTTCTCCTTGCGCAACGTCGCCTCGCCGGTGGAGAACGGCTGCTCGAACGCCTTCGCCGCGACCGCCCGGTCCAGGCCCTCCCCGTGGTCGGTGACCATCACCACCACGCCCTCCTGGAGCTCGCGCGCCACGACCTCAACCGTCCGTCCCGCGGGGGAGTAGCGGCACGCGTTGTCCAGCAGTTCGCGGACGACGCCGCCGATCCGAGCGCCGTCGGCGATCGCCTCGAGCTCCTCGGGGACCTGGGAGATCACCGGCACCGACGGGTATTCCCGAGCCACCTGGTCGACCGCGTGCCGAACGAGCGGGCCGAGGTCGGTGCGCGCGAGCTCGAGCTCGAACGTGCCGCGCTCGAGCTCCGCGATCGTGATCAGCTCGTCGACGATGCCCATCAGCTTGTCGAGGGACGCGCTCAGCTGCTCCAGGAACTGGTCTCGCTCCACGGCTGGCACGTTCGGATTGCGCAGGACGTACGCGATGCCCTTCGCCACCGTCACCGGGGTCCGGAGCTCGTGGGAGATGTTCGCGAGGAAGTCGCCCTTGGCCGACGTCCCTTGCGTCACGTTCTCTCGGAGATCGGCGATCTCGGCTTCGAGTTCCTTCGCGCGCAGCACCGCGCGCGAGACCTCCTCGCCGAACACGGCGGCGACCTGGGGCGAGAGCACCACGTTGCCGGCCGCGGTCGCGCGGAGCGCGCCAAGGACGGCCTCGGGTCCCTCGACCCGCAGGACGTAGCCGCGGGCCCCCGCGGCGAGCGTCTCGGCGATCCGTCGTGGCTCGCGGACCGAGGATCGTGCGACCACACGGGTGGTGGGGGAGGAGGCGCAGAGACGTTTCACCAGCTCGGTTCCCCCGAGCCCTTCGAGCCCGAGCTCGACGACGACGATGTCCGGGCGGGTGCGCGCCGTGGACTCCACCGCGCGGAACACGTCGGACGTCACCTCGACCGGGAGGTCCGGCGCCTCGCGAAGCAGGTGGTACCGAAGGCGCGCGACCTCGTCCGGCGAGTCGCAGAGGAGCACGCTGGTCATCTGCCTCCGATATCGGTCCGTGCGGGTGAAGGTTGAGCGGCGGACGCCCGCGGCGTTCAGTGCACGATGCCGGTCCGGATCGCGATCGCGACCGCCTGCGCGCGGTCGTTCGCGCCCAGCTTCTCGAAGATACGCTCGAGGTGGGTCTTCACCGTGTGCGGTGAGATGCCCAGCTCGGTGGCCACCTGCCGGGTGGTTGCACCGTCGGCAACCTTCTGCAGGATCTCCCGCTCCCGTTTCGACAGTGGCGCGGGTCGCGGCTCGTCGCTGCTGGCGGCTTGCGCCTCTTCGATGAACGTCTTCGTGAGCTGCGGGTGGATCACGGCGTTGCCCTCGACCGCGTTCCGCGCCGCGTCGACGAGGGCATCCGGCGAGGCGTCCTTCAGCAGGTACCCGGAGACGCCGGCCTGGATCGCCTCGGAGATCGCCCCGCGGGATTCATCGATCGTGATGAGGATCACCTTCGTCTCGGGGGACGCCTCGCGGATGCGGCGCGTGGCCTCGATGCCGTCCATGCCCGGCATCCGGACGTCCATGAAGACGACATCGGGGATCAGCTCCCGCGCCCGCTCGATCGCCTCCTCGCCGCTGCCCGCTTCGCCGACGACCACCACGGCCTCCTCGGACAGTTCGAGCGCGGTGCGGAGGCCCTCGCGGGTGACGGGGTGGTCATCCACGATGAGCGCGCGGATCGGCGGCATCGGTCTCCTTCGACGGACGGGGAAGTATCGTGGAGGGAAGCATATGCCCCGACAGGGGGGAGTTCATGGTGGACGAAGAACTCGCGACACAGGGAACCGAGCCGGCCGAGGCCGTGGCGGTCGAGGCCGGTTCGACGCGTGAACGTGTGCTGCAGGCGCTCACCCAGGTCTTCGACCCCGAGCTGGGGATCAACATCGTCGATCTGGGGCTCGTGTACGAGGTTGATGTTCAGGACAACGGAGACGTCGACATCCGATACAGCCTCACGACGATGGGCTGCCCGATCGGCCCGCTGATCGAGGATCAGATGCGGGCGTTCCTTGCCCCGATCGAGGGGCTCGGCGAGGTGCGGCCGGAGCTCGTCTTCCGTCCGCCGTGGTCGCCGGAGCTGATGTCGGACGAGGCCAAGGCGGCGCTGGGGATCTTCTAGCCTTTCGTCCCCATCCGGGCACCATCTGGGTGTTGACGTTGCACCTGCAACACGAGTAGAACGGGTGCCGACGTTCCGACCTGAGGGGTGGGGTCCGTGATCCGCACGCGATGCAGGGGATTGGTGGGGTTGATGATCCCCTCCCGCCTGTGCTGTCGACCCTGATCGATCTCCTCGAACGCGCTCCGTTCCCGCAGCATCCGTCTCGACGCAAGGAGGTTCTTCCCGATGGCTGAGTACGCCAACCCGGACGTTCTCGTTTCCACCGACTGGCTGGCCGAGCACCTGCACGACGCCGACGTCCGCGTGATCGAGGTCGACGAGGACATCGCGGCCTACGACGCGGGCCACATCGAAGGCGCGGTCGGCTGGAACTGGACGACCGATCTGCACACGAAGGTCGGCCGCGAATACCTGGACCAGGACGGCTTCTCGGACCTCCTGTCGGAGGCCGGCGTCGCACCGGGCGCCACCGTCGTCCTCTACGGCGGCAACAACAACTGGTTCGCGGCCTACGCGTACTGGCTCCTGAAGTTGCGCGGCTTCGACGACGTCAAGCTCCTGGACGGCGGGCGCAAGAAGTGGGAGCTCGAGAGCCGGGCGCTGACCGACGTGGTTCCGTCCTACGACGCGACCGGGCTGAAGATCACCGGCGCCGAGCGGCCGGAGATCCGCGCCTTCCGCGACGAGGTGCTCGGCAAGGTCGGGGACGGCGCCGGGTTCGTGGACGTTCGTTCGCCGGAGGAGTACCGTGGCGAGAAGCTGGCGCCCGATCACCTGCCGCAGGAGCAGTCGCAGGTCCCGGGCCACATCGCCGGGGCGAAGAACATCCCGTGGGTGAAGGCCGCGAACGACGACGGCACCTTCAAGTCGGCCGACGAGCTGATCGCGCTCTACGGGGGCGAGGGGATCACCTCGGACAAGGAGATCATCGCGTACTGCCGGATCGGCGAGCGCTCCTCGCACACGTGGTTCGCCCTGCAGGAGCTGCTCGGCTACCCGAACGTCAAGAACTACGACGGGAGCTGGACCGAGTACGGCTCGCTGGTCGGCGCGCCGGTCGAGGTGGGCGGCTGACGATGGGCGAGGTCGCGAAGATGATCCAGGCGAACGAGTCGTTCGCGCAGGATTTCGACAAGGGCGACCTCGAGATCCCGCCGGCACGCGGTACCGTCGTCCTGACCTGCATCGACGCCCGCATCGACCCGGCGAAGGCGCTCGGGATCGACATCGGCGATTCCCACGTCGTGCGGAACGCCGGCGGTCGTGCCTCGGACGACGCGCTGCGGTCGATCACGATCTCGAGCTGGCTCCTGGGCACGCGCGAGGTCGCGGTGATCCATCACACCGACTGCGGCATGGAGAAGTTCACGGACGACGCGCTACGACAGAAGATCAAGGAGGAGAAGGGCGTCGATGTCGGGGACACCGACTTCCTGACCTTCTCCGACCTGGATCAGAGCGTGCGCGACGACGTCGAGCGGATCCGAACCACGGCGTCGCTGCCCGACGGGCTCGAGGTGTCGGGCTACGTCTACGACGTGCGGACCGGGCGGGTCCGCGAGGTCGTACCGGCGAGCTGATGCATCGCTGGGTGGGGCGGCTCCGGCCGCCCCACCTCTCAGCGCACGATCTCGACCAGCAAGACCCACGCGTTCATCACCGCGACCGCGAGCTGGAGGATGACGGCGGGCACCAGCCAATAGAGCCCGCCGCCGGAGCCGGCGATCAACGAGATGCCGGCGATGGCGAGCGGCGCGACGGCGGCGATCGTCAGCGCGCGGACGACGATCGACCGCCGGGGGACCTGCCCGGGACCCGGGGAGGCCCGCACCTCGGTCGCCGTGATCAGGCCGAGCGCGACGGCGGCCACGATCAGCAACTCGACGCCGAGGACCTCGGCGCGCTGTCCGGGCACCAGCGCGAACGCGCCCGTCAGCAGGGTGCACATCAGCAGCAGGATCGTCTCGCCGGCGCGACCGGGGAGCCAGGGGTAGGCGAGGATGCGCTCGAGGTTGATCGAGATCGCCACGAACAGCAGGCCGGCCAGCGCGGCCGCCGCGCCCGCCGTGGCCAGGAAGAAGTCGTGCCAGACCTCTGGCGCGTACGCGGCGTGGGCGGCGTCGATCACGCGCGGCAGGATGGCACACGTGAGGGACGCGCCGTGACCTGCGAATCCGACCCATCCGATAGACTTTGGTGCGAGCCCGAACGTAGGGTCGATGCGGCAGCTCAGGAGGGGAGAACCTCGTGGCCATCAGCCAGGAAGAGCACCTCAAGGAACTGAGCAAGGGGTACCGGTTCGACTGGAAGGACGCCGATCATTCGGTGTTCCAGCCGAAGCGAGGACTCAGCGCCGAGGTCGTCGAGGAGATCTCGTCGCTCAAGGGAGAGCCGGACTGGATGCGCAAGTACCGGCTGAAGGCGCTGAAGCACTTCGAGGCTCGACCGATGCCCTGGTGGGGCGCCGACCTTTCCGACATCGACTTCGAGAACATCTTCTACTTCATCCGGTCCACCGAGAAGCAGGCCAAGAACTGGGAGGACCTCCCCGACGACATCCGGGGGACCTGGGACAAGCTCGGCATCCCGGAAGCCGAGAAGAAGTACCTGGGCGGCGTGTCCGCGCAGTACGAGAGCGAGGTCGTCTACCACAAGATCAAGAAGGAACTCGACGACATCGGCGTGCTGTTCACCGACATGGACAGCGCGCTCCGCGACTATCCGGACCTCGTCCGGGAGCATTTCGGGACCCTGATCCCCGCCAACGACAACAAGTTCGCCGCGCTGAACACGGCCGTATGGTCGGGCGGCTCGTTCATCTACGTCCCCCCGGGCGTGCAGGTGGACATCCCGCTGCAGGCCTACTTCCGGATCAACGCCGAGAACATGGGCCAGTTCGAGCGGACGCTGATCATCGCCGACGAGGGCTCCTACGTGCACTACGTCGAGGGCTGCTCGGCGCCGATCTACTCGAGCGATTCGCTGCACTCCGCCGTCGTCGAGATCAAGGCGATGAAGGGCGCTCGGGTGCGATACACGACGATCCAGAACTGGTCGACGAACGTCTACAACCTCGTGACGAAGCGAGCCGCGGCCCACGAGGACGCGGTGATGGAGTGGGTCGACGGGAACATCGGCTCGAAGGTGACGATGAAGTACCCCTCGATCTACCTGCTGGGCAAGGGCGCGCGCGGCGAGGTGCTGTCGGTCGCGTTCGCCGGCAAGGGCATGCACACCGACGCCGGCGGCAAGGCGATCCACGCCGCGCCGTACACGACGAGCGTGATCACGTCGAAGTCCGTCTCGAAGGACGGCGGCCGCACCGGCTACCGAGGTCTCGTCCGCGTCGAGCCCGACGCGCACCACGCGCGCTCGAACGTGCGGTGCGACGCGTTGATCCTCGACGACGAAAGCCGGTCCGACACGTACCCCTACATCGAGGTCGAGGACGAGACCGCCGCGCTCGGCCACGAGGCGACGGTCTCCAAGGTCGGCGAGGACCAGCTCTTCTACCTGATGAGCCGCGGCCTCTCCGAGGTCGAGGCCACCGCGATGATCGTGAACGGCTTCATCGAGCCGATCACGCGCGAGCTGCCGATGGAGTACGCGGTCGAGCTGAACCGGCTGATCGAGCTCCAGATGGAGGGCTCCGTCGGGTGAGCACCGCCACCACCCGGACGTTCGACGAGCACACGCTGCAGTCGCTCCCGGAGGTGGCCCCGTTCCTCGCGGCCGCGCGGGCACGGTCGTTCGAGGAGTTCCGCGCGCTGCCGGCTCCGTCGCCGGAGACCGAGGAGTGGCGCTACACCGACCTGTCGGACTTCGATCTCTCGTTCGAGCCGGCCGCCGTCGGGCATCCCGCGATGACGACGTCGAACCAGGACCTCGAAGCGCTCGGCGTACTCTTCTGCGACCTGGACGAGGCCGCGGTGCAGCATCCCGACCTGGTGCGCGAGCACCTGCACGGTCTGGTCCCCACCGGGCGGACGAAGTTCACGGCCCTGCACGGTGCCTTCCGCGCCGGCGGGACCTTCCTGTACGTCCCGCGTGACGTCCGGGTCGAGCTGCCGCTGCAGACGCTCACGCACCTCGACGCCGACGGCACGGCCGTGTTCCCGCACACCGTGTTGATCGCGGCCGAGGGGTCCGACGTGACGTTCATCGATCGCTTCACCTCGCGTGACCTGCAACGCGCGCTGTCGGACGCGATCGCGGAGATCTACGTCGGCGACGGCGCCCGCGTGCGGTACGCGTCGATCCAGGAGTGGGGGACCGGCGTGACGCACCTCGGGGTCCAGCGGGCGACCGTGGGTCGCGACGCCGAGCTCCGTTCGCTCGCGATCGGTTTCGGGGCGTCCCTGGCCCGCGCGGAGGCCGAGACGGTGCTCGACGGGCAGGGAGGGTTCTCCGAGATGCTCGGGATCTTCTTCGCCGACGGTGCGCAGCACTTCGATCACCGCTCGGTCCAAGATCACGTGGCGCCAGACTGCACCAGCACGCTCCTGTACAAGGGCGCGTTGCGAGACGCGAGCCGCGCCGTGTTCAGCGGGTGGGTCCACGTCCGGCCCGGAGCCCAGAAGACCGACGCGATGCAGACCTCGCGGAACCTCGTCCTGAGCGAGCACGCGAAGGCGGATTCGATCCCGAACCTGGAGATCGAGGCGAACGACGTCCGGTGCGGCCATGCGGCGAGCGTCGGTCCGGTCGACGACGAGACCCTGTTCTACCTCGAGAGCCGGGGTATCCCGCGCGACGAGGCCGAACGGCTGATCGTCACCGGCTTCTTCCAGGAGGTGCTGGACCGGGTGAGCCTGGCCGAGGTCCGCCGGGGCGCCGAGCTGGCGATCCAGGAGGAGCTCGGTCGGACCGAGGAGGTCGGTTCCGGATGACGGCGGTGCGGATCTGCTCGCCGCAGGACGTTCCGGCCGGCGAGGCGAAGCGGTTCGCCGTGGACGGCCGGCTCGTCGCCGTCGTGAACCTCGGCACCGACGGGTTCCGCGCCGTCGATGCCGTGTGCTCGCACGAGCGGTATTACCTGGATGAGGGTGAGGTCGACGTCGACCTCGGAACGATCGAATGCCCGAAGCACGGGTCGACGTTCGACCTGAACACCGGGGCGCCGCGTACGCTGCCGGCGATCAAGCCGGTGGAGGTGTTCCCCGTGACCCTGACGGACGACGACGTGTTGATCGAGGTGGGAACGACATGAGCCAGACGAACGGCGACGCTCCGGCGACGCTGGAGATCCGCGACCTGCACGCCGACGTGGAGGGCCGGGAGATCCTCCGCGGCATCGACCTCACGGTCCGGCAAGGGGAGATCCATGCGCTGATGGGCCCGAACGGATCCGGGAAGTCGACGCTCAGCAACGTGATCATGGGGCGGCCGGGATACGTCATCACCGACGGGACCGTCCGGTTCAACGGGGAGGACATCACGCGACTCACCCCGGATCAGCGGGCGCAGCGCGGGCTCTTCCTCGCGATGCAGTACCCGACCGAGGTGCCCGGCGTATCGGTCGTCAACTTCCTGCGGACGGCGTACCAGTCGATCAAGGGGACGCAGGTGAGCGCCCTCGCGTTCCGCAAGCACATGAAGGCCCAGATGGACCGCCTCGGGATCGAGGACGCGATGGTGCAGCGGTACGTGAACCAGGGTTTCTCCGGCGGCGAGAAGAAGCGCAACGAGATCCTGCAGCTGGCCGTCCTGGAGCCGCAGGTCGCGATCCTGGACGAGACCGACTCGGGCCTCGATATCGACTCGTTGAAGCTGGTGGCCGAGAGCGTGAACGAGCTGGTCGGTCCGGAGCTGGGCGTGCTGATCATCACGCACTACCAGCGCATGCTGAACTACATCACGCCCGGCTTCGTGCACGTCATGATGCAGGGGCGCATCGTGGAATCCGGCGGCCCCGAGTTGGCGCACCGCCTCGAGGACAAGGGCTACGAGGGCATCCGGCGCGAGCTGGGGCTGCAGGAGGAAGCCGCGCAGGACCAGGACGTGCGGACCTAGGAGACGACCGTGCTCGACGTGGACGCGATCCGGCGTGATTTCCCGATCCTGGAGCGGGAGTTCCAGGGCAAACCGCTCGTGTACCTCGACTCGGCCGCCACATCCCAGAAGCCGGTCGCGGTGATCGAGGCCGAGGCCGGGTTCTACCGGCACCACAACGCGAACGCGCATCGCGGCATCTACACACTTGGGGAGGAGGCCACGGAGGCCTACGAGGGCGCGCGCGAGCGGATCGCGCGGTTCTTCGGCGCGACCGATCCGGCGCGGCTCATCTTCACCCGCGGCACCACCGAGTCGATCAACCTCGTCGCACACGGCTGGGGACGCACCTTCCTCCGTGAGGGCGACGAGATCCTCCTCACCGAGATGGAGCACCACTCGAACATCGTGCCCTGGCAGCTCGTCGCGCAGGCGACGGGCGCGTCGCTCCGGTACCTCGGACTCACCGACGACGGCCTGCTCGACCTGTCGAACCTCGGAGAGCTCCTGACGGAGCGGACGAAGATCGTCGGAGTGACGGCGATGTCGAACGCGCTCGGCACGATCCCGCCGCTGCGCCAGCTCATCGACGCGGCGCACGCGGTCGGCGCTGTCGTGGTGGTGGATGCGGCCCAGGCGGCGCCCCATCTCTCGCTCGACGTCGACGCGCTCGACGCCGACTTCTTCGCGTTCAGCGGGCACAAGATGCTCGGCCCGACGGCGAGCGGCGGCCTGCTCGCCAAGCGCGAGCATCTGGATCGCATGCAGCCGATGTTCGGCGGCGGCGACATGATCCGCGAGGTGTTCCACGATCACGCCACGTGGAACGACGTGCCCTACCGGTTCGAGGCCGGCACGATGCAGATCGCGCAGCAGGTCGGGCTCGCCGCCGCGGTCGACTACCTCGAGGCGCTCGGCATGGACGACGTTCGCGCGCATGAGGTCGAGATCACGCGATACGCGATGGACCGGCTCCTCGAGGCCGGCGCGACCGTCTACGGGCCGAAGGACACCGAGATCCGAGGTGGCGCCGTCAGCTTCTGGTACAAGGATGTCCATCCGCACGACCTGGCCACGATCCTGAACGAGGACGGGGTGGCGATCCGTGCGGGGCACCACTGCGCGCAGCTGGCGATGCGCCGCTTCGGGACGCCGGCGACGGCGCGGGCATCCTTCTACGTGTACAACACCGCGAGCGAGGTCGATGTCCTCATCGACTCGCTCGCGAAAGCGGGAGACATCTTCGCGTTCTGAGGCGGTTCGAGGAAGGAGAGCCCTGTTGGCGCTCGACGACATCTACAAGGAAGTGATCCTCGATCACTACAAGAGCCCGCGGAACAAGCGTGAGCTCCCTGGCGCGGAGCTGACCTGCACCCGGAACAACCCGCTCTGCGGCGACGAGATCACGGTGTTCGCGCACGTCGAGGACGGAACGGTCCGCGAGGTCACCTTCCAGGGCGCCGGGTGCTCGATCTCGCAGAGCTCGGCGTCGATGATGACCGAGGCCACCTCGGGCGGCACGGTCGAGGACGTGCTCGCGTTGGCGTCGGAGTTCCGAGGCATGATGGCCGGCGAGGTCGAGCCCGACGAGGATCGCTTCGGCGACCTGGTTGCGCTGAAAGGCGTCGTGAAGTACCCGATCCGCATCAAATGCGCGGTGCTGGCGTGGGACGTCCTGCAGGAGGCCCTGGGCGGCTCCGGTGAGGCCACCGGCGCCTCGGCGCA
>DATIWE010000059.1:0-16818 GCA_035519495.1 Actinomycetota bacterium
CGGGGGGGCCGCGCCCGTGACGGCCGGGCGGTGGTCGGCGCGGAACGCGACGACCACGTCACCACCGCGTACGAGGTCCGGCTGAGCCCGCACGTGTTCGTGATCGACGACGGCGGCTTCGTGGTCGCGCACGGCGTCGCGACCGATCTGGCGGACGTGCGGTCGATGCTGCGCGGTTCCGAGGGCATCCGGATCGTGGCGGGCGGTGACCCGTCGTGAGGGCGCCGCTCACGCGCCGTGGGTTCCTCACCCGCGCCAGCGGGGTCGCGCTCGCCGGCGCGGGACTGGCGGCCGGCGTCGGCCGGGACAGGGCGTCGGCGCATGCGAAACCCCCGCCGTGCCGCGTGCGCTGCGAGCCGATCAGCAGGTCGGGGTGCGTGTGCGGGGGGCACCTCTACCGCTGCACGGGGTGCGGCTCGACGTTCCACGCCTGCATCCCGCGGGGTGACTTCCGATGGTTCTGCCTGCGCCGATCGTGCTGATGTCCGAGGCTAGCGTGCGCGCTCAGGGTGAGGAGCGAGCGAACACGACGCCGTCGGCGTCCTCGTAGACGACCGACCATCCCGGATCGGCCTCCATCGCCGGGATGAGCTTCGGACGGGTCCTGCGTGAAACGGCGACGACGTCGACGCCCCACCGATCGAAGACGCGTTGCCAGCCCGGCCCGGCGTCCGTGGCGAGGAAGTAGTCACGCCACACCGCGTCCGGGAACACCTCGGCTCGAGCGTCGACGAACATCGGCACGTCCGGCAACGTGAGCTCGAACCAGCTGCCCCACCAGCCGGCGAACACCCTCGCTCCGCCCTGCGTCTGTTCCCGCACCGCCTCGGTGATCCCGGGCGGCGCCTCGTTCAGGAGGCCGTTGACCGGCCTGGTCACCAGCACGCGTCCGGTCCCCAGGAGCACCAGCGCAACGAGCGCGACGGCGATCCCGGTCGCGGCCCTCGGAGAGGCCGGCGATCCCGGTCGCCAGCCGGCGGTGATCGCGCCGACGATCGGCGGGACGTACAGGGCCCACCACAGGATGTTCCGGCCGCTCCAGAACACGAGGGCCGTGAACGCGATCAGGCCAACGAGTTCCTCGGCCGAAGGATCCCTCGTTCGGCGGCGCAGGATGGTCACGAGGATCAGGAGGCAGGCCCCGACGAAGATGATCCCCGCGGGTGACTGGTGCATGATCGGACGCCATTCGTCCACGACGTCTCGGACGACGGGCGATGCCGTGAGCGAGCGGACGTAGCGATAGGTGTCGGTCCCCCACGGCGTGACGAGCGGGGTGAGGACGGTCACGACGGTCAGCAGCGCGGTCCACTTCGCGGTCCGGCGCCGGCTCACCGCGTCTCCGATGAACGCGATCGCGATGAGCAGCGGGAGCAGCACGAAGCTGCCGTGGGTGTTCGCCCACGCGACCGCGATCAGGGGAAGCGCGGCGAGCCGTCGGGGGTGGCTCCCACGGGTCTGCAGGATCCACGCGGACAGGATGAACAGCGGGATGGCGAGGAGCTGTGGCCGCAACGCGACCGTTCCCGGGAGGAAGATCGTCGCGGCGAACGCGCCGATGCACAGGCAGCCGGCCACGAGCGGATCCCCGCCGGCCGATCGCGTGCGCTGGTAGGTGGTGCCGACGGCGACGGAGGCGAGGAGGGCGCGCAGCATCACGAGCCCCCTCCATCCGAGGACCCGGAAGAGCCCGGCGAACACCAGCTGCGCGCTCCACTGTTGGTCGATCCACCGCTGACCGGCGATCGTGTACGTGAACACGTCGTCGCGAAGGATCCGGTGCGTATCGAGCATGACCTGGCCCGCGCGGATCTGGTACGCGAGGTCGTTGACCGGCATCAGGCTGAGGAGCACCGCCGCCGCGGGCAGCAGCCAGGCCATCAGCGCCCAGGGCTCGGCGCGGCGGGCGCGCTCGCTCCGGGCACCTCGCGTGGCCGGCTCGGTCGTGATCACCACGAGGACCTTATCGGCACGATCGCGCGGAACAGGACATCCGATCGGCGGAGCCGTTCCCCGTCGCGCGGATCGATCTACGACCCCGAACGCATGCCGACGCGGTAGGTCGCGTACGCCGACTGGTAGCGGTCGAACGCGATGCGCTGCACGCCGCCGCTGAGCACGAGCGACGGCTCGTCGTTGATCCGGAACGGGGCGGTCGCCGCGTTGGTCAGACGCACGGGCGTGGACCAGTCCGCGCCGTCGTCGCTCGAGGCGGACACGACGACGTCGATGCGCGCCGCGGCCGAGGTCGTGTCACAGGGATCCGAGAGGCTCCCGCCGCGACACGCGGCGAACGCCGCGAGCAGGCCCGAGGGGCCGAACGGCGCGATCGCCGGACCGTAGCCGCCGGTGAAGGTCGTCCCGGAGACCTTCTCGGGCCACGATGGCACGAGCGCCTGCGGTCCCTGCAGACTGCCGCCGTCGAAGATCCGCACCTCGATCCCGTCGTCGGTCCCGTAGGCGATCGCGACGCGATGGGTGAGGCCGTCGGTCGCTCCCTGCGCGGCAGGGTAGTTGCGGCCGAGGCCGGTGCTCGAGCCGGTGAGTTCCGTCGGCGACGTCCACCCCGCGCCTCCGCTCGTCGATCCGACCTGGTTCACCGCTCCGCCGTCGTCGGCGAACCACACGACCGCGACGTTCTGTCCGCTCGCGCCGACGTCGGGCAGCGCGGCGAACCCCTCCGCGGCGCCGTCGGCGTGCGCGCTCGAGGTGCCGACGGTCTGTTTCGTCCACGTCGCGCCGGCGTTCGCGCTGATGGCCAGGCGGATCTCGCCGGTCGCGGCGTTCGTCCAGACGGCGTAGATCTGGCCCTCGCTGACGGCGATCCGCGGATAGTCGACGCGACCGCTCGTGACCGTCATCTGCACGGCCCGCCGCCACGTGCGTCCGTCGTCGACGCTGACGCGCACCCAGAAGATGCGGCGGGCGCTCGGGTGGTAGTGCAGGTAGCTGGTCTGCGTCACCCAGCCGACCGCGGCGAGCGACCCGTCGGCGCCGAGGGCCGCGCGTTCCGCCTGGAGCTTCGGCGGACTGACGCGCACCGGCGTCGTCCAGGCGGCCGGCCGCGCATCGACCGCGCTCCGCTGGACGTAGACGCCCATCGTCGGCCTGGTGTTCCGCGCGCACGCCCCGGTCGGTGGGGGACAGTCGCTCGCCCACGCGCTCAGCAGGGACCGGTCGGTCGCCGCGAGCGCCTTTCCCGGGTTCCAGCTGTAGGGGGCGCCGGCGGCTTGGATCCCGCCGTAGGTGGCCGCTTCGGCCGGGGGGAGGAGGCCCGCGAGCGCCAGACACGTGATGGTGCCGACGACGAGGCTGCGGGCGGCGCGCCGCGTCATGCGGGCATCCTACCGGGCGGTAGCATCGGCGGACGAACGAGCCCGGGTGGCGTAATCGGCAGCCGCATCGCTCTTAAAAAGCGAGGGTCTCAGGACCGTGTGGGTTCGAATCCCACCCCGGGCACGACGGCAGACAAGGGGGATCGATGGTGGAGGTCGGTACGATCCGGACGCCGCGTGTGCCCGTCACGACGACGTATCACGGCGTCGACGTGACCGAGGACTATCGGTGGCTCGAGGACGCGAGCTCCGAGGAGACGCGGGCGTGGACGGTGGCCCAGCACGAACGGACGATGGCGTACCTTCGAGCGCTGCCGTCCTACGAGGACATCCGGCGCAGGGCGGAGGAGATCCTCGCTGCCGACTCCACCTCGTATGCACGCCCGCAGCGGGGCGGAGCGACGTACTTCGTGCTCAAGCAGCAGCCGCCGAAGCAGCAGCCCTTCCTCGTGACCCTCGCCGATCCGAGCGACATCGCGACCGAGCGGGTCCTGGTCGACCCGAACGCGATCGATCCGACGGGCGCGACCGCGATCGACTGGTACGTGCCCTCGCCGGACGGCAGCATCGTCGCCGTCTCGCTGTCCTCGCACGGGACCGAGGAGGGCACCCTGTACCTCTACGACGCGGAGACCGGCGATCGGGTCGCCGCGGAGATCCCGGGTGTCAACAACGGGACCGCGGGCGGGTCCATGGCCTGGCGGGGCGACTCGGCCGGGTTCTGGTACACGCTCCACCCCCAGCCCGACGGGTTCTACGAAGAGGTCTGGTACCACGACGTGATCGGCGGCGAGCAGCAGGACCGACGGGATCTCGCCGGCGTGTTCGCGGACGGGCGGATCGTGGAGAACGAGCTGACGTCGTCGCCGGACGGGCGCTGGGTGCTGGACCGGGCACAGAAGGGCGACGGCGGAGAATGGCAGCTCTTCGTCCGTGGGCAGGACGTGGGCGGCGCCTGGTGGTTGCTGGGCGATCTCGCGGACAAGGTCGTCGACGCGGCCTTCGGACCCGACGCGATCTTCCTCCTGTCGCGGCAGGACGCTCCGCACGGTCAGGTCCTCAGGCTCCCGATCGTGCACGGGGCGACGGTCGGCGATGCCACGATCGTGGTGCCGCACTCGGCGCTCACGATCGAGCGGATCGAGGTGACCCACGACCGGCTCTGGGTGCTCGACATCGACGGCGGTCCGTCCGGCCTCCGCGTGTTCGATCACGACGGCGAACCGCTCGGCCCCATCGGGCTGCCGCCCGTCTGCGCCGTCACCGATCTGACGCGCCTCGGCGACGACCGGGTGATCTACGCGGTCGAGACGTTCGTATCGCCCCGCACGTGGTTGGTGGCCGCCGATGCCGACGCCGAGCCTCGTCGGACGGCGCTGGACACGAGCACGCCGCTGGACTTCGCGGGGATGGACGTGCGCCGGGCGTTCGCACGGGCGGACGACGGGACGGAGGTGCCGATCACCCTCATCGCGAGGGAAGGCGTGCTGGACGCCGGTCCCGCTCCGACCATCCTCACCGCGTACGGCGGGTACGCGATCTCGCTCAAGCCGACGTTCATGCCGGGCCGGCTGCTGTGGCTCGAGCAGGGTGCCGTCTTCGCCGTCGCGAACATCCGCGGCGGTGGCGAGTACGGAGAACGGTGGCACGACGCGGGCCGGCTGCTCACCAAGCAAACGTGCTTCGACGACTTCGCGGCCTGCGCTCGGCACCTGGTGACGACCGGCGTCACGACGGTCGATCGGCTGGCGATCCTCGGCGGCTCCAACGGCGGCCTGCTGATGGGCGCCGTGCTGACCCAGCATCCGGACATCGCCGCGGCGGTGATCGCCCAGGTACCCGTGCTCGACATGCTGCGCGTGGAGCTGCATCCGAACGGCGCCTTCAACGTCACGGAGTTCGGCACCGTGGAGGACCCGGACCTCTTCGCGGCGATGTACGCCTACTCCCCGTATCACCGGGTCGTGGACGGCACGGCCTATCCCGCGGTGCTCCTGACCGCGGGCGAGTTCGACCCGCGCGTCGACGCGTACCACGCGAAGAAGATGACCGCGCGGCTCCAGGCCGCGACGTCGTCGGACGCCCCCATCCTGCTGCGCGTCGAGGCCGGCGGGCACGGCATCGGACAGCCACTGGACCAGTCGGTCGGCCTGCTGGCCGACGTCTCCGCCTTCGCGGCGGCACAGGTCCACCTCGCCTGGGTCAGCTGAGCCTCTCCGGCTCCGTGCTCGCCGACACCGCAGGGCGCTCCAGCCTCGCGAGCAGCGGCGGGGCGCCGATCTCCTCGAGGTAGGCCCTCGCGGTCTCGACGGCCCCCTCGGGGACGTCGTCGATCGGCAGGACCGCCACGGCGTCGGCCGTGATGAACGCGTGGGAGAAGCGATCGTCGCCTGCCAACCGCCCGGCGAGCACGCTCTCGAAGTCCCTGGCCGCCTCGCGCGGCCGACCGTCGAGCGCCAGCATCCCGGCCTCGATCGCGCGGCGGCTGGCGACGGCCCAGCCGAGGTCGGTGGCCGGCGCGCTCGCGAGCAACGCCCGCGCCTTCGCGGCGTCGCGCAGCCACAGGGCCGCGTGGCCCCCGGTCGAGACCGCGATCACGGCGTTCGGCCCCTCGGGCTCCTTGGCGATGGACGTCATCGCCTCGTCGTACGCCTCGATCGCGTCGCCGGCCATCAGGGCGACGACCGCGCGCACCCGGTGGAACCAGGCCAGGACGGTCGGATCGCCGGAGTCGCTCGTCTCGGTGCTGACGGCGGCGAGCGATGCCGCGGCCGCCTCTCGATCACCGCGATACGCCGCGAGCAGGACCTCGCCGAACCGCACGGTGTCGACGAGGCCGAGCGGAAGCTCCGCCCGAGCACCGAGGTCCGCGATCAACTCGTCCGCCGTCCCCCACGCTCCGGTCTCCACGGCGCTCTCGAGCGCGTTCGCGAGCGCGGTCATCTCGGTCTCGCCGTACCCGCCGCGACGGGCGATCTCGGCGGCCGCCAAGCTCTGCTCGACGACCTGGCTCGGCTCATCGCGATAGAGCGCGAGCGCAAGCATCACGCGCGCCACCGACTGCAGATCGTGCTCCTCCTGCGCCACGGCGAGGATCCCGCGGCGCAGGATCGCTGCTTCACGGTCCCGGCCCAAGCCGTTGAGCACGTACGCGCGGACCCCGATCGCCTGGCGGAACCGGTCCCACGACCTCGATCGCTCGAACCCGCCGAGCGCCCGTTCGATCGCCGCCGCCGACCCTTCCACGTCCCCGTCCAGATAGCGCACGTAGGCGGTTGCGATGCCGAGCTCCGCCCGCGCCCGGTCGTCGCCGCCGTCGTCGAGGATCCGCTCCATCGACGCGGCGACCTCGCGCAACTCCTCCATGAAGCCCCGATCGCCGAGCGCCTCGGCGAGCTCACCCATCATCGCGACCTCGGCGTTCGGGTCGCCGGTCGTGTGCAGCACCTCCACCGCCTCGCGCAGATAAGAGATCCGCTCCTCGCGCCGCAAGGCGTTGCCCGCCGCTCGCGAGGCTTGCTCGAGGAGCGCCGCGCGTTCCACGCCGCTCGGCGTGATCTCCAGCGCCTGCTGGGCGAACCGGAGCGCCTGGTCCGGAGAGCCGAGCGAGCTGGCACGCTCGGCCGCCTGCCCGAGCCAATCGCGAGCCCGGGCCGCAAGCGCATCGGCGTCGGGGCCATCGGGCGTCGCGCGCAGCGCCTCGACGTAGTGGGCCGCGACGACGCTCGCGAGCTCGTCGTCGTTCGCCGCCTCCAAGTGGTGTGCGGCGGACAGGTGCCGCGAGCGCCGATCAGCCTTCGACAGCATGCCGGCGGCAACCTCCCGGATGATGCTCTGCACGAAGCCGAACTGACCGCGTTCGGGCGAGCGCGGGTCGGCCTCGTGGACCAGGAACTCCTTCCGGACAAGATCCTGGAGGCGGGCTTCCAGTTCACCGGCGTCGACGCCGGCGACCGCGGCCAACGCGTCGGGGGTGAACGTCTTCCCGAGGATCGAGGCGTCCTGCAGGAGCGATCGGTCCTCGGGGGCGAGCGAGTCCAGGCGCGAGGCCACCAACGCGTGCAGCGTCTCGGGGATCTGCAACGCGCCGAGTTCGCCGACCAACTCGTACGCGTCCTGGCCGGACCGAAGGACGCCGCGGTCGGCGAGCATACGGATCGTCTCGACGGCGTAGAGCGGGACGCCTTCCGCGCGCCCGACGATGCGATCGACCGCGTCGTCGGGCGCGCCGGGCAGCATCCCCCGGACGAGCTCGCCGACCGCTTCGTCCGACAACGGCTCCAGGTGCAGGGCGACGAAGTTGCGCTGCCCCGCGCCCCAGTTCGGCCGCCGGTCGGTCAGCTCTGGTCGCGAGAGCGTGACGACGAAGATCGGCCGGTTGCGCGACCACTCGAGCAGCGACTCGACGAAGTCGAGCAACCCGGCGTCGGCCCACTGCACGTCTTCGAACACCATCGCCACGGTCCCGCGATCCGCGATCCGCTCGAAGAAGGTCCGCCACGCGGCGAATAGCTCTTCGCCCCCGCCGGCGGGTCGTTCCTCGAGGCCGAGCAGGAACGCGAGCCTCGGCTCGAGCCAGCCACGTTCCTCCTCATCGGGCACGTGTTCCGCCAACGACGCCAGCAGCTTCTGCCGCGAGAGCGTCGGCGCGTCGGTCTCGGCGATGCCGGCACGCATCCGAACCATCTCGCCTAAGGCCCAGAAGGTGACGCCCTCGCCGTAGGCGGGGCACCGGCCCTGATGCCACCAGATCGCCTCGCTCAGGCCGTCAACGTACTTCGCGAGCTCCCAGGTCAACCGCGACTTGCCGATCCCGCCGATGCCGGTCACAGATACCACGCGCGCCTTGTCCTCACGGCCGGTCGCGTGCAGGAGCTCCTTCAGCAAGCGCAGCTCCTCGGTCCGGCCGACGAACGGCGGCTCGATCGCCATCCGGTTCGCGCCCATCCGCTCCGCGACCACCCGCAAGGCCCGCCACGCGACGACCGGCGCCTCCTTCCCTTTCAGGGCGAGCTCGCCGACCGGTTCGAACGCGATCGCCCGGGAGGCCGCCCGGAACGTGGCCTCGCCGACGAACACGGAACCCGGGTCGGCGGCGGACTGGAGCCGGGACGCCGTGTTCACCATGTCCCCGGTGACCATGCCCTCGTTCGTGCCTCCCGCGATCGTGGCCGCCTCGCCGGTGAGCACCCCGCCCCGAGCCCGCAGCGGCGTCTGCGTCGAGAGGCCCAACGCCGCCACCGCGTCCACCAACTCCAGCGCGGCACGCACGGCGCGCTCGGCATCGTCCTCGTGCGTCACCGGGGTGCCCCACACGGCCATCACGGCGTCGCCGATGAACTTCTCGACGATGCCGCCGTGCCGGTCGATCACGGTCCGCGCCGTCTCGAAGTAGCTGCTCAGCAGCTCGCGCATGTCCTCGGCGTCGCGCTGTTCGGACAGCGTCGTGAACGCGACCAGGTCGAGGAACAAGACCGAAACGAGGCGACGCTCGGTGGCGGCGTTGTCGACCGCAGCGGCCGGTGCCGCGATGTCGGCGGCGGACGCGAGCGAGGCGCCGCACTCGACGCAGAACTTGCTCTGCGGCGGGTTCGGTGTCCCGCAGCTCGGGCACGGGCGAGCCAGGGCGGTCCCGCACTCCATGCAGAACTTGTGGTCGGGTCCGTTCTCCGTTGCACAGGCAGGGCAGATCACGGAACCCTCCGACGTCCCATGCCTCGAAGCGTACCCAGGGTCCGCAGACCCCGTACAGCGCGGAGGCCTACTCGCGGCCGAACGGCGTGCTCGTCAGTTCAACGGCCAGGCCGCCGCCGTCGGCGACGAGGGAGGTGCCGGTCACGATCGAGGATTCGTCCGAGGCGAGGAACAGGCAGCACGCCGCCATCTCCTCGGCCGAGCCGGCGCGCCGCAACGGCACGTCGGCCGTGACGAGGTCGTACGCTTCCTGACGACCCACACCTCTCGAGGCAGCCAACCCGTCCATGGCCTCGTCTCCCATGGGGGTTATCACCCAGCCGGGACATAGCGCATTGGCGCGGATCCCGCGCGCGCCGTAGTCGACCGCGATCGCGCGAGCCAGAGCGATGAGGCCGGCCTTCGAGACGTCGTACGCGACGTTGGCCGGGGCGGCGGCCATGCCGTTGACGCTCGCCACCAGGACGATCGAGCCGCCGCCACGCTCGAGCATCACCGGCAGCGCGGCGCGCGTGAGCATCATCGGTCCGGTGAGGTTCGTATCGAACGTGCGTCGCCAACCCTCGTCGTCGATCTCACCCACGGAGCCCTCGGTCCCTCCTCCGGCGCTGGTGACGACCACATCGATCCCGCCGAAGTTCGAGACGGCTGCGGCCACCGCCTCGGCGACATGCTCCGGGTCGCCCGTGTCGCCGGCGACGGCCACGCCGCCGACCTCGGCGGCCACCGCAGCGATCGGTTGGGGACGCCGACCCGTGACGACGATCTTCGCCCCCTCGCGCGCGAACAGCCGGGCGACCGCGGCTCCGATCCCGGACCCCCCGCCCGTGATGAGCGCCACCTTCCCCTCGAGCCGCATGCGAACCCCCTCATCCGTGGTTCGAGCAGTCTGACGCAGGCTGGTCTCGCCGACAGGGCCGAGGGCCGTTCGGCCGGCCGCCGCCCTACTCTCCGGCGAGCGAATCCAGTCGGGCTGCGCGATCGCCGTCCTCAGCGAACGACGGGTCGGCCTCCAGGAGCAACGGCACGGCGAGCCGCGCCTGTTCCCTCGCGTCGTCGGCACGACCGAGCGCGGCGTACTCTTCCGCGAGCTCCTCGTGGAACCAGCCGTCCGGCGCCCCGTCGCGCCGAGTCCAGGCAACCGCCTGCTCGAGGAGCGGCACGGCTTCCGCGGATCGGCCGAGCGCTCGCAGCGCCTTCCCGACGGCGTAGCGCGCGATCGCGATCGCCTCGTGGTCGGACGCGTCCCGCTCGCGAGCCCGCAAGGCCCGCTCGAACGCCTCCAGCGCCGCCTCGTACTCGCCGTGCTCGTAGCGCTCCCAACCGAGGTTGTTGAGGAGCGGGCCGAGCCAATACCGAGCCCCGTCGTCGGCTTGCGCGAGCTCGATCCCGCGCTCCGTCCAGGCGAGGAGGTCCGCGCGGTCGGGCGCGGCGAGGGCTGCCATGTGCGCCGCATCCGCGGCGATGAAGGACCGGCCGGATCCGAGCGACGTCTCGAACGCCGACGCGAACAGCGGCAGCGCCGCCTCGGGGTCTCCGCTGGAGCGGCGGAGGCGCCCCCGTTCGAGGTCGATGCGAGCGCGAGCCGCCGGGTCGTCGCCCGCCCGCGTTGCCGCCTCCTCGATCAGTCGCTCGCCGGCCTCCACGTCGCCGCGGAGCCCTTCGACGCGAGCGAGCTGCGTCAGTACCTCGGCGCGGCCCGCGTCGTCGGTCTCGCGCGCGAGCTGCTCGCGGAGACGTCGCTCGGTGGTGTCGAGGTCGTCGAAGTCCCAGAGGGCGCGGAGGCGATCGGCCGTGTTCGTTCCGTCGACCATCGGCCCGGTCAGGACGGCCAGTCGGGCTTCGGCTTCGGCTCCTCCGCGAAGAGGTCGTCGAGCGAGGGCTTCGACGTCGGAGGCGTGCGCTCGGCCTCAGCGAGCTTCTCCTCGAGGGTGGAGGACCCCGGCTCGTCCGCCGCCTCGAGCATCTCCTCGAGGGTCATCGTGTCGCTCCCGTGCAGCCGGATCCGCAGCGCTGCGAGCACCGCGGCGTGCTGCTCGGAGAGCCCCTGATTGATCTTGATCTCGGTCAGGGCCTCCTCCGCCCGGCGCAGCAGCTCCCGGTCGTCCATGCGGCAAGTGTGCCACCCATACCCTCGGCGATGCTCGCGCGCGGGGCCGTTCGGGATCGAGGGGCGGCCTAGGCGTCCGCGTCAGTTCGCGACGTCCGGCAGCGGGATGCCGCCGATGCCGGGGAAGATCGAGTTGACGTCCGACGTGCTCGCCCCGCACCGCTTCTGCAGCAGCGCCGAGAGCAGCGCCCGGTAGTCGGTCGTCGCCCGCAGGTCGCCGTCGAGCAGGGCGCTCTCGGCCAGGGTTGGCCAGGCTCCGTTCAGGTGCACGGCGCCCCCCTTGATGTTGCCGCCCATGAGCGTCACGAGCTGTCCGTAGCCGTGGTCGGTCCCGCCGCTCCCGTTGTCCTCGACCCGCCGCCCGAACTCCGTGAGCGTCGTGAACGTCACCTTGTCCATGTCGCTGCCGAGATCGGTGGCGAACGCGAACAGCGCGGCGCCCAGCTCGGTGAGGTGGTCGTGCATCCACCCCGCGTCCACGGTGCCCATGTCAGCGTGCATGTCCCAGTCGCCGTAGTCGACCGCCGCGACCTCGAGCCCGACGCCCTGTTTGATCAAGCGGGCCACGTCCTTGAGCGCGTTGCCGAGGTCGCCGTCGGGATAGACGGCGCCGTTCGCCGGCGTGTACCCGAGGTCCTTCATCTGCGCGGTCGTGGCGAGCGCACCGAGCACCGCGCGGGCCGGCTTGCCGAGCATCGTCGGCGAGCCTGCGTAGAGGGCGTTCAGGACCTTGTCCCAGCGTTGGCGCTCGGTGGCGTCCCACGCTCCGCTCAGATCGAAGCCGTCCACCGACCACATCGCGAGCTCGGGCTCCGGCCCGATGAAGGCGGTCGAGGCCATCCCGCTGCCGACCTGCATCGCCTGGAAGACGGTGCCCTCGGTCCGCCGGCCGATCACCCGGTCGATCCACCCGGTCCGCAGGGACGTGCCGGGCGCGGCACGTTCCATCTCCTCCATCGCGGAGAAGTGCGAGCGGTTCGGCTCGGACATCCCCACGGCGTGGACGAATCCCAGCAACCCCGAGTCGTAGAGCGGCTTGATCGCACCGAACGCGGGGTGCAGGCCGAACATCGTGTCGTTGAGCGACAGCAGCGTGGATTGCGGGATCCCCACGTGGGTCCGCCAGTTCAGGTAGTCCGGATCGCCCGTGGGGACGACCACCTGGAGTCCGTCCATGCCGCCGCGGAGCGACAGGACGACCAGCACGTCGCCGGTGTAGGCGCCGGCGCCGAACGCCAGTTGGGTGAACGCCGTCTCCGACGCGATCCCGGCGACGAGCCCCGCGATCCCGGCGCGCTTCAGGAACGAGCGTCTGGAGAGCGCCCGGTCATAGTCGGGGCACCCGCAGGCTTTGGTGGCGACGACCGGTTCGAGCTCGTTCATGCGATCACCGGATCCCGTGGCTCGGCGTATCGAGGATGAGGGCCATCACGTAGGGCAGCCGCCAGCCCACGGCCGCGGAATCCGCCGTGAGCGGTGTGTTCGCGCTGACCCCGAGGAAGCCGCAGATCGCGTTCCGCTGCTTCTCGGGGAGCGTGCGGAACACGAGGCGCTTCGCGAGGGCTTCGACGAGCTTGCCGTGCGTCTTCGGCAGGGGGTGGGGGATGTACGACTCCATCTTCGGCTGGCGGAGGTTCGGCCACCAGCCGGCCGAGAGCGACAGGTGTGCGTTCCAGCGGCCGAGCATGCCGCCCGCCGAGGCCCACGACGCGGCCTCGTCCGGGTAGCCGTTCGGCTGCGGCCACGCCGCCGGCGCGTTCCCCAGGTCGTCGACCAAGTAATAGAGGCCCTGCATCGCGTCCTTGCCCGACGCGTCGGGCTTCAGGCCGAGCGTGCGGACCGTGGCGACCACGTCCTCCATCGGCCGGCGAACCTTCTTGCCGATCGAATGCGCGAACGTCGGCGAGTTGAACAGCTCGCGGAGCACCGGCGTGATGTTCGTGCCGCTCTTCAGATACACCTTCGCCAGGTGGTTCACGAAAGCCTGCGGCGGCGTGTCGCTGATGAAGTGCTGGCAGAGCTTCGAGGCGATGTGCTTCGCGGTGGACGGATGGTGGGCCAGGTACTCGAGGTACTTCATCGCCATCGCGTAGCCGTTCGCGTTCGCGTTGGCGGAGGACCACTTCATGACCTTCACGTGACCCGTGTAGTGGCGGTCCGGATCGTACCGGAACGTCGTCGTGTTCCAGTCCAGCGTGTACCCGGTCATGATGAGCGCCGAGTTGCGCATGTCCCGTTCGTTGTAGCCGCCGGTGATGCTCACGGTGTGGAGCTCGAGCAGCTCGCGGCCGTAGTTCTCGTTCGGCTCGTACTTGCTGCTGTCGGCGTTGTTCAGGTACTGGAGCATCGCCGGGTGCTTCGCGCTGGCCTTCAGCATGTCGACGAAGCGCCCGAGCGCGTGCGCTCGGATCACGGTGCGGTCGTAGTCGTGCCGGCAGTTCCAACCCGAGTCGCTCGGGTTCGTCACGTTCAGGTGGTTCGACCAGAAGTCGACCATGACCTCGAACAGCTGCCGCTGGCTCCAGCACGCTCGCGCCAGGTTCGCGACGCCGAGATCGAACATCAGGTCCCACTGGAACTGCGGCACGCGGTGGTTCGCCTGGGCGATCGTCCACTTCAGGCCGGGGAAGCGCGACGACAGGAGGTGATCGACCATCGCGTCGTGGATCTTCAGGGGCCGGAGTTGTTCCTCGATCCAGGCGTGCCGACCGATCTTGCGGATCCGCTTGAGCGAGGCCGCCGTCGGTCCGTACGTCGCCCGACGCAGCAGATGCAGGTTCGGGTCGTGGGTCGCCGCGGAGGTCAGCGCCTCGGCGTCGGGGGGATCGATGAGCTGTGGCGCAAGCGCCACGAGGCCGCCGACCGCCGCCGCGCGACCCAGCAGCGCTCGCCTCGACAGGCCCTCTCTCGGAGCCGCGAGTTCACCGGTGGCCGACATCCCCCTCACTGCAAGGGGTATCGGCGGGAGGGGGTCCGATCCTTGAGCCGATCCTCAAGATCCGCCGACCGCCACCACCGTCGTGGCCGGCGTCGCGTGCGCGAAGTGCAGCTCGAGCGTCACCGTCGAACCCGGCGCGGGGGTCGGTGTGAGGTTCGTGAGCGTGACGTGTGGACCGTGCGGGCCCATCAGCACGACCTCGTTCGCCGGCAGGTCGACGCCGTGCACGGGCTCGGTCCCGCCGGACGGCCGCGGCTCCACGATCCGGACCGTCGCGGAGCACGTGCACGTGACCGACTCGAGACGGTCGTCGGTCGTCGCGGCGTTGTGGACGGCCATCGTGATGAGCGCGCTGTCGGCGCCGGTCGACGTGTAGCTCGAGGAGAAGACGTGGACGATGCTCGGGAGCTCGGCGGAGGAGCTCACCGTGCTCGACCCTCCGCCGCACGCCGCGGCGACCGCCGCGACGACGCATGCGAGGAGCGCGCGGCGAGGGCTCATGGGGCGGTCGACGTGCGCGCCACCACGCGGCCCGGGACGAGCTCCACGCACGGAGCGGACCGCTCGCCGTCCAGGATGTCCAGCAGGAGCGTGGCCGCCCGTTTCCCCACCTCCTCGTAGTTCCATTCGATGGTGGTGATCGGCGGCTCGGCGGTGACGGCGCGGCCGGAGTCGTGCGTCGTCGCGAACAGCACGTGCTCTGGGATCCGCACGCCCTTCGCCAGCACGATCCGCGCGACGGCCACGCCGACCAGCTCGAGCGGGGCGTAGATCGCGTCGGGGGGTTCGGGTCGGTCGAGCAGCCGGTCGACGCACGCACGGAGCGCCAGCTCGTCGTTGCGTTCGATGTCGCCGAGATCCACGACCTCCAGGAGCGGCGGCTGGCCGGCCCGGGCGCACCACGCGAGGTACGCGTCCGTCGTGTGCTGCAGGAAGGCGTTGATCGGCGGGATCGTCAACAGGCCGACCCGCCGGGCACCCCGGTCGACGAAGTGATCGAGCACCGCGCAGGTGGCGTCGACGTCCTCGCTGGCGACGACGGCGTCGCGATCGGAGCCGGCCGGATCGGCCGAGATCGTGACGAACGGGAGGTGCCGGTCGCGGAGGGCGGGGAGCGCCGGCTCGCCGACCATCGGATCGATCACGATCACACCGTCGAGCGGCACCCGGTCCCACACGAACCCGCCCGTGGACGGCGGCGCCACGACGAGCGCACGGTCGCGGGCGACGGCGACGCCGGTCGCGGCGCCGATCAGGGCCGTGAAGTACCCGAAATCGGCGAACTCGACATGGGGCTCGGTCGGCAGCGACGCCATCACGGCGATCAGGCCCGTGCGTCCCGACACGAGGCTCCGTGCGGCCGGGTTCGGGCTGTACCCGAGCTTCCGGGCAACCCCGCGGACGCGCTCGCGCGTCTCCGGGTTCAGCCGCCCTTTCCCGTTCAGCGCGTGCGAGACGGTCGTGACCGAAACGCCTGCCTCTCGCGCGACGTCCTTGATGCTGACGCGGCGCGGACCCGCCATCCGCTCAGCGCCTCCCGGAACGGTGGCGGCGACCGAGATCTTCGATGAGGTCCGCGGCGACGCGCTTGCCGTCCGCGGCGCGGATCCGTTCGCCGTTCGA
Source organism: Actinomycetota bacterium (assembly GCA_035519495.1). Lineage (GTDB taxonomy): Bacteria > Actinomycetota > UBA4738 > UBA4738 > HRBIN12 > AC-51. The sequence continues at coordinate 15,701 of DATIWE010000059.1, forward strand.
CGCCATCCGACGCCGGAGGTCGGTGTCCGCGAGGAGCCCGTCCACGGCGTCCCGCAGCTCCCGGTCCTCCACGTCGTACGTCGGCAGCCGGACCCCGTAGCCAAGCTCGTGCACGCGTTGCGCGTTGTCGTATTGGTCCCAGAAGAGCGGGAGCACGATCATCGGCTTGCCGAAGTGGAACGCCTCGGTCGTGGTGTTGTTCCCGCCATGCGTGATCACGAGGTCGCACGCGGGGATGATGTTCGTCTGCGGCAGACGGGCGGCGCCCACCATGTTGTCGGCCACTTCGAACTCGTCGGCGCGCGGTCCTTTGCTGACGATGTAGCGGTGCGGCGTCTCGGCCAGCGCCGCGACGAGCCGTCGCATCAGCTCCACGTCGGCCGAGCCGAGCGAGCCGAGGGACAGGTAGATCAGGGCGCCGGCGCGATCGCGGAGCGCAGCCGGCAGCTCCCAGGGGTCCTCGGTCTCGCGGACCGAGGACTCGAGCCGGTGCCACGTCGGTGCCGGTGTCCGCGAGCGCGGGTAGTCCGCGACCGCGGGATAGACGGAGAGATTGAGGTCCTCGGACTCGTGGATGAATCCCAGGTCGGGCAGCGGCGGCGCGCCGTGCTCCTGCACGAAGTCGTCGTACTTCTCCCAGGTCGCGCGGTGTGTCCGCTCGTACTCGGCGTCGAAGCTCGCCCAGTCCGTCCGGTCGTCGATCGGATAGCCGCTGAACGTGGGGGGGAGGTCGGGGTCGCGCAGCTCAAGCGGGTTGCAGCTCATGATGCGGACCCACGGCGCCGGGTTCGTCATGAGCGCGGGGAAGCAGTTCACGTTGTCCTCGACGATGACGTCGGGCCGCGCGCGGTCCAAGATCGCCTCCAGCTGCGGCTCGCAGTACGCGGCCCCCTCGATCAGCGAGGCCCACACCGGTTCGATGAACGTCGCCAGCTGTTCGATCGTCGGCTTCCGGAACTCCGGCGCGGTCTCGATCACGAAGTCGGTCCAGAACTGGCCGGCATCCTGCTCGGCCGCGTCGTCCGCCGGCGGCGCGAGGTCGACGAGGTCTTCTTCGAAGCCGAGGGGTTCCAGACGCCCCTTCCATGACGCCTCGGCCGCGAAGACCACACGGTGCC
>DATIWE010000060.1:0-23789 GCA_035519495.1 Actinomycetota bacterium
GACGAAGATGTTCCCGAACTGGTGGCACGCCTACGGCGAGGGCCGGTCGCTCGCGAACGAAGCGTTCTTCGAGTTCGGGTTCGACGGCGTGACGATCGTCGGCGTGATCGACCGGATCGGAGAGCTCGAGTCCGGCGGCACCCGGATCACCGACTTCAAGACCGGCAACCCCGACGCCGGACCGAAAGCGGAGGAGAGCCTGCAGCTGGGCATCTATTACCTCGCGGTGCAGGAATCGGAAGAGCTGGCGCCGTTCCGGCCGGTCCGCGCGATCGAGCTCGCGTACCTGAAGGGCCACTGGCGAACCGGCGAGATCGTGGTGAAGCCGTGGATGGTCACGCACGGCAAGGAGGAGGCGTACCAGGCCGCCGTCCGCGCCGCGCTGTCGCGGCTGATCGCCGAGCAGCGTCGGCTCCTGGCGGAGGAGGTCTACCGGCCGAACCCGCAGGCCGACTGCTACTGGTGCGACTTCCGGAGCCTCTGCCCGCTGTGGCCCGAGGGGCGGCCGGTCTTCGAGGTGGCGACGTGACCGCGGTGCGCCCGACGCTCGTGCCGGCGGAGATCGCGACCGCGATGGGCGCCGATCCCACCCAGGAGCAGTGGGACGCGATCGCGTGGCCGCTCGAACCGTGCGTGCTCGTGGCGGGGGCCGGATCGGGCAAGACCTCGGTGATGGCGGCGCGCGTCGTCTACCTGGCGCTCGCGGCTCTCGGCCGGATCGAGGGTGTCGACCCCGCCGAGGGCGTGCTGCCGGGCAACGTGCTGTGCCTCACCTTCACGAACAAGGCCACGGAGAACCTCCGGCTCCGCGTCCGCCGCGCGCTCGCCGCGCTCGAGCTCCCCGAGGGGGAGGAACCGGAGATCCTGAACTACCACGGGTTCGCGGCGTCGATCCTCGAGCGATACGGCGTGCTCGCGGGCTTCGAGCCGGGCGCACGCGTGCTGACGCAGGCGCAGCGCAGCGAGCTGTGCGGGCGCGTGCTCGACGAGATGACGTTCGAGCATGCCTCCGCGACATGGCAGCCGTCGCTGGTCTCGAAGATCCTGGAGCTGGACGAGCAAGCGCAGAACCACCGCGTCACTCCAACGGAGATCGAGGCCCACGTCTCGGCGCGGCTCGAGCTGCTGAAGAACGCCCGGTCGAACCGGGTGTACACGGCGGCGCAGGAGCGGCTGGAGCTGGCGCACGCCGCCGGCCGCTACCGGGAGCTGAAGCGCGAGCTCGGCGTGCTCGACTTCGGCGATCAGATCGACCGCGCCATCTCGGTCGTCGCGCGCCATCCCGCGATCGTGGCCGACCATCGGGCGCGGTTCCAGGCCGTGCTGCTGGACGAGTACCAGGACACGAACGTCGCCCAGGCAGAGCTGATGTGGACACTGTTCGGGCACGGCCACCCCGTGATGGCGGTCGGGGACCCCGATCAGAACATCTACGCGTGGCGCGGCGCGTCCCTCTACAACCTCCTGGACTTCCCGCAGCGGTTCCTCCGGGCCGACGGCCGGCCCGCCGCGCGGCTGCCGCTCTACACGAACTTCCGATCCGGCGCCCGCATCCTCGCCGCCGCCGACACGATCATCGCGCCGGTCCCCGAGGCGCAGCGGCCGGATCCCGACAAGCAGCTCCGCCCGTACCCGCCGAACGGGGACGGTGCGGTGTGGGTCACCCGCGTACAGGACGAATGGACCGAGGCGCGGTCGATCGCGCGCGCCGTGTCGCGGCTGCACGAGGATGGCTCCCGGTGGTCCGACGTCGCCGTGCTCTGCCGGACCTCGCGCCTGTTCGGCTTGCTCCAGCGCGCGTTCGAGGAGTACGACGTGCCGGTCGAGATCCTGGGCCTGGCCGGCCTGCTGAAGCAGCCGGAGGTGGTGGAGGTCCTGGCGTACGCGCGCGCCGTGCTGGACCCCAAGGCCTCCGTCGCGCTCGCTCGGATCCTCCTGGGCCCGCGGTACCGCGTCGGCTTCAAGGATCTGGCGCTGGTCGCCCGACTGGCGACGATCCAGAGCAAGGCGATGCGCGAGTACATGACGGAGGACGACGTCGAGGCGGAGCCGTTCCTGTTCGCCGAGGCCCTCGAGCGCCTCGATGAGATCGAGGATCTCTCGGACGAGGGCCGGGCTCGCCTGCTGGAGTTCCGCGACGAGCTCCGCGTGCTCCGCGTGGAGGCGCGGAAACCGGTCGGTGAGTTCCTCGGCGAGGTGATCCGCCGGATCGGCATCGTGGACGAGCTGGACGCGGACGTCGACCGGGGGCACGCGCTCGCCGCCCGGCGGAACCTCGCCGCGTTCCTCGACGAGGTCCACGGGTTCGAGCCGGTCGAGGGCGAACTGACCCTGCGCGCGTTCCTCGAGTACGTCGACGCCGTCGAGGCGCTCGACAAGCAGGACTGGGCGCCGGTGCAACCCTCGGACGAGGACTCGGTGAAGGTCATGACGATCCACGTCGCGAAGGGGCTGGAGTTCGACCACGTGTTCGTTCCGGGCGTCGCGCACGGGCTGCTGCCGAACCCGACCGTGCCGCAGAACCCGGCGGAGCGGGGCAAGTCGCTCGACTTCGAGCTCCGCGGGGACGCCGCGATCCTTCCGGCCTTCGACGGCAACGTCAGTCGTTTCAAGGAGGCGCTGTCCGCGCAGGAGATCATCGAGGAGCGCCGCACCGCCTACGTCGCGCTCACGCGTGCGCGGCGGACCCTCCATGTGAGCGGGGCGTTCTGGTACGGCGACAACCAGATGCCGAAGAAGGCGAGCCGCTTCCTGGATGAGCTGCTGGACTGGGGCGCCGAGACCGGGATGGCGGCCGTCGAGCGCGGCCCAGCGGAGGCGTCGGAGGACAATCCGATGCTCGGCCTGCGCGCGTCGTTCGTCCGCCCCTGGCCCGGACCCGCCCGGCCGGACGAGGGCGACGAACTGTTCGCGGACGGCTGGCGGCACGCCGCGCTCGCGGTCGTCCAACCGTCCCTCGTGGAAGCCCTCGGCGAGGCCGACCGCCGGTCGTTCGAGCAGCTGGCCTCCGATCGCCGCACCCTGGCATCCCACCTGCGCGAGCGTGCGGCGGGCGATGCCGGTGGGGACCGCGATCGGGTCCTCACCACGGTGAGCGTCGGCGGCGTCATCGAGTACACGACCTGCCCGAAGCGCTTCTACTGGACCAGCGTCCGCCCGCTCCCCCGGTTCAGCGGGCCGGCCGCGCGCATCGGCACCGAGATCCACCGCTGGATCGAGCGCCGGGCCAGCGGCCAGGGGCAGCTCCTGGAGGCGGACGACCCGGTCGATCTCACCCACGAGGAGCTCGCCGGCGACCCCGGACGCGTCGGGCGCCTGCGCGACTCGTTCCTGGCGTCGAGGTTCGCCGGCGTCGTGCCGCTGTTCGCGGAGCGGCCGTTCCTCCTTCGGGTCGGCGCCTTCACGGTCGGAGGGCGCATCGACGCGATCTACGGCGAGCCAGACGGCCCGTGGGAGATCGTCGACTGGAAGACCGGCATGGGAACGGCCGACCCGTTGCAGCTGGAGCTCTACGGGCTGGCCTCGGTCGAGATCTGGGGCAAACGCCCCGAGGACCTGACGCTCAGCTACTGCTACCTGGCGAAGGACGAGATCGTGTCCCAGCCGATGGCGGACCCGTCCGACGTGCGCGCCCGGGTCGAGGCCTCCTTGACGGCGATCGGCGATCGGGCGTTCGAGCCGACGCCCGGTCGATGGTGCACGCATTGCGATTTCCGGAGCTTCTGCGACGCCGGCAGCGCCTGGCTCGCCGAGAACGGCTGAGCCCCGGGCGTCAGTCGCGTGTCTGCGCGTCGAGTCGTTCGATCTGATCCTCGAACGTGCGGTACCCCGCGGCCGGGTCGAAGCCGCCGATGATCATGCCGGGGACGAACCTCGCATGCAGGCCCACCTCGGCGGGCACCCGAACCTGCGCGGCGGATCGGAACCACTCCAGATCGCCCGGCTGGATCGCCGCCTCGCCCGACGTGCCCAGCCGCCGGTAGGCGGCATCGTCGGTCACGACCGAGGTCCGGCGGAACGCATGGGCCAGCTCGGCGCGCCGGTGCTCGTCGTCGCACGTGATCGTGACGTCGCGGCCGTCCCACGCGGCCGTTGCGACGGTCGACTTCGCCTCGTCGTCCGGCGCGTAGAACTCGACCCTCATCGGGAGCGCGGGCCCGATCAGCCGACGGGACTCTTGGTGAGGCGCCGGATCATCCTCGAGAGCTCGGTCAGCAGGTTCACCGACAGGCTCGGATCGGCCTTCAACGCCTTCATCAGATCGCGGCGGGTGAGGATCACCAGCTGCATCGGCGTCTCGCTGCGGACGGTCGCCGTCCGCTCACCGCCGTCGAGGACGGCGATCTCACCGAAGTGATCGCCGGGGAGGAGCCGCTGCACGAAGCGGTTGTGCACCGTGACCTTCGCCTGTCCCTTCAGGACCACGTAGAAGGCATCGCCCGGCTCGCCCTCCTTCACGATCGCCGCGTCGGGCATGTAGTCGGCCACGTCGCACAGGCTGGCGAGCTGTTTGAGATGGCGCTTCGGAAGGTCTCGGAACAGCGGGACGTATCCGAGAACCTCCTCGAGCTTGGGCTTTGCCACGGTCCCCTCCTCGGTGTCGGCACAGCCTATCGGCTCGGCGACGGCGAGGGGAAGTCCATGTCGGTGCCGACGGGTACGGTCGCGCGCGGGTGGTGCGGATGCTCCAGCGCCCGGAGGGGCTCGAACCACTCCCCCTCGTGATCCTGGCGGCCGGGCGATGCCTGATCCGCCAAGGCGAGGCGAGCCGCGGCTTGTGGATGATCGAGTCCGGCATCCTGCGCACCGCCACGCTCTCACCGCAGGGACGCGAGCTCATCGTCGACCTCCTCGGGCCAGGCGACCTGGTCGGCGAACCGGGGTCGGCACCGTCGATGCTCACGGTTAGCGCCATCCGGCCGGCCAGGCTCCGGCCGCTGGTCGTCTCCGCGTCGGCGCCGCTCCTGGCCACGCGTTCACATCGGGCCATAGGCCTGGCCTGCGATCTGGCGTGGCGGGACGTCCAGGGCCGGGTCGAGCACCGGCTGGTCGATCTGGCTGCCCGGTTCGGACGGCCGGTGGAGGGCGGAACGCTCATCCCGCTGACCCTGACGCAGGAGGACATCGCGGGGCTGGCCGGCACGTCTCGCGAGTCCGCGAACCGCGCGCTCGCCGCGTTGCTCGCATCCGGTCGGATCGCCCGGCGGCGGCGCGGCCGCTACGTGGTCGGCGCCCGCCTGCACGTTGTTCGGTCCTGATCGGCCTGCTCGGCGCCCTATCCGCTCGCTCCCTGCGGCGAGTCGTCGGCCCCCTGGAGCAACGCCAGCGAACACGGCCCGCAGTACCGGGCTTTGCCTTTGATGTTCCGGCCGCACCGGGCGCACGTCCGCGGTTCCGCGATCGCCCACGTCTGCGTGGCGCCGCGTCCGCGTGTGTCGATGCGTCCCTCCGCCGCCAGCTTGCGCAACTGGGCGGTCACCGTCCGGGCCGCCAGCCGGCGCACCTCGTCCGGTTGTTCCGGATAGATCTCCGCCACGAGCCCGTCCACGTCGCGCGGCCCGGCCCGCAACGCGACGAGCACCTCCTCCTCGCGCTCGGCGCGGTGCGCGAGGTACTCGTGGAGCTTGGCGTTCGCGTCAAGCACGATCGGGCCGTGTCCGGGATGGATCGTCTTCGCGTCCAGCTCGAGCATCCGTCGCAACGACGCCAGGTACTTCGCGAGGTCGCCGTCGGGCGGATCGATGAAGCTGGTGCCGCGCCCGAGGACCGCGTCCCCCGTGAAGAGTGCGCGCGATCCGCGATCGAAGAACGCCACGTGGTCTGCGCTATGGCCGGGCGTGTGCACGGCCGTCAGCTCGACGCCGGCGGCCCCGAACGTCTGCCCGTCCTTCAGGCGCTGTGCGCCGTCGAGCCGCCACGCCCACACCGGTGCGCCGACCCGCTCGGCCAGCGCGCCCGCTCCCTCGCCGTGGTCCTCGTGATCGTGCGTCACGAGGACGTGCGCGACGTCGCCCGCCGCCTTGCGGACCTCGTCCAGGTGGGCCGCGATCGCGGGGCCCGGATCGACCACGATCGTCGGACCGTCGCCCACGATCCAGGTGTTCGTTCCGTCGAGGGTGGAGACGCTCGGGTTCGGCGCGAGCACCCGGACGATGCGGACCACAGCGCCTACCCCTGCTCCGTCACGTGGGTGGGCATCGCGGCGATCTCCTCGGCGTCGGGCTCCCGCGTGGTGAACCGGAGCGCGATCACCGTGTCCACCGACGTACAGGCCGCCAGCTCGCTGACGGTGAACCACGTCGGCCAGTAGAGCTTGCGGGCGCCCGCCACCCACTCCGCCAGCAGGGCGCGGGGCGACGTCCACCAGGCCCGAACCACCTCGGTCCCGTCCGGCTCCGGCTCGAGCCCGGGACCGGCGAAGACCGCGAAGTAGCGAGCGTCGAACCGGACGGGGACCTCCTCCGGAGCGACCCAGTGACAGATCTCGACGAGTCGATCGGCGGTGGGCGGCATCTGGTCGACCTGCTGGTGCGATCGCGAGCGGATCAGCCCTCCCGCCGTCAACGCCAGCCCCACCTCCTCGATCAGCTCGCGGATCGCCGCCGCCCGCTGCACCTCGCCGCCGTTGCCGAACCATCGTGCGGCGCTCGACGCGTCCGCGGGATCGACCGCGCCGCCCGGGAACGCCACGTACCCAGGAAGGAACCGGCTGGCGGCGCTCCGCTCCACGACCAGCACCTCGGGGTCGCCGTCGCGGCCGTCACGCACGCAGATCGCCGATGCCGCGGGCCGGATCGAGGGAGCGTCCACGACGCCTATCCTCGCAGGCCACGGCGTCACCGCATACTTCGAGGCGTGCTGGGACCAGCCGCCGACGCGATACGGGCCGCGATCCGCGACCACGGACCGATCCCGTTCTCCGAGTTCATGGAGCGCGCCCTCTACGGGCCGGGTGGCTACTTCGAAGGCACGCCGGTCGGTGCGCGCGGTGACTTCGTCACGAGCCCGCACGTCCACCCGATCTTCGGCGAGCTGCTCGGGCGAGCCGTTCGCGGGATGCACGGGTCGCTCGGCCGCCCGGCTCCGTTCCGGATCGCGGAGGTCGGCGCGGGCGACGGCACGCTGGCACGTCAGCTCATCGACGCGCTCGCGGATCTGGCGCCGACATACGTCGGTGTCGAGATCGGCGCGGGCGCGCGGGCGTCGCTGGGAGCGATCGACGGGCTCGGCGTTCGCGCCGAGCTCGACGCGCCGGCCGACGTCGTCATCGCGAACGAGCTCCTGGACAACCTGCCGTTCCGCCTCGTCCGCGACGGTCGCGAGGTCCGCATCGCGGTCGAAGGCGATCGGTTCGTCGAGATGCTGGCCGAGCCCGACGAGGATGTCATCGCCGCGGCGGGCGGGCCGGGCGAGAGGGTGATCCCGGACGGTGCCCACGCGTTCGTCGATCGGCTGGCGTCGATCCTCGCGCGAGGCTACGCGCTGCTGATCGATTACGGGGGCATCGGCACGACCGGCGGGCCGGTCCACGGCTACCGCGATCACCGCGTCGTCGAGGACGTGCTGCACGCGCCCGGATCGACGGACATCACGTCCGGGGTCGACTTCGGCTCGCTGGCCTCCTACGCCGAGCGGCGCGGCCTCACGGCGTTCCCGAGCGTGACGCAGCAGGCCGCACTCATGTCGCTCGGGTTCGAAGGCTGGTTCCGGTCCGAGCTCGAACGGCAGCAGGACCTGCTCCAAGCGCGCGTGGGGCTCGAGGCGGTCCGCACGTGGTCGGGGCGGAGCAGGGCAACGATCCTGATCGACCCCGCGGCGCTCGGCCGGCTCCGGTGGCTCGTCCTGGCGACCCCGGGACTGCCGCCGCCCGGCTGGCTCTCCGAGGCTCAGTAGGCAACGGCCCAGGTCGCGGTGTCCACCGACGGGCGGCCGCACACGATGCAGGGACCGTCGGCGGCCTCTGGTCCGTCGAGCGGCAGGTAGCGGATCGTCGCCTTCGTCTCGGCCTTGACCCTCGTTTCGCACGCCGCGTCGCCGCACCAACCGCCGATCACGAATCCACCCGGATCCTCGATCTTCGCGCGGAGCTCCTCGAGCGACGACGCATGGAACGTGTGCTCGTCGCGGAACCGTGCGGCATCGTCGAAGAGACCCCGCTGGATCTCGTCCATGAGGGCGATCAACGTCGGCCCGGCCTCCGCGACGGGGATCGGGCTCTTGGCACCGGTGTCGCGTCGGACGAGCGTCACCTGCCCCGCGTCCAGGTCGCGGGGGCCGATCTCCACGCGTACCGGCACGCCGCGCAGCTCGTGGTCGGCGAACTTGAATCCCGGCCGCAGATCGTCGCGATCGTCGACCTTCACGCGGAGGCCGGCGTCGCGCCACGCGTCGCTGAGGCGAGCGGCTTCGGCGAGGACATGCGTCGCCTCGTCGTCGCTGCGATAGATCGGCACGATCACGACCTGTGAGGGCGCCACCTTCGGCGGCAAGCGCAGGCCCTTCTCGTCGCCGTGCGCCATGATCAGGCCGCCCACCAACCGCGTGGACGCGCCCCACGACGTGGCCTCCGCAAGATGCTCCTCGCCGTCGCGACCGAGGAACGTTACCCCGTACGCCTTCGCGAAGTTCTGCCCGAGGTAGTGGGACGTGCCGGCCTGCAGCGCTTTGCGATCACGCATCAACGCCTCGATCGTGAGGGTCTCCTCCGCACCGGGGAAGCGTTCGGCCGGCGTCTTGCGGCCGAGCCGGACGGGCATCGCCATCACGTCTTCGGCGACCTGCCGGTACGCCTCGAGCATCTGCTTCGCCTCGTCCCAGGCTTCCTGCTTCGTCTCGTGCGCGGTGTGGCCCTCCTGCCAGAGGAACTCGCTGGTCCGCAGGAACAGGCGGGGGCGCAGCTCCCAACGGACGACGTTGGCCCACTGGTTGTAGAGGAGCGGCAGGTCGCGGTAGCTCTGGACCCACTTGGCGTAGGTGTTCCAGATGATCGTCTCCGACGTCGGGCGCACCACCAACGGTTCGGCGAGGTCTTCGCCCGGCACGTGCGTCACCAACACGAATTCGTGCGCGAACCCCTCGACGTGTTCTTTCTCGCGCTCGAGCAGCTTGAGCGGGATGAACATCGGGAAGTACACGTTCTGATGCCCGGTCTGCTTGAACCGGATGTCGAGCGCGTCACGGATCGCCTCCCATAGGGCGTACCCGTACGGCTTGATCACCATCGTGCCGCGGACCACCGAGTTCTCCGCCAGATCGGCCTGACGGACGACCTCCTGGTACCAGGCCGGGAAATCGTCGCTGAAGGAAGGAAGCGCCATCGTGCGGGAAGGATAGCGGCCGACTACTTGTCGACGTCGCCGACGACGAAGAAGATCGAGCCGAGGATCGAGATGAGATCGGGAACCAGCGTGCCCGGCAGCATCGCCGGGATCACGCTGACGTTCGAGAAGCTCGCCGTCCGCATCTTCAGCCGGTACGGCTCCTTCTTCCCGTTGCCGATCACGTAGTAGCCCATCACGCCGAGCGGGTTCTCCGTGCGGACATAGACCTCACCCTCGGGGATCTTCAGCGCCTTCGGCAGGCCGCTGGCCAGGTACGGCCCGGGCGGGAGCTTGTCGACGCATTGCTCGATGATGTCGCACGACTGCTTCACGCGCTCCACGAGGACCCAGAGCCGGTCGTAGGAGTCCCCGCGCGTGCCGACCGGCACGTCGAACTCGACCTCGCCGTACTTCTCGTACGGGCTGTCCTTCCGCGGATCCATGGCGACGCCGGTCGATTGCAACGTGGGGCCGGAGCACCCGTACGCGACCGCCGTCGAGGCCGGCAGCAGGCCGACGTCGCGGCACCGCTTGAAGATGATCTCGTTGCCCATGATCAGGGTCTCGTACTCCTTGACCGTGCGCCGCACCGCAGCGAGCACCGGCGCGACCTGCTTCAGGAAGCCGCGGGGGAGGTCGTCCTTCAGCCCGCCCACACGGGCGAACGAGTGATGCATCCGGGCGCCGGTCGCCGTCTCGACGAGGTCCTGCACCATCTCGCGCTCGCGGAACGCGTAGAAGATCGGCGTCATCGCGCCAAGCTCCAACGGGTAGGAACCCATGAATACCAAGTGGTTCATGATCCGGTTGAACTCGGCGAGCATCGTGCGGATCCACTGCGCTCGGTCGGGCGCTTCGATGCCGGCCAGGCGCTCGATCGCGATCGTCCAGCCGAGCTCGTTGTTGAACGCGGACAACCAGTCGTGGCGGTTCATCAACACGAGCGTCTGCCGCGCGTCACGGAACTCCGCGAGTTTCTCGGCGCCGCGATGCATGTAGCCGATCACCGGCTCGGCGCGCGTGATCACCTCGCCGTCGAGCTCGACGATGATGCGGAGCACCCCGTGCGTCGAGGGATGCTGCGGGCCGATGTTGAGGATCATCTCCTCGGTGGCGAAGTCGCCGGCCGGGATGATGTCGACGCCGCCGCCCCGGACGAGGCTCATCACCTCGGAGCTCTGGAAGGCGGGATGGACGTCCGTGTCGGCCATCGTGAGCGGCATCCTACCGCGATAGGCTCCGGCCATGGCCCGCGACGTGCGCCGCAAGCTGCCGTCGGTGGATGCCCTGCTCCGCTCGGCGCCCGCGATCCGCGCATCGAAGACGGTGGGTCGGGCGGTCCTGAAACGGACGCTCACGTCGGCGCTCGCCGAGGTCAGGGCGGGTGCCGCGCGCGGCATCGAGCCGCCGGACGACGACGAGATCCTCGCCCGCGCGATCGAACGGGCGGCGGCCGCGACGTTCGGGCTCACGCCGGTGATCAACGCGACCGGCGTCGTGCTGCACACGAACCTCGGGCGCGCGCCGCTCGCGGACGCCGCGGTCCGCGCCGTGATGCGCGCGGCCGCCGGGTACTCGGATCTGGAGGTCGACCGGGAAACCGGAAGCCGGGGCAGTCGGTCGAGCAGAGCCGAGCTGATCCTCGCGGCCCTGACCGACGCCGAGGACGCGCTCGTCGTCAACAACTGCGCCGCCGCGCTGCTCCTCGCCCTCCAGGCGCTCGCGAAGGGCAAGCCCGTCCTCGTGTCCCGCGGGGAGCTGATCGAGATCGGCGGCGCGTTCCGGATCCCCGACATCATGCGCGCCTCGGGCGCGAAGCTGGTCGAAGTGGGCACGACGAACCGCACCCGCCTGGCCGATTACCGCTCCGCGCTCGATGCGCGGACCGCCGCGATCCTGAAGGTCCACCCGTCGAACTACCGCGTGATCGGCTTCACGGCCGAGGCCGCGGCGTCCGAGTTGGCCACGCTCGCGACGAAGCACGCGATCCCGTTCCTCTACGACGTCGGCTCCGGCCTGCTCGACCACGAGCGGGGCGCCGCCGCCGACGAACCGAGCCTCCGCGGCGCGCTGCGGGACGGAGCGGACCTCGTCACGTGCAGCGGCGACAAGCTGCTCGGCGGCCCGCAGGTCGGCTGCATCGTCGGGCGCGCCGGCCTGATCGAGAAGCTCCGATCGCATCCGCTGGCTCGCGCCGTGCGGGTCGACAAGCTCCAGATCGCCGCGCTCGAGGCGACGCTCCGCCTCTACGCCGTCGGGCGTGAGGACGAGGTGCCGGTGCACGCCATGATCCACGCGAGCGCGCAGCGCCTGGCCGAGCGTGCCCACGTGCTGGCGGCGGCGATCGGCGGCGACCTCGAGGGCGCCAGCGCGCACGTGGTGCGATGCGGATCGGTCGTCGGTGGCGGAGCGATGCCGGGCACCTCCCTCCCATCGTGGGGGGTGCGCGTGAGGGTCGACGATCCCCCGTCGTTCGCCGCCCGCCTGCGCGCCGGCTCGCCGTCGGTGTTCCCCCGGGTCGCCGAGGACCACGTGCTGCTCGACGTGCGGACCGTGCCGGAAGAGCGCACGAAGGACCTGGCCCGCGCGATCCTCTACGCCCTGGAGGGCGACGTTCCCGACGACGGAGGCTGAGCGTGGCCGGAGAGCTCCGGGTGATCGCGACCGCCGGGCACGTGGATCACGGCAAGTCGTCGCTGATCGTCCGCCTCACCGGCATCGACCCCGATCGCTGGGCCGAGGAGAAGCGGCGGGGGCTCACGATCGACCTCGGGTACGCGTGGTGCACCCTCCCGAGCGGCCGGGAGATCGGATTCGTCGACGTGCCGGGACACGAACGCTTCGTGCGCAACATGCTTGCCGGGGTCGGGCCGGTGCGCCTGGTCCTGTTCGTGGTCGCGGCCGACGAGGGATGGAAGCCCCAATCGGAGGAGCACCTGCAGATCCTCGACGTGCTCGGGGTGGCAGGTGGGGTGATCGCCCTCACGAAACGCGACCTGGTCGACGAGGAGACGCTGTCCATCGCGCGCGACGAGGTGCGCGAACAGGTCGCGGGCACCGCGCTCGAGGCCTCGCCGATCGTCGCCGTGTCGTCCCAGACCGGCGAGGGCGTGTCGGACCTGGTCGCGGCGCTCGACCGAGCGATCGCGGAGGCGCCAGCGCCCGAGGACGCGCGGACGCGGCTGTTCGTGGACCGGATCTTCGCGATCAAGGGGGCGGGGACGGTTGCGACCGGGACGCTCACGGGCGACTGCCTGCGGAGCGGCGAGGAGGTCGAGCTGTACCCGAGCGGCGAGCGAGCCCGGATCCGCGGCCTCCAGACCCACAAGGAACAGGAGGATCGCGCGTGCCCCGTCTCGCGCGTAGCCGCGAACCTCGTCGGGGCCGCCCGCGATCGTCTCGAACGGGGCGACGTCCTGGCCTCGCCGGGCGCGTGGCGGCCGACCACGACGTTCGACGGCACGATCCGGCCGATCCGGGGACCCGAGCGGGAGATCCCCACCCGCGGCGCCTTCATGGTGCACGCCGGCGCCGCCGAGACCGAGGCGAAGGTTCGGTTCCTCGACGGCCCGGACGGGGAACGCTTCGTCCGGATCCGCACCGCGAGGCCGCTGGTGCTGGACGTGTTCGATCGCTACGTGCTTCGCGAGGTCGGTCGCCGGATCACGGTCGGCGGCGGCGAGGTGCTGGACGTCGCGCCGCCCGTGCGCGCGACCGATCCCCGGCACCTCGGGTTCTTGGCCGGGCGGGCCGTCGCGGATCGCACCGAGCTGCCGGCGCTCCTCGTGGATGAGCGGGGGGCCGTGCGCGCCGACGACATCACCGTCCTCACCGGAGGCTCGCCGCCCCCGGGGGTCGCCGGCTGGTGCGTCTCGGCGACCGTCCACGACGCGGCCGCGGCGGCCGCCGAGACGTTCCTGCGCGCCTACCACCGCAACCATCCTCTGGAAGAGGGGGCGACGCTCGCGAGCGTCCGCGAGGCCGTCCTGCGGGCGGCGCGGTCAACGGGTGTCCGTCCGCCCCGCGAGGTGGCCGACGTCCTCGTGGAGCTGCTCGCGGCCGACGGGCTCCTCGAACGATCCGGGTCGACGGTCCGGCTGCGCACGCACGAGGTGCGGCTCGAGCCACGCGCCGCCGACGTCGAGCAGCTGGTCGCGGCCGTCTCCGGACCGCACGAGGCGCGGCCGCCGACGGTGAAGGAGCTCGTGGCAGCCGGGTTCGCGCGCGCGCTCCTGGACGCGGCGGGGCGCGCGGGCGCCGTCGTGCGGATCTCGCCCGAGCTGATCGTCGCGCCGTCGCTCGTCGAACGCGCCACCGAGCTCGCGTACGACCATGCCGACGACGGACTCACGGTCGCTGCCCTCCGCGAGGCACTGGGCACCAGCCGGAAGTATGCGGTGCCGCTCGCCGAGTACCTCGATCGTCAGGGCGTGACGCGGCGCGACGGCGACCTCCGCTTCCCGCGCGCGCCGGCCCGGTAGCCGCGAGCGCTACGCGGGAGCGACCGCGGCGACGATCGCGACCTCGACCGAGGCGCCGAGCGGCAACGACGAGGCGCCGACCGACACCCTCGCGTGCGTTCCGAGGTCGCCGAGCACGTCCGCGAGCAGCTCGCTCGCGCCGTTCGCGACCTTCGGATGGTCCACGAAGCCCGGCACGGCCGCGATGAAGACGGTCACCTGCACGATCCGCTCCAGCCGCGCGAACGAGCCCCCGAGGCCGGTCCGCAGCGCCGCGAGGCCCAACAGGGCGGCCCGGCGTGCGGCCGCAGCGCCCTCGTCGACACTGACGTGCTGGCCGAGGAAGCCCGGGTTCAGCATGGCGCCGTCCACGAACGGGAGCTGGCCGGCGACCGTCGCCAGCCCGCCGTGCACCACGCACGGGACGTAGGCGGCCAGCGGAGGCGAGGCGGTGGGCAGTTCGAGGCCGAGTTCACGGAGACGGGCGAGGATCTGGTCGTCGTCCATGCGCGCATCCTCGCACGCATCCCCGCGGCCGGTCACTCGGGTGCTCAGCCGGCCTGGCGTTCGCCGTCCGCGTCGCGTGCGCGCAGGACGGCGCGGCGTTCCATCTCGTTCAGCCCGCCCCACACGCCGTGCGGGTCCCGGGTCCGCAGCGCGTACTCCAGGCAGGGCTCGCGGGCGGGACATCGGGCGCAGAGGGCCTTCGCGACCGCCTCACGACGTTGCTTCTCGGCTCGCTTCTCGAAATACCCGGGTGCGAAGAAGTACGCGGCGTCGTGCCCTCTGCACGCCGCCTCCTCCCACCAGGTCGCCCGAGCGAGCTCCATACCCGTAGTTCGCCCGGATCGCTCCCGCGGGATTCGCGTTCCCGGTCTCGATCACGGGAACTCCACAGCTCGAAGGCCGCGGGCTCTCACGTCAGTCGTTGGCGGGCAACGCTTGACGTTCGTCACGAGGATCGGCGTCGACCTCGACCCGCAGCACCATCCCGTCGACGCCGCGCACGCGGACCTTCGTCCCCGGATCGATCGGGAGGCCGAGGGTCCGGCCACGCCAGAGGGCCCCCTTCACGTAGACGGGTCCGTCCGGCGCCAGCCGCCCACGCGCCTCCCCGGTCAGGCCGATCAGGCCCCGTTGCGTCGACACGATGCGATCGCGGGATTGGGTCGCCACCGTGAGCCCGAAGCCGTAGAACAGGAACGTCGCGACGGTGGTCGCGCCGATCAGCCACGGCGAGATCCGGATCACCGGCGCCACCCACGAGTACAGGAGCACCGAACCGGTGAGGAACAGGGCGATCCCCGCCCACGTGGCGACCCCGAAGCGCCGCATCCGCACGTCGAGCACCATCGCGCCGACGCCGGCGAGGAGCACGCCGAGCCCGAGCCACGAGGGAGGCGCGAACGTCATACCCCATACGGCGAGCGCCAGCAGGAACACCCCCGCGAAGCCGGCGAAGCCGAAACCCGGCTGGGTCTGCTCGAAGGACAGGCACGCCAGGCCGAACACCAACAGGATGTAGATCATCGACGGCGACGCGACGCCGTGGGCGACCCGTTTCACGGGACCGAGCTCGTGGAAGCGGATCGTGACACCGCCGCTCTGCGCCTGCGCGTCGGTCTCGGCGATCTTCGTGTGCAGGACGGTCGGTCCGGCCGAGGTCGGCACGGTCGTTCCGTCCACGATGTTCAGCAGCTCGAGCACCGACGTCGCGTGAACGGAGGCGAACCCGCCGTCGATCGCCTGCTGCGCCGTCAGCGCGTCGTTCTCCTCGCTTCGATCGACGGAGCGGCCACGGGCGGCGAGCCAGCCATCGATCATGGCATTCAGACCCGGCGGCGGGCTTCCGGCGTGGAGCAGGTCGACGGGGTCGAGCGGTCCCGTCTGCGACCCGGGTGCGACCGCCGCCAGCGACGAGGCGTAGAGCAACAGGAGGCCGGCGCCGCTCGCTTTCGCCGGCACCGGGCCGATCCACACCAGGACCGGGATCGGCATGGAGGCGATCCGGTCGGCGAGCGCGACGCCCGCCTCCCCGAAGGAGCCGGCGGAGTCGAGCTCCAGCACCACCGTCGCGTGCGCCGCCTCCGCGGCGTCCAGCGCGTCGTTCACGAACGCGATCAGCGGGCGGTCCAGAGCGCCCTCGACCTTCACGATGTCCACGCTCGTCGTCGCGGCCGTGGTTGCGGCCGTCGCGCCGGCGGCGTCGGACGCCAGCAACGGCAGGGAGAACGCGAGCAGGAGGACGGCCGCGCGGCGCGGGGACATGGGCGGTTCCATGGTACCGAGCGGGTCGGGGTATCCTCGCGGAAGATCCCTGATGCGTACCTCCCCACCCGCGCCCCGCCGGGCGCCACGACTCGCCCTCAGCGACCGATGGGCTTTCAAGCCGGTCGCCTTCTTGTTGCTGGTTCCCGTCGTCGTCGCCGCGGCCGGCCTGACCGCCTTCGTGATCTCTCCGCCCTTCCTCGGCCTGGGCTACGGCATCCAGAAGATCGACCAGCGGCTGCAGGAGGAAGGCGCCTCTTTCACGCGGATCCCGCCGATCCCGCAACGATCCACGATCTACGCGGACGACGGCACGACGGTCCTCGCGCACGTCTATCTGGACAACCGCGAGATCGTCCCGTTGAACGAGATCAGCCCCTACACGCGGAGCGCGGTGCTCGCGATCGAGGACTCGGGCTTCTACGAGCACGGCGCGCTGAACCTCACCTCGCTGGCCCGGGCTGTGGCCGCGAACCTCCGCTCCGGCACGGTCGTGCAGGGAGGCTCGACGATCACGCAGCAACTCGTGAAGAACACCATGGGACTCGATCCGAACGACCGGACGTTCGCGAGGAAGTTCCAGGAGGCGGCGCTCGCGATGCGCGTCGAGCAGACGTACTCGAAGGACCGGATCTTCTCGATGTACCTGAACGAGGTCTACCTGGGGAACAACGTCTACGGCATCGGGACCGCGTCGCAGTTCTACTTCCACAAGGAGGCGTCGAAGCTCACGCTCGCGCAGGGGGCGCTCCTGGCCGGGTTGATCCGTGCGCCCGCGTACTACGACCCCCTCAAGCGCCCGAAGAAGGCATGGCTGCGCCGCAACGACGTCTTGAACCGGATGATCGCGCTCGGCCCAACGGACGGTGGCATCTCGGCCGCAGCCGGCGAAGCCGCGAAGGCGCAGCCGCTCGGGCTCGCGAAGAACGTCGGAGAGATCAACCTCCCGCAGCCGCCCTTCCTCGTCGACTACGTGAAGCAGCAGATCCTCGACGACCCGAACGGCTGGTACTCGGTGCTGGGCGCCACGCCGGAGGCACGCTCGAAGGCACTCTCCGAAGGCGGCCTGTCCATCATCACGACGCTCGACCCGAACTGGCAGAAGGCCGCGCAGCAAGCCGCGAACCTTCCGTGGGCGCGGGCACCGCTGTATCCGCAACATACGCCGCCCGCCGATCTGGCCATCGTGTCCCTCGAGACCGAGACCGGCGCGATCAGGACGATGCTCTCCGGCAAGCACTACGACAAGGATCAGGTGAACACCGTCACGACCCTGCATCAGCCCGGGTCGTCGTTCAAGCCGTACCTGCTGGCCGCCGCGTTCGAACAGGGGATCTCGCCGTACGCGAGCTACTCCGGCGTCCAAGGCGCGATCGACGACCCCCGCTGCGAGACGAACGGACAGCCGTGGGTCGTGATCAACGCCGAGGGATCGAGCACCGGCAACATGAACCTGTACACGGCGACGGCGGATTCCGTGAACGCCGTGTTCGCGCACCTGATGCTCGACGTCGGCCCCGAGAACGTCGTCGCGATGGCCCACCGGATGGGGATCACGTCACCGCTGCCCGCCGTCTGCTCGCTGGCGACCGGCTCGGTCGGCATCTCCCCGCTCGACCAGGCCTCCGGCTACCAGACCCTCGCGAACGGGGGCGTCCACTGCCTGCCGTACGCGGTCGCGGAGATCCTCAAGGGGAACCAGATCCTGTACCGGCAACGCCCCGACTGCCAGCAGGTGATCGCCGCGCCGATCGCGAACCTGGTCACCGACCTGCTGAAGGGACCGGTCACGTACGGCACGGCCGCGTCCGTGTTCTCCAGCGGATGGGGACCGTGGCCGATCCGCGGCAAGACGGGCACCGCCGACAGCAACACGAACGTCTGGTTCGCCGGCTATACGCGCCAGGTGACGACGGCGGTGTGGGTCGGCTCGCAGGGCACCCCGTATCCGTTATCCGAATACTGGGGCTACGACGTGTTCGGAGGGTCGATCGCGGCGCCGATCTGGAAGGCCTACATGTTGCAGGTCCAGAAGGGGATGCCCCCGCTCGAGTTCCCCAGCGCGTCGTTGGTCGGCGTGCCGTACGTGATCGGCAAGCCGGTCGATGAGGCGCGGACGATCCTCCAGGACGCGCAGTTCAACGTGACGACGCAGGTGATCGGGTCGTACCTGCCGGCGGGGACCGTCGTGGAGCAGACGCCGGCGGGCGGCTCCCAGGCCGTCTCGGGCTCGACCGTGGCGTTGTCGATCAGCGACGGCGTCGCCTCGAAGGTCACGTTGCCCGATGTGGTCGGGCTGTCGATCGGCGAGGCGGAGTCGCAGCTCTCGGCGATCCATGTCTCCGCGAACGTGGTCGAGCAACCGGTGACGCGCGCCAGCAGGGTCGGCGTGGTCCTGTCGATGGACCCGATCGGCGGCACGATCGTCGACGAGGGGAGCTCGGTCCAGCTGATCGTCGGGGCCGGCGCCGCCAGCCCGACCACGAGCCCGAGCTCGAGCCCCGGCGGGCACTAGGAAAAGCCGAGCCGCTCCCGGACCTTCCGCTGCACGACCGACCCGTCCACCTTCCCCTTCGCCGCGGCCATCACCTTCCCCATCACGGCGCCGAAGTCCTGCGGCCCGGTGGCGCCGGTCGCGTCGATGGCTCCGTTGATGAGCGCGTCCACCTGCTCCTCGCCGAGCTGCTCGGGCGCGTAGGCCGCGATCGCGTCACGCTCGGCGCGCTCCTTGTCCGCGAGCTCCTGCCGGCCGGCGCTCTCGAACGCCTCGATCGACTCGGCACGCTTCTTCATCTCCTTGCCCGCCACGGCGCGGAGCTCGTCGTCGGAGAGCTCGCGCCGGAGCTCCTTCTCCTGGTTCGTGACGGCGGCCGACAACAGACGCAGCGCGCCCAGCCGGACCTTGTCGCCGGCGCGGAGCGCGTCGGTGATCTCCTCGCGGAGCTGCTCCTTCAACGTCCCGGCCACCCGTACACTCCTTCCCCGTGCCCGTGCTCATCGTGGTGCTCGCGATCGCGCTCGTCGGTGTCGCCTGCGTCACGTACGGCGTCGCGATCGAGCGAACATGGTTCCGCCTGCGTCGCTATCGTCTCGCCATCCTGCCATCCGACGGGCCCGAACGCCTCTCGGTGCTGCATCTGTCCGATCTCCACTTCGTTCGCGACGATCCGAAGAAGGCACGCTTCCTCGCGTCGTTGCCCGCCGCCGACGTCACGGTCGTCACGGGCGATTTCTTGGCCGAGCCGGAGGCCGTCGAGGCCGCGGTCGCCGGGGTGCGCACGGTCCGTGGACGGATGGCGTCGTGGTTCGTGCTCGGCTCGAACGACTACTACGCGGCGCGGCCGCGCTCGTACTTCAGCTACTTCGGCGACGAACAGGTGAAGCGCCCCCGGCCGATCCGCGGGCGAGCGCCCGAGCTGATCGAACAGCTGAGCGGCGACGGCTGGGCCGATCTCACGAACTCCCGCCGGCTCGTCGAGGTGGACGGCTTGCCGCTCGAGCTGCTCGGGCTCGGGGACGCGCACATCCAACGGCACGACCTCCGTGTCGCCCCCCGAGGGGCGCCCGAACGGTTCGGGTTCGCCGTCATGCACTCGCCCGACTCGGCCCCCGAGACGGCCGCGCTCGGCTACGAGCTCCTCGTGGCCGGCCACACGCACGGGGGTCAGGTCTGTCTGCCGCTCATCGGCGCGCTCGTGACGAACTGCTCGATGCCGCGACGGCTCGTGGCCGGGCTGTTCCAGATGGGCGGCGCCGTGCTCCACACTTCGCCGGGCCTCGGCACGAGCAAGTTCGCGCCCTTCCGCTTCTGCTGTAGGCCGCAGGCCACCGTGCTCGAGCTCTCCCGCCGCCCGACGGCCTCCTGAACGCGCGGGCTACAATCTGAACCTCGGGACGTAGCGCAGCTTGGTAGCGCGCAGCGTTCGGGACGCTGAGGTCGCGGGTTCAAATCCCGCCGTCCCGACCCGAACGATCGGGGGCGGACCGCGGAACGCGGCCGCCCCCGAGCCGTCACGAGGCCTTCCCCCTCACGAACAGGTGTTCGGGCGATGTTTGACGCCCCGTCGCCGGCATGGCTAGGGTGTGCGCGCTGGGCTCGGTGACCACCACCGGGCCCTCGCCATATCCCGACCCCCGGAGGACGATGACCGGCACCCAGACGAGAGTGAAGCGGCTCATCTTGGCCGCGCTCGTCGTCGTCCCCACCTTCGTCTTCGCGATCACCACGACCTCCGCGGCGGCGCCGCCGTCCAAGCAGCAGGTCGAGGACGCGAAACGGCAGCTCGCCCAGCTCCAGAACCAGTTCTTGGCGGCCGTCGAGAAGTGGAACACGGCGAAGGTCCAGCTCCAGCAGGCGCAGACGCATCTCGCGGCCGCGAAGGCGATGAAGGATGCGGCTGCGAAGCAGGCCGACACCGCGCGTGCCCAGCTCGCCGAGTCCGCCGTCAACACCTACACCGGCATGGGGTCCTCGCTCGACGTCCTGCTTGGCGCGCAAAGCTTCACGGAATTCTCGGACAAGCTCGAGTTCATCGGCGCGATCGCGCAGTCCGACGCGGACCTCGCCACGAAGGCCGACGCCGCCGGGCAGCTGGCCACGTGGGCCGCACAGCAGTACGCGCAGGCGGTCGCGGACGCACAGGCGCACCTCAACGACATGACGAGCGAGCGCGAGCAGATCCAGTCGAACCTGGCGCAGCAGCAACAGCTGGCGATGCAGCTCCAGGATCAGCGGAACCAGTGGCTCGCCGCGATCGCCGCCCAGGAAGCTGCCGCCCGCCAGGCGGCTCTCGAGGAGCAGAACGGCGTCAGCGGTCCACCGGCCGACGTGCCGACCGCCCCGCCCCCGCCCGCGAACGCCTCGGCCGCCCAGATCGCGATCTCCGCGGCCGCGTCGGTCGTCGGCACGCAGTACGTCTTCGGCGCGGCCGATCCGAACGTCGGGTTCGACTGCTCCGGGCTGACGATGTGGGCGTGGGGCCGCGCCGGCGTCTCGCTGCCGCACTCCGCGTACGAGCAGTACTCGTCGCTCCCCCACGTGCCGCTGTCCGAGATCCAGCCCGGCGACATCGTCTACTACGGGGACGTCTCCCCGCACGTGGCGCTCTACATCGGCGGGGGACGCATCATCCACGCCCGGCACCCCGGCCCCGGCGGTCAGGTCCAGTACGACACGCTCTACGGCTACGACCGGCCCTGGGCCGCGATGCGCCCCTAGCTTGCGTCCGCACTCCTGACTAGGCTGCCGCCGTGGCGGCTCCGTCCATCTCTCCCACCGATCTCGAGCTGGTCGCGCGTCTCCGCGCCGGCGACGAGGACGCCTTCATGATGCTCGTCACCGCGCTCGGACCCTCGATGCGGCGGGTCGCTCGGATGTACGTGTCCACCGATGCCGTCGCCGACGAAGTGGTCCAGGACGCGTGGGTCGGGGTCCTGCGAGGACTCGGGTCGTTCGAGGGACGTTCGACCCTGCGGACGTGGATCTTCCGGATCCTCGTGAACATCGCGAAGACGCGGGGCCAACGGGAGGGTCGGAGCGTGCCGTTCGCGACGCTCGCCGGCGACGACCTCCAGGAGCCCTCGATCGACCCGAGCGCGTTCCGGGGGCCCGACGATCCGGCGGCGGGCAGCTGGTCGACGCTCCCGTTCGACTGGCGCGGCATGCCGGAGCAGCGCGCGGAGGGATCCGAGACGATCCGCGTGATCGGTCGCGCGATCGCCACGCTCCCTCCGCTGCAAGCCGAGGTCATCCGGCTCCGGGACGTGCAGGGTTGGTCATCGGAAGAGGTCCGTAACGCGCTGGACCTGAGCGAGACCAATCAACGGGTGCTCCTGCACCGGGCGCGAGCCCGCGTGCGCCGAGCGCTCGAAGAACACCTCCGGAGCGTGAGCCAAGCATGAGCGCGGACGCCGAGATCACCTGCCGCGAGGTCGTCGAGCTCCTGAGCGGCTTGCTCGACGACGAGCTGCCCGCGCGGGAGCGCGCGCGCGTCGAGGCCCACCTCACGGCCTGCGACGGCTGTTCGATGATCCTCGATGAGCTTCGCGAGACGGTGCGGCTCACCGGTCGGCTCACGGAGGAGGACCTGACCGCGCACCAGTCGGCGACGCTGCTGGACGCGTTCCGGAGTTGGAGAGCCGGCGGCTAGGTCGCCGGCTCGGCGCCCAGATCCCGCAGCCGCGTTTCCGCCTGTTGCACCAGCTGCTCGACGCCGGCGGCCTGCGCTTCGGTACGAGCCTCGACGAGCAGCTCGATCGCCTGCTGGCGGCGGAGCTCCATGTTCGCGTCGGTCGAGTACTTCAGCTTCTCGTCGGCCTTGATGATCAGATCGAAGATCTCCGCAGGGGTCATGCGCCCATCCCTTCATCACGTTCGCGGTCGAGCCGGTCGAGGTAGCCGCGGATCTGGATCGCGACGGCCGCGCCCTCGCCGACCGCCGACGCGAGCTGCTTCGTGGAGCCGCCACGGACGTCGCCGGCCGCGAACACCCCCGGCACGCTCGTCATGAACGTCGGGTCCGTGGCGACGAAGCGCCCATCGTCCAGCGCGATCCGCTCGCCGAGGAACCCCGTGTTCGGATCGAGCCCGATGAACACGAACACGCCGTCGGGGTGCCGCTCCGAGCGAACGCCCGTGCGGAGGTCCTCCAGCTCGACCGTCCCCAGCTTGCCGGAACCGCCGTCTTTCGGGCGGAACCCCCTCACGCCATGCTGGAGCAGCACATCCATCTTGGCGTGGTGCAGGACCTTGTCCTGCAGGAGCTTGGAGCCGCGCAACCGGTCGCCGCGCTCGACCACGACCACCATGTCCGTGAACTGGGTGAGGAAGAGCCCTTCCTCGAGCCCCGAGTTCCCGCCGCCGATCACGAGCAATTCGCTCGAGCCCTTGTAGAAGGGGCCGTCGCACGTGGCGCAGAAATGCACGCCCGCGCCGATCAGCTCGTCCTCGCCTTCGGCGTCGGTCCGCCGGTAGCTCGAGCCGGTCGCGATCAGCACCGCGCGCGCGTGGTAGTGCTCGCCGGTCGCGGTCTCGACGTCCAGCTCGCGGTGCCCCTCGTCCGAGATCGACGTGACGCTGACGGCCTGGAGCAGCTCGACGCCGTAGCGCTCGGCCTGCTTCACGAACCGGCCGGCCAGCTCGGCGCCGCCGATCCCTTCCGGGAACCCCGGGTAGTTGTCCAGTCGCTCGGTCACGCCCGCCTGCCCGCCCAGGCCCTTCGAATCGATCACGAGCGTCTCGAGGTTCTCGCGTGCGGCGTAGATCGCGGTGGTGAGGCCGGTGGGTCCGCCGCCGACGATCACGAGGTCGTACACGTGCTGCATCGCGGAACGGGCCAGCCCGAGCTTGTCGGCCAGCTCCTCGTTCGAGGGCTCGGCCAGGTGCGAACCGTCCCCGAACACGATCGTCGGGATGATCCGCCGCCCGTCGTTGCGGGCCTCGACCTCGCGGATCCCGGCCTCGTCGCCGTCGATGTCGTGCCAGTCGAACGCGACCCGCTGGTCGGACAGGAACTTCTTCGCGCGGCGGCAGTCGGGGCACCAACTGGCGCCGTAGACATGGATCTCGGCCATCGGTTCGGACCCTCCCGGTTCGGTTCCTCGCGGCACGGTACGCCACGCGAGCCGGTCCGTTACACCAGGTCGGCCAGGGCCTCGGCCTCGCGTTCGAGCGCCTCGCGTTCCGCGAGGCGCTCGAGCCACGCCGGGGGGATCGCCGATCGGCCGTGGGGGGGGCCCCACA
>DATIWE010000061.1:0-67790 GCA_035519495.1 Actinomycetota bacterium
AAGAGCTTCTTCGGGTCGCGCAGCACCTTGAGCGCGTCCCGCCCGTCGGCCGCTTTCGAACGGAGCCCGTCGAAGAAGCGCTTCATCATGTTCCGGAAGCGCGGCACCAGTAGCGCAGCGACGAACGCGAGCACCAGCAGACCGCACGCGATCGCGACGGTCGTCCAGTCGATGCTCGGGCTCGAGGACGACGAGGATCCCGAGCCGAACAGGTGCAGTGATGCGAGGCCCGAGAGCGTGATGATCAGCATCAAGAGGATCTGGATGCAGAAGGTGCTGAAGCTGTCGATCATGCCGATCGTCACGGCGCCGGCGGCAGGGACCCCCACACGCTCGAAGAAGCGGATCTCGAGCGCCACGCGCGCCGCGGAGCTCGGCACGGCGAGCGCGATGAACTGGATGCCGTACTGCAACATCAGGGATGGATAGAACGGGAGCGGGTAGGTCGTCGCCCCGATCGTCGAGAAGGCCTGCGGCACCTGCGCGAGCGGCGTGAGCGCGAGCGCTCCCAGCAACCAGGCCTTGTCGGCGTTCTGGAACTCCTCGACGATCGTGTCCAGCCCGACGTTCAGGACCGCCGACAGGATGGCGTAGGCGACCAGCCCGATCACCGCGAGCTTCGCGATGGATCCCCAGGTGACGCGTCGGAGCTGCTCCAGTTCTCCCGGCGCGCTCCCCGTTTCCTGTTCCGCCATCACGCGGAGGTCGTCCAGGTGCCAGTCCCGCTGCTTGACTTGATGCCAGACGTCGCGTTCGAGCGCCGCCCGCTGCAGGTAGGGCAGGACCGCTTCGAGGGCCTCGTTCCCGATCGTGCGTGCCGCGACGTGTACGGCCCGCTCCCGACCCACGGCGAGCGCCGTCGCGACCAGCAGCTGGGCCTGATCGGCGAGGATCAGGCTCCGATCCGCGGACATCGTCGCGTCGCTGAAGTCGCCGATCGCGGCCGATCCGTCGTGGCGCGAGAACAGGCCGTTCCCGTCCACACGACCGATCGACACCCCGACGGTGTCGAGGCGCTCGAACACCCGCCAGAGCGACTCGATCGTTCGATCGTCGATCGCGTCGGCGTCCAACGACGCGATCGCCTGCGCGTCGGCGTCCAGCACGAGGAGGCCGTCCCCTTCCGGAGTCACGTCCGCGGCGATGATCGGGAGCACGGGGACCCCGCCCCGTTCGGCGAACAGGGATGCGAGCGCCTCTCGTTCGACCTGCTGCCACCCCGATCCGACGCGCAGCGAGTGTCCCTTGCGGCTCAGCGATGACCAGGTGGAAGAGAGGAGCTCGCCGCCGCGCGCGTCCCGCCCGAAGATCTTGACCAGGAGTGGCCGGCCATCCGGAGTGGACGCGAGCACCCGCTCGACCCCGCGAGGTCCGAGGGGCGCCGCGCGCAGATCGGTCGCAGCCACGCCCATGTCGGCCAGGGCGTCCGCGACCTCCTCGAGGGTGAGCCGTCCGCCCGAGGAACCGAGGGCCAGGTGGACGGTCGCCGCTCCGGCGAGCCCCGTCAGGAAGGCCGCCAGCGTCCCCACCGCAACGGAGACGCCCAGGACGATGCAGGACAGTGCGCCGAGGAACAGGATCCATCGTCCGACGATCCGGAGAGGCTGGGACAGGTGCGGGGAGGCCGTCGCGATCAGCGCAGCGGCCAGTGCGAGGCGAGCAGCGAAGTACTCGGGAGGCGCCTGCGCGCTGAAGGCGTCCGACAGCAGCGTGCGCACATCCTTGCCCATCTCGATCGCGACGACGCTCGTGTAAACCGCCGCGACCACGAAGGCGAGCAGCATGTCGCGCAGGATCTTCTTGCGCCCGTGCGCGAAGATCGTCAGGAGGATCAGGAGCGCCGGCCACAGGAGCAGCAGCTCGTACGCGATCTGCCACAGGCCGGTGGCCACGCCGGGCAAGTGCTGGACGAGATCGCCGACCCCGTTGTCGGTCTGCGTGCTGTCCGGCGCCGGGATCAGGCACAACCACACGATCACGATCGAGACGACGAGCAGGACGACGTCCGTGGGGCGGCGCGAACGTGGGGCGTCGCTCGCCGACGAGAACAGGCGAACGTGGAGGACCCGATGGACACGCGTGGGCCGAGGAGTCGGGTCGGCGGGAGCGTCGGGCAACGGAAGGTCGCTCTCCGCCGCGGTCGGATCGCTGACCTCGGCACCGCTCACGCGCGAAGCGTATACCGCCGAACCCGGGCCGAAGCGTCTCCGGCACATCATCCGAATCGGACGATGCCCGGGGACCGCGGACCCGAGAGGATAGGGCGCCCTTCGAGGAGGGGGAGCGATGATGGTCGGAGCGGTCGCATCGCAGTCGGTCCACGTCGGCGGCTTCGTGTGGGCCGGCGATTTCACGACGCTCGACCTGATCGCCGCCTCGACGAACGCGCTGAACGGTGCACTCCTCGCCCGGCGGCCGGACCACTTCAAGAACTTCACGGTCGTGGGCGTGATCCTGATGGCGGTGCTCGGGGGGATCGGCGGCGGGGTGACCCGCGATGTCCTGCTCAACACCATGCCCGCGGCACTCACCAACCCCGCCTACATCGTCCTGTGCCTCGCGTTCGGCGTGATCGGCTATCAGCTGGCCTACGCGAAGGGACAGCTCTTCCGAGAGGGGCTCTTCCAGTTCATGACGTCGTTCTCGCTTCCGATGTACGCGATCGTCGGTGCCCAGAAGGCGGAATCGACGGGGCTCCCGATCGCCGGGGTCCTCCTGATCGCCGTCATCGGGCCGACCGCGGGACGGTGGTACATCGACATCTCGAGCGGGGTGACCCCGAAGCAGTTCATCCGGGGTGAGTGGTTCGTCGGCATCGCGATGCTGACGGGCGCGGTGTGGCTGATCTGCTTCTGGGCCGGGCTCAACACCTGGGCGTGCGCCGTGGTCGCGCTGCTGATCGGCTACACGGTCCGGGTGATGGCCCTGTATCGCGCGTGGGAGGAACCGCTGGCGAGGGAGCCCGAAGGGGTCTACCTCCACAGCGACGGTCGGCCGATGCTCGGCCGGAAGCTCAAGGGCAAGTCGCAACGCGAGCTGCGCGACCTCGGTCTGCTGGTCGAGGACGAGCCCTCGGGACGGGAAGGATAGGAGGGGCGTGCAGCCGTTCGCGCCGCTCCTATCCGGATGACCGGATCTCCCGGTGCTGTTCCTCCGAGCCTTCGCAGCACCAGCGGACGCCGCCGCCGCGGTGGGGGCGCTCGAAGGGATCCCTCAGGTCGCGCACGTGATGCGGCAATCCACGGCCGACGGTCGAGAGGAGATGATCACCGCCGATCTCGAAACGGCGGGGGTCGATCGGGCGCTTGAGCTGCTCCTCGAGGTCGGTCTCGATCCCGACCTCATCACGGTGGAACGGACGATCACGATCGGCCCGGTCGAACGGCATCGCGGTCGGTGGCTGCATCACGGGTCCCAACCCGTGGTGTGGGCCGAGGTCGTGGAGGGCGCCCGCGACAACGCTGAGCTGCCGGCACGGTACCTCCTGTACATGTTCGTCGCTGGGGTCCTCGCGGCGTTCGCCGTCCTGTTGCAGAACACGACGTTGATCGTCGGCGCGATGGCGGTCAGCCCGGACCTCCTCCCGGTCACCGCGGCCTGCGTCGGCATCGTCGGGCGTCGACCCCGCTTGTTCGGACGGGCGATCGGAGCACTCGCGCTGGGTTTGACGGTCTCGACGGTCACCGCCTGGGCGCTCACCTGGATCCTCGACCGAACGGGCTACCTGGCCGCAAAGCTGCCTACCGTATCGGAGCTGATCGTGATCCCGAGCACGGAACTGCTCCTGCCGATCGTGCTGGTCGCGTTCGTCGCGGGGATCGCGGGGATGATCGCCGTCGAGACCCGCGCCAGCGCCGCCGTCGGCGTGGCGATCTCCGTCACAACGATCCCGGCGGCCGCGTATACCGGTGTCGCCCTCGCGATCGGGACGAGCAGCGACTGGCTCGCCGGGATCGGCGTCTTGACCCTCAATGTCCTGTGCCTGCTGGTCGGCGGCTCGTTAACGCTGGCGGTCCAGCGGCTCTTGCGGAAGCGAGGCGGCCCCTCCGCACAGCTGTGACCGCCCGTGCCGGGGTGGACTAGCCCTCCAGGAGTCCGACCGTGCGCGCCTGGCGGATCGCGTCGCTCCTCGACGAGACGCCGAGCTTCCGGTAGATCGAGATGGCCTGGGACTTCACGGTGTTGGGCGAGAGGTAGAACTCTTCGCCGATCTCCCGGAACGACAGGTGGGTGGACAGATACGGGAGCAACCGCAGCTCCGCAGTGGTCAGCGTATGGAAGCCGCCGTTCGGATCCCGTTCCGACCCCAACTGTGACCGCAACTGGGCGGTCTGCTCGGCGAGGACCCCGAGGTCGGGCTGCCGTTGGAGCACCTCGGAGATCTCCCGCAGGAGCGTCCTGGCAGCGGCGAACTCGTCGAGCCCGACGTAGGCCCGAGCGAGCTCCAGCCGCGTCTGCACGGCCAGGTACGGGAGGGCATGGGTGAGCTGCCCCCGAAGACGTTGCGCATGCACGAGGTAGCCACGCGCGGCCTCCGCGTCTCCTCGGTGCACAGCGACCCGTGACGACGCAGCATCCACGAGGGCGGTCGTGGAGTACTCTCCCAGATGCGCGCTGTCGACGTGCGTGCGTGCCTCCTCGGCCAGCTCCTCGGCCTCCTCCCACGCTCCGCGCCACGCCGCGAGCAGCGACCGCTCGGCCAACGCGAGGACGAGGTCCACGCTCGTCCCCAACGCCTCGTTGACCTCGATCGCCTCCTCGAACGCGCGATCGGCCGCGTCGGCGTCTCCGGCGAGCATGATGGCGATCCCGCGGAGGAGGTACGGCGTCCCGAGTGCGCTACCGAACCGCGCGATCGCTTCCTCCGCATCGGCCCTCATGGCCTCGAACCCGCGGCGGCACATGGCGGCCTGCAGCTGAAGGGCGAGGGCCTCGGTCAGCGACGCCTCCTCTGGGGAGAGCCCATCGAGTTGCCGCCGATCGACGGCCTCAGCCCAGCGCTCGGCCGCCGCCGCCTGCCCGGTCAGGGCGAAGAGCCAGGACGCTTGGACCGCGACGAGCGGATACCGGTCGATCCCCCCTCGCTCCAGCAGCCATCCGAACCACCGCTGGACGGTCGACATCCGCCCTGCGCGGTGCATCGGGAGCGTGAGCATCCCGACGAGCCGTGCGACGGTGTCCTCGTCGGAGGCCGCGATCGCGTACTCCACCGCATCCTCCGGCCTCCCGTTGGCCTCGCACCACGCCGCCGCTCGACTCCGCAATGCGGCCGCGACGCCGGGCTCGGTCCGTTCCAGCTCCGTCTCGAGCATCTCGCGGAACAGATGGTGGTACCGGTACCACTCGCCCCGTCGATCGAGCGGGACCAGCAGGTGGTTGGTGCGCTGGATCTGCTCGAGCATCTGGGCCGACCCGGTGTCTTGCAGGACCGCATCGCACAGGGCGCCGGACATCCGCTCGAGCACGGCCGAGCGTGTGAGGAACGTGACCTGCTTCGCAGGTTGGTGCGACAGCACCTCGAAGGCGAGGTACTCGCTGATGAATCGATCGTCCCCGCGGAACGCGCTGACGCCGGCACCCCCCGAGCCGCCGGCTCGCAGGGACATGGCCGCCAGATACAGCCCAACGGGCCAGCCCTCCGTCTTCTCGTAGAGCTCGGTCACGGCATCGGCGGGGAGCATGATGCCGGCATCCCGGAGGAGAGCCTCGGAGCCGGCGAGATCGAGCATCAGATCCTCGGGTCCGATCTCCTGGACGCGGCCCTCGGCGCGGAGCCGTGCCAAGCGGAGGGGTGGCTTCGCCCGGGACGCGAGTGCGATCCGAGACCCGGCGGGTACGTGGTCGGCCAGCACGGCGACCGCCGCTTGGCACTCCCGGGCATGGAGCAGATGCGCGTCGTCGAGCACCAGGACAACCGGGCGCGTCCTCGAGGAGAACGCCCTCGCGAGCCGAGGGATCACCATCGCCGCCGCGGAACTCCCCGACGAGGTCAGGGCCTCGAACACCGCCGGATCGACGGGCTCGATCCGATCGAGCGCGGCAGCGACATACGTGAGCAGGACCATCGGATCGTTGTCTTGCTCGTCCAACGAAACCCACGCGAAGGCGTGGCCGTTGCGCTCCGCCCAGGCGGCGAGCAGCGTCGTCTTGCCGTACCCGGCCGGAGCGACGACGCTGACGATAGGTGCGCCGTCGGCGGCGGACAGCGCGTCGAGGAGGTCCGAGCGACCGACGATCCTCGATCGCGGCCGCGGTGGAGCGAGTTTCGACGATAGGAGCTCGAACGACGTTTGCGGCGCTCGCTGGGCACGCTCAGGCCCCGAGCGCGTCCTGGAGCGAGTCCTCTCCCCCACCCGTTCCCCCCCCGGTCCTCGTCGCGGAGCATCATACGCACGTCCGTTCGGGCGTCAGGCTTGGCGTCACCGTCGGGCGATCCCCATCCTCGCCGGAGCAGCATCGAGCAGGCGCGTTGCGAGGGAACTAAGGTTTGCGTGTGGAAGACGTCGCCGGGCGAACGTCGCGCCGAACCGTGGGTGAACACCCGTGAAACAGGAGGAGGACACTTCGGCGGCTCGGGACGTGCCTGACCGTGGGTCGCCAGAGGCCGAACCGACTCGGAACGTCCACAAGCTCCGTCGCGCGGACATCCGCATCTTCTCCTCGGCGAGCGACGCCCCGCTCGCCCGCCGCCCGACCGACGTCGTCCTGCTTCTCCTCTGCGTCCTGGGCGTGCTGATCCTGGCGATCCCCGCCCCTGGTCCCACCGCGCTCGACATGACCGTGAGCAACCTGGTCAAGGAGCTCCCGGGCCTGGCCGGATGGTTCTGGCAGATCTCGTACAACCTCCTGCTCGCGTGGGCCCTCGTGCTCCTCCTCGTCGCCTTGGTCACGCACGGGAGGAAACGGCTGCTGTTCCACGAACTGCTCGCCGGCGCCCTCGCGTTCGGCTTCGCGATGCTCGCCGGGCGAGCGTCGGGAACGGAGCTGACCGTCAGCGTCGGAGCCGTGGGCGCGTCGCAGCCGCCGGCGATCTACCTCGCGGTGCGTCTCGCGATCGCGACGGCGATCGTCGTCATGGCCTCGCCGCACATGAGTCGCCCGCTGCGGTTCGTGGGGCGATGGGTCGTGTTGACGGGGGCGGTGGCGGGGATCGCGCTCGGCGTCACGCTCCCGATCGGGATGATCGCCGGGGCGCTGATCGGACTGGGCTCTGCCGCGATCGTGCATCTGGCGTTCGGCTCGCCTGCCGGGCGCCTCACGCTGGATCAGATCGCACTCGCCCTCGAGGACCTCGACGTCGAAGCGACGGACCTCCGGCACGCACCCCTGGAACCGCGCGGAGCCGGGTTGGCGACGGCGTCCGATCCGGACGGTCGCGCCCTCCAAGTGAAGGTCTACGGCCGCGACGCGAGGGACGGGCAGCTGCTGACGACGACCTGGGCGTCGATCTGGCATCGAGGCGAGACGCCGCACCTCGGCGCGGGGCGGCTGCAGCAGGTCGAACACGAGGCGTTCATGACGCTGATGGCCGAGCGAGGCGGCGTCGCCGTGCTGCCGGTCGTCGCCGCCGGGATGGCCGACGGGCGTGACGCGCTGCTGGTCACGGAAGTCACCGGCCGCCCGCTGGATCTGTTGCGGCCGGAGGAGATCACCGACGGGGTGTTGGCCGAGACGTGGAGGGACATCGTCCTGCTCGGCGAGCTCGGGATCGCCCACGGCATGATCGACGTCGACACGATCGTGCTCCGCCCCGATGGCCACCCCGCGATGGGGGATTTCGGGAGGGCGAAGGTCGCCGCCACCGAAGCGGCGGTGATGACCGATCGCGCCCAGCTCCTCGTGTCGACCGCGATCCTCGTCGGCCCCGAGCGAGCCGTCTCGGCGGCCGCGGAGGTGCTGGACCCCGACGCCCTCGCACGCGTGATCCCGTTCGTCCAACCCGCCGTCCTCGACCGAGCCACACGTCGCGCCGTGCACGGGGGATCGTGGGACCTCGACGAGGTGCGCGACCTGGCGGCGGCCGCCGCCGGCGTGGAACCCCCGAAGCTCGAGCGGGTCCGACGGGTCACGGTGGGCTCGGTCGTGAAGGTCGTGCTGATCGGCCTGCTCGCGTACTGGCTGATCGCTTCGCTCGCCGGCGTCGATATCCAGCAGATCGTCGACGAGCTGAAGTCGGCCGACACCGTGTGGATCTGGGCGGCGCTCGCCATCGTGCCGTTCGTCCAAGTGGCGCAGGCCTTCTCGACGATCGGCGCCTCGATCCTCCCGGTCCGGTTCGTCCCGGTCCTCATGCTCGAATACGCGATCCAGTTCATCGCGCTCGCGGTGCCCAGCTCGGCAGCCCGGGTCGCGCTCGAGATCCGGTTCTTCCAGCGCCAGGGAGCCGACGTCGGCGGCGCCGCATCGATCGGGCTGATCGACAGCGTCAGCGGGTTCGCGATCCAGATGGTGCTGATCCTCGTGATCACGCTAACCGGCCTGGCCACCTTGACCCGGCCCTCGTCGAGCTCCAGTTCCTCGTCCAGCAGCTCGTCGAGCAGCGGACAGAACGCGTGGATCCTCCTGGTCGTGCTGCTCATCCTCGGGCTGATCCTCGCGCTGGCGATCCCTCGCTACCGGAAGATGCTGAAAGAGGCCGTGCCTCGGTATCGCGCGATGCTCAAGGAGCAGGCGTCGGCAGCCAGGACGGCGCTCCGTGTGCTCCGCCAGCCGACGAACGTCGCGATGCTGCTCGGCGGCAACCTCACGGCCCAGCTCCTGCTGGCGATCATCCTCGGGCTGTGCCTGAAGGCGTTCGGCTACAGCGCCACGCTCGCGCAGCTGATCCTCGTGAACACGATCGTGAGCCTGTTCGCCGGCTTCATGCCGGTGCCCGGCGGCATGGGCGTCGCGGAAGCCGGCTACACGGCGGGACTCGAAGCGATCGGGGTCCCGAGCGCCGCGGCCGTCTCGACTGCGATCGCGTTCCGCCTGGTCACGTTCTACCTCCCGCCACTCTGGGGGACGTTCTCGATGCGCTGGCTGCGCCGGCATGAGTTCGTCTGACGGCGGTGACGCGGACTTTGCCGCTCACCGCTAGAAGGCGTTGATGGCGCGCGCGATGACGATGATCGCCGTGAGCAGCGACACGACCGACTCCAGCATCATCGCCAGCTTCGCCCAGGTCTTCACCGGCAGGGTGTCCGTCGGGCTGAACGCGGTCGCGTTCGTGAACGAGAGGTAGAGGTAGTCCGGATACCTCGGGATCCAGCCGGCGTCGGCGAACTCCGGCATCGCGTTCTCGGGGAAGGCGAAGCTGAGGGGGATGTCGGAGCCGGCGGCCCGCTCCGCCGGCCCGCCACGGTCGAGCTCCCAGAACCACAGGCTGAACGCGATCACGTTCGTCAACCAGATCGCCCCGCCCCGGCCGAACAGGTTGTCGGCGCTGAGTCCGGGCCTCCCGGCGAGGATGTCGTAGATCAGCACGCTCAGGCCCGTCACCATGCCAACCGTCATGACGGTGATCAGCGCGAGCGTGATGCGGCGCGCCCGTGCGCTAACGTCGTCGACCCGGCCCGGATCGACGGCGACGAGGACCCCGAGCAACAACAGCTCCAACACCGGGACGATCCACCCTCCCGTGACACGCCCGGCCTTCGGCGTTCCCACCTGGAGCCCGATCGTGACGAGGACGGCCAGCGCCATCGGCCACCGCCGCTCGGCGCGTGTTGCGACGGCTTCCGGTTCGCTCATCTCCCCCTCCGCTGCGCGGCATGCTACCCGTGCGCGGAACGTTCATCTCCGCCGGCGTCGCGGGCTCCGGTGTTGCCGGAACGTCCGTGTAGCATGCACTTCCCGCGGCGAAAGGGAGGCACGGATGAGCACGCCGTTCCGTGGCGTCGTCAACATCGACATCAAGGACTCGGTCCCGGACTGGGCCCCGTACACGCAGCCGACGGCTCCTGAGGGAGCGCCCAACATCCTGTACATCGTGCTCGACGACGTCGGCTTCTCTGCGATCGAGCCGTTCGGGGGTCTGATCGAGACGCCGAACATCAAGCGGATCATCGACGCCGGCCTCACCTACACCAGCTTCCACACCACCGCGCTCTGCTCGCCGACGCGCTCGTGCCTGCTCACGGGGCGCAACCACACCACGAACGGCATGGCGTGCATCACCGAGGCCACGTCCGGTTTCCCGAACGCGAATGGCCACATCCCGTTCGAGAACGCGAACCTCGCCGAGGTCCTGAGCGAGCGCGGCTGGAACACCTACATCGTCGGCAAGTGGCACCTGTGCGCCGAGGACGAGATGAACCTCGCGTCCTCGAAGCGCCAGTGGCCGCTCGGCCGCGGGTTCGAGCGCTACTACGGCTTCCTCGGGGGCGAGACGAACCAGTGGTACCCCGACCTGATCCACGACAACCACCCGGTCGCCCCGCCGGCGTCCCCCGAGGACGGCTACCACCTGTCGGTCGACGTCACGGACAAGGCGATCGAGTTCGTGCAGGACGCGAAGGCGATCGCGCCCGACAAGCCCTTCTTCCTCTACTACTGCCCCGGCGCCGCCCACGCGCCGCACCACGTGCCAAGGGAGTGGGCCGATCGCTACAAGGGCGTGTTCGACATGGGCTACGAGGCCTATCGCGAGCTCGTGTTCAAGCGGCAGAAGGACATGGGGCTGCTCCCCGACAGCGCCGAGCTGTCGCCGATCAACCCGCTCGCGGGCGAGACCAGCCACGACGGCAAGCCCTGGTCCACGTTCGACGTCGTCCGGCCGTGGGACTCCCTGAGCGAGGACGAGAAGAAGCTGTTCCGTCGGATGGCCGAGGTTTACGCAGGCTTCCTGAGTCACTTCGACGACCAGCTCGGTCGGCTGCTCGATCACCTCAAGGACAGCGGGCAGCTCGAGAACACGATCGTCGTGCTGGTCTCCGACAACGGCGCGTCGGGAGAAGGCGGGCCGAACGGATCGGTCAACGAGAACAAGTTCTTCAACGGCATCCCCGACTCCACGGAGGAGAACCTCAAGCTGCTGGACGAGCTCGGCAGCACGAAGACCTACAACCACTACCCCACCGGGTGGGCCTGGGCGTTCAACACGCCGTTCAAGATGTGGAAGCGGTACGCGAACTTCGAGGGCGGCACGGCCGACCCGCTGATCGTGTCCTGGCCGGCGAAGATCAAGGAGGTCGGCACGTTCCGGCGGCAGTACACCCACGCGGTGGACATCGTGCCGACGCTCCTGGAGGCCGTGGGCGTCGAGATGCCCGACGTCGTGAACGGCTACACGCAACACCCGATCGAGGGGGTGAGCTTCGCGTACAGCTTCGACGACGCGGACGCGCCGTCGAGGAAGGAGACGCAGTTCTACTCGATGCTCGGGACGCGGGCGATATGGCACAAGGGCTGGAAGGCCGCCACGGCGGTGCCTGCGGCCCCAGAGTCCTGGGGCGACTTCCACCAGCAGCGGTGGGAGCTCTTCCACACCGACGCCGATCCGAGCGAGTGCACGGATCTGGCCGCCGAGCACCCAGAGAAGCTGGAGGAGCTGACCGCGCTCTGGTGGGCGGAGGCCGGCAGGCTGCAAGCGCTGCCGCTCGAGTCACGCGGGGCGATCGAGATCCTGGGAACGGAGCGGCCGCTGCTCGCGAAGCCGACGAGCCAGTACGTCTACTTCCCCGGCGGCGCCGAGATCCCGGAGTCGGTCGCGCCGAACATCCGCAACCGCTCCTACACGCTCGCGGCGGAGGTCGAGATCGACGACGCCGCGACGGCCGGCGGCGTCCTGATCTCGCAGGGATCGCGGTTCGGCGGCCACACCCTGTACGTGAAGGACGGCAAGCTGAAGTACGCGTACAACTTCGTCGGCGAACTGGTGCAGGTGGTGGAGTCCGAGGAGAGGGTCCCGAGCGGCCACGTCGTGCTCTCGGCCTCGTTCGAGAAGGCCGGCGACGGGATGCCGACGCAGGGGACCCTCACCTTGCACATGCGGGACAAGGCGGTTGGCTCGGGGACGATCCGCACGCAGCCGGGCAAGTTCGGCCTGGGCGGCGGCGGCCTCGTCTTCGGCCGCTCCGGCGCCGAGCCGGTCACCGACGACTACCCCGGTAAGCGGCCCTGGGCGTTCACCGGCGGCACGATCACGCGGGTCGTGATCGACGTCAGCGGCGACGCGTTCATCGACCTCGCGAAGGAGGCCGCGGCGGCGTTCGCGCGCCAGTAGCCCGACCCGGAGGAACGATCGTGATCCACGAGCACCGAGACGCCAGCGAAGCGGAGGAGATCTCCGTCAACCCGATGTTCGCTCGCAGCGGGGAGACGAAGATCCCCCGGTGGCGGATCCCCGAGGGGGAGATGCTCCCCGACTCGGCGTACCAGATCATCCACGACGAGATCCTCCTCGACGGGAACGCGCGCCAGAACCTGGCGACGTTCGTCACGACGTGGATGGAGCCACAGGCCTCGCAGCTGTACGCGGAGGCGTTCGACAAGAACATGATCGACCGGGACGAGTACCCGCAGACGGCCGCGATCGAGGAGCGGTGCGTGCACATCCTGGCCGACCTGTGGAACTCCCCGGAGCCGCACACGACCATCGGCACCTCGACGATCGGCTCGTCCGAGGCATGCATGCTCGCCGGGCTCGCGTTCAAGCGCCGGTGGGAGGCACGGCGCCGGGACGAGGGCAAGGACATCGCCTCGCCGAACATCGTCGTCAGCGCATCGGTCCAGGTCGTGTGGGAGAAGTTCGCCGCCTACTGGGACGTCGAGCCTCGCTACGTCCCGGTCTCGAAGGAGCACCCGAACCTCTCCCCCGAGGGCATGCTCGGCGCGGTCGACGACCACACGATCTGCGTGGTCGCGATCCTCGGCGTGACGTACACGGGGGATTACGAGCCCGTGAAAGAGCTCGCGCTCGCGCTCGACGATCTCCAGGCGCGGACGGGGCTCGACGTGCCGCTGCACGTCGACGGCGCCTCCGGCGCGTTCATCGCCCCGTTCCTGGACCCCGAACTCGAATGGGACTTCCGCGTGTCGCGCGTGCACTCGATCAACGCGTCGGGTCACAAGTTCGGGTTGGTCTATCCCGGGCTCGGCTGGGTGGTCTGGGCCAAGCGCGAGTATCTGCCGGACGAGTTGATCTTCACCGTGAGCTACCTCGGCGGCGCCATGCCGACCCTCGCGATCAACTTCTCCCGCCCCGGCGCCCAGGTGCTGCTCCAGTACTACAACTTCCTCCGCCTGGGCCGGGAGGGCTACCGGCGGGTCCACGCCGCGTGCCGCGACTCGGCGCAGCGGTTCGCGAACGAGATCGACGCCATGGAGCCGTTCGAGCTGGTCTCGAACGGTTCGATGATGCCGCTCGTCACCTGGACGTTGGCGAAGGAACGGCCGTGGGACCTGCACGATCTCTCGGCGAAGCTCCGGGAGCGTGGATGGCAGGTGCCGGCGTATCCGATGCCGGCCGATATGCAGGACGTCACCGTGATGCGCGTCGTGTTCCGCAACGGTGTGTCGATGGACCTCACCGACCTGCTGCTCGCCGACATCCGGAGCTCCATGAAGGTCCTCGATGCGCTCCCGGCGCCGTTGCCGAAGACGGAGACCCCGAAGAGCGCGTTCCACCACTGACGTTCGACGTTCGCGAACGCCGCCGCGCTCAAGCGATCCGGCCGCGGCGCAACGTCACCACCTGATCGACGAGGTCGAGGCCCTCGGTGCGGTGCGTGATGAGGAGCACCGAGCGACCGTCGCCGGCCGCCAGCGCGTCCGCGATGATCGCGGTCGCGGTGGGCGGATCGAGATGCGCGGTCGGCTCGTCGAGGACCACCACCGGCGCGTCGGCGAGGAACGTCCGGGCGAGCGCGATCCGGCGGCGCTCACCGCCCGAGACGGCCGCGCCATCCTCCCCCACGAATGTGTGCCAGCCGTCGGGCAAGGACTCGACCCACTCCCAGATCTTCGCGCGTCGCAGGGCGACCTCGACCGCGGTGTCGTCGGCGCCCGCTCGCGCCAGGCGCACGTTCTCGAGGATCGTGGTCGCGAAGAGGAAGGCGTCCTGACGATCGAGCGTCACGCGGGACCGGACGTCGTACTGGCTGAGCGACCGGACGTCCGCACCGCCCAACGTCACGCGGCCTTGGTCGGGATCGATGAACCGAACGAGCAAGGAGGCAACCGTGCTCTTGCCCGATCCCGACGCCCCCACGAGCGCGATCTTCCGTCCCTGCGGGACCAGGAGATCGACATCGCGGAGCGCCCACGATCCCTCGGACGGGTAGGCGAAGTCGACGTCCTCGAGCGCGACCGGCGTGACGGACGGAAGCTCACCGGGCTCGGCCGGCTCGAGCACCGCCGGTCCTCGCCGGGTTACGTCCAGCAGCCGCTCGCCCGCTGCGAGCGTCTCGCGGAGCTCGAGCGCCGCGGCCGGGAGCGGAGCGACGCACTCGAACGAGGCCATCGCCAGCAGCGCGACCGATGCCACCAGCACGCGGTTCAATGCTCCGATCTCCGTCGCGTGGACGCAGACGGCGAGGACCCCGACCACGGTGAGCCAGGTGACGATCACGCTCATCGCCTCGACGACCCCCCCGACGAACGCGCTCCGCCGCCCGCGGCCCGCGAGCTCATCGTCGAGCGCATCGATGCGTGCGACGGCGTCATGATCGGCGCCCAGGACCAAGAGCTCGGGACCGCCTCGGAGGACGTCGACGAGCTCGGCCGTGAGCTCAGCGCGCACCGCCCCCCGACCCCGTGCGGCCCGGCCGCCCGTTGCCACCGCGAGCGCCGGGATGCAGATACCGCCGACCAGCAGGCCGGCCGCGAGGATCGCACCCGCCGCGGGAACGAACAGCGCCGCGATCACGACCGAGATCACCCCGGCCGCCGCCGCGACGAGCGCCGGCGTGACGCCGCGCAGGAACAGGTTCTGCATCGCGTCGACGTCGCCCACCATGCGGGCCAGGAGGTCGCCGTGCCGGTAGCCCTCCACGCGGGCCGGGACCTGCGGTTCGAGGGCGCGGAAGAACGTGCCGCGCAGACGCGCGAGCACCCGGAACGCCAGGTCGTGCGACTCGAGCCGGTCGAAGTAGCGAGCGATCGGTCGCCCGATCCCGCACGCACGCACGAGGACCATGGCGACGGTGAGCTCGAGGATCGGCGGATGCTCGGCGGCGCGCGAGATCACGTAGCCGGCCAGCGACATCAGGCCGACCCCGAGCAGCACCGTCAGGGATCCCAGCGCGACGGTGAGTGCGACGCGGCCCTTGGGCGGCTTCCCCATCCTGATCAGCTCGGCGAGCGTGCTCACGGCAACATCGCCCGTTCCACCGCCTCGACGGCTTTCCCGTCCGCGAGCCGGACGACCCGGTCGGCCACGAGCGCCAGCTCGGGGTCGTGCGCGATCAGGAGGACGGCGCGCGAGGGGTCGATCGCCCGGATCGACGTCGCGATCGTGGCGGCGCTGTCCGCGTCCAGGTTCGCCGTCGGCTCGTCGAGGATGAGCAGCGGGGCCGCGCTCACCAGCGTCCGCGCGAGTGCGAGGCGCCGCGTCTCCCCCGCCGACAGCTCGCGCCCACCCTCTCCGACCACACTGTCGTAGCCCTCGGGGAGATCCTCGACGACCGACGCGAACCCAGCCCTTTCGGACGCATCCCGGATCTCCGCGTCCGATGCTCGCGGGTTCCCGAGCGCGATGTTGTGGCGGACGCTGCCGCGGAAGATCGTCGGCCGTTGCGGCAGCCAGGCGACCTGTCGCCTCCAGCGTCTGGGGTCGAGCGTGCCCAGATCCGCGCCGTCCACCACCACGCGTCCTCGGTCGGGGCTGCGCAGACCGAGCAGGAGGGACGCCACCGTCGACTTCCCGGCGCCGCTCGGACCGACGAGCGCGACCACCTCGCCCCGGTCGATCCGCAGATCGACGCCGCCCAGCACTGGAGCCCCTCGACCCGGGTTCGCGAGCATCACGTCTTCCAGCCCAACGTTCTGCCACGTGACCGCCGGGGCCGAAGACCCTTCCGCGACGCTCGGCGCCTCGATCAGATCGAAGATCCGCTCGGCGGCCGCGAGGCCGTCGGCACTGACGTGGAACTGCGCCGCCAGGCTCCTGAGCGGCGCATAGAGCTCCGGCGTCAACAGCAGGACGGTGAGGGCGGGCCGAAGCCCGACCTCTCCATCGATCAGCCGCACGCCCAGCGTGACCGCCACGAGCGCGGTGGCCAGCGTGGCCGCCAGGTCCAGCACGGCGCCCGAGAGGAAGCTGACCCGGAGCGTCTCCATCGTGGTCCGGCGATAGGCT
This sequence comes from Actinomycetota bacterium, assembly GCA_035519495.1. Lineage (GTDB taxonomy): Bacteria > Actinomycetota > UBA4738 > UBA4738 > HRBIN12 > AC-51. Next base: position 16,280 of record DATIWE010000061.1, read on the forward strand.
TCGCTCACCGCCTCGATCCGCTCCGCTTGCGCCGCACCCCGGTTGAACGCACGGAGCGTCGGCAGGCCTCGCACGACGTCGAGGAAGTGGTTCGACAAGCGCGCGAGCGCGTCCCATCGAGCACGCGTCTTCGCCTCCGTGTACCTGCCGATCAGCACCATGAACATCGGGATGAGCGGGAGGGTCACGAGCATGATCACGGCAGACGTCGGATCGATGTCCGCGGTCCACACCAGCACGGCGACCGGCACCAGCACCGCGAGCACCACCTGCGGGAGGTACCGTCCGAAGTAGGCCTCGAGGCCGTCGACGCCCGCGACGGCCGCCGTCGCCAGCTCACCCGCCTCAACCGGCTCGTCCGTCGCGGGCGCTGCATGCAGGCGCGAGGAGACGAGTGCCAAGCGGAGCTCTGACATCACCCGCGTCGCGGCGAGACGTCCGGTCGTCTCGAACGCTCCCGCCAGGAGGCCGCGGACCACCACCACGGTGGCGAACAGCACGAGCGCGCGAGCCGGGAACGGCCGGCCGTCGAACGCGCGCGTGACGATCAGCGCGAACAGCGTCGCCTGGACGAGGAGCAGGACCGTCGCGAGGAACCCGAAGCAGATGTCGGCGACGAGCGTGCTTCGGACCGCGCCGGCACGGCGCAGCAACCGGGGATCGAACGGGTGCACGGCCTCAGTGCGCCGCAGGCTCGGCTGCGGGTTCGAAGTCCGAGGTCCCGATCCGCTTGCGGAACACGTGGTACGTCCACGCCTGGTAGATCAGCACGATCGGCAGGAAGATCACCGCGACCACGGTCATCACCTTCAACGCGTACGGCGACGACGAAGCGTTCGTGACCGTCAGGTTGTACGCGGCGTTCGTGCTGGACACCATGACGTTGGGATAGAGGTCGATGAAGATCGACAGAACGGTGGCGCCCATCGCGAACGTGGTCATCGTGAACGCCCATCCCTCCCGACGATCGCTCAGCAACCAGCCGGCTCCGAAGATCGCGAGCACCGCCGCGGTCGACAGCAGATCAGGGAAGGCGCCGTGGTGGATCGTGACCTGCGTCCAGATGCCGAAGATCAGCACCGCGATCCCGGTCGCGAGCGTCTGGGTCCGGGCGATGCGGTGGGCGCGGTCGCTGAGATCGCCCGTGGTCTTCAGCGACAGGAACGTCGCGCCGTGGAGGAGACACAGCGAGACGAACGTGAGGCCGGCGAAGATGGAGTACGGACTGAGGAGGTCCCAGAACGTCCCCGTGTACTCCTGGTTCGCGTCGATGGGGAGGCCGTGCAGCAGGTCCGCGAGCGCGACCCCGATCAGGAAGGGCGCCAACAAGCTGCCGAACGTGAGCGCGAGCCCCCACCCCCGACGCCACCGGTCGCTCTCGCGCTTGCCCCGGAACTCGAACGAGACGCCCCGCCCGATCAGCGCGACGAGCAGGAGCACCATCGCGAGGTACAGGCCCGAGAACATCGTCGCGTACCAGGGCGGGAACGCCGCGAAGATCGCCGCGCCGGCCGTGATCAGCCACACCTCGTTGCCGTCCCAGAACGGCCCGATCGTGTTGATCAGTGCACGACGCTCCACGTCGTCCTTGCCGATCACGGAGTGCAGCATGCCGACGCCGAAGTCGAACCCCTCCAGCACGAAGAACCCGGTCCACAGGACCGCGATCGCGATGAACCAGAACACCTGGAGTCCCATCCTGTCGCTCCTAGTAGGTCATCGCCGCGGCCTCCGACGCGCCGCTCTCGCCCAACTCCGGCGCAGGTTCGATCTCCTTGCGCCCGAAGCGGAACATCAGTGTCCAGCACAGGATCGCCAGCCCCGCGTACAGGAGCACGAAGATCGTCAAGCTGATCCAGATCATCGTGGTGCTCACCGACGCAGACACGCCCTGGCTCGTGGTCTGCAACCCCTGCACGATCCACGGCTGTCGCCCGTTCTCGGTCAGCATCCAGCCAGCGGTATTGATCAGGAACGGGAGGATGACCGCCCACGGAGCCACGAGCAGGAACCACTTCGCCGTGCGGAGTTTCTTCCTCCGGACGAGCCAGAGACCCCAGGCAGCGAAGAGGAACACGATGCAGCCGAGGTAGGCCATGACCCGCATCGACCAGTACTGGATGAACACGTTCGGGATGTAGCTGAAGTCACCGCCGTACTGCTGCTGGTATTGCTGGTTGAGCTCGTTGAGACCGACCACCTGCCCGTCCCACGAGTCATCCGCAAGGAGCGACAGCAGGTGCGGGATCGCGAGGATCTTCGTCGGCGTCTCGTCGTTCTTCCCCCCGCCGATCTGGAAGACCGAGAACGAGCACGGCTGGCAGGTCTGCCACTGCGCCTCCATCGCCGAGACCTTCATCGGTTGGTAGGTGGTCTCGATCACGCCGAGATGGCTCCCGACCAGCAGCGCGAACAGGATCGCCGGCAGCAGCACGGTCAGTGACAGCCTGGCCGTCCGATCGAACGCCTCGGGCTGCGAGCCGCGACGGAGGTGCCAGGTGGAGACGGCCAGCATCAGAACGCTGCCGGTGACCAGCGAGGCCAAGAGCACGTGGAGGTACCCCCACAGGAAGACCGGGTTCGTGAGCACGGCCCAGATGTTCGTGAGCTCGGCCCTGCCGTTGTTGAGGGTGTAGCCGACAGGGTGCTGCATCCACGAGTTCGCGGCCATGATGAACGCGGCGGACAGCGCCGCCCCGAACGCCACGAGCCAGATCGTGGCCAGGTGGACCCGTTCGGGCAACCTGCCCCATCCGAACAACCATAGGCCGAGGAAGGTCGACTCCAGGAAGAACGCCGCGAGTCCCTCCATCGCGAGCGGCGCGCCGAACACGTCACCTACGAACTTCGAGTACGCCGACCAGTTCATGCCGAACTGGAACTCCTGCACGAGTCCCGTCACGACGCCGACCGCGATGTTGATCACGAGGAGCGCGCCGAAGAAACGAGTCAGCCGAAGGTACTCGTCGTCACGCTTCCGGTACCAAGTCGTCTGGAGTAAGGCAACCAGGAAGGCCAGCCCGATGGTCACGGGAACGAACAGGAAGTGGTAGATGCTGGTCGTTGCGAACTGGAGCCGGGCCAGATCCAGGTTCGTCACACCGCGCGCCCTCCCGTTCGCTCGGGCACCTTACCGCACACGCCGTCCAAGGCCTCCATCGAGGATCCAGAGGCCATCGTTCAGCGTCGGACGCTACCCAGGCATCATCCGAGGAGGATGATCCCCGCGTGTGGCCAGAACATGAACGAGGCGCCCCGGAAGGACGCCTCGTCCTGAAGCGCTTCGAGGGGTCAATCTTCCTCGTCGTCGTCCGCGCCCTCGGCGAGAACAACGGCGGCGGCCGCGTCGGCCTCCGCCCGATCCGCCAGATCCTCCGAGGCCACCTCCTCGACGAACGCCTCGTCCGCGAGTCGGTCGGCCGCGTCGCGGAGCATGGCCGACTCGGCGGCCTTCTCCACGGCGTCTTCGTGCAGCGCATCCGACGCAGCGGCCTCGGCCAGCGCGTCCTCGGCCGCCTCGGTCGCCGCGTCCTTCATCTCATCGCTCATCCCCGGTCCCTTCCGTCGGTCGGTGTCGCAGCCTATCGCTCCGTCACCGGATGCGCGATGCGCTCGGCGCGCTCCCGCGCGCGGCGCGGCCGGATCATCGTCCGCTCGTTCGGCGACACGAACCCGAACTTCGCGTACAGGCCGTGTGCGTCGCGCGTCGCCAGGAACCACGCGCAATCGCGCATCTCGGGGTCCTCGACGGCCTCGCGGGTGAGCTCGACGCCGAGGCCCCGGCCGCGGTGCTCCGGGACGACGAACACATCGCCCAGCCACGCCATGTTCGAGCGATCCGACATCACCCGGCAGAATCCGGCCAGCGAACCGTCCGGCGCGTACGCCGCGATCACGCGCGTGGAGTCGCGCACGAGGCGCTCGATCGTCTCGCGCGACCGACCCGGCACCCAGTACGCCTCCTCCGCAAGGAACCGGTAGACCGCGTCGACGTCGACGCGGCCCCGATCGTCGTCCAGTTCGTACCCGCCGGGCAGCTCCCGTCGCATCAGCAGATCGACCCGAGCCGGCGGTGGGCGAGCGCCGGCAGGACGGCCCGCACGCGTCGAAGCTCGGCCGGGTCGAGGTCCGCGAACCAGACGCCATCGCCGTCGCCCGGCGCCTCGGCGAGCACGGCCCCCCAGGGATCGACGATCATCGAATGCCCGTGGGTCCGGCGGCCGTCCTCGGGCGGCCCCCACGCGCCCCACTGGGCCGGCGCGACGACGAAACACTGATCCTCGATCGCCCGGGCACGGAGCAGGACCTCCCAATGGGCCTCGCCCGTCGCGCGCGTGAACGCCGCCGGCACCAGCAGCACCTCGGCGCCGAGCGCCATGAGACCGCGGTACAGCTCGGGGAAGCGCAGGTCGTAGCAGATGGACAGGCCGACGCGGCCGACGTCGGTCTGGTGCGTGACGAGCTCGCTCCCCTCGGTGAACACCGAGGATTCCCGCAACGGCGGCTGATCGGGCAGGTCGACGTCGAACAGGTGGATCTTCCGGTAGCGGGCGACGAGCTCGCCGGCGCGGTCGAACAGGCACGAGGTGTTGAACACGCGTCCGTCCTCGTCCACCTCGGGGACCGAGCCGCCGAGGACCCACATCTCCTTCTCCCGCGCCACATCGGAGAGCGGCGCGGTCAGCTCGCCGGGGACGGATCCGGCGAGCTCGTGCATCCGGCGATGCGATCCGTAGAACGGCCAGAGCTCCGGCAGCGCGGCCAGGTCGGCGCCGCCCGCGGCCGCCTCCTCCAACAGCCGGACGGCGGTCGCGACGTTCCGCTCGACGTCGTCGCCGCCGGCGTTCATCTGGCATACCGCCGCGCGCATGGGGCCGCGAGCCTACACGCCCGCCGCCGCCCGGACCGCGTCGAGCGACCCCGGGTTCTCCACGCTCGAGAGGTCGCCGGGATCCTCGCCGAGGGCAGCCGCCCGGATCGCGCGCCGCACGATCTTCGCGCTCCGCGTCTTCGGCAGCTCGGACACGAACACGACCCTGGCCGGCGTGAACGACTTGCCGAGGTGCGCCGCGACCAGCGCGCGGAGTTCCTCGGCCGTCACCTGTGCGCCCGGCGCGCGCACGACGAAGCACCAGACCTGCTCGCCCTTGACCGGATCGGGCACGCCGACCGCGGCCGACTCGGCTACGCCGGGATCGGACGCGAGCGCCGACTCGAGCTCGGCCGGACCGATGCGCTTCCCCGCGATGTTCAGCGTGTCGTCGCTGCGGCCGCGCAGGAACCAGAAGCCGTCCCGGTCGCGGATCGCCCAATCGCCGTGGACCCAGACCCCCGGCCACCGGCGCCAGTACGTGTCGAGGTACCGCTCGGGATCGCCCCAGATGCCGCGCGTCATCGACGGCCACGGCTGCGTACAGACCAGTTCGCCGACCTCGTCCGGGCCCGCGGGGGTGCCGTCGGGTCGCCAGACGTCCACGTCCATCCCGAGCGCCGGTCCGCGGAGCGTGCACGGCTTCAGCTCGGTGATCGGCAGCGGGGACAGGAAGCACGCGCCGATCTCGGTCCCGCCCGACAGGTTGATGATCGGACGGCGTCGCTCGCCCACATCGTCGAAGAGCCACCGGTACGACGCCGGGTCCCAAGGCTCGCCGGTCGCGGCGAGGATCCGCAACGTGGACAGGTCGTGTGCCCGCACCGGTCCCGTCCCGTCGGCGATGAGGGCTCGGATCAGCGTCGGCGAAACGCCGAGCGTCGTGACGCCGTGTCGCTCGACCAGGTCCCAGAGGCGATCCGGCCCGGGATGGGTGGGGGCTCCTTCGAACAGGAGCACGGTCGAGCCGAGCGCGAGCGCGCCGACGACCTCCCACGGCCCCATGATCCAGCCGAGGTCCGTCGCCCAGTGCAGGACCTCGCCCACGTGCAGGTCCACCTGGTAGGCGACCTCCTCCGCGATCTTCACGAGGAAGCCGCCGTGGACGTGCACCACGCCTTTCGGCGTGCCCGTCGTCCCGCTCGTGTAGCCGATGAACAACGGCTGCTCCGCATCGAACGGCTCGGCGTCGAGCGGCGCGTCGTCGTCGAACCCGGACCAGTCGACGTCGCGCCCGGGATCCCACGGGGTCGCGACGTCCGGCAGGCGGCGCCACACCACGATCCGCTCGACGCAGCCGGCGAGCTCGGCGGCCCGGTCGGCCGTCTCCTTCATGGGCACGGACTTCCCTTTGCGGAGCGACGCGTTCGCGGTCAGGAGCACGCTCGCACCCGCGTCCGCCAGCCGCGCGCCGACCGCGTCGGCGCCGAACCCGCTGAAGATCGGCACCCAGATCGCGCCGAGCTTCGAGCACGCCATCACGGCGGCGACCGTCTCCGGCGCCATCGGCAGGAAGATGCCGACCGTCGAGGAGGCGCGGACGCCGAGCGCCTGCAGCCCGCGGGCGAGCCGGTCGGTCTCCCGACGGAGCTCCGCGTACGTCCACACCCGGACCTCGCCGTCCTCGCCCTCCCACCGCACCGCGGTTGCGTCGGGGGTGCGGGCGGACCACCGGTCCACGCACTGACCGGCGAGGTTGAGCGTGCCGCCGCGGAACCAGGTCGTCCACTCGACGCCGGCGCTCGTGTCGAGCACCTCGTCGTACGGGTCGACGAACCCGATGTCGAGGTCGCGCACGACCGCGTCCCAGAACCACGCGATGTCCTCGATCGAGCGTCGCACCAGCTCGTCGTACGTGCCGATCCCGTGGGCCCGCATGAAGCGCGTGACGTTCGCGCGATCGACGTACGCCGCCGTCGGGGACCAGACCACGTCCTGCACGGGGGCATGGTAGAACCCTCACGATGGGCCCGCGGATCGGCATCGTCGGCGTGGGGTGGTCGGGCTTCCGGCCCACGACCGCGGGACGCAGCTACAAGGAGCTCATGTTCGAGGCCGCCACCGCGGCCTACGTGGATGCCGGCGTCGACCCGAGGACCGACGTCGACTCGTTCGTATGTGCCTCCGAGGACGTCGAAGAGGGCACGAGCATCTTCGACGAGTACGTCCCCGACCAGCTCGGGGGGGTCCAGCGGCCGGTGCACACGGTCGCCGCCGACGGCCTGTTCGCGCTCGCGACCGCGGCCATGCTGCTCCGCAGCGGGATCGCGAACGTCGTCGCGGTCGAGGCGCACTCGAAGGCCTCCGACGTCCTCACGCCCGGCCGCGTCGACGCGTTCGCGATGGATCCCGTGCTGAACCGCCCGCTCGGCGTGCCCGCGCTCGCGCTCGCGGGCCTCGAGATGCGCCGGTTCCTGCACGAGACCGGCCGCAGCGTCGAGGACTGCGCCGCGGTGGCGGTCCGCAACCGGGAGCACGCCCGGTCGAACCGGCGCGCGTCCTACGCGGACGCGCCGCCGGATCCGACGCCCTTGTTCGATCCGCTCATCGCCGATCAGGCCGCCCGCAGCGCGGACGGCTGCATCGTCGTGGTGCTGGCCGGAGCGCAGACCCGAGCCGACGCCTCGGTCTGGGTCGACGGCGTCGGCTGGAGCCAGGACGCGCCGTCGATCGAGAGCCGCGACTGGGCGCGCGCGGTCGCCACCGAACGGGCGGCCGAGGGCGCATACGCGCAGGCCGATCTCGCGCAGGCCGACGTCGATCTGGCGGAGGTCGACGACGCGTTCGCGTACAAGCAACTGCAGCACCTCGACGCGCTCGGGCTTGCCTCGATCGATCCCGGACGGGTCAATCGCTCGGGCGGCGCGCTCGGCGAGGGCCATCTCCACGAGGCGAACGGCCTCGCCCGGACGTTGGGCGCCGTCGAGCAGCTGCGCGCGGGTGCGGCCCGCACCGCGGTCGTCCAATCCTGGCGAGGCGTGCCCAGCACGAGCGCGGCCGTGGCGGTCCTTCGGGCGGCCGGGTGACGGGGCGCAGGGTCGCGGTGGTCGGCGCCGGGATGACCCGGTTCGTCCGCCGCGCGCAGGAGACCGGCAAGGAGCTCGCCTTCCAGGCCTCGAAGGCCGCTCTCGACGCGGCGGAGCTCCGGCTCGCCGACGTCGACGCCGTCTGCCTCACGAGCGCGCCCGACGCGTTCGACGGCGTGCACCGCAAGGGCGATTATCTCGCCGATGGCGCCGGCGCCTGGGGCAAGCCGTTCATCCGCACCTACGTCGGCGGCGGCAGCGGCGTCTTCACGGCGATCCAGGGGTGGTACACGGTCGCCTCCGGCCAGGCCGACGTCGTGCTGTGCGTCGCCGAGGAGAAGATGTCCTCCTGCCAGCCGCACCCGCAGGGCGCGTTCCTCACGATCTTCGACAACATCATCGAACGCCCGCTCGGGCCGAACCTCCTGTGGATCTTCGCGCTGGAGATGCAGCGCTACATGGACCGCTACGGCCTGGACAAGCGGGACATCGCGAGCGTGGCGGTGAAGAACAAGCGCAACGCAGCCGGGCATCCCGCGGCGTTGCTCGGCCAGGCGGACATCACCGTCGAGGACGTCCTCGCCTCCGAGGTGCTCGCGTGGCCGGTGCAGCGCCTCGACGTCTCGCCGATCAGCGACGGCGCGGTCGCGCTCGTGCTGGCGTCGGAGGACGCGGCGCGGCGCCTCACCGATCGCCCGGTCTGGGTCCAGGGGGTCGGGTGGAACCTCGACTCGACGTACTGGACGAACCGCGACCTCGTCTATCCCGAGTACGTCGAGAACGCCGCGCGCATGGCGTACGCGATGGCCGGCGTCACCGAGCCACGCAAGCAGATCCACGTCGCCGAGCCGTACGACCCGTTCGACTACAAGGAGCTGCACCACCTCGAGGGCCTCCTGTTGTTCGACAAGGGGAAGGCGCCGGAAGCAGCTGCGGCCGGCGTCACGGCGCGCGACGGCGACCTCCCGTGCTGCCCGAGCGGCGGCCTGCTCGGGGTCGGCAACCCGATCGCCGCCGCCGGGTTGATGAAGATCGCCGAGCTCTTCTGGCAGCTGCGCGGCGAGGCCGGCGAGCGCCAGGTGCCCGGGACGCCGGAACGCGGCGTGGCGCAGGCGTGGGGCGACCTCATGCAGGTCGGCACGGTGGTCGTGATGGGGACGGAAGACGCCCGGACGGACGCCGCCGGCGCGACGGCGGACCAACCCGCGACGATGCTCGGGCCGACGCCGCTGTCCGACGCCGCGTTCCGGGCCGCCGCGGGCGCCGTCGAGACGGACCTCGACGTCCGCTACGCGTGGGACCCCGGCGAGGTGATGGGCGCGTTCCTGGACGCGCTCCGCGAGGGCAGGATCCTCGCGACGATCTGCACCGCGTGCGGGCGGACGCTCGTGCCGCCGCGCGCGTTCTGCGAACGGTGCTTCCGGCCGACCGACGGATGGACCGAGGTCGCGGCGACCGGCACCGTCGAGACCTTCTCGATCTGCCACGTCACGTGGGACATGCGACCGCTCGAGGTGCCCGAGCTGCCGGCCGTGATCCGGCTGGAGGGCTCGAGCGACGGCGGGTTCCTGCACAAGCTCGGCGACGTCGAACCGTCCGCGATCCGCATCGGGATGCCGGTCGAGGCGGTGTGGCGACCGATCGCGGAGCGCACCGGCTCGATCCTCGACATCGCGCACTTCCGCCCCAGGGAGACGGCGTGAGCATCCGACGGATCGAGGGCGGGATGCCCGTGTCCTTCCGGTACACACCCGGGGTCGGCAACACCGCGTTCTTCGAGGCGCTCCGCGATCGCGGCGTGTTCCTCGGCTCGCGCTGCGCCGACTGCGCCGTGACGTACCTGCCCGCCCGGATCTTCTGCGAACGCTGCTTCGCGAGCCTCACCCCGGACATCGAGTGCGGACCCGAGGGGGTCGTCGTGTCCTGGACCGTCGCGCACGTCGGGATCGACGGCGAGCGGCTCGATCCGGCGGTGACCTACTGCCTGGTGCAGCTCGACGGCGCCGACTCGGTCCTGCTCCATCGCCTGCTGGGTCAGGCGGACATCGGCGCGCGCGTCCGGGCGATGCTGTCGGAAGACCGCACCGGGGCGATCGGCGATCTCCAGGGGTTCGCGCCCGCATGAACTTCGATCTCACCGACGAGCAGGAGCAGATGCGGGCGCTCGTGCGGGAGTTCGCGGATGAGGTCGTGGCGCCCGGCGCCGCCGAGCGCGACGAGCACGAGACTTTCCCGCTCGAGATCGTGCGCGCCATGGGGGAGATCGGGCTGTTCGCGGTGCCGCTCCCCCCCGAGTACGGCGGTCTGGGCGCGGACGCGGTGACGTGGGCCCTCGTGATGGAGGAGCTCGGCCGGGTGGACTCGAGCGTCGCCGTGACGCTGTCGGTGGCCTCGGGCCTCGCGGCCGGCATGATCGCGCGGCACGGGACCGCCGAGCAGAAGCAGCGGTGGCTGCCGCGGGTCGCCGCCGGCGAGATCCTCGGCAGCTTCGGGCTCACCGAGCCCTCCGGCGGCTCCGACGTACGCGCCCTGCGCACGACCGCGCGCCTGGCCGACGGCGCCTGGACGATCGACGGCTCGAAGTCCTTCATCACGAACAGCGGCACGCCGATCTCCGGGTTCGTCGTCGTCGCCTGCCGCACGGACGACCCGCCGCACGACGTCTCGACCCTGATCGTGCCGTCGGGAAGCGAGGGCTTCGCGGTCGGCCCGCCGTACCGGAAGATGGGCTGGCGCTCGAGCGACACCCACGAGATCTCGTTCCAGGGATGCCGCGTGCCGGAGGATCACCTCCTCGGCGAGCGCGGCCACGGACTCCGCCAATGCCTGTCCTCGCTCGACGACGGGCGGATCGCGATCGCCGCGATGTCGGTCGGGCTCGCGCAGGCGTGCCTCGACGCGAGCCTCGCCTACGCGGGCGAGCGCGCGGCGTTCGGTCGCCCGATCGGCGCCTACGAGGCCGTCGCGTTCCCGATGGCCGACATGCAGGTGGCGATCGCCTCGGCGCGGCTGCTGACGTACCGCGCCGCGTGGCTGAAGGACCAGGGGCGCAGCTACGCGGCAGAGGCCGCCGCCGCGAAGCTGTCCGCGAGCATCGTCGCGAACCGGTGCGCGCGCGACGCGGTCCAGATCCACGGCGGCTACGGGTTCACGGAGGACTTCCCCGTCGCGCGCTACTACCGCGACGCGAAGGTGCTGGAGATCGGCGAGGGGACGAACGAGATCCTCCGCCTGGTCCTCGCGCGGGACCTCGGGCTCCGGCCCGGGACGTGAAACGGGGCGGGGCGCCTCCCGGCGCCCCGCCCCGACGGTTCGGCGATGACTGGACTCAGCCGACGAGCTGAAGCTCCGCGTCGATCTCGATGTCGATCTTCTTGCTCACGAGGAACCCGCCGGTCTCCACGGCCATGTTCCAGGTCAGGTCCCAGTCCTCGCGGTCGATCGTGGTCTTCGCGGAGAACGCGGCCACCGTGCTGTCCTCCTGCATGCCCGGGCCCCACCCCTCGAAGCGGCCCTGCAGCGTCACGGGGTTCGCGATCCCCTTGATCGTGAGCGTCCCGTCCAGCTCGAACCCCTCGCCGCCGGTCGGGCGGACCGAGGTCGACTCGAACGTCATGGTCGGGAAGCGGTCGGTGTCGAAGAAGTCGCCGCTCCGCAGGTGACCGTCGCGCTGGTCGTTGTCGCTCGCGATCGACGCCGTCTCGATCTGGACCCGGACGGTCGAGTCCTCCGGACGCTCCGCGATCCGGATCTCGCCGTCGTACGCCGTGAAGCGGCCGCGGACCTTCGTGAGCATGTGCCGTGCGACGAACCCGACGACCGTGTGGGCCTTGTCGAACCCGTAGTTCCCGGCGGGCGGCAACGACACCCCGTACCCCTGAACCTCAACTGCCGACATGTGGAGCCTCCTCCGCTGTCCGGCCCTCCCGATGAGGGCCCCATATCCACACGAACCGGGGCCGTTCGCTCTGTATTCCAGAGTTCCTCCACACCTGGAAGAAAGTCTGGATTCCAGAGCGTTGGAACGGTAGGATCAGGAAGAGGCGGTCATGGAACAGGTCGAACACGGCGAGAGCCCGGTCTGCCAGCACTTCCAGCGAGCCGCGGAGCTCGTGGCGCAGCGCTGGACGCCGCAGATCATCCGGGCCATGGACGCGGGCGCCGGCCGGTACACCGACCTGCGGGAGGCGGTCCCCGGCATCTCGCACGCCACCCTGTCCGACCGGCTCAAGGAGCTCGAGGCCCGCGGGATCGTCGTCCGCGAGGTCACGCCCTCGACCCCCGTTCGGGTCGAGTACCGCCTCACCCCGCAGGGACGCGATCTCGTCGGCGTCTTCGTCGAGCTGGCGGCCTGGGCGGAGCGCTGGCCCAGCGAACCGGAGCCGGCGCGCGCCTGAGCCCTAGGCGACGGCCGCGTCGGCGACGGCGAGCGCCTCGTCGATGATCGCGAACCCCTCGGCCAACTGCTCCTCGGTGATGCACAGCGGCGGGTTCGTCATGATCCCGTTCCAACGGACCATCGTGAAGAGCCCGCGATCGAGCAGCGCCCGGTTCACGGCGACCATCGCCTCGTTCGTGACGTTGTAGGGCGACAGCGGCTCCATCGTGTCGCGGTCGCTCACCAGCTCGAGGATGCCGAACAGGCCGATGTTGCGATGCAGCCCGACGCTCGGATGCTTCGCGGCCAGCTCCTCGTGGTGCCGTCGCATGACCGGCTCGAGCCGCTTCGCGTTGCCGATCAGGTCGTCCTCCTCCAGCACGCCGATCGCCGCGAGCGCCGCCGCGCACGAGAGGGGATGCGAGTTGTACGTCAGACCGCCGTAGAAGACGTTCTCCTCGAAGTGCGCCGCGATCGCCGGGGAGATCGCGACCGCCCCGAGGGGCAGGTAGGACGACGTCAGTCCCTTCGCCGCAGTAAGCAGATCCGGTACGACGTCCCAGTGGTTCACCGCGAACCACTCCCCCGTGCGCCCGAAGCCGCACATGATCTCGTCCGCGATCAGCACGATCCCGTGGCGGGTGCACAGCTCGCGGACCCCTCGCAGGTACCCGTCCGGCGGGATCAGCACGCCGTTCGTGCCGGTGACGGTCTCGAGCATGAACGCCGCGATCGTGCCGGGGCCCTCGAGCATGATCTGCTCCTCGAGCCGGTCGAGCGCCTGCTCGGCGGTCTCCTCAGGACGGTGGGGACCGTGGTACGGATCGAGCACCCGCACGACACCGGGCACGGGCGGGTTCTCGTTCGCCCAGCGGCGCGGATCGCCGGTGAGGTTCGCCGTGAGGTACGTCGCGCCGTGGTACGAGCGGTAGCGGACCAGCACCTTCTGGCGGCCCGTGAACGCCTTCGCCATGCGCACCGCGTTCTCGTTCGCCTCCGCGCCGCCCAGCGTGAAGAAGGACTTCTCCAGGTCGCCCGGCCACAGCTCCGCGAGCTTGCGGCCCAGGAGCGCGCGGGTCTCGTAGGCCGCGAACGGCGTGACGTAGGGCAGCGTGGCGCCCTGCTTCGCGATCGCGTCGATCACGCGCTTGTCGCCGTGCCCGATGTTGACGCCCATCAGCTGGCTGTTGAAGTCGAGGTAGCGCGTGCCGTCGGTCGTGAAGAAGTACACGCCCTCGGCGTGGTCGACCGGCATCGGCAGGATCTTCGACTGCGCCGACCAGTCGTACAGGGTGTAACGCTTCGAGAGCTCGACGACCTCGTCCGCCGACAGCGGCATCGTTCCCACGTCCTTCCGTTTCAGACTCGTTCGTGTATCGGGTTCGAGCGGCATGTTCCCAGACGGCGGATGGCCGGAGCCGCGCCTCAGCGCACGAGCAGCACGGGACAGGTCGCGTGCTCCACGACCTTGTTCGCGACACCGCCCAGCAGGAGGCTCTTCCACTCGGACATACCGCGCGAGCCCATCACGATCAGGTCGACCGCGAACCTCGACGCCGCGTCGACGATCTGGTCGGGCGTGTCACCGGAGCTCGTCCGTCGGACCTCGCCTCGCGGATCGTCCACGCCAGCGGCCCGGAACGTCTCGACCACGTCGCGCACCAGCTGATCGGCCGGGACCGGCGGACCCATGTCGACATCGGATCCCTCGTACCGCTCGTACTCCCGGACGTGCAGGACGGTGACGGCCGACCCGTAGCGCCGCGCCAGATCGACCGCCATGGCGACCGTCTTCTCGCTCCGTGGGGAGCCGTCGACCGCGACGAGGATCCGGTCGAACATCACGTGCCCTCCACGGCGAGGACCGCCGCGACGAGCTGCGGTCGCACGCGCGCGAAGTACGCCACGGCGACCGCGAACCCGATCCCGAACGGCGCGCCGAACGCCTGCCAACGAACCCACGTGGTGCGCGGCAAACCGGTGAGCTCCCATGCACCGGCATGCTGCGTCGCCGCGTCGACGGCACCCCAAACCGCAAGCCCGACGAGGAGCACGCCCAACAGGAGGAACCCGAGCAGCTGCGTGCTGACGCCGAGCAGCTTCAAGGAGGAGGCGAGCAGCACGAACACGAGGACCGGCCGGATGATCGCGTCCGGCGCTCGCGACGACAGGCGCGCCCCGACGTATACGGCGGGAAGGGCCCCGATGAGGATCGACGTCGTGAGTCCCAGCTGGAAGTCACCGACCACGATGTGGGCGATCGCGGCCGACGTGACGAGCGGCACCGCTTGTACCAGATCCGTTCCCACGAGCTGTGCTCCGCGGAGCTGCGGATACGTGAGCATCAGGCACACGATGATGATCGAGCCCGAACCCACCGACGTGAGTCCCACGAGGAGCCCGCCGACCGCGCCGATTACGATCGTGAGCAGGACACGGACGTGGATCGCTCCGTCGGTCGGCAGCGTGGCCCGCAGCCCGGCCCGCGCCTGCGCGCTCCGCCGGGCCTGGAGCCAGGCCCGGAACACCATCGCGATAGCGGCCAGCGTGAGCGTGACACCGAGGAAGATCTTCGTCGTGTTCTCGATCGCCTCGCTGTCACCGCTGGCGTGCAGGAGCAGGACGCCTGCGAACGCCGCCGGGATCGAGCCGAGGCAGAGCCACTTCACCAACTCCCAGCGGACGGTCCTGCGACGCACGTGGACGCCGCCCCCGACCGGCTTCATCACCATCGCGGCCACCAGGTCCGAGGACACCGCGGCGGTCGGACTGATGCCGAAGAAGATCAAGAGGATCGGGGTCATGAGCGCGCCGCCGCCCATCCCGGTCAACCCCACGGTGAAGCCGACGATCACCGACGCGAGCGCGATCCACCAGTCGATATGCGTCCGGCTTCATCTCCCCCGCGGAAGGCGTTCGTCCTTGACGACGTCGCCACCGAGCATCACGAACGGCACGTCCTCGAGGATGCGGACGTCCTCGGTCGGGTCGCCGGGCACGGCGATCAGATCGGCGAGCAGCCCCGGCTCCACCGTGCCCACGCGGTCCTGCCACCCGAGCAGCTCCGCCGACCACCGCGTTGCGCTGCGGATCGCCTGCATCGGCGTGAGCCCGAACCGGACGTAGTACGCGAGGTTCCTCGCGTTCTCCCCGTGGGGGTAGATCCCGGAATCGGTCCCGTGCGCGATCCGCACGCCCGCCTCGACGCACTTCGCGAATCCTTCGCGCTGCGCGTCGTTCGTCATCACGGTCTTGCGGATCACCTCGTCGTCGTACCCGAGCGCGGGGCCCTCCTCCAGCATGTAGTCGCCGTCGTACATGTCGGCCACGAGGTACGTCCCGCGTTCGGCCATCAGCTCGATCGCCTCCTCGTCGAGCAGCGAGCCGTGCTCGATCGAGCGGACGCCGGCCCGGACCCCCCGCTTGATCCCCTCTGCGCCGTGCGCGTGCGCGGCGACGAACGTGCCGGCGAGCTCGCACTCCTCGACCGCGGCGCGCAGCTCGTCCTCGGTGAACTCCGGCAACCCCGGGTTCGTGCCCGAGGTCAGCACGGCGCCGGTCGCGATCACCTTGATGAAGTCGGCGCCGTTGCCGAGGATCTTCCGGACGTTCGCGCGCATCTGGTCCACGCCCGAGGTGACGCCGAACCGCAACTCAAGGGGGACGACCGCGTCGACGTCCGGCGCCAGGCCGGTGAGGTCGCCGCCGCCGCCGGGACAGGTCACGTACGCTCCCGCGCACCGCATCCGGGGGCCGGCGACCCACCCGGCGTCGATGGCCTCACGGAGCGCCACGTCGGCGAAGGCGCGGAACGAGCCGACGTCGCGGACCGTGGTGAACCCCGCCATCAGCGTCGCCCGGGCGTTCGGCACGCCGGTCAGCGCCTCCTGCGCCCCGGAGCGCCTGATCAGCGCCGCGTACCCCTGCCCGGAGTCCTGCTGCCCGATCAGGTGGCTGTGCATGTCCATCAGCCCCGGCAGCAGCGTGTGCCCCGCAAGGTCGATCCGAGCGGGCCCCTCGGGGACGTCCTCGGGTGCGAGGATGGCGACGATCCGGTCCCCCTCGATCGCCACGGCCCGGCCGGCAAGGACCGCTCCGCGTTCGGTGTCGAGGACCCGGTCGGGCAACAGGACGGCGCGTTCGTGCATACGGCGGCGAGCATAGCGACCTGTCCCCCGGACGGCCGAGCGGAAACCGACCATCGGTCCATGCGGGCGCGGTGTCGCGACGGCCGATACCGGGAGCGTGACCGTTCCGGCTCCCTCTCCAGCCGGACCCGTCACCGACCACACGTCGTGCCGTCCGGGAACGCTCCGGTCCCACCGCGAGAGCGGATGACCGGGGATGGGTCCGAGGCCGCCGGAGCGCAACCGGCGGCGCGGCGGGTCGATCTTCCGTCCCCCTCAGCCTGCGAGCGCGCGCAGCTGGGCGTCGATGGTCCGGACCAACTCCTCGCCGTCGAACGAGCGTTCGTGCCCCGCGTGGACGATCCGGGCATCCATCTCCCGCAGGCGCTGCAGCGATCCGGAGAATGCCTCGGCGTCGTCCCAGCTGAGCTTTGCATCGACGTAGACGGCGTCGCCGGAGAACAGCGTGCCGGTCGCCTCCTCGAACAGGCAGGCCGAGCCGGCCGTGTGGCCCGGCGTGTGCACGACCGCGAACACCCGGCCGCCCAGCTCGAGCACGTCCCCGTCGTCGAGCAGCATCGTCGCCTCGGCGTTCGGCGTGACCCACCCGGCGACATCGAATCCCGGCGCCGGCACCGCCGTGACGACGCACTCAGGCACCGGCGCGTCGTAGTACGCGAACATCTCCTCTGCCTCGGCCGGGAAGTCTTCTCGCAGCAGGCGCATCGGGTACGGATCGCGCGCCATATCGTCGTCCGCACGGTGGATGCGTCGATCGGCGAACCCCTGCAGGCCGCCCATGTGATCGAAGTGGCCGTGGGTCGCGAACGCGATCACCGGCTTGCCCTCGGTGAGCGCGTCGATCGCCGGCGGCAACGGGGCGATCCCGTTCGCGGCGTCGACGACCAGGTCGACGTCGCGCCCCGGCACGTGCCACACGTTCGATCGCAGCAACGGATCGACGTGCGGTTCGGTCAGGCGCGTGACGCCGGCGCCCGCGTCCTCGGCCGCGAACCACGGATGCGCGACCGGGAGGCCCGCCATCAGCGCCGCTCCGCGAACGCCACGGTCGCCGCCGGCGGACGCAGGCAATGTTCGGTGTACATCGAGGCGTTGTAGCTGCCGAGCCCGAGCACCGCGACGACGTCGCCCTCGCGCACCTCGGGGAACGGCAGGTCCTCGGCGAACAGGTCGTTGCCCTCGTTGATGTTCCCGGCGATCGTGGCCGGCGCGAGGGGGGCCGCGTCCGCCGCACGGCACAGCACCATCTGCAGGTCGCTGCGGTAGATGAAGCGTTCACACGCGATCGTCCAGCCCACGTCGAGCCCCACGAACCGGATACCCTCCCGCTCTTCGACCGAGACCACCTCCGCCAGCAGGACGCCGCACTCCTTCACCAGGAAGTCGCCGGGCTCGGTCCCCACCGCCACGCCGAACGATCCGAGGTGCTCGGCGAGGATCGCGGCCCATCGGTCGAGGTCGAGCGGTTCGTCGCCGGCGCGCTGCGGCACGCCCAGGCCGCCGCCCGTGTTCACCTCGGCGATCGGACAGCCCGCGTCCAGCAGCGTCCGCACCATCGCGGCCACGCGGCGGACGCTCTCTTCGAACACCGGGAGCTGCTCGGTCAGGTAGCCGTCGCCCACGTGCACGTGCACGGCGTCGATCGTGAGATCGTGCGCGCGCGCGACCGCGAGCGCGTCGTCGAGCTGTTCGGCGAAGACGCCGAACTTCGTCGGGCGCGCGCCCGCGTAGAGCGTCTCCCCGGCCCCACCCCACGACGCGCCGATCCTCGGGTTCACCCGCAGGCCGAGCGTCGTTCCCGGCGCCGTCCGCCCCACCCGCTCGAGCTGGCTCAGCAGGTCGACGTTCAGGTGCACCCCGGCCTCGAGGATCGCCCGGAGGTCCCGGTCGGAGAGGTTCGTGCCGGTGTACGAGATCTCCTCCGGAGCCCAGCCGTGCCGCCGGGCCCACTCGATCTCACCTGGCGAACACACGTCGAGGCCCACCCACGGCGTTCGGTCGCGGAGGAACGCGAGGATCGCCGGATCGCGTTGCGCCTTCAGCGCGAGCCGCACGCGCCCGTCGAGCCCGCCGTTCGCGAGCGCGTCGCGCAGCGCGGCCGCTTGTTCCTCGATGCGCGTCAGGTCGTAGGCGTACGCCGGCGTGCCGTGGCTGCCAGCGATCTCCTCCGCGTCGCAGCCCGCGATCGACAGACGCCCGCGCCGGACCTCGAGCCCGGGACGGGTCCACCAGGTGCGTTCGTCGACGGCGTGACCGTGCACGCCGCGAAGTCTACGGGCCTAGACGAGCCGGCCCTCGGGTCCCTGGTCGTGGAACGTCTCGGGCTCACCGGTGATGTTGCTCTCGGGCCGGAGCGTGGCCGCGCCGCCGACCAACGCGAAGATCGCGCCGGCGAGCGAGACGAACAGTCCGAGCGCGCGGCTCGCGCTGTAGGCGGCCGCATTCGGCACCTCGCCGTTCACGATGGCCGTCTGGACGGCGAAGTTGGCCCGCAGGAACCCCCAGATGCAGGCGACCAGCAGGACCATCGCGCAGACCGTCACCAGCCCGCCCATCGCCTTGCGGATCTTCGGATCGCTGAAGATGACGTACGCGGCGCCGAACGCGAACGTGGCCACCGATGCCCAGAGCGCGAGATCGCCGGCCGTGAAGACGGTGCCCTTCAGGGTGGTGTTGCCCGACGGCGTCTTCGCCACGTACCAGCCGGCGTAGATACCCAGCAGCGCAACGATCCCGCCGACCGCGGCGAAGATGCCGGGATACTGAAGCTTGGCCTTGTTGTCCATGAAGGGCCCCTCTCGTGGGATGGGTCGAGCCGATGCTCCACCATCCACCGCGTCCGTTCAACGACCCTTCGGCTACGGGGTTGCCACCGCTGCACGGGCGAGGTACTACGTCGAACGCACCTCAGGGGGGAGGGGACATGCTCGCGGAGATCAGCTTCTTCCACGCCGTCTGGTACATCATCGCCGGCCTCATCATCGGCGCGCTCGCGCGCCTGTTCCTGCCCGGGAAGCACGAGATGGGCATCCTGTGGACGATCGTGCTCGGGGTGGTCGGCGCGATCGTCGGCGGCTACCTCTGGGAGCTGATCTTCTCGAACCACGGCATCGCGTGGATCGGGTCGGTGATCGCGGCCGTCGTGATCCTCTGGGCGTACGAACGGTTCGTCTCGAGCAGGAAGGCGAAGCCTGCGTCGGGGCCGCGCTGAGGTCGGACGTTCCGTCAGCGCACGACCGGCACCGATCCACTGGTCGTCGCGACCGGCACGGTCGTCGTTCCCTTCGAACGGACCACCGTCACGCCGGAGGCACCCCCGGCGGCGCCGGTCTGCACGACCACCCGGCTTCCCGGCGGGACGACGACTACCTGCTGGCTTTGCGCCTGCGCGCCTGCACGGGGAGCCGGCACCAACCTGAACGCGGCCCAGGGGATCGCGAACGTGAGGGCGCCGGCACCCCAGGCGACCGCCCGAACGGTCCCCCGGCTCAGACGCTTCCGCTTCTCGGCCATGTCGATCAGTCCGTCTCGACGAAGGATGGCGGAGACGCTTGTTGTGCGGCCGCCTGCACCACGACGCGCACAGGAGCTGCGGCGGCCGTGGCGTGGAGCGTCAGGGCTCGTGACGCGGTTCCGGCAACGAGGGCGAAGGCGAGTCCCGCTGCGACGATGAAGGCTGACGAGCGGCTCATGTCGGTTCCTTTCCATCTCGAGATCCCGGAGGGATCCCTCCGCATCCAGTACAAGCCCCGACTCTCTAACCGCCGGCAAAGGTCAGCACTGGGTTCGGGTAACGGTGTATGCGGGTTCTGTGTCCTCGGGGCTCCTCCGGCCGCGCAGACTTCCGAGGGAGGAACACGCTTCCGAGGCACCAGATGGGGCCGCTCGCGACCCCCTGGTGGAGGTGAGGGGATTTGAACCCCTGACCCCTGCCGTGCGAAGGCAGTGCTCTACCGGGCTGAGCTACACCCCCGTGGGACGCATCAGCGTAGCAGAGGCCCCCGACGCGACCGAGGCTCCGGCGTTGAGGCGTACGATGGCCTTGATGAGGAGTCGTGGGGTACCGCCGGCCAACGCGTGGCGGGCGTTCGTGCTGCCGGGCGATCGGGATGACGAACGCGATGACGTGCCGACGTCGAGGTGGAGTTGGTTGATCATCGCTGCCGGAACGGTCGTGGCGGCCGCCCTCTTCGTCGCTTGGGTCGTCCTCGGCAACCGCTAGCGGACGCTCACGATCGCGGATACCGCTCTCACGCGTCCCCTTCGAGCGTCCGGGCATGCCTGTCGAGCGCATCGTGGAGGTCGCGTTGCACGAACGCGATCGAGAGGTCGCCGCGGGTCTTCTCGATGAGCGACCGCGCCACGTCCGTCGAGCGCCGCAGGTTCATCGTGATCGCGTCGGGGTAGTCGATCGTCACGAGGACCCCGTACAGATCCTCGAGCACGGCGAGCGTCCGCTCCGCGGTCGCGACGTCGCCGCCGCGCAGGAGATCGAGGATATGCCGGCGGCCCTCGCCGATCGCCTCGGCCATCCCGTTGAGGTACGGAGCGTCGCCGACGCCGAGCTCCTCGGGCGGCGGGAACGGCCGCTCGGCCACCAGCGCGTAGGTCAGGTTCGCCTCTGCGTACTCCTTCTCCGCGTCCAGGAGGTACCCGGCGAACCGGACGTCGGGATGCGAGCCGACCGCGTCGAGCCCCTCGTCGAGCGCGGTCCGCGACGCCGCGATCAGCTCGGTCGCGCCTTCGAGCTCGCCGCGATGGATCGCTCGGATGGCGTTGGCGGAGGCCCGGATCGAGCGCCGAGCCGCCGGCAAGGCCCGTTCGCGGGCCGCGGTCTTGGCGTCGAAGCGTTCGTGCAGGGCGTCGGAGAGCGGATCGAGGTCCACGCCGGGGTCAGGCGCCGACGGAGGCGGCGGCCGACGCAGGCCGGACCACGACGTGCACGGGATCGTGCTGGCCGATCGCGCTGAGCCCGTTGAAGGTCTGCCGCGGGACGGCCGCCGGGCCGTCCGCGACGAAGCGCGGCGCATGGCCGGGCTTCGGTCGCTCGGGAACGGCTGCGGCGCGCACGTGCTCGTGCGGGCGCGTCTCGCGGGCCTTGATCGAGAGCAGCAGCCACATGTACAGGAGCAGGAGGCCGGCCAGCCCGGCGCTCACGTACCAGACGACGCGCAGAGGCGGCACGAGCCCGATCAGGAACGACAGGACGATCGCCTCGATCAGGACCACGAAGACCTTGCGCCGGCGCTCACGCGCCCGCGACCGTTGCCGCTCCTGGGGACCGAGGAACCGAACGCCTTTGCGGGGGGTGACGATCCACCGCCCGTTCGTTCCGTGTACCTCCGCTTGCGCCAACAGCTCCATCCTGTGTTCGAAGTCATCCACCGAGGTCTTGCCGGCGTGCCGCCGGCGCCCGGTCGGGATCAGGAATGCGGCCCACATGATGCATAACCCGCCCAGGAGCAGCCAATCCACCCGGTACGGCCTCCTGTCCGTCGAACCCCGGTCGACACAACATCTAGGCTGGGTGGGGACGCTAGCACCACATATAGTGCCGGGAAAGTACATCCGTGTGATTCGATCGAGGCGCCGCAGAACCTCATGCCCGGTAGGCGCCGGACTTCCCGCCGGACTTCGCCAGCAGGCGCACGCCCTCGATCCGAGCCGCGCGATCGAAGGCCTTCGCGGTGTCGTACAGGGAAAGCGCGGCGACGGCCGCGGCGGTCAGCGCCTCCATCTCGACGCCGGTGCGATCGAACGCCCGGACCGTCGACTGCACGCGGATCCGGCCGCTCGCCTCGTCGGCCTCGATCGAAACCTCGGAGCCGGTCACCCGGATCGGGTGGCAGTGCGGCAGGAGCCGGGGGGTCTCCTTCACGCCGATCACGCCGGCGATCTTCGCGGTCTCGAGCGGCGAGCCCTTCTTCGTGCCCGCCAGGAGCTCGGCGACCGTGGCGGGCGTGGTCACGAGCCATGCCTCAGCGACCGCCTCGCGTTCGGTGTCGGGCTTCGCACCGACCTCGACCATGCGCGTGACGCCGTCGGCACCGGCCTGGTCGGACACCTCAGTCCTCGGACGCGCGGAACAGCAGGACGCGGAGCTGATCGCCCGGTCCCGCCTCCTCTACCCCCGCCGGCAGCACCGCGAGGCCGTTCGCGCGGGCGATCGTCGAGAGCAGGTTCGACCCGCGGCCGCCGGTCGGCGTGGCCGTCCAGCCCTCCGGACCTCGCGCGACCTCGACCCGCGCGAAGACCGTCTTCCCCTTCGGGCCCTTGACCGGACCCGTCAGCGTGGCCCGGACCTCAGGACGGCCCAGCTGGGTGCGTCCCATCATCCGCAGCATCGCCGGCCGGACGAACATCTCGAAGCTCACGAAGACGCTGACGGGGTTGCCCGGCAACCCGAAGAACGGCTTGCCCTCGATGAAGCCGAACCCCTGCGGCATGCCGGGCTGCATCGCGACCTTGGAGAACTCGATCTCGCCGCGGCGGAAGAACGCCGCCTTCACGACGTCGCGCTCCCCCACCGAGATCCCGCCGGAGGACACGAACGCGTCCGCCTGGATCTCGAAGCTGAAGACCGTTTCCTTGAGCGAGTCCGGATCGTCCTTCACGATCCCGGCGAGCACCGGGATCGCGCCGACCTCGCGCAGCGCGCCGAACAACGTGTACGCGTTCGCGTCGCGCACCTGACCGAACGATGGGTTCTCGGTCGGCGGGATCAGCTCGTCGCCGGTGGACAGGACGATCACCCGAGGACGCGGGTGCACGAGCGGGTGCGGGATGCCGGCGTTCGCGAGCAACCCGAGCTCGGCGCCGGCGAGCCGCCGGCCCCGCGGCACGAGCAGGTCGCCCTCCTGGACGTCTTCGCCGCGCGGGCGCACGTGGTGCCCCTCGCCCGCGGGCTCGAACAGGCGGACGAGTCCGTCGTCCTCCTCCGCGTTCTCGACCGCGACGACGGTGTCGGCGCCGCCGGGCATCGGGGCGCCGGTGGCGATCTTCACGGCCTCGCCCATCCCGACCGTGGCCTCGGGACGCTTGCCCATCTCGGATCGGCCGACGATCTTGAGCTCGGCCGGGCGCTCCGGCGTGGCCTCCGCCACGTCGTAGGCACGCACCGCGAAGCCGTCCATCGCCGAGGAGGCGAACTCCGGCAGCGCAACGCGCGCGATCATGTCCTCCGCCGCGACGCAGCCGTACGCATCGGTCAGGGGCATCTGGAGCGGCGGCAGGGGCTCGATCCGCGAGAGCACCGCGCGGCGCGCTTCGTCCACCGGCACGAGTCCGTCCGCCGAGTCGTGATCGTGGATCCGGCGCTCGGTCATGGACGGCAGTCTATCCATGACGCGCGCCGGAGCGGGAGGGTCGGTCGCGCCGTGGCGCGGATCGCTAGACGAGCTTCTCGCGGACCACGAACTCGGCGAGCCACGCGCGGAACTCGGGTCCCAGGTCGTCCCGGCCGGCGGCCAGCTCGACGCTCGCCCGGAGCGCGTCGCGCGGGTTCCCCACGTCGTAGCGGCCGGAGTCGAACCGGTACGCGTAGACCGCCTGCTCCTGCGCGAGGGCGTTGATCGCATCGGTCAGCTGGATCTCGCCCCCCTTGCCCGGCGCCGTCCGACGGAGCGCGTCGAAGATCTCCGGCGTGAAGACGTAGCGGCCGATCGCGGCGAGGTTCGACGGGGCCTCCTTCTCCGACGGCTTCTCGACGATCGACAGGATGCGGACGAGGTGCTCGTCGACCGGTTCGGGATCGATGCACCCGTACATGGAGATCTCCTGGCGGCTGACCTCCATCGTCGCGACGACGCTTCGCCCGAACGTGTCGTGGGCGCGCAGCATCTCGGGCAGCAGCGGCACCGACGGATGGATCAGGTCGTCGCCGAGGAGGACCGCGAACGGCTCGTCGCCGACGTGCGCCTCCGCCACCGACACCGCATGGCCGAGCCCGAGCGCCTCCTTCTGCCGGACGGTGTGGATCTCGGCCATGTCCGAGATCTGACGGATCGTCTTGAGCTCCTCGAACTTCCCCTTCGATTCGAGGAACAGCTCGAGCTCGATGCTCCGATCGAAGTGGTCCTCGATCGCCTGCTGCCCGCGGCTGGTGACGATCAGGATGTCCTCGATGCCGGCGCGCACGGCCTCCTCGACGACGAGCTGGATCGCGGGCGTGTCGACGATCGGGATCATCGCCTTCGGCTGTGCCTTCGTTGCCGGCAGGAAGCGCGTGCCGAGGCCGGCCGCCGGGATGACGCCCTTGCGAACCTTCGCGTGCCCTCTGGTTCCCACGGGACGCGAACGATACGCATCGATGCGCGACCGCGCCAGCCCTCGGCCTGCCTAGGACGTGCGAACCACAACCGGCGCCGAACGACCGACACGGCAGCGTCGCAAGATCGGCCGGGGGCCTCGGTAGACTTGCCCGTCGATGCCTACGTACGAGTACGTCTGTAAGGCGTGCGGCCACCGGTTCGAGGTCGTGCGGTCGATGCACGACGCTCCGCTGACCGAGTGTCCCGACTGCGGCGGTGAGCTCCGCAAGGTCTTCACGCCGCCGACGATCACGTTCAAGGGCTCGGGCTTCTACGCCACGGACCACAAGAAACGCTCGGGATCAAGCGCGAGGGAGGGCGACAAGACCACGGCGAAGCGCGGGAAGAGCGACACGGGCGAGAAGAAGGAGAAGAAGGACGGCGGGAGCACCGGGGGGTCGACCTCGACGTCCGGATCCGACGCCGGCTCGGGTGCGTCGAAGAAGGAGGGGGGGTCGGGCACGTGACCACGGCCGAGATCGGGGTGTTCGGCGGATCGGGCTTCTACGCGTTCCTCGAGGACCCGGAGGAGATCGCGGTCGACACGCCCTACGGCGCGCCGGCCGCGCCGGTCACGGTCGGCACGGTCGAGGGCCGGCGCGTGGCGTTCATCCCGCGGCACGGGCGCGACCACGAGTTCCCGCCCCACGAGGTCCCGTACCGCGCGAACGTGTGGGCGATGAAGGAGCTCGGCGTCACCAGGCTCTTCGGCCCCTCCGCCGCCGGATCGCTCCGCCGCGACATCGCGCCGCGGACGTTCGTCGTGTGCGATCAGGCGATCGACTTCACGAAGAGCCGCCCGAACACGTTCTTCGACGGGCCGACGACGACGCACGTGTCGTTCGCCGATCCGTACTGCCCCGTGCTGCGGCGCACGCTCGTCGACGTCGCGCGCGACCGGTCGATCCAGCACCGCGACGGTGGCACGATGGTCGTGATCGAGGGTCCGCGGTTCTCGACCCGCGCCGAGTCGAAGATGTTCGCGCAGGTCGGGGGCGACGTGATCGGGATGACGCAGTTCCCCGAGGCGACGCTCGCGAAGGAGGCGGAGATGTGCTTCGCGAACGTCGCACTCGTGACCGACTACGACGTGGGCGTCGACGATATCGCGCCGGTCTCGCACGCCGAGGTGTTGAAGGTGTTCGGCGAGAACATCGACGCGCTGCGCGGGCTGCTCTTCGCGGCGATCCCGGCGGTGCCCGCGGACCGGACCGGGTGCTCGTGCGCGGATGCGCTCGGCGGCTCCGGGGGGGACTGACCGATGGCACGCAGCCTCGTCCGGATCGAGCTGGCGTTCACGTCCGAAGAGGATCCCGACCAGACCGCCGAGCGGATCCGCGAGGCCGTGTCGATGATCGTGGGGCGCGAGGCGCTCGAGGACTTCCGGGTCCGGACGATGCCGCTCGACAAGAAGCGCGATCACCTGCGACCCGTCGACTGACGTGACCGCCGTCACGGCCCGTGGGCGGGTCGGGCGCGTACGTTCGCGCGGATGCGCACGATCTGGCTCCGTCGGCGGCTCCCGCCGTCCTCGAAGGTGTGCCTCGGGCTGGCCGCCGGGTGCGCGCTCGCGGCGTTCGCCCTGGTGCACGCGCAGGGGGCCCGCGCGGCGGCCCAGGGCCGCGGCGACGTCACCGTCCAGGTCGTGGTCGCGGCGCACGACCTCGCCGCCGGGCTCGCCCTCGCGGAGGACGACGTGCGGCTGTGGCCCGTGCCGGAGGCCGGCGAGCCGCCGGGGGCCCTGACGTCGGTCGCGGCCGCGACGGGGCGCGTTCCGACGGGCCGGGTCGCGGCGGGCGAGGTGCTGACGCTCACGCGCGTCGCGACCAGTCTGCTCTCGGGAAGCGTCCCGTTCGGCGACGTCGCGGTGACGGTGACGTTCGCGTCGGTCCCCGACGGGCTCACCGTCGCCGACCGCGTCGACGCCTACGCCACCTTCGGCGGCGCCCGACCGTTCACGACGCTCGCGGGTGAGGACCTGCGCGTGCTGCGGATCGGGACGAGCGAGGGAGCGGGCCTCGGTCAGGACCGCGGCACGCGGATCACGCTCGATGTCGACCCGGCCACCGCGCGGCAGCTCGTGGAGGCCGACGCGACCGGTTCGCTCGCGCTCGTCGTGCGCGGCGCCGCTGTCGTCACAGCATCTCCATCCCCGTCGTCGTCCTCGGAGGTTCAACCACCGGAACCGTCCGGATAGACTCGCCGCGCCTCCGACCCGAAGGGAACCGCGTGACGATCCTCCAGGCGATCGTGCTCGGCCTGGTTCAGGGCATCACCGAATTCGCGCCGGTCTCCAGCAGCGGGCACCTGATCCTGGTCCCGTGGCTCTTCGGATGGACGATCGTCCAGGATCCGGCCCTCAACAAGACCTTCGACGTCGCGCTGCACATGGGGACGCTTCTCGGCGCGGTCATCTACTTCTGGAGCGACATCGTGCGCTACGTGAAGGCCTGGTTCCACTCGCTGCGCCGTCGCTCGATCGGCTCGGTCGACGAGAAGCTCGCGTGGGCGCTCGTGATCGGCACCATCCCCGGCGCGATCGCCGGCGCCCTGTTCGAGAGCACGATCGAGGACAAGCTTGGGCAGCCGTGGCTGATCGCCGTGATGCTCGCGGTGTTCGGCGTCGTCCTGTACGTCGTGGACCGGATCTGCCGCGACGACCGCAGCTTCGAGACGATCGGCCCCCGGACCGGGCTGTTCCTCGGCGCTGCGCAGGCGCTCGCGCTGCAGCCGGGGGTGTCGCGCTCGGGCGTCACGCTGACCGCCGCCCGGCTGATCGGGCTCGACCGCGAGTCGTCGGCGCGGTTCTCGTTCCTCCTCTCGCTACCGATCATCGCCGGCGCCGGGATCGCGAAGACGATCGACGCCGCGCACACCGGACTGCACGGCTACGGCCCGCAGTTCTTCTGGGGCTTCGTGGCGTCCGCGGTCAGCGGCTTCTTCGTGATCTGGTTCCTGCTGCGTTACCTGCGTCGGCATGACTTCCTGGTGTTCATGATCTATCGCCTCGCTGTGGCGGCGCTCGTGCTCGGGCTGATCGCAACCGGCGTGCGCTCGGCCTCGATCTGAACCTCAGACGCCCGCCAGCGTCATCTCCCCGATCAACAGCGACGGCGTCCCGACGCTGGAGAAGAACCGGAGGTCGTTGCCGACGGCGTCGACCGACCGCAGCATCTCGGGCAGCGTCGAGGCGATCGTCATCTCGCGGAGCGGCTCGCCGAGCGCCCCGCCCGCGATCCTTCTGCCGGTGGCGCCCACGCTGAATTCGCCGCTGATCGGGTTCGCGCCCGAATGGACGCCCGCCACGTCCATGATCAGCACGCCGCCCTCGGCCTTCGTGAGGAGCTCGTCGAACGACGGCGTCCCCGGCTCGAAGTAGAAGTTCGACGTCCCGACGCCCGGCGTCGAGCGGTAGCCGGCCCGCTTCGCGTTGCCGGTCGAGCGCTGCGACCCGCCGGTGCGCCGCGCCGTGTACGTGTCGTGCAGGAACCCCGTCAACGTGCCGCTGCTGAGCAATTCGATCCGGCCGCTGGGCACGCCCTCGTCGTCGAACGGACACGAGCCGGGCCCATCGGGGCGCCGGCCGTCGTCGACGAGCGTGACGACCTCGGAACCGACCGCCGTGCCCGTCATACCGGCGAACAACGAGCGGCCCTTCAGCACGTTCTCCGCGTTCAACGTCCCGGCGAGCACGCCGAGGAAGTTGGAGGCGGCGAACGGGTCCAGGATCACGGGGAGCTTCGCGGTCGACGGCTTCACGGCGCCGAGCATCTGGACGCCCCGGTCGACGGCCTCGTCGGCTATCGGCTGCCATGCCAGCCGGTCCAGCCCGCGCTCGATCGCGTATGAGAACCCGGTCTGCGTCTCCTCGCCCGAGACCGCGAGCGTCACGACCACGACCCACGCGTCGGTCCGCGCGTACTCGGCGTCGACGCCCGTCGTCGAGGCGATCGCGACCGAGCCGACGGCGTCGCCGACCTGCGCCAGGTCCAGCTTCGACACGCGCGGATCGCGCGAGACGGCGTAGCGCTCAAGCTCGAGCGCGAGCCGAACCTTCTCCTCGACAGGCGTCGCCGCGCTCGAGGCGTCGAACAGCTCGGGCAGCGGCGTCGCGGCTTCTGCCTCGGGCAGGGCGTTGTGCTCGTCCGGCTCGGCGAGGGCCGCGTTGTCGCGCGCTCGAGCGACCGTCTCGGCGACCTCCGCGAGCGAGGGATCGGCTGCCCAGGCGTAGCCGAGCCGGCCGTCTCGGATCAGGCGGACGCCGACGCCGCGCGACTCCGCGAACGTCATGCCCTCGACCTCGCCGCGGAGGGCCTTGACTTCGGTGTGGCGGCTCTCCTCCGCGTACGCCTCGACCTGCTCGGCGGCCTGCGAGGCGCCGACGGCGGCCTGAACCAGCTCGCGGAGCTCAGGCACCGGTCCCGCCCACCGTGATCCGGCCGATCCGCAAGGTCGGTGAGCCGCTCCCGACCGGCGCCCCCTGCCCGTCCTTGCCGCAGACGCCTTCCCAGGTCTCGAAGTCGCTGCCCACGGCGTCGACCGAGGACATCACCTCGATCGCGCGACCGATCAGGTTCGCGCCCCGCACGGGGGTCGTGACCGCGCCGCCCTCGATCAGGTACCCCTCGGACACCCCGAACACGAAGTCGCCGGTCGCCGGGTTCACCTGTCCGCCGCCGAGCCCGCGGACGTAGATGCCGCGCTCCGTCGAGCGGACGATCTCCTCGGGATCCTCGCGGCCCGGCAGGATGTTCGTGTTCGTCATGCGGACGATCGGCGGGTGCGCGTAGGACTCGCGCCGCGCGTTGCCGGTCGGCGCGACGCCCATCTTCGCGGCCAGCATCCGGTCCTGGAGGAACCCCTGGAGCACCCCTTGGGTGAACAGCACGGTGCGCTGCCCCGGCTCGCCCTCGTCGTCGAAGTCGAAGGACCCCCAGCCGTTGGGGATGGTGGCGTCGTCCACGCCGTCGATCAGCTCGCTGGCGCACCGCGTCCCGACGAGACCGCGGTACACCGACGCCTCCTTGTCCACGGCGTCGGCCTCGAGCGGATGGCCGACGGCCTCGTGGAACAGGACGCCGCCGCACCCGTTCGCGACGACGACCGGCATCTCGCCGGCCGGGGCCGGGATCGAATCGAGCATCGTCACGGCGCGGCTCGCCGCACGCTCCGCCGTCACCCTCGGCGGGTGCGCGTCCAGGAACTCCACGCCGGCGCACGCTGCGGGCCCGTCCCAGCCGGTCTGGATGACGTCGCCGCGCTTCGCGACGACCTGAGCCACCAGGCGGATGCGCGGGCGCAGCTCGTCGATCCACCGACCGTCGGAGGCCGCGATCAATCGTCGCTGCGCCGAGTCCATGTAGATGCCGGTGACCTGCACGACCTCGGGACTGATGCCGCGGGCCACCTCGTCGACCTCGCGTAACCACCGCACCTTGTCGGCGGCCGGCAGTCCGTCGGCCGGCCGCTCGGCGCGGTTCGTGCCGGGGCCGGTGCGCTCGGTGAGATCGACGATGGCGCCCGGCGCGTCGCCGCGGAGCGCGGCGCTCGCGGCCTCGGCCGCCGCGAGCAGGGCGTCGCGGTCGAGCCGGTTCGAGTAGGCGTAGCCGTACGTGGTCCCGAGGGTCACGCGGACGCCCGCGCCGCGGTCCAACCCGGTGGTGAGCTCCTCGATCGTGCCGTCGTCCAGCCGGATCGATGTCGAGGATCGTTCCTCGACGAACACCTCCGCGACGTCACCGCCCTTGCGGCGGGCGGCGCGCAGGACTTCCTCGACGAGATCGCGGTCGAGCACGGCGGCGATGCTACCAGTGGCCTGGGGCGCGAACGCTCGGTGGTACGGTCGCTCGGCGGACGTGGCGATCACCGACGAAGCGACGAGCGAGACGGCCCCGAGGCTCCGACCGAGCCAAGCCCGCGCGGCGATCGACCTCGCGTTGCTCGTCGCGCTCGGGGCGGTCGTGCTGCGCGTGGCACTGTGGCCGACGGAGATCCACGGGTACCCCTTCGCGGTCGGCCCCGACATGCCCGTGTACCTGTGGTGGGCGCGCGTCGGTGCGGCCGGTGGGATCTCGCTGGTCGGCGAGCGCCCCGGAACGCCCGCGCTGATCCCGACACTCGCCGCGGCGCTCGGGACCGGCATCGTCCCGGCACTCGCCGGGCTTCAGTACGCGCTCGGACCGGCGATCGCGCTCGCCGTCGCCGCGCTCGTGCGCGGCCGCGGCGCGTTGCCCCGCGGTGGATGGCTCGCCGCGACGATCCTCAGTGCCGCCTGGGCGACCTTCATGGCCGGGGGGTACCTCGCGAACCTCGCCTTCGTGGCGGCGTTCCTCGCCGCGGCGGCGTTGCTCGCACGCCGCACGCGCCGGGGGGCGCTCGCCGCGGCCGTACTGCTCGGCGGCGGCGGGCTCGCCCACCCGGAGTTCTTCGCGTTCGGCGTGTTGGTGCTGCTGGTGACCGCGGCGTGGGCCTGGTGGCGCGACCGGCGCCTGTCGCTCGGCACCGACGCGGGCCGCGTGCTGGCGGCGACCGGCGGCGGCATCGCCCTGGTGCTATGCGGGCTGCTCGCGAGCCTGATCGGACCGGCGCGGCTCGGCGGCGACACCTCGATGGACGGCCTGCTCCGGCGGACCGGCCAACTCGACGCGCTGCGGCGCAGCTACGTCGACCGGCTCGTCCTGAACTGGCGCCGCTACGCGCCGTTCATGACGAGCGCGCTCGCGATCGCTGGGGCGTTCCGGGCCCGCGGGTTCACGCGGCGGTTCCTCGTCGCCTGGGTCGTCCTCACCGCGATCATGGTTCCGGTCGGCGCCGTCACGGGTTGGTTCCCGCCGGACCGGATCGTGATGTTCGCGTTCTGCCTCCCGGCGCTCGCGGGGTTCGGGCTGGTGTGGATCGGCGACCGGCTCGGCCGCTGGTGGCTCGCGTGGCCGGCCGGCATCGTCCTCGTGACGTTGATCGTGCTTCCCGCGCTGCGCGACTGGCGGGCGCAGGAGACGTACGTGTCGCCGGCCGAACTCGAGCAGGTGACGCTCGCCGGACGCATCGCCGCGACCACCCCGCCCGGCACCGCGCTCGTGTTCACCACCGACAGCCCGGACACGCAGGTGGCACTGTTCCGCCGCTCGCACCTGCTGAACGTGGCCCGCGCCGGCGTGCCGCCCGAACGCGCCGACGACGTCTTCACGTTCCTCGGCCGGCCGCACGACCTCCTGGCCGGCCGGCCGAGCGAGCGGAACGATGCCGCCTACGACGCGGCCTCGGCGGATTCGCTCGCCCAGATCCCACCGGGCCCGCGGGTCGTCTTCGTGATCGGCGAGGTGAACGATCCCGCGGCGCTCGGCGCCTCGGGTCTGACGCGCTGGTCGGCCGGCCTCGCGAGCACGGCGGCCGACCCGCGACGCCTGCCTGCCTCGGCCGGCGAGCTGCGCGCGTCGGACCCCTCGACGATCGAACGGACCACGGTGCTGACCTTCGCCATGCTGGTGACCCTCGGCCTCGGCTGGGGGTGGTGGGCGATGGGCGACCTCCCCGGCGGATTCGCCATCGCGCCCGCGTTCGGTGCGGCGACGCTGACGCTCGCGGCGCTCGGCCTAGAGCGGATCGGAGCCGACCTCGAGCGCGGGACGACCGCCGCCCTCGCGTGCGTGCTCGCGGGCGGCATCGGCTACGCGCTGCTCGTCGCCCGGCTGCTCGGGCGCCGACGCCGGCGCGCCGCCCCGGGGCTCGTCCTCGAAGGGCCATCCGAACGCGATGCGTGAGCGCAGATCCGAGATCACGGCGATCACGAACACGATGAGCACCGGCACGACGAGCCAATCGCCGATCGCGACGTTCAACGCGAAGCCACCCGGATAGCGGTAGGCCTCGGCCGACCAGAGGGTCACGCCCAGCAGGGCGCCGGTCGCGATCAGGGCGGTGCGCGGCACCTTCGGGAGGACCCACACGAGCGGCATCGCCCACACCACGTACCAGGGCAGGAGCACCGGCCCGAGGAGCGTCAGGAGCACGAGCGCCCACCCCCACGCCGCGGCCTGTTCGCGCGGCGGCATCTCCCCTCCCGCGGCGCGACGCCACACCGCACGGGCCAGCATCGCCAGGCACGCGAACAGCAGCACCGCCGCCGCGACCCGGACCACCCAGCCGAGCGTGTGGAACGTCAGCGCGTCGAACCCCCGCGCGAGCACGCTCGCCGGAGCGAGCCAGCCCTCGTGCCCCGCCAGCTCGAGCATCCCGAGCGTCGGGTCATGCAGCTGGAAGTAGGGGAACGACAACACGACCGTGATCGCGGCCGGCACCCCGATCGCGGCCAACGCCGTCCGGATGCGCCGTTCGCGCGGGACACTCCCGATGCACCACACCAGGAGCAGCAGCAGCGGGAGCACGGCCGTCGCCTTCACGAGCGCGCCGAGCGTGAGGACCGCGATCGCGAGCAGCCGGTGGTCGGCGGCCACCAACGCGAACGCGCCCGCGATCGCGAGCGCGACCAGCAGGTCGTTGTGCCCGCTCGCGACCGAGTGGAACAGGATCACCGGGTTCGCACCGAAGGCCACCAGCGCGAACACCGTGCGCTCCGGCCAGAGCCGCCGCACCGTCCACACGATCACGCCGCAGGTGGCGAGGCTCGCCGCGATCGCCAGGTAGCGGTACGCGTCGACGTGATCGGCCGGCAGCGGGAGGAACCTCGACAGGACGGCGGACAGCGACGTCCAGGCCGGTCCGTACACCGCCGGGGTGTCGACCCAGCGCGGGCCGACGTAGTTCCACAGGAGATCGCCCGTGTGATCGAGCGGCGTCTGCACGTAGGGGTTGCCGCCGTAGATCGCGGCGATCCGGCCGTAGTACGCGTAGGAGTAGACGTCGTTGGAGAACAGGAGCGGCTCGAACAGCAGCAGCGCGTGGGCGCCGATCACGAGCACGGCGGCCGCGGCCAGGCGGATGGTGCCGCGGAACGCCTCGCGCAGCAGGACGAGGAACCCCGCCGTCGCGAGCAGCGCGACGACCACGCCGATCGCCAGCTGGGGATCGCCGTGCACCACATCGAGATGCAGCGCGGTCGCGAGCTGGCGCAGCGGACCCCTCGGCCGTCCGTTCGGCGTCAAGGTCGGCTGGTACGGGGAGCGGGGCGTGGCGCCGACGACCGCCATCACGAACAGCCCGGCCGCCGCGAACGCGAGGCTCCGCACCGCGGCCGAGGAGGTCCCGCGTGTGCGAGTGCCCGTTCCCACGATGCGTCCGACGGTAGCACCGGACCGCCGGCCGAGGAGGTCCCGCGTGGGAGGATGCCCGCATGCCGCGCGGCATGAAGCTCGGGCTCGGGATCGCGCTCACGTTGATCGGTCTGTTCATGACGATCGGCGGCGTCGCGATCATGGCGTGGGTCGGGCTGGACGGGTCGTTCGCCCTGTCCGAGTCACGAGCCGTGAGCGACGGGAACGCTCTCGTGTTCGACGACATCGACATCGAGCGGCACCTGCCCTCCAGCGGCAACCTCGCCACGACGCTCGAGCTGCGTGTCCACGGGAGCCACAAGGACGTCTTCATCGGGGTCGGCCCGGCGGCCCTCGTCGCACGCTACCTGCGCGGCGTGCCCGTCGACCGGATCGTGCAGGTGAACTGGGCCGGCGGCGTCCGCACCGAATCGGTCCCCGGTTCGGCGGCGCCCCCGGGTCCGCCCGCGACGAGGAAGCTCTGGACCGTGCAGGCGCAGGGGTCCACGGCGTCGATCCACTGGACCCTCGCGAACGGCGATTGGATCGTCGTGATCATGAACGCGGACGCGTCGGCGGGGGTGGACGTCACCGGCTCGGCGTCGGTCACGCTGCCGCTGCTCGGACCCATCGGCGCCGTCGTCCTCGTGGTGGGTCTCGGGTTCCTCGTCGCGGGCATCGTGCTGACGATCAGCGGAACGAAGATGGCGCCGGCGTCGGCCTCCGGCACGGCGCCTCCCGACGTCGCCGGCCCGGAGGACGGGCGTCGGGACGTGCCCGCGGGCACGGCTGAGGCGCCGCCGCCGAGGCCGGACACGGGCTGAAGGACGCGCGGCTTCGCTGCTACGCTCCGAAGATGGACGAGAACCGGGGGCCCGCGCTGGGGATCGCCGCTGTGGCGATCGTGTTCCTGGCGTTGCTGCCCTTCCTGATCCCGACGCTCATCTGGCTCGTCCTCACCGGGTACGCGATCACGAAGGCGATCGGCTCAGCGCCCGACTCGGCGGACGGCACCGCCGTGCTCCTGGCCGTTGTCGCGATCGTGACGTTCTTCACGCTCGCGATCGCCGGCGCGATCTACGCGATCGGCCGCTCGATGACGCCGAAGAAGCGGCGCGACCGCGACGCCGGCATCCCGAGCCAGCTGCCCGCCTAACGGGCCCGGGCCGCCCAGCGCCCGTCCCGCCGCTCGACCGCGACGTCCATCTCGAAGCACGCCGAGAGGGCGCCCTCCGACACCACGTCGTCGACCGGTCCCGCCGCGAAGACCCGGCCCCGCCGGAGCAGCGCGCCGTGCGTGACGGTCGGCGGGATCTCCTCGAGGTGGTGGGTCGCGAGGAGCGTGGTCGGCCCGTCGCGGCGTTCGGCGATCGACGACATCGCCGATAGCAGCCGTTCGCGGGCGGGCAGATCGAGCCCGGCGGCCGGCTCGTCGAACAGCACGAGCGGGCGGGCGCCGAACAGCGCACGGGCGATCAGGATGCGCTGCCGCTCGCCGAGAGAACACGCCGCCAGCGGGCGAAGCGCGAGCTCGCCGCAGCCCATGTCCGTCAACGCGACCAGCGCCCGTTCCCGATCCGCGGAGCCGAGCTCCTGCGACCACGTCTCCAGGACGGACGCCTTGCCGGTGAGCACGACGTCGATCGCCCTGGCCTGCGGACGAAGACGGTCCGCGACGGCGTGCGACACGTGCCCGATGCGCCGCCGGAGCCGGCGAACGTCCGTCCGGCCGAGCTCGACGCCCAGCACCTGCACGGCGCCGGCCGACGGCTGGCGCCACGCGCCGGCGAGCGACAGCAGCGTCGTCTTCCCGCTGCCGTTCGGTCCGAGGAACACCCACTGCTGTCCCGTTCGCACGCACAGATCGACCGGGCCGAGGATCGTGCGCCCGTCGACGCGCACGGTCGCACCCTCGAAGGCGACGGCCTCGCTGTTCACCGGACGGCCACGCCGTACGGCGACTCGAGCAGTTCGGTGACCGTGCCGTCCTCGTCGAAGAACAGGAACCGGTCGAGCAGCCGCATGAACCACCGATCGTGCGTGACCGCCACCACCGTCCCTTCGTACCGACCCAGCGCCTCCTCCAGGGCGTCGGCGGACGCGACGTCGAGGTTGTCCGTCGGCTCGTCGAGCAGCAGCATCGTCGGCGAATCGATCTCCATCAGGAGGATCTGGAACCGCGCTTGTTGTCCGCCCGAGAGCAGGCTGTACGGGTTCTGAGCAACGTGATCGAGCTCGTACCGGCGGAGCGCGGACATCGCCCTCGTGCGGTCGAGGCCCTTCGACCGGAGGACATCGCCGATCGGTTTGTCGCCGACGTCGGCGCGCTCGTGCGATTGCGCGAAATGCCCGGGCGTCACGCGTGCACCGAGCGTCCACTCGCCGCCGTGGACGGTCTCCTCACCGGCGAGCAGCCGCAGGAAGTGCGTCTTCCCGGTTCCGTTCGGACCCACGACGCCGACGCGCTCGCCGAAACGCATCTCCGTATCGAACGGCTGCACGATGCCGGCGATCGACAGCCCGCGCGCCCGGAACGCGACCTTGCCGGTCCGTCCGCCCGCCAGGCGCATGCGCACCTCCTGGTCGGCGGCTCGCTCCGGCGGCGTCTCCCGATCCTCGAACCGCTCCAGCCGGTGCTCTGCGGAGCGGGCCTTCGAGGCCCAGCCGTCGTTGTACGCCGCCTTCCGCTTCATCTCCTTCACCATGTCGCTCAGTCGCCGGTGCTCCTCCTCGTAGCGACGATGCCGCTCGTCGAGCCGCTCCAGGCGAGCCTCCCGCGCGTCGGCGTACGTGGAGAAGCCGCCCACATGGGTCCACGCCGCTCGCCCTTCCAGCGTCACGATCCTCGTGGCGGCGCGATCGAGCACCGTCCGATCGTGCGAGACGAACAGGATCGCCCGAGGATCGTCGCGGATCGTGGTCTCGAGCCACTCCTTCCCCGCCATGTCCAGCGCGTTGTCGGGCTCGTCCAGCAGCAGCACGTCGAACGCCGAGGAGAACACGATCTCCAGCGCCAGCCGCTTGCGCTCGCCGCCGGACAGCGTGGTGATCGAGCGATCGGCGCTCTCGGGGAAGCCGCCGCCGAACGCCCGATGCGCGCAGCGGTCCCACAGGACCTCGGCGCGGTATCCGCCAGCCTGCTCCCACGCGGACAGCGCGGCCGCGTACGCCAGCTGGGCGTGCTCGTCGGGATCCGCGGCCAGCCGATCCTCCGCCGCACGCAGCCGCTCGGCCGCCTGACGGACCGGCTGCTCGCTGTAGGCGAGCAGGAACTCCCGCAGGGGGATCGGCCCGTCGGTCGATCCGATGAATTGCCGCATCAGCCCGACGCGGCCGTCGACATGGATCGAGCCGGCGGCGGGCCGCTCCTCGGCGGCGATCAACCGCAGCAACGTGGTCTTGCCGATGCCGTTCGCGCCGATCAGGCCGACGTGCTCGCCGTCGGGCACGCGGAAGGACACCTCCTGGAAGAGGGTCCATCCGCCCGGCAGCGCGACGGTCACGTCCGTCAGTTCGACGAAGCCCATCGCTGCAGCATACGAAGCCCGTTCGGAGCGGGTTGCAGCTTCGTTGGCCGACCGATAGCGTCGGGTACTAGGGAGGGACGCAGGCGTGGAGATACGGTTGCGGCGGTCCCCCGGGGTCGTTCTGGGAACTGCTGCGTTGGTCCCGTACGGTACGGTACGGGCACCCATGCGCTCTTCGCCGACCCGTTCACGTCCCTTGGCGCCCAGCACGAAGCGCGCGATCGCGGCGTCCGTCGCCAGCATGGCGTTCGTCGCGCTCGTCTCCGCGACGCCGAACTCGCCGTTCAATCCGATCCTGCCCGCGACCGAGCGCGCGTTCGGTCCGCTGCGGTGGATCTCGTCGCTACTCGGCCTCGGTCACCTCGACCCGGCCGGCCTCATGCTCGTCGGGCTGCTCGCGACCACGTCGGCCGCGATCGGCTTCCTGCTGATCCTCCGCGAAGCATGGAACCGGCGGATCTCGTTGAAGATGGTGGTACTGCTGGCGATCGGCTTCCACCTGCTGGTGCTGATGCTGCCGCTGCTGTTCTCCCGTGACGTCTACAGCTACGCCTACTACGGACGCATCGTCAGCACGTACGGCGGCAACCCCTACGTCCTGACGCCGCGCGACTTCCCGCTGAACTCGCTGTGGTCGCTCACGTGGCCCGGCTGGCGCGGCACGCCGTCGGTGTACGGCCCCCTGTTCACATGGATGTCCGCGGCGCTCACGGGGACCGCCAAGAGCCTCCGGAGCCTGATCACCGGCTTCCAGCTGCTCGCCGCGGTCGCGAGCCTCGGCACGATCGCGATCGTGGCCCACACGGTCCGCAAGGTGCGGCCCGATCGTGCGACCTTCGCGGTCGCGATCATCGGGCTGAACCCGATCGTGATCTTCCACGTGGTCGGCGGCGGCCACAACGACATGCTCGTCGCCTTCTTCGTGGCCGCGGCCGTCGCGTTCCTGTTCTCCGAGCACGAGCTCCTGTCCGCGATCTCGCTCGCGCTCGGCATGTCGGTGAAGGCGAGCGCGATCGTGCCGCTCGCGTTGCTCATGGTCGCGATCATCGCGAGCGCCTCGCCGGAGCGGCGGCGGCGCGTGCTGGTCACGTACGGCGCCGTCGTCGGCGGGGTGTGGCTCGCGTTGGCGCTCCCCTTCCTCCAGGCGACGAACCCGACCCTCGGCCTGATGGAGGTCTCCGGCCACGACTCGTGGATGGCGCCGGGCCAGCTCGTGGTTCGGGCCGCCTCCGGCCTCGGCGGCCTGCTGGGCGGCAACGCCTGGCGCGCCCCGGCCGCAACCGGCGCCCGGGTCGCGCTGTTCGGCATCTCGCTCGTCGCCGTGATCGCGATCGGCCGCCGCATCTGGCGGAGCCCCGAGGCGCGGACCCCGGTCGCGCTCACCGCCGCGTGGGGGTGGGCGTTCCTCGCGGTGATGCTGCCCTCGCCGGTCCTGTTCACCTGGTACCTCGTCTGGGCCCTCCCGCTCGCGTGGGCGCTGCCGAAGATCGCGCGCCGCGGGATGGTGATCCTCTCGGCGTTCTTCGTCGTGACGCAGCTCGTCACGGAGTCCTCGGAGCTGCCGGCGGTCCTGCGCTCGGTCAAGCTCCCGTTCGGGCACCCGATCGCGATCGCCGTGTGCCTGTGGATCGGCGCCGACCTCGTGCGCCGGTTGCGGCGCGGCACGCCGCTCGAGGCCGAGACCGGCGAGCCGCGGTTCGGCGACGACTTCGAAGCCGGGCCGACCAAGCCCGAGGAGACGGAACCCGCGCTGGAGAGCCCGACCCTCGTGCCGGTGCGGACGGGCGGCGTCGCCGCCGCGAGCCCGGCCTCGATGCTGCACTTCCGCTGATCCCGGGGTGGCCCGGGAGGCGGCGGGATGACGAGGACCGGGGCACGCACCGCACTGATCGCGTGCGGCGCCGTCGCGCAGGACACGGCGACGCTGGTGCGGATGCACGGGTGGGACGCCGACGTGCACGGGATCTCCTCGGAGCTGCACATGACGCCGCGGGACATCGGGCCCGCCGTCGAGGAGAAGCTGCAGGCGCTGCTGCCCGACTACGAGCGCGTGGTCGTCGTCTACGGCGACTGCGGCACGGGCGGCCGCCTCGACGAGGTGCTCGCTCGGTACCCGGCGGTGCGGCCGGCGGGCGCGCACTGCTTCGAGTGGTACGCAGGGGAGCTCTTCCGGCGGTTCGCCGAGGAGCCCGGGATCTACTTCCTGACGGACTGGCTCGTCCAGAACTGGGAGCGCGCCGTGATCAAGGGCCTCGGCATCGACCGCTACCCGTGGATGGCCGAGCGGTACTTCGGGAACCTCGAACGTGTGCTCTTCGTCCGCCAGCACCCGGACGCGGAGCGAGAGGAGAAGGCCCGCGCGATCGCCGCCTTCATGGGCAAGCCCCTCGAGATCCACGATCTGGGCATCCGCCCGCTCGAGGAGCTGCTCACGCCCCTGATGGAGGGAGCCGACTAGGTCGCGGCCGCCGCGAGGGCGAGCTGGCCACACGCGGCATCGATCTCCCGCCCGCGCGTGTCGCGCACCGTCACGTTCACGCCGTTCGCCTCGAGCGCCGCGACGAAGCGGCGGATCCGGGCCGGCGGAGAGCCCACCACCGGGTAGCCCGGGGTCGGGTTCAGCGGGATCAGGTTGACGTGCGCGTGGAGGCGGCGCGCGATCGGCGCCAGGAGCGCGGCCTGCTCCTCCATGTCGTTCACGCGGTCGATCAGGGCCCACTCGATCGAGGGACGGCGACGGGTGGCCGTCCGCCACTCCTCGATCGCTCGTTCGAGCTCGGCGAGCGGCCAGCGGTCGTTCGGCGGCACCAGCTCCGAGCGGAGCTCGTCGGATGCGGCGTGGAAGCTGACCGCGAGCCCGACCTGGGGATGTGCGCTCGCGAGCCGCCGGATGCCCGGCGCAAGCCCGACCGTTGAAAGGGTGACGTGGCGGGCGCCCAGCCCGAAGGCGCCGGGGGCGGTGAGCGTCCCGAGCGCGGTGAACACGTGCCGCTCGTTCGCGAGCGGCTCTCCCATCCCCATGAACACGATGTTCGTCAGCCGTCGCGGCGTGGTCTCGGGAAGGTTCGCGGCCTCGCGCCGCGCCCACACGGTCTGCGCCGCGATCTCGCCGGCGGTCAGGTTGTTCTTCAGGCCCATCTGGCCCGTCGCGCAGAAGGTGCACCCCATCGCACAGCCCGCCTGTGACGACACGCAGACGGTCACGCGATCCGGATAGCCCATCAGCACGGCCTCGACCACGTGCGCGCCGCCGAGGCGGAGCAACACCTTCCGCGTCGCGCCGCGATCGGCCATGCGCTCGTCGAGGACCTCGACGCCGAGCGGCAGGTCGGCCGCGAGCCGTTCCCGCAACGCCGGCGACAGGTCGGACATCGCGTCGTACGTCGCCGCTCGCTTCCACAGCTGGTTCCAGAGCTGTTTCGCGCGGAAGGCCGGCTCGCCCCACGCGACGAGCCGGTCGGTGAGCTGCTCGAGGGTCAGGTCGTAGACGGTCGGCACGAGCTCGAGCGTACGCTGGGCGTGCGATGGCGACCGCCACGATCCGCCTCCAGCACCCGGTGGATCTGCGACGCACCGTGTTCCCGCTGGTCCGGGGCGACGGCGATCCCACAACCCGCATCGACGGCCCGGCGGTGTGGCGCGCGATCCGCACCCCCGACGGCGCCGCGACGCTCCGGCTCACGCAGACCGCGACGTCGGTGGTCGAAGCAGAAGCCTGGGGTCCGGGCGCGGATCACGCGATCGAGGTCGCGGCGCCCGGCTTGGCCGGCGCGCTCGATCATCCCGACGCGTTCATGGAGCCGGTGCACCCCGCCGTGGCCACGGCCTGGCGTGAGCATCGCAACGTCCTGCTCACGCGCGCCGAGCCCTTCCCGGTGCTGATCGCCGCCATCCTGGAGCAGAAGGTGACCGGCATCGAAGCACGCCGGGCCTGGAGGGAGATCGTGCCGCGAACGTCCGACGCGGCGCCCGGCGACGTGGGCCTGTTCCTCCCTCCGGACCCCGAGCGCCTGGCCGCGATCCCCGGCTGGGAGCTGACCCGGCTCGGCGTCACCGGCCGGCGCGCCGAGACCCTCCGCGAAACAGCGCGTCACCCGAAGAAGATCGCCGCACTGACGGACGCGTCGTGGCTCGCGAAGCTCCCCGGCGTCGGCCCGTGGACGCTCGGCGAGGTCGGGCGGATCGCGTTCGGCGACCCCGACGCGATCTCGGTCGGC
Source organism: Actinomycetota bacterium (assembly GCA_035519495.1). GTDB lineage: Bacteria > Actinomycetota > UBA4738 > UBA4738 > HRBIN12 > AC-51. Next base: position 57,964 of record DATIWE010000061.1, read on the forward strand.
GACGCGCACCTTCCGAACATCGTGTGCTGGGCGCTCGCCGGGGAGCCGCGGGGCACCGACGAACGGATGCTCGAGTTGGTGGAGCCGTACCGCGGTCAGCGCGGCCGCGTCGAGGTGCTGCTCGAGGTCTCCGGCATCACGCCGCCGGCGTTCGGCCCGAAGGTCGAGCCGCGCTCGTTCGTCTGATCGACGCTCAGCCGGCGCGTTCCAACACGTCGGCGACCGGCCGAGCGACGAGGTAGCCCGCCGCACGCTCCGGCGTAAGCGAGCCCGCGATCTCGTGGATCATGCCGACGGCCTCCTGGAGGGTGCGGTCCGATGCTGCCGCCCGATCCGGGACGCCCCGTTCGGCGTCGGCGAGCGCGGCGCGCGCCTGCCACCGGTACAGGGGCGAGCCGAGCGCGTCGGCCAGCACCACGGCTTCATCCAGCTGCGACACCGCGTCGGCGAACAACCCATCCGCCGTGAGCGTGCGGCCGAGCGTGATGATCGAGACCACCTCGTACTTCTTCCGCCCGACGGGGCGAGCGAGCTCGAGTGCGCGCCCCGACCACGTCACGGCGTCGTCGAGCCGGCCGCGCACGCGCTCCAGCTCCGCGCGAACGACCGCGAGCCGCCCGGTGATCAGCCAGTGCTCCCAGGCGGGACTCGCGATCGCGTCGTCCCATGCCGCCGGCCAGTCCCGCTCGACCGCGCCCACGTCGTCGGCCAACAGTTGGGTGCTGATCAGATCGGCTCGGGCGTTCATCCATGGCATGTTGAAGTCGCTCGGTCCGAGTCGCTCAACCATCCGCTCGCTGCGTCGTCGTGCCTCCTCCAGCGCGTAGACGTCCCGCAGCGGGGCCGTGGAGTCGTTCGTCACGCGGATGTCCCACGCGCCGAGCCGGTGGGCGGTCGCGATCGCCTCCTCGCCGCGAGCGATCGCCTCCTCGTAGCGCCCGAGCCCGGCCAGGTTGAGCCCGATCTGTCCGAAGCTCCCGATCACGTACTCCGCGCTGTTCGGACCGAGGCCGCGGATCTCCGATCCCTCCCGGGCGAGCTCGAGCCCCCGCTCGTAGCCGCCCATCCAATAGTTGACGGCGATGTGCAGGTGGTAGTGGTGGGACAGCTCGTAGGCGCGAGCGTCCGCCGGCCATCCGGCGAGGGCTCGATCGCCGATCTCGACCGCACGGGCCAGGTCCCCGGCGTCCCCGCGCATCGAGTGCGCCGCGCTCAGCACGGCGAGCGCGCGCCCCTCGAGCTCGGGCGCCTCCGCCGCCGCCAGCTTCACGGCTCGCCGCGCCCACATGAACATCTCCTGCGTGTTCTCGGTCCCGCTCATCGCGTGTCCGCATGCGATCAGCGCCTCGACCTCCTGGGCGCCGTGGAGCTCGGGCAGCAGCGCCGTGAGTTCATCAACCCCTCGACCCGTCTCCCACAGGTCCACGAGCGCGACCCCGCGCTCGAGGCGGATCGCGCGCCGTTGATCGTCGGAGCTGGCGAGCTCGAGCGCCTGGGTGTAGAGGTCCCATGTCTCCTCGGCCGCCATCGCGTCGCGAGCCCGCTCAGCGGCTACCAGGGAGTACCGAACCGCGCGCTCGGGCTCCCCCGCCTCTCGACAGTGGTACGCCAAGATCCAGGCGACCTCGTCTGGGTCGTCGGCGCTCCGCTCGATGGCGTCGGCCGTCGCGGCGTGCAGCACACGCCGGGTACTCCGAGGCAGCATCTCGTAGGCGGCGTCCCGCACGAGCACGTGCTTGAAGAGGTATTCGACGTCGCCGGAGACCCTGCTCCGGTCCTGACGGCGCACGAGCCCGGTAGCCGTGAGGACGTCCAGCGCCCCGTCGACGTCGGCGAGTCCGGCGGTGGAGGCGACCACGCCACGCCAGAACGCCTGGCCCATGACGGAAGCGTGCAGCAACGCCGTCCGAGCGTCCGCCGGCAGCGCGTCGATCCTCGCGGCGGTCGCTGCGCGGATCGTCGGGGGAAGCACGCCGTGATCGGGATCGGCTACGGCCGCGAGCTCCTCGAGGAACAGCGGGTTACCCTCAGCGGTCCCGACGACCCGCTCGATCATCGTCCGACGATCCGGCGTTACCAGGCCGGCCGCCATCTCCGTGGCTTCCTCCACGGTCAGCGGCTCCAGCGACAGCGTGATCGGCGCCGTCGCGTCGACCCCCCACGTACTCCTTCGCTGGAGCAGTTCGGGACGAGCGAGCGCGAGGAACAGCACCGGACGGTCGTCCACGTGGCCGGCCAGATAGTCCACGAGATCGAGCAACGGCTCGTCGCCCCAATACACGTCCTCGAAGACGAGCACCAGAGGGGTCCGTGCGGCGAGCTCTTCGACGACGCGGCGCGCGGCGTACTGGAGATGGACGGGGTCTTCGGTCGGGTCGTCGAGCCCCAGCCCCATCAGCAACGAGAGATGCCTCGTCGTGTCGGTGGCCTCGTCGGCCAGGTGCAGGTCGGCGATCAGGCCCGCGAGCTTGCTCCGCGCCTGGGCGGGAGGATCGTCCTCGAAGATCCCAGCCGCCCGTCCCACCATCTCCGAGACGGCGCGGTACGGCGTCTGCTCCGCGTACGGGAGGCTGCGGCCCCACAGGACCCGCGCCCCGCTGCGCTCGAGCTCGTCGGTCACCACGCGGGCCAGACGCGACTTCCCGATGCCCGGCGGGCCGAGCAGCGTGATCAGGCGCGGCTCGTTCGTCGCGGCGACCTGGTCCCACAGCTCACGGATCGCCTGTAGCTCCGCCCGCCGCCCGACGAGCGGTGTCGCAGACGGCGGTCGGAACGCGGGCTCGAAGACGGCGCTCCCGACGAGCCACGCCGCGACCGGCTCGCGTTTCCCTTTCGCGTCGATGGGATCCAGCGGCTCGAACGTGAAGACGTCCTTCGTGAACCCATGGGTCTCCTTGCCCACGACGACACGGCCGGGCGGCGCGGCCGACTGGAGGCGGGCCGCGGTGTTCACGATGTCGCCGGTCGCGAGCGGCTCCACCGGCCCCGCGTCGAGCGTGACGAGCGCTTCGCCGGTGCAGACCGCCGCGCGGACCTGGAGTCCGAGCCCGGGGTGCGTCCGGTTCAGCTCCTCGACCCCCTCGAGCGAGTCCAACGCCGCTCGCACGGCCCGCTCCGCATCGTCGTCCCGCGCCAGCGGCGCGCCGAACACTGCCATCACGGCATCGCCGATGAACTTCTCCACGACACCGCCGAACCGCTCGATCCGTTCGCGGAGCTCGTGCAGGTACAGCCGGTTCAGCTCGCGGACGTCTTCGGGGTCGGCGCCGTCGGCCCGTGCGGTCGACCCGACCATGTCGATGAACAGGACCGACACGACCTTGCGCTCCTCACGGCTGCCGCGAGCGCCAAGGTCAACGCCGCACGACGGGCAGAACCGCGCGCCGGACGGAGCGTCCGATCCGCAGCGAGGACACGGCACGCGTTCATGGTAGGCACGGGCGGGCACGCGGCGCCACCCGCGAGGGTCACGCCCAACTATCATCCGCCGCATGCCGGGCCGGGTGATGGATCGTGACGAGGCCCACGCGTTCGCCCGCGAGCGGTGCCTGAAGGAGACGACGTTCCGGCACCTCGTCTCGGTCGAGGGGGTGATGCGCGCACTCGCGCGGCACTTCGACGAGGAGCAGGACCTGTGGGGCCTCACCGGCCTGTTCCACGACCTGGATCAGGACCACACCGGCGACGACGGGGCGCAGCACGCGAGGCTCGCCGCCGAGTGGCTCGCGGAGGCCGACGTCGACGACCGCGTGATCAACGGGGTGCTCGCGCACGCGTACGCGGAGTACCGGACCGATCGGATGTCGCGGGCGGTGGTGCACGCCGACGCCGTGGCCGGGCTGTTGGTCGCATCCGCGCTCGTTCGGCCCGAGAAGGCGACCGGCATGAAGGTCTCGAGCGTGAAGAAGAAGCTCAAGGAGAAGGCGTTCGCGCCCGGCGTCAACCGCGACGAGGTCACCGACGTCGAGGAGCGGATCGGCCTGCCGCTCGACGAGTTCCTCGCTGTGTCGATCGAGGGACTGCAGGACGTCGCCCCCGAGATCGACCTCTGAGAGCGACCGTGAACGGGTTCCGGACGATCATCGAGCCGTTCCGGATCCACTCGGTGGAGCCGCTCCGGTTCCTCACCGAGGACGAGCGCCGGTCGAAGATCCGCGAGGCCGGCTACAACCTGTTCAACGTGCACGCCGACGACGTGCTGATCGACCTGCTGACCGACTCGGGCACCGGCGCGATGAGCCGCGACCAGTGGGCCGCGATCCAGCACGGCGACGAGAGCTACGCGGGCTCGCCGTCGTGGTTCGTGTTCCTGAAGGCCGTGCAGGAGCTGTTCCCGTTCCCACACGTGATCCCGACGCATCAGGGACGCGCCGCGGAGAAGATCCTGTTCTCGGCGATCGCCGGGGCCGGCACGGTGGTGCCGAACAACACCCACTTCGACACGACGCGGGCCAACGTCGAGTCGACCGGCGCCGAGGCCGTCGACCTCGTGATCCCCGAGGGACGCGACCCGGCCGCGCTGCACCCGTTCAAGGGCAACATGGATCTCGCCGCGCTCGAGCGACTGCTGGCCGAGCGCGGCGCCGACGTGCCGGTCGTGGTGGTCACGATCACGAACAACTCCGGCGGCGGCCAGCCCGTCTCACTGGAGAACCTCCGCGGGGTCCGCGCGCTGTGCGACCGCTCCGGCGTGCCGTTGTTCCTCGACGCGTGCCGCTTCGCCGAGAACGCGTGGTTCGTGAAGACGCGCGAGCCGGGCTATGCGGACGCCGCGGTGCCCGACATCGTGCGCGAGATGGCGTCGCTGGCCGACGGCATGACGATGTCCGCGAAGAAGGATCCGATGGCGAACATCGGCGGCTGGCTCGCGATGCGCGACGCCGCCTGGGCCGAGCGCTGCCGGAACCTGCTGATCCTGACCGAAGGGTTCCCGACGTATGGCGGGCTCGCCGGCCGCGACCTCGAGGCGATCGCGCAGGGACTGCGCGAATGCGTCGACGAGCAGTACCTCCGCTACCGGATCCGTTCGACCGAATACCTGGCCGATGCCCTCGTCGACGCCGGCGTGCCGATCGTGCGGCCGGCGGGCGGTCACGCGGTGTACGTGGACGCCCGCGCGCTGCTGCCGCACGTGCCGCCGCTCGCGTACCCGGGCCAGACGCTCGCGGTCGCGCTGTACGAGGCCGGCGGGATCCGCAGCTGCGAGATCGGCACGGTGATGTTCGGCATGAAGCCGGACGGTCGCGAGGAGCCTGCCGCGACCGACCTGGTCCGCCTGGCGATCCCGCGCCGGACGTACACGCAGAGCCACATCGACTACGTGATCGAGGTGGTCACCTCCGTGGCGGCGCGCGCCGCCGATCTCCCCGGGTACCGGATCGTGGAGCAGGCGCCGCAGCTCCGGCACTTCACCGCCCGGTTCGAGCCCCTGGCCTGACGCCTCGCGAGGCGTCCGGGTCGCCGGGTACCCTGAGCCCATGCGCATCGCGTTCGTCTCGACCTACCCGCCGCGCCGCTGCGGCATCGCGACGTTCACCTCGGACCTGATCCGAGCCGTCCGCGAGGCCGACCCTCGGACCCAGGCCCGCGTGGCCGCGATCGACGAGCGGAACGCCGTGCGGGCCTACGGCTCGGAGGTCCGCTGGCGGATCCGCCAGGGCAGCGCGATGCCCTACCGGGCGGCGGCGCACGAGATCGACCGGTCGAACGCCGACATCGTCTGCGTCCAGCACGAGTTCGGCCTCTACGGTCTATGGAAGGGCGGCGGGTTCGTCGGCGACCACTGGATCGAGGGCACGTACGAGGACCACCTCACGCCGTTCCTCGAGGAGCTGAAGCACAAGCCGGCGCTCGTGACGTTGCACACCGTGCTGCCCGATCCGTCCCCGGCGATCCGCGACGCGGTCCGGTCGATCGCCGATGCCGCACACGGGCTCGTGGTCATGGCCGAGACCGCGGTCACGATCCTCGACGAGGTCTACGGCGTCACCGCGAAGCCGACGGTGATCCCCCACGGGATGCCGCACATCGAGCCGCAGGGCCGCCGCCGGCTGAAGGCGAAGCTCGACCTCGACGGGCGACAGATCATCTCGACCTTCGGGTTGGTGGGCCCCGGGAAGGGCCTCGAGTACGTGATCGAGGCGATGCCCGAGATCGCGGGGCGCCACCCGGACGCGCTCTACCTGATCGCCGGCCAGACCCACCCGGAACTGCTCCGCCAGCGCGGCGAGGAATACCGCAACAAGCTGATCCAGCTGGTCGAGGAGCTCGAACTGACGGACAACGTCCTGTTCGTGAACCAGTACCTCGAACAGAAGGACATCATCGAGTACCTGCTGGCGACCGACGTCTACGTGACGCCGTACCTCGACCCCAACCAGATCACGAGCGGCACGTTGTCGTACGCGCTCGGGGCCGGCAAGGCGGTGGTCTCCACGCCGTACCTGCACGCGCTCGAGGCGCTGGACAACGACCGGGGGCTCCTCGTGGAGTTCCGCTCGCCGCAGAGCATCGCGGACGCCGTGATCCGGATCCTCGACGACCCGAAGCTGAAGGGGCGCCTGGAGAAGAACGCGTACCGCTACGCGAACCAGGCCACGTGGCCGAAGACCGGCGCTCGCTTCCTGTCCGCGATGGAAGAGCTGGTGGCCGAGCACGCGCCGGCGCCGAAGGCACGCCGTTCCGAGCGTGCGACGCTCAAGATCGCGCACCGGGTGCACGCGAACCCGCTCATCACGCCGGCGAGCGTGACGCCGTCGCAGCCGGGGTTCGAGGTGATCTCGACGATCAACCCCGGCGTGACGAAGCTCGGGGACGAGGTCGTGATGCTGGTGCGGGTGGCCGAGCGTCCACGACGTGATGCCCAGCCCGACCCGGACGCCCAGATGATCGACCTCTCCGGCTCGCGGCCGCGCCCCGTCCCGCTGCCGGGCGGCCTCCAGGCGGATCAGCTGATCGGGATGGCGTACCTGGACACCGAGCTGGAGCCGCCGAGCGTCGTGATCGGCTACGTCCCGAAGGACCTGCCGGGGCTCGACCTGTCGGATCCTCGGACGATCCGCTACCGGAACGCGGCCGGCGGGTTCACGCCGGGCCAGGACGAGTTCACCGACTACCTGTCGCACATCTCGCACCTGCGTCTGGCGCGGAGCACCGACGGGCTCACCTTCACCGTCGACCCGGATCCGACGGTCGTGCCCTCGACGGCGCTCGAGGAGTACGGGGTCGAGGACCCCCGGATCACGTTGCTCGACGGCGTGTATCAGATCACCTACGTGGCCGCGAGCCGCCTGGGCATCTCGACGGCCCGGCTCAGCACCACCGACTTCGTGGCCTTCGAACGGCACGGCACGATGCTGCAGCCCGACCAGAAGGACGTGGTGCTGTTCCCCGAACGCGTGGGCGGCCGCTACCTGGCCTTCACGCGTCCGATGCCGGGCTCGTTCGGTCGTGTCCTGGGGCTCTGGCTGGCGGAGAGCGACGACCTGGTCCACTGGGGGAATCCGCGCCCGATCGCGACCCCGCGGCACGGGATGTGGGACGAGATGCGGATCGGCGCCTCGCTGGTGCCGATCCGCGTGGACGAGGGCTGGCTCGAGCTCTACCACGGGGTCGACCGCCAGAACCGCTACGGGATGGGCGCGATCCTCCTGGACGCCGGGGATCCCACGAAGGTCCTCGCGCGGTCACCGAAGCCGCTGATGCTCCCCGAGGCCGACTACGAGCACGACGGGTTCCTCGAGGACGTCGTGTTCCCCTCCGGTCACATCGACCTCGGCGGCGGGACGATCCGGGTCTACTACGGCGCCGCCGACGCCACGCTCTGCGCGGCGGACCTCGATCTGGCCGACGTCCTCGGAGCCCTGGTGCGCGAGTAGTCCCGGGCTGACACGCCTCCGCGACCCTGGAAGACTCCGCAGCCATGCTCCGGCAGCTCGCCCGGTTGACGCGCCCGATCGCGGCGGCCGGCCCCGATGCGATGGCGGTCGCCGTCTACGCCGACCGGCGTGGTTCGTCGATCCCGGCGAACGAATCCGGCCGCGAGGGCGTGGCCTGCGTCGACGACGCCGCCCGGCTGCTGGAGGTCCTGTGCGACGTGTGGACGCAGACGCAGCTCCCCTGGGTCGAACGGTGGGCGCGCGCGACGCTGGCCTTCGTGTTGTGGATGCAGGAGCCGGACGGCCGGTGGATCAACTTCGTGTTCGATTGGGACGGCGCCCGCAACACCCACGGCATCACGTCCGTCACGGGCGAGAACTTCTGGCACGCGCGTGCACTCGTCGGCGTCAGCCACGCGTGGCTGACGTTCGGCGACGAACGCGCGCACGACGCGCTGCGCCTGGGCCTCGATCGGGCGATCTCCCGCCCGGCGCCACCGGACGTGCGGGCGCTGCACGTGCTGACGGCGCGGCGCCTCATCGCCGACGCGGGCATGGTGGAGCTGGAGGCGCCGATGCGGACCTGGGTCCGCGAGCTGGCGGCGTGCCGTGAGGGGGACGTGCTGAAGAACGCGGAGCTCGAGACCGGCGTGCCCCACCTGTGGGCGCACATCCAGGAGGGTGTGCTGGCGTCCTCGGCGACCCTGCTGGACGACCCCGGGCTGCTGGAGGTCGCGATCCGGAGCGCCGACGCGCTCCTCGCGCCGGCGGTCGAGCGGGCGTTCGCCGGGCCGACGTCGAGCCCCTACGACGTCGGCGCGTGCATCTACTCGCTCGACCGGCTGCACGAGGCGACCGACGACGAACGCTGGTCGCGCCTGGCGACGGACGCGCGCGCGTGGTTCGACGGGCGGAACGCCGCGGGCGCGCCCGTCTACGATCGCCGGCGCGGACTCGTCGCGGATGGCGTGGACGAGGATCGGGTCTCCGCGAACTCCGGCGCCGAGGCGAACATCCAGGCGGCCGAGGCGCTGTTCGCCGACGCCGTCGCGGTGGCGCTCCGGATGGACGACCCGTTCGACGAACCGGCCGAGGCCTAGAGCCGGCCGTCCGCAAGCTGCTCGGCCAGATCGACCAGCGCCTTGCGCGTCGAGATCGAGAACTTCGCGGTCCAGGCCTGCGGCCACGTGGAGAACTTCGCGACCACCACGCGAGCGGGCCCGTGGACCAGGACCGTCTGGCCGTTGATGCCGGAGCCCATGTACACGGGGCCGTCCGGGTCCACGACCCAGAACTGGTTGCGGTAGTAGGCGCCGCGCGGGAGCTCCCGCGCGTCGGCCGTCGAGGCGAACGCCGCGATCACGTCGGGCTCGGGGAACAACGTGTCGCGGATCCACGCGGCGGGCACGATGGTGCGCCGGCCTCGGCGTCCGCCCTGCAGCAGGAGCTGCCCGAACCGCGCGAGATCACGCAGCGTGCAGCAGACCCCACCGTCGGCCATCGCGTTGCCGTGCGCGTCCACCGTGACCTCGGCGTCGAACTCCGCGCCCATCGGCCGCCACAGTTCGGAGGAGATCAGGTCGGCCAGGCGCGCGCCGGCGGCCCGCTCCATCACCCACCCGAGCACGTCCGTCAGGACCGAGCGGTAGTCGAACGGGCCGCCGTGCGGTCCCTGGTTCTGCAACATCCGGTAGTACGCGGTGATATCGGCCGGCAGCGTCGGATCGCTGCGCGGGCGCCACAGGTAGATCTGCTCGTACACCCGGACGTCCGCATCGAGGTTCGCGTAGTCCTCATCGAACCGCGTGCCCGCGCGCATGTCCAGCAGGTGCCGGACCGTGCAGCCCTCGAACGAAGACCCGGCCAACTCGGGCACGTGCGCCGTCACGAGGTCCGTGGCCTGTAACAGCCCGCGCTCCACGAGCGAGCCGCACACCGCGGAGGTCACGG
>DATIWE010000062.1:0-39425 GCA_035519495.1 Actinomycetota bacterium
CCGTCGAGGCGAACGTTCTGCGCGTGTTCGAGGAAATGTAGATACGAGAGCGCGTCGGCGGCCCCTCTGCCTCGACCGTCGATCTCGTTGAAGAAGCCCGGCCGATCCGTTACGTAAAGGGTGGTTCCGATCGTGATCGTCTCCAATCGGTCCTTGCCGGTACCCTCGCGGGAATCCTCTCGGTCCGGCGCCTCGTAGTCGACGGTTCCCTCTCCGACGCCGTCGGGCAGCGTCTGCCGCACGTCTGCGTGGAAGCTCTTGGCGGCGAGCGTGGCCGCCACTGCGCGTTGCAGGTCGGCGGCTGCACCCGCGCCGCGCGCTTCCGTCGAAGGTTGGGCCGCGCACGCCACCAGGAGCAATGCGATGGCTACTTCGAGTGTCAGCCGCCGAGATCGAGCAGCGAGTTGCACCGAAACAGTATGTCGGCATTCTGAACCAGCGACCGTAGGGCGTCAGGAGTGAACTCCGGTTCCCATCGGAGTGGGGCGGCGGGACGAAGATCGGGCGAGCAGCCTGGGACGTGAACTCCGATTCCTGAACTGCCTATGGCCTAGCCCCTCAGACGCATGACCGAGGCATCACCACCGAATAACCCCTCTCGCCCCTCGCGGACGGTGCGGACGCTGACCGTCCCGGTCTAGGCCCGGATCGCGGCCGCCCGACCTGCCAGGATTTGAGTCCGGTGTTCACGCCCTCCCGGGAGCCTGGACTCCTCCGGCCAACCGTCCGCCCGCCAGCCCTGTCCCGGTTTCCCGGCCGTGGCGGCCTGGCCCCCTTCTCCCTCCGTGCCGCCGGATTGACATCGGCCTGGGACGCGGCCTAGCGTCCGTGTTGCACCCAGCTCACGAAGGTTGCAGCGTGCGCGACGAATCGGCCACCGGCGGACTCCAATCGGTCAGACGCGCGCTGACCGCGCTCGAGCTCGTGGCCGACGCCGGCGAGCTCGGCGTGTCGGAGCTCGGACGGCAGCTCGGCGTGCACAAGGCGACCGCCTCGCGACTCGCCGCGACGCTCGCCGAACGCGGCCTCCTCGAACGCGATCCGGTGACCGAGCGCTACCGCATCGGCTTCGGACTCGTGCGGCTGGCCGGCGCCGCGATGTCGGGGCTCGATCTCGTCAGGACGGCGCGCCCGATCCTCGAAGAGCTCGCTGAGCGGACGCGTGAGAGCGCGAACCTCGGCGTCCTGTCGGGCGACGGCGTGGTCTACGTCGATCAGGTCGCCGGTTCGCAGGCGATCGTCACCGTGAACTGGGTCGGTCGCCGGACGCCGCTGCACGCCACGTCGAACGGCAAGGTCCTGCTGGCGTTCATGGACGACGCGGAACAGGACCGGTACCTCGCCGCGCCGCTCGACACGCGCACGGACCGGACCGTCGTTGATCCGGACGTGCTCCGCGGGCAGCTCGCCGAGGTGCGCCGACGGGGGTACGCGCAGACCCTCGAGGAGCTGGAGGAGGGCCTCAACGCGGTCGCCGCCCCGGTGCGGCAGGCGGACGGTCGCGTGATCGCCGCGCTCGGGGTCTCGGGGCCCGCGTTCCGGATGCGGGGCGTCGACCTGCCGCGGATCGGACTGTGGACCGCGGAGGCGGCGGCCGCCGTCTCGCGCCAGCTCGGCTACCTGGATCGGCGGAGGACGGCCGGATGACGACGGACTGGGCGGCCTCGCGCGAACCCGCCGGGTCGCTGCTGGACGCGATCGGCAGGACCCCGCTGATCCGGCTCGCGCGTGTCGCGCCCGACGTTGAGCTGTTCGCGAAGGTCGAGTGGTACGGGCCGACCGGCTCGGTGAAGGATCGGATCTACGCCGCGATGCTGACCCGGGCCGAGGAGCGCGGGGAGCTGAAGCCCGGCATGACGATCATCGAGTGCACGACGGGCAATGCCGGGATCGCGTGCTCGGCGGTTGCCGCGATCAAGGGCTACCCCTGCGTGATCGTGATGCCCGAGGGCATGAGCCCGGAGCGCCGGCGGATGATCGCCGCGTACGGGGCCGAGCTGGTGCTCACGCCGGGCGCCGGCACGGACATCGACCTCGCGCTCGAGAGGATGCGTGAGATCGTCGTCTCCGACCCGGCCCGCTACTTCTTCCCGGGCGAGTTCGAGAACCCGGACAACCCGCGGGCGCAGGAACGTTCGGGCGAGGAGATCTGGGAGCAGTCCGGAGGCGTCGATGCGGTCGTCGCCTCGCAGGGGACGGGAGGATGGATAACCGGCGCCGCCCGGGCGTTGAAGCGTCACCGCGCCGACGTGCTGGCGTACGCGGTCGAGCCGGCCGAGTGCCCGCTGATCAGCGAGCAGCGCTGGGGCACCCACGGCGTCCCCGGGATCGGCGACGGCATCGTGGCGCCGAACCTCGACCTGGCCGTGCTCGACGGTGTCGTCGTCGTGTCGACGGAGGAGTCCCTCGAGATGGCGCGGCTGCTCGCGCGCTCTGAAGGGCTGCTGTGCGGTCCCTCCTCGGGGATGAACGTCGTCGCGGCGTTGAAGGTCGCCGCGAAACACCCCGAGCTCGGCCGGATCGTGACCGTGATCCCGGACACCGGGCAGCGCTACCTCAGCGGCGAGCTGTTCGGCGAGTGTGTCGAGGTCGAGGAGCCCGACCGCGAGCACACGATGGATCCCGCGACGCTCGCCGCGATCGCGGCGCACCGCGACCGCCTCGAGTTCCTGAGCTGATACCGGCGGCACGCCGCGCCACCGTATGCTGCGGCCGTGTCCGCCCATCTCCTGTCCGATGAGGACCGCGCGATCCAGGACCGGGCGCGCGCGTTCGTCGACGAGGAGCTGATCCCTTGGGAGGTCCACGCCGAGGAGCACGACGGCCACATCCCGGACGACGCCCACGCGCGGCACCGCCGCATGGCGATGGATCTCGGCTTCTCTTCGATGAACATGCCGACGGAGCTCGGCGGCGGCGGGTACTCGATGCTCCGACAGGTCCTCGTTTCCGAACAGATCGGCCGTGTCACGAACGCGCTCGGCTGGTGCGTGCACACCCCGGCCGCATGGGCGCCCGAGGTCATGACGCCCGCGCAGGTGGAGCGGTGGCTGCGGCCCGCGATCGCCGGCACGTCGCACGAGTGCTACGCGATCACCGAGGCGGGCGCCGGCTCCGACGTCGACGCGATCGAGGCCACCGCGCGCCGCGACGGTGACGGCTACGTGCTCAACGGCGAGAAGTGGCATGTCACGTCCTTCAACACGGCCGACCACATCTACTTCCAGGCGAAGCTGGTGGACGGGGAGCACGCCGGCCAGCACGCGATGTTCGTCCTTGCGAAGGACACGCCGGGCGTGCGCCTGGTCCGCGAGCCGCGCTACATGCACACGTACCCCGACACGCACGCGATCGTCGCGTTCGAGGACGTGCGGATCCGTGCCGACCAACTGATCGGCGCGGAGGGCGACGGCATGTCGTTCACCTATGCGTGGTTCCGCTACGAGCGGCTGATGATCGCGGCGCGCTGCTGCGGCGCCGCCGAGCGGCTGATCGAGGAGGCGACGGCGTTCGCGGAGGAGCGGGTGCAGTTCGGTCGGCCGATCATCGAGAACCAGGCGATCGGGCACGTGCTGGCCGATTCGCTGACCGAGCTCTGGGCGGCGCGGCTGATGACCTATCGGCTGGCCGAGGAGATCGACGCCGGCCTCGACGTGAAGATCCAGCACGCGCACTGCTCGATGGTGAAGCTCTACGCGAGCGAGATGGCCGGCCGCGTCGCCGACCGGGCCGTGCAGATCTTCGGCGGGCGCGGATACATGCGGGAGAACGTCGCCGAGCGGTTCTTCCGCGAGCTGCGGGTCGACCGGATCTGGGAGGGCACCTCCGAGATCCAGCGGGAGATCGTGGCCGACCAGCTCCGGAAACGCGGCGTCCGGGCGCTGACCTAGCGGCGCCGCCGCACCGAGGCGACGCCCCCTCCGACCTGCGAACATCTGGGCCATGACCAGCTTCTGGCACCCCTTCGCCGACATGGCCGCCGTCGAGGCGAACGGCGCGCTCCCGCTCGTGCGCGGCGGCGGCTCGCACGTCTGGGACGCCGACGGGAACCGCTACCTCGACGCGACCGGCGGTCTGTGGTTCTGCAACGTCGGTCACGGTCGCGCCGAGATCGCGGACGCGGCGAGCCGGCAGCTCCGCGAGCTGGCCGCGTACCACACGTTCGGCGACCTCACGAACCCCCCGACCGAGGCGCTGGCCGAGCGGATGGCCGCGCTCGCGCCCGTCGCGAACTCCAAGGTGTTCCTCACCAGCGGCGGCTCCGACTCGGTCGACACCGCCACGAAGATGGTCCGCAGGTACTGGTCGCTCCTGGGCGAGCCGCAGCGGACGGTGCTGATCCGGCGCGAGCGCGCGTACCACGGCATGCACACCGGAGGCACGTCCCTGGCCGGCATCCCGGCGAACCTCGAGGGGTTCGGCGGGCTGCTGCCCGACGTCGCCGAGGTCGCGTGGGACGACGCGGACGCGCTGCGGACCACCATCGAGGCGCTGGGCGCCGACCGCGTCGCCGCGTTCTTCTGCGAGCCGGTGATCGGCGCGGGCGGCGTGTTCCCGCCCCCCGACGGCTACCTCGCCGCCGCGCGCCAGGTCTGCCGGGACACCGGCGTGCTCTTCATCGCCGACGAGGTGATCACGGGGTTCGGCCGCTGCGGCGCGTGGTTCGCCAGTGGCCGCTTCGGGCTTGAGCCGGATCTGATCACCTGCGCGAAGGGCATCACGAGCGGCTACCTGCCGCTCGGCGCCGTGATCGCCTCGCCGAGGGTGTGGGAGCCGTTCTGGCGACCTGGCGCCGGCCTGTTCCGTCACGGCTACACCTACACGGGACACGCCACGGTCTCCGCCGTCGCGCTCGCGAACCTCGACGTGATGGAGCGCGAGGACCTGGTGGACCGCGCGAAGTCGCTCGAGCAGGAGCTTGCCGCGGCGGTCGCCCCGCTCGCCGAGCACCCCGCGGTTTCGGAGGTGCGTTCCGGTACCGGGGTGCTCGCGGCGGTCCAGCTCTCCGACGAGGTGCTGGCCGCCGACCCGGGCGCGCCCGTCCGGCTGATGCTCGCGGCGCGCCGAAGGGGCATCATGTCCAGAGCGCTCGCGCCGGGTGCGCTGCAGATCTCGCCGCCGCTCGTGCTGGAGTCGGAGGAGCTGCAGGAGCTGGCGGCGGGGCTGGACGGCGCGCTGGAGGACCTGGAGGCCGGCCGGTGATCGTCGGGATCCCGAAAGAGGTCAAGAACCACGAATACCGCGTCGCCGCGACGCCCGAGGGCGCCCGCGAGCTGGTCCACGCCGGTCACCGCGTGGTGATCGAAGCGGGCGCCGGCCTCGGCTCGGCGATCACCGACGAGCAGTACGTCGCGGTCGGCGGCGAGATCCTTCCGGACGCCGACGCCGTGTTCTCCCACGCCGAGCTCATCGTGAAGGTGAAGGAGCCGCAGCCCGAGGAGTACGAGCGGTTCCGCTCCGATCACGTGCTGTTCACGTTCCTGCACCTGGCGGCGGACGAGAAGCTCACGCACTTCCTCGTCGACCGCGGGGTCCGCTCGATCGCGAACGAGACGGTGCAGCGGCCGGACGGCCGGCTGCCGCTGCTGGCCCCCATGTCCGAGATCGCGGGCCGGATGGCGCCCCATGTCGGTGCGAAGCTGCTCGAACGGCCCCAGGGCGGCCGCGGCGTGCTCATGGGCGGCGCATCCGGCGTGATGCCGGCGAGGGTCGTCGTGCTCGGCGGCGGCATGGCCGGGTGGAACGCTGCGCAGATCGCGGCCGGCATGGAGGCCGAGGTCGTCGTGGTCGACCACACCGTCGAGCGCCTCCGCGAGATCGACCGGATCTGGCACGGCCGGATCCAGACGGTGATGTCGTCGCGGCTGGCCGTCGAGCGGCTGGTGCTCGACGCCGACCTCGTGATCGGGGCGGTCCTCGTGCCCGGCGCCCGCGCCCCGCACCTCGTCACCGCGGCCCACGTCCAACAGATGCGTCCGGGAACCGTGCTGGTCGACATCTCGATCGACCAGGGCGGCTGCTTCGAGACGTCCCACGTCACGACGCACGACGACCCCACGTACCTGGTGCACGACGTCGTGCACTACTGCGTCGGGAACATGCCGGGCGCGGTGCCGCGGACCTCGACGTACGCGCTGACGAACGTGACGCTTCCCTACGTGCTGGCGATCGCGGACGTCGGTGAGGAACGCGCCGTCCGCGACGATCCGGCGCTCGCCCTCGGCGTCAACACGTGGGACGGCCACGTCACCAACGAGGGCGTGGCCGAGGCCACGGGCACCACGAGCACGCCGCTCGCCGACCTGATCCGTTAGTGGTCCGGCGCGCTGCGCCGACCGGTACCCTGTGGCGTCATGGAGCGGATCGACCACTGGATCGGCGGGAAGCACGTTCCCGGCGTGTCCGGCCGGACCGGACCCGTCTACAACCCGGCGACCGGCGCACAGACCCACGAGGTCGCGTTCGCATCGGTGCCCGAGGTCGACGCGGCGGTCGACGCGGCTCGCGAGGCGTTCCCGGCGTGGCGCGCGACGTCGCTCTCGAAGCGCGCGGACATCCTGTTCGGCATCCGGGAGTTGCTGGACGAGCGCAAGCCCGAGCTGGCGCGGATCGTCACGAGCCAGCACGGCAAGGTCCTGTCCGACGCGGCCGGCGAGGTCCAGCGCGGGATCGAGAACGTCGAGTACGCGTGCGGCATCCCGAACCTGCTGAAGGGCGGATACTCGGAGCAGGTCGCGACCGGCGTGGACGTGTACTCGATCCGGCAGCCGCTCGGCGTCGCCGCCGGCATCACGCCGTTCAACTTCCCCGCGATGGTGCCCATGTGGATGTTCGCGAACGCGATCGCCTGCGGGAACACGTTCGTGCTGAAGCCCTCGGAGAAGGATCCGTCGGCGTCGGTGTTCGTCGCGGAGGTCCTGAAGGACGCGGGGGTGCCCGACGGCGTGTTCAACGTCGTGCAGGGCGACAAGGTCGCGGTCGATCGGATCTTGGAGCATCCGGACATCCAGGCGGTGTCGTTCGTGGGATCCACGCCGATCGCGCGGCACATCTACGAGACCGGCACGCGCAACGGCAAGCGCGTGCAGGCGCTCGGCGGCGCGAAGAACCACATGATCGTGCTGCCAGACGCCGACCTCGACATGGCGGCCGACGCGGCCGTCAGCGCCGGGTACGGCAGCGCCGGCGAGCGCTGCATGGCGGTGAGCGTCGTCGTGGCCGTCGGTGGCATCGGCGACGCGCTCGTCGAGCGGATCGCCGAACGGTTGCCCAAGGTCACGGTCGGCGACGGCACCGACCCCGCCTCGGAGATGGGCCCGCTCGTGACGCGTGAGCACCGCGACCGCGTCGCGGGCTACCTCGACAGCGGCGCCGAGCAGGGCGCGGCCGTGGTGCGCGACGGCCGGCGGGACGAGATCGTGGGCGGCGACGGCTTCTTCCTGGGGCCGTCGTTGCTCGATCACGTCGAGCCGGGGATGGACGCCTACCGCGACGAGATCTTCGGGCCGGTGCTCTCCGTCGTGCGCGCCGACACCTACGAGGACGCCGTCCGCCTGGTGAACGACAATCCGTACGGGAACGGCGTCGCCATCTTCACCCGGGACGGTGGCGCGGCACGCCGGTTCCAGTTCGAGGTCAACGCCGGGATGGTCGGCGTGAACGTCCCGATCCCGGTGCCGGTCGCCTACTACTCCTTCGGGGGTTGGAAGGCGTCGCTGTTCGGCGACAACCACATGTACGGCCCCGAGGGGGTGCAGTTCTACACGCGCGGCAAGGTCGTCACGTCGCGCTGGCCCGACCCATCCACATCCAGCGTCGATCTGGGGTTCCCGAGGACACGATGACAACGAAAGACGAACTGCTGCAGCGAGAAGACGCCGCCTGGTCCACGTTCCGCGAAGCTTTCTCCTCCGTTCCGGAGGAGCGACGCGACGTCCGGACCGTGGTTCCCGGGTGGTCCGTGAAGGATCTGGTGTGGCACTGCGCGTACTGGGCGAACTACGTCGGCGCCGTGCTGGAGCACCTCGCGCAAGGTCTGCCCGTGCCCGAGGAGCAGGACGGGGACGGACTGAACCAGGCGATCGCGAAGGAGTCGCAGGCGATGGCGTGGGACGAGGTGATCGTCGGCGCGGCCCGGGGCCGCGACCACGCCCGCGCGGCCCTCCTGGCGTTGCCGGACCTCACCGAGGTCGCGGAGGCCGAGTTCGCCGGAGAGACGTTCGAGCACTACGAGGAGCACGCCGCGGAGATCGTCCGGTTCGCGGCCGAGGATCAGGCCGGGCTGTAGGGGAGCCGCGCCAGCGCCGCGGGCACCGGCACGCCGAGCGCCCGCATGACCTCGACCGCCGTTCGGTTGCCGCTCTCGACGCCGCCGTCCAGATAGCCCTGGCTGTACGTCGACGTGTGCTCGCCCGCGAAGTGCACGTTGCCCTCGGCGCGCGCGAGGGCCCCCCAGAACCGGGTGTACTGACCGGGCGCGAACGCCGCGTAGGCGCCCTGGGTCCAGGGGTCGCGGGTCCAGAGGTCGGACCACGCCGTGCCGATCCGGTGCGCCGCCGTCCCGGGGATCACGCGATCGATGTCGCGAACGATCGCGTCCTCGAGGGCGCGCGGCGCGGGCCCGTGCGGCTGCTCGGCCGTCCAGCTCGCGCCGGTCCGCCCGCCCGCGTACACCGTGAGCAGTCCGGCCGTGCCGTGCTCGCCGAGCGAGCTCTCCCAGGTTTCGAAGTCGGGATCCGCGTGCTCCATGCCGCCGCTCCAGCCGTCGAACGTGACGGGGCGACGGTCGTACTGGAGCAGCAGCTTCACGTCGTCGCCCATCGCGAGCTCGCGGATCGAGGCCATCCGCGCGGCGCTCAGCCCCGAGCTCGACAGGTCCACCTGCCGAAGCGTCGTGAACGGCAGCGCCAGGATCACGAGGTCCGCGACCACCGGCTGGGCGATGCCGGCGAAGGTCAGCTGGTACGCGCCGTCGCCGCGGGCGCGCATCGCCTGGAGCGGGGTTCGCGAGCGGAGCGTACCGGCCGGGAGCCGCTCGGCCGTGAGCGTCGCGATCTGATCGTTCCCGCCGTGGACGTGCCATCGCTCGTCGGCGCCCGGGGCCGAGATCACGAAGTAGTCCATCCAGTTCACCGCGGACAGACCGTCCATGTTCAGGCCGTACCACCCGGCCATCGACTCGTCGAACCACCGGCCCATCGGCGAGCCGAGGACGCCGGGGGCCGCGCGCTCGAGCCACTCGGCCATCGAGAGTTGATCCAGCGCAACCGCGGCGGGCGTGGCGGTGCCGGCGGAGAAGGCGCTCGTGGACGGCCGGGCGCCGCCCCGGATCACGCCGATCCGCCGGGCCTCGGCGGTCGCGGCCACCGCGACGCGGTGCGAGACCTCGTTCACCGTGCGGTTCGACAGGAAGGATCCGTCCACGAAGTTCGGCCACCGGGCGCCCGCGTGCGGCGCCGCGAACAGGTCGTCCAGTTCGAGGTGGAGTTCGGCGGCCAGACCGCGGATGTGGACGTGCCGCGTGTCGATGAACTCCCCGCCGTGCTCGGCCGTCTGCCCTTGGGCGAAGCCGCGCGCGGTCCAGCACCGTCCCCCGATCCGGTCGCGGGCCTCGAACAGCTGCACCGGAACGCCGACCTGGGTCAGCCGGTACGCCGCGGTCAGGCCGGCCAGCCCGGCTCCGACCACCACGACGCGAGCGTCGTGCGGCGTGTGGCCGGATGCGGTGTTCGTCGCCGAGCGCTTCGTGCCGAAGGAGCACGCCGCGAGCGCCGCCCCGGCGCCGACCATCCCGCCGTAACGCAGGAGCTCGCGGCGGGAGATCGCACCTCGCTCGATCCGGACGATCGCATCCTCGAACGTCGACCGCTCCTCACCGCGGATGAGGGTCGACTGCGTGTGCTCCTTGATCGCGCGCAGGAGGGGGGACTTCCGGCCTCCGCGCATGTCCGGACGATACAACCGCCATTACCACGCGGATGGCCCCAGTCCGTATCCTTGTGCCGACCCCGACCGAGGAGTAGCTCCAGATGGCCGTGCAGACCCCGATCCGGTACGACGAGCGCGACTGGCGCCCCCGCCCCACGTTGGCAGGCTCCGACTACACCAGCCTCGCCGTGTACGAGGAAGAGCGCGAACGGATCTGGTTCGGCGACTGGGTGTGCGTCGGTCGGACCGAGGAGCTCGCGAAAGCCGGCGACTACATCGTCCGCGACCTGGCCGGCGAGTCCGTGTTCGTCGTCCGGGACGAAGACGGATCGCTGCACGGCTTCTACAACGTGTGCAGCCACCGCGGCACGAAGTTCCTCGACGACGAGCCGGCCGCCGGCTCGGTCCGGAAGGCGTTCGTGTGCCCGTACCACGCCTGGACCTACGACCTCCGCGGCCGCCTGATCGGCACGCCGAACGTGAAGGAGGACGAGCGGTTCGACCGGGCTGACCACCCGCTGCACGCGTTCCCGGTCGAGTCGCACTCGGGGTTCCTGTTCGCGAACCTCACGACCGGCGAGCCGCGGCCGCTCCTGGAGTTCCTGGAGGCCGGCGCCGAGAGCGTCACGATGTTCGAGCGCTTCCGCATGCAGGAGCTGCGGGTCGGCGTCCGGATCGTCTACGAGGTCGCCGCCAACTGGAAGATCGTGGTCGAGAACTACAACGAGTGCCTGCACTGCCCCCAGGTCCACCCGGAGCTGGTCCAGGTCGTGCCGTTGTTCCGGTTCGGTGAGGTTTGGGACGAGGAGACCCGCGACGACGGCAACTGGATGCGGGAGGGCGCCAGCAGCTTCACGATCTCGGGCGAGTCGAGGCTCCCGAAGCTGCCGGATCTGCAGCCCGAGGACTACTCGATGTATTACGGCGCCTACCAGTTCCCGAACCTGCTGCTGAACCTGCATCCCGACTGCGCGATGTACTACATCGGCTACCCGAAGGGACCGAACCACACGACCGTCGTGTCCGAGTACCTGTTCCGGCCCGAGACGATCGCCGATCCCGACGTGTTCAAGCCCGAGCCGGTCGTGGAGCTCTGGGACCTGATCTCGAAGCAGGACTGGGCGGTCTGCGAGCGCGCGCAGATCGGCGTGGGCTCGCGGTCGTTCACGGCCGGCGTGTACCCGCGGCAGGACCGGTTCCTGTACGACTTCAACGAGCGCTATCGACAGGAGATGGGCCGGCCGCTGCTCGGCTGAGCAACTGACGTATCCTCGGCCGATGGCGGCGCTCGAACATCTCGCGAACCGCGATCTCAACAGCTCGATCCTCGAGCCGCGATCCGAGCCGCCCGGCGCCGCCCGGGTGGTGGTGATCGGCGGCGGGATCGCCGGAGCGTCGATCGCGTACCACCTGACGAAGCTCGGCGTGCGCGACGTGGTGGTGCTGGAGCGCGCACGCCTCACGGCCGGCACGACCTGGCACGCGGCCGGCCTCGTCGCACAGGTGCGGGGCACGCACGCCCTGACAGAGCTCAGCCGGATCAACGCGCCGCTGTACGCGTCGCTGCGGCGCGAGACCGGGATCGACACCGGGTTCCGACGCGTCGGCGCGCTGACGGTCGCGCGGACGCCCGCACGGATGAAGGAGCTGCACGCCGGCGTCTCGATGGCGCGGGACTTCGACGTCGAGGCCCGGGTGCTCACGCCGCCGGAGGTCCGTTCGCTGTGGCCCTCCGCCGAGGTCGACGATCTCGCGGGAGCGACCTTCATCCCGACCGACGGCACCGTGAACCCCGGCGATGCCGCCCTCTCGCTCGCGAAAGGCGCGAAGGACGGCGGCGCGACCTTCGTGTTCGGGGTGGCCGTGACCGGCTTCAAGCTGCGCCGCGGCCGGGTGGTTGGCGTGGTCACCGACGCCGGCACGATCACTTGCGAGGCAGCGGTGCTGGCCTCCGGCCTGTGGTCCTCGGAGCTCGCCCGGCTGGCGGGCGCCTCCGTGTCGCTCTACCCGGCCGAGCACGTGTGGGTGCTCACCCAGGAGCTGTCCTCCGCCGAGAACAACCTGCCGGTGCTGCGCGACCTGGACGCGCACTTCTACATCCGCACGTACCGCGGCCGATTCCTGTTCGGCGCCTTCGAGCCGAAGGGGAAGCCGCGAGCCCCGCGGGACATCGGGACCGGCGGCTTCGTCGAGTTCGGCGAGGACTGGGATCACTTCACGCCGGTGCTGACCGCGCTCCGGGAGCGGCTGCCGGTCCTGGACAGCAACGCGCGGTTCACGTACTACCTGCGGGCCCCCGAGAGCTTCACGCCCGACGCGAACTTCCACCTGGGCGAGTTCCCCGAGGTGCCCGGCCTGTGGGTCGCGGCGGGGTTCAACTCGCAGGGGATCATCTACGGGCCGGGCGCCGGGAAGGCGCTCGCGGAGTGGATCGTCGAGGGCCATCCCACGATGGATCTCACCGACGTCGATATCGCACGCACCGGCCGGTGGGCGAACGATCGGCGGTGGCTGCACGACAAGACGCACGAGACGCTCGGCCGGCTCTACGCCATGCAC
This sequence comes from Actinomycetota bacterium, assembly GCA_035519495.1. Classification (GTDB taxonomy): domain Bacteria; phylum Actinomycetota; class UBA4738; order UBA4738; family HRBIN12; genus AC-51. The sequence goes on from DATIWE010000062.1 coordinate 12,487, forward strand.
TGGCCGAACCTCCAGCCGGAGCGGGGCCGCGGCGTCCGGCGGCTGCCGCTGGACGACCGGCTCCGTGAGGCAGGTGCCGCGTTCGGCGAGGCGGCGGGCTGGGAGCGCCCCGCCTGGTTCGAGCCCGGCGCCACGGAGGAACCGGCATGGGGCTACGACTTCGACCGGCCGTCGTGGTCCGAACCGGTCGCCGAGGAGGTGCTGGCGGCACGCGAGGGCGTCGCGCTGTTCGATCTGTCGTCGTACGCGAAGTTCGTCGTCCAGGGCGCGAAGGCCCGCGCCGGGCTCCAGCGCCTGTGCGCGTCCGACGTGGACGTGCCGGTCGGGACGGTCGTGTACACGCCGCTGTGCAACGAGCAGGGCGGCATCGAGATGGATCCGACCGTCACGCGCCTGGCGCCCGACAGGTTCCTCGTGGTGGCGCCGACCCTGTATCAGCGCCGGACCGAGGGCTTGTTGCGCAACGGGCTGCCACCCGCGGTTTCGGTGACCGACCAGACGAGCGCCTACGCGACGCTGCACCTGGCGGGGCCGAAGTCCCGCGCGCTGCTCGCGAAGCTGACGGACGCGGACCTGTCCGACGAGGCGTTCCCGTTCCTGGGCGCGCGGGGGATCGAGGTCGCGTGGGCGCAGGCGTGGGCGCTGCGCGTGTCGTACACCGGCGAGCTGGGCTGGGAGCTCTACGTGCCGACCGAGTTCGCCCGCGGGCTCTACGACGCGATCGTCGAGGCCGGCGCGAAGCTCGGCCTCCGGCACGCGGGGGCGTTCGCGTTCGATGCCCTGCGGTTGGAGCGGGGGTTCCGCTCGTGGGGCCACGACATAGGGACGCGGGACGATCCGTACGCGGCCGGGCTCGGGTTCGCGGTCGACCTGGCGACGGACTTCGTCGGCCACGAGGCGCTCGCTGCGAAGGCCGCCGAGCCGCGCGAGCGCTCGCTGGTCTCCGTGAAGCTGGAGGACCCCGAACCGATGCTCTGGCACGGCGAATCGGTCCTGCGCGGCGAGGACCGGATCGGGCACGTCACGAGCGGCGCGTACGGCTCGACGCTCGGATCGGCCGTGGGGCTCGCGTGGATCACGGGCGACGTGCCCGCCGACGGTGCCGTCACCCTCGAGGTCCGCGGCCGCACCGTGCCGGGCACGCTGAGCGCCGCCCCGTTCTACGACCCGAAGGGCGCGCGGGCGCGTTGACCGGCTTCACCACGATCGGGGTGCCGATCGATTCGGTCGGGCGCGCCGGCGGCACGGAGCACGCGCCGGCGGCACTGCGGGCGCTCGGCCTGGTGGAGGCCCTCGACGCGCGCGACGCCGGGGACCTGCCGGTGCGGATCCGTGGCGACGAACGGGATCCGGACTCGGGCATCGTCGCGAGCGCGGACGTCCTCGGATCGACGACGGCGATCCGGGCCGCTGTCCGAGCGACCGTCGCGGACGGCGAGCGGCCGTTCCTGATCGGCGGTTGCTGCGCGGAGCTGCCGGGCGCGCTCGCGGGCGCGCGCGACGCGCTCGGGCGCGTCGGCCTGGCGTACGTGGACGGCCACCTGGATCTGTACGACGGCGTGAGCTCCCCGACGGGCGAGGCCGCCGACATGCCGGTGGCGGTCGCGCTCGGATTCGGTCCCGCGACGTGGGTCGAAGCCTGCGGCGGCAGCAGCGTCGAGGGGCCCGACGTCGCGATCCTGGGCTTCCGCGACCTGGAGCAGTCGCTCGCCGACGGGATGCTCGATCCGGCGGACGTGCCCGGCCTCGGCCTCGCGGACGTGGACGCGGTGCGCGCGGCGCCGGCCCGCGTCGGCCAACGCGTCGCGGAGGAGCTCGCTGCGGGGCCGGGCCGGTTCTGGTTCCACCTCGACGTCGACGTGCTCGACGAGCTGGTCTTCCCGGCGACCGACTACCTGTTCGCGGGCGGCCTGACGTGGGAGGAGCTCCAGCCGATGCTGCGGCCGCTGCTGTCATCGCCGGCGCTGCTGGGGGCGTCGATCGGGTGCTACAACCCCGAGAAGGACCCCGACGGGCGCAACGGTCGCGAGCTGGTCGGTTCGATGCGGCTCGCGACCGGCTGAAGACCGAGCCGCGCGGAGCGGGGACGGGGCGAAGATGCAGGCATCAGAGGTTCCGCGTGCGGTGGCTGCGGCCATGTCGACCGCCGCAGCGCTCGGCTTGACGGTCGACGACGCGCTCGTCCTGCACGACTCGAACAGGCTCGCTCTGCGCCTGCTGCCCTGCGACTCCCTTGCCCGAGTCGCACCGGTGGCGCACGAGGCCGCACGGTTCGAGGTCGACCTCGCGCAACGCCTCGCCGAAACGGAGAGTCCTGTGGCTGCTCTCGAGCCTCGAGTGGAGCCGCGCGCGTACGAGCGTGGCGGCTTCGTCACCACCCTGTGGACGTACTACGAACCTCTGTCACCCCGAGAGGTCTCACCGGCCGACTACGCCGATGCGCTCGAGCGGTTGCATGCCGGCATGCGGAAGCTCGATGTCACGACGCCGCGCTTCACGGATCGGATCGCGGACGCTCTACGACTGGTGACGAGCCGCGATCGCACCCCGGCGCTCGCGGACGCGGACCGGGAGCTCCTCGACCACACGCTCCGAAGCCTGGCGCGAGCTATCGACGAGCGCGGCGCCGTCGAGCAGCTGCTGCACGGCGAGCCGCACCCAGGCAACGTGCTCCGCACGGAGAACGGGCCGCTGTTCATCGACCTCGAGACCTGTTGTCGCGGGCCGGTCGGATTCGACCTCGCGCATGTGCCCCACGAGGTCAGCGAGCGCTATCCGGGCGCTGATCGAGAACTGCTCCGCGAGTGCCGGATCCTCGTTCTCGCGATGGTCGCGGCGTGGCGCTGGGATCCGGGCGACCAACTCCCCGATGGGCAACGGGCGGCGCGCGCACTCCTCGATGCCCTTCGCGGCGGTCCACCGTACCCGGCGCTCGACGCCGTGATGCCGGCCGAGGAGGCTCTTCCTCCTCGCACTACCCGCGTGCCCCGGCCCGGGTGACCGACATCGTCGCGGCCCGGACGGCCCGCTCGGCCGCCCCGCGCAGCGGGAGCCCTTCGACCAGCCCCGCCGCGAGCACGCCGCTGAGGCAGTCGCCGGCGCCGGTCGCATCGACGACGTCGACCGTCGGGGCGGTCACGTGCTCCTCGCCGTCATCGTCCACGACGGTCGCGCCCTGCTCGCCGAGCGTGACGATCACCGTCAGCTCCGGGTGGGCGGCACGCAGCGCGCGGGCGCCGTCGAGCGGCTCGGCTGCGCCACTCAGCGCCTCGAGCTCGCGTCGGTTCGGTGTCAGGATCGAAGTCCGGTCGAGCAGGTCGTGCAACACCGGCGCGAACGGCGCCGGGTTCAGCACGAACGGGACCCCGTGCTCGTGACACCAGGTCGCCGCCGCTTCCAGGGAGAGGGCCGGCACCTCGGCGCTCGCCAGGACCAGCGCCGGACGCGAGCGGTCGAGGGCCTGGGTCGGATCGCCGAGGGATCCGTTCGCGCCCGGCGCGACCGAGATCTGGTTCTCGCCCTCCTCGTTCACCGCGATCAACGCGACGCCGGTGGCCGCGCTCGCCGTCACCCGCACGCTCGACACGTCCACCCCCTCGGCCTCCAGTGCGCGTAGCGCGTCGGCGCCGAGGTCGTCGTCGCCGACCGCCGCGATCATCACGACGCGGCCCGGCTCGTCGAACGCACGCGCGGCCGCCGTCGCCTGGTTGCCGCCCTTGCCGCCCTGGTGCCGCGCGAACGTCCCGCCCGCGACGGTCTCACCGGGTCGGGGCAGCGGGGCGCCGGCCACCACGAGGTCGACGTTGATGGCGCCGATCACGACGAGCGGACCGTTCATCCCCGCGCCGCGATCAGCTCGCGGAGGCGTTCGATCAGCGTCTGCACGGCCCGCGGCGCGGCGACGGCGCTCGCGACGCGCGCGTTCTCGGGCGTCTCCCAGTCCGACCAGGGGCTCGTCCGGATGGATCGGACGTCGGTGACCGTCTCGCCCCGGGTCCAGCGGCCCGTCAGCTCGACCTCGACACGGGTGTCGGTCCAGGTGCACAGCGTCGGATCGAGCGCGGCCGCGAGCGCCAGCGGATCGTGCATCGCGGCGCCGTCGTTCCGCCCCGTGGATGCGTAGAAGTCGATGTAGAACAGCAGCGACTCACGCACCAGCCGTGCGAGCGGCGAATCCGGCTCGGGCGAGCAGATCTCGTCGACATCCTCGCGGGTGAGCCACACCTGCTCCGTGACCTCGAGACCGACGCAGCGCGGCAGCCGTTCGGCGCCCGACCACGCCGCGAACACGCGCGCCGCCGCCTCGGGATCCATCCAGACGTTCGCCTCGGCGCGCGGTGTCACGTTGCCGCCGGAGGCGAACGCGCCACCCATCAGCGCGTACCCACCGAGCAGGTCCGGCAACCGAGGTTCCATCTCCACCGCAAGCGCGACGTTCGTCAGCGGCCCGGTGGACACCAACAGGATCTCTCCGGGGCGGCGCCGGGCCTCCTGCACGATCAGCGTGGCGGCGCCGCGGGCGGAGATCGAGCCGGTCGGCATCGTCGGCGCGAACCCGCCCAGACCCTCGAGGCCGTGCACCACCGGGAACGCCTCCCACGCCTGGAGCAGAGGCGCCGCCGCGCCACGCGCGACCTCGACGTCGCCGGCGCCGGCCAGCTCGAGGGTCAGGAGCGTGTTGCGGGTGACGGCGTCGACGTGGACGTTGCCCGTCACGCACGTCGCCCCGATCAGGTCGACCTCGGGCGACGCGACCGCGTAGAGCAGGGCGACCAGGTCGTCCACGCCGGTGTCGACGTCGAGGATCAGCGGGGGCATCGCGCGCACGATACCGGAGGCCCGGGTTCCGGGTTGACGGACCCCGCGCCGCACCGTACAGCTAGCGCGCGATGGACCTGGTGATCCGCAACGCGAAGGTGTGGACGGTCGATCCCTCCCGTCCGACGGCGAGCGCGGTCGCGGTCCGCGACGATCGGATCATCGCGGTCGGCGAGGACCTCGAGGCTCGTGACGCCGCCGGGCCGGGCGCCGACGAGATCGACGCCGGCGGACACACCGTGCTGCCGGGGTTCGTCGACGCGCACAACCACCTGCGGGCCGGCAGCGACCCCGACGCGGTGCAGCTTGGTGACGCAACGTCGCTCGATGAGGTCCGAGCGTCGATCGACTCCTACGCGAACGAGCATCCGGATCGGTCGTGGATCGTGGCCGAGGGGTGGAACTACGCGGCGCTGCCCGATCGCCGTCGACCGCGGGCCGAGGACCTCGACGGCGTGGCGCCCGGACGCGCGGTGATGGTGTTCTCCTACGACGTCCACACCCTGTGGCTGAACGCCGAGGCGATGCGGCGCTTCGGCGTCGACGAGGCCGAGACGCTCCCGTTCGGCCGGATCGAGCGTGAGGCCGCCTCCGGCGAGGCCACCGGGTTCGTGACCGACTTCGCCGTGATGGGGCTCTCGCGCCTCGGGCAGGCGGCCCTTGCCGCCCAGGTCCCGAACTTCTCCACCGACGCGGTCTACCGGGGACTGGTGCACTCGCTCGACATGGCCGCGGAGCTCGGCATCACGACCGCCGTCGAACCCCAGAACTCGCTGGACGACCTCCCGTTGTTCGTCCGGGCACGTGAGGAAGGGAAGATGCGCAGCCGCGTGATCGCAGCGCTGTTCCATCCGCCGGGGACGACGGCCGACGAGCTGGACGCGTTCGCCGAGGCCAAGACCGCGCACGACGACGACCGGTTCAGGGTCGGCCCGATCAAGCTCTACATCGACGACGTGATCGAGCCGCACACGGCCGCCATGCTCGAGCCGTACGCGAACCGGCCCGACACGCGCGGCGGAACGTTCTATCCGCCGGAGGTGTTCGCCGAGCTGATCGCCGAGCTGGAGCGGCGCGGCTTCCAGACCTTCACGCACGCGACCGGCGACCGGGGGATCCGGACGGTGCTCGACGCGGTTGCGCACGCCCGGGGCGTGCATGGGCCGCGCGACGCGCGCCACCAGATCGTCCACGTCGAGTGCGTGCACCCGGACGACCTCCCGCGGTTCGCCGAGCTCGGCGTGGTCGCGTGCATGCAGCCGCGGCATTGCGCGCCCGAGATCGTCGCCGACTGGCGGGCGAACGTCGGGCCGGAGCGGTGGCCGTTCGCGTGGCCGTTCCGCTCGCTCCAGGCTGCCGGGGCGACGCTCGCGTTCTCCTCCGACTGGAACGTCGCGGAGATGGACCCGTTGGTATGGCTCTACTCGGCGTGCACGCGCGCCGATCTCGACGGCGGCGAGGCCTGGGTCCCCGAGGAGACCCTCGATCTGCCGGCCGCGATCCGGGCGGCGACGCTGGGGAGCGCCTACGCGAACTTCGCGGAGGGGGATCGGGGCTCGCTGACGCCGGGGAAGTACGCCGACGTGGTGGTGCTGTCGCGGGACGTGTTCGGCGACGGGCCGACGGCGCTGCTGGACACGGCCGTCGACGTGACGATCGTCGGAGGCAAGGTCGTCCACCGCCGCGGGTGAGCGGCGGGCGGGTCGCGCGCGCGACCCGCCCGCCCGATCACCTATCCGCTCGTGCTGGTGCTGCTGCCGGAGCTGTTGCTGCCCATGTTCGGGCACTGGTGCTGCGTCGAGGAGCTCCCACTCCCGCTTCCGGATGCGCTGCTCGTGGCGCTCGGGGATGCCGACGACGTCTGCGCGAACGCGTGCTGCACGCCGACCCCGCCGACCAGGAGGCCGGTGGCCAACGTGGTTGCCACCGCCGCCCGTCTGATCCTTCCGCTCATGTCGCTCACCTCCTTCCTCCGTCGCGCATCAGCCAACAGGGCCTGGCTGAGTGGGAGCCGAGAGCGAGCGGGGGAAGCGGGCAGAGTTCGGAGCTAGCGTGCGGCGCCGGCGTCGTAGCCGATCAGCCGCTCCGCGACCTCGACGCAGATGTCGTACATCCGCTGCGGGGTCATCACGGTGTCGTTCAGCAGGACCTGGATCGCGAGGCCGTCGACCATCGCGCCGATCTGCATCGCCAGGTCGTCGGCGTCATGGCCGTCGGCGGGGAACTCGCCGGTCTGCCGGCCGTAGCGGATCACCTCGGCGATCGACTGGACCCAGCGGCGGTCGAGCATCTCGTGCTCCTTCGCCATCTGGGGGTCGCGGAGGGCCCGCACCCAGATCTCGAGCCACAGGGCCCATTCGTCCAGCAGCTCGAACTCCGGGAGCATGCCGGGGACCGACCCCCGGATCAGGTGGTCCATGCGCTCGGCGGCCGAGGGCATCCGTCGCAGCTCACGGGAGGTGCGCAGGAACGACTGGTCGTTCGCGTACGTCAGCGCCTCGACGAGGAGCCGGTCCTTGGAGCCGAAGTAGTACAGGATCAGCCCGGGGGAGACGCCGCAGCGTTCGGCGATGTCCTGGATCCGCGTTTCGGTCAGTCCGCGGTCGGTGATGACCTGCGCCGCGGCCTCCAGGATCTCCTGATGCCGGTCGCGTTGCGCCTTCGGGCGGGTCTTCGTGGCCACGGATCCTCCTTGAACGCCGAGCAGGACGTGATCCTGATGGGAGCGATCCTGACCCGTCGTTCAGGCCAGTCTACGTTCCTGACCTGCATCGTCAAACAACGAGGCGGCGCCCCTCGAGTTGACTGGTGGTTCAAAGACGAGGGAAGATGGGTGCCGTCCCGGCGACCGCCGGGGGTGAGGAACCGAACGTCCCATGGCTTCCAACGTCTACGACGCGATCATCATCGGCGGCGGCCACAACGGCCTCGTCAGCGGCGCGTACTTCGCGCGGGAGGGCGCCCGGACCGTGGTGCTCGAGGCCCGCGACAAGACCGGCGGCGCCGCCGACACCAGCGCGCCGTTCGCCGATCATCCCGACATCAACGTCACGACGTACTCCTACGTCATGTCGCTGATGCCGCCCACGATCATCCGCGAGCTCCGCCTGAAGCAGTTCGGCTACGACGTCACGCCGTTCGGGCCGTACTTCCAGGCCTACCCCGACGGCCGCGCGGTCACCGTGTATCCGGACGACGCGGCGCGCTCCTACGACTCGATCGCGCAGTTCTCGAAGAAGGACGCCGACACGCTGCCGAAGTGGGAGGCCTGGCTGCAGCAGGTCGCCGACATCCTCGGGCCGATCATGCTGCACGTACCGCCGAAGGCGGGTTCGCTCTCGCTGGGCGACCTGCTCCCGCAGATGGAGACCGCATGGAAGATGCGGAAGCTCGGCGTCCGCGGGGTCGGCGACGTGACGCGCCTGTTCACGATGAGCATCTCGGACCTGCTGAACGATTGGTTCGAGTCCGACGCGGTCAAGGGCATGCTCACGGTGAACGGCGTGATCGGCACGTGGGCCGGCCCCGACGAGCCGGGGACCGCGTACGTGATGCTGCACCACTCGATCGGCGACGTGGGGGACGGCCACCTCGGCAGCTGGGGCTACCAGCAGGGCGGGATGGGCGGCGTCTCCGACTCGATCCGGAAGGCAGCGGAGGCGTTCGGCTGCGAGATCCGCACCGGCGCCCGCGTGAAGAAGATCGTCGTGCGGAACGGACGCGCGGTCGGCGTCGTCCTCGACAACGGGGACGAGCTCCGCGCGCCGGTCCTCGTCAGCTGCGTGCACCCGAAGATCGCGTTCCTCGACATGATCGATCGCCACGAGCTGCCGGCGGACTTCGTGTGGGACATCGAGCGCTGGAAGTCGCGCAGCGGCGTCGTGAAGATCAACGTCGCGATCAGCGAGCTGCCGGACTTCACCGCGCAGCCCGGCAAGGAGATGCAGGACCACCACACCGGCTCGGTCGAGCTGTGCTTCTCTTCCGACTACGCCGAGCAGGCGTTCCAGGACGCGCACATGGGCCGCAAGGCCTCGGTGGCGCCGTTCGTGGACGGGACGATCCCGACGACCCTGGATCACAAGCTCGCGCCCGAGGGCACGCACGTGTTCTCGATGTTCACGCAGTGGGTCCCGGACGACTGGACGACCGAGCCGCATCGCGACGAGCTCGACGCGTACGCGAAGCGGATCTTCGACCTCTACGACGAGCTCGCGCCGAACTTCAAGGACTCGATCATCGACTACCAAGTGATCGGGCCCTACGACATGGAGCAGGAGCTGGGGCTCATCGGCGGGAACATCTTCCACGGCGAGCTCAGCGTGGATCAACTCTTCCACATGCGGCCCGCGCCCGGCTACGCCGACTACCGCACGCCGCTGCGCGGCCTGTACCACGGCTCGAGTGCCACGCACGCAGGCGGCGGCGTCAACGGCATCCCCGGCTGGCAGGCGTACCGCATGGCGAAGAAGGACCACGCCCTCGGGAAGAAGTAGTGGACGACCGATCTGCCCTCCGGCGGATGCTGGAGGCCCGTTCGGTCGCGGTCGTGGGCGCTTCGGTGAAGGCCGGCTCGCTCGGCCGACAGATGATGACCGAGCTCCGGCGCGGCGGGTTCGACGGTGCGGTCTATCCGGTGAACCCCGGCTACGACGAGGTCGACGGGTACCGCTGTTACCCGTCCCTGCTGGACGCTCCGGGGCCGGTCGATCTGGCGATCCTCGGCGTCGCGAACGCCCGGATCGAGCAGGCGATGCGCGACGCGGCGACCGCCGGGGCGGCCAGCGTCGTGACCTTCTCCTCGCTGCACGAGGAGCCGGCCGGCGAGCCGCCCCTCACGGAGCGCGTCGCGGCGATCGCGCGCGAGCACGGCATGGCGCTCTGCGGCGGCAACGGGATGGGGTTCCTCAACGTTGAGGCGGACCTGCGGGCGACCGGCTTCGCGACGCCCGACGTGCTGCGAGCCGGCCCGGTCACGTTCATCTCGCACTCCGGCTCCGCGTTCGCCGCGCTCGCGTTCAACGACCGCGGGATCGGGTTCAACCTCGTGGTCTCCAGCGGGCAGGAGATCGTCACGACGATGGACGCGTACATGGAGTACGCGCTGGGCCTGCGGTCCACGCGGGTGCTCGCACTGCTGCTCGAGACGGTTCGGTCACCGGCGGGGTTCGTCGCCGCCCTCGAGCACGCCGCCGCGGCCGGCGTTCCGGTCGTGGCGCTGAAGGTCGGCCGAACCGAATCCTCGAAGGCGATGGTCACGGCGCACTCGGGGGCGCTCGCGGGCGAACACGGCGCGTTCGAAGCCGTGTTCGATGCCTTCGGCGTCCACCCGGTGCGCAGTCTGGATGAGTTGGCCGACACGATGGAGCTGTTCGCGTCGCCGCGACGGGTGACCAGGATCGGCGGCGGCATCGCGAGCGTGCACGACTCCGGCGGCGAGCGGGCGCTGCTGGCCGACCTCGCGGCAGATGAAGGCGTGTCCTTCGCCGCGGTCGGGGAGGCCACGATCGCCCGGGTCGCCGCCGTCCTGGATCCCGGCCTGGAGGCCGGGAACCCGCTGGACGCCTGGGGCACCGGGATCGACGCCGACCGGATCTTCGCCGAGACCCTCGCCGCCTTCGCCGATGATCCCGCCGTCGCCGCGATGGCGCTCGTGGTGGACCTCACGCGCCAGGGCGAGCCCTTCGACGAGGGCTACCTGCGCGTCGCGGCGGACGTCTGGGCCTCGACCGATGTCCCGTTCTGCGTGCTCTCGAACCTGGCGAGCGCCGTGGCACAGGACGAGGCCACGATCCTCCGCGACGGCGGCATCCCCGTGCTGGAAGGGACGTTGCCGGGGCTGCGCGCGCTCAAGCATCTGATGGACGACGCGTCGTTCCGCGCCCGCCCGGCGGCGGTCGCCGCCGGCTCGCCCCTGCCGGACGGCGTGCGTGCGCGGTGGGTCGCGCGCCTGTCCGAGGACCGTCCGTTCGACGAACACGAGGCGTTGGCGATGCTGGCCGACGCCGGGATCGCGGTCGTTGCCTCGCGTGTGGTCGAGGACGCGGAGGCGGCCGTGGCGGCGGCCGAGGAGATCGGCTTCCCGGTCGCGCTGAAGACGGCGGCGCCGGGCATGGCGCACAAGAGCGAGGTCGGCGGGGTGCGGCTCGGGGTCGCGGACGCGCCGGCACTCGTGCTCGCGTACGGCGACCTGGCCGCCCGGCTCGGGCCGCGGGTCACCGTCGCCGCGATGGCGCCGGCCGGGGTCGAGGTCGCGCTCGGCATCGTGCACGACGGGACGTTCGGCCCGCTGGTCGTCGTCGCGGCCGGCGGCGTGCTCGTCGAGGTGCTGCGGGACCGCCGGCTCGCGCTGCCGCCCGTGGACCCGGCGGGCGCGATGCGCCTGCTCGACGGTCTCGCGATCCGCCCCCTGCTCGACGGCGTCCGTGGCGCGCCGCCGGCCGACACCGAGGCGCTCGCGAACGCGATCGTCCGGTTGTCCGTGCTCGCGACCGAGATCGGTGATTCGATCGACGCCCTCGACGTGAACCCCGTGATCGTCTCCCCGCGGGGATGCATCGCGGTCGACGCGCTCGTCGTTCCGCGGGGCTAGTCCAGCATCGCCGAGAGCGCGCGCAGGGAGCCGGTCAACCGCTCGGCCAGCTCCGTCGCGATCCATCGGTGGAACGCGGCGGCGACCTGGGGATCGTCCGCCTCCATGCGCTCGAGCGCGGCGCGCCGCAGCCGGAGCACCACACTCGGCGCCTCGGCGACGACGTCGGCCGTCCGAGCGGCTCCGGTGTACAGCGCCACCTCGCCCACCACGCCCCGGCGGACCGTGCTCAGGCGGACGCGCATCCCCTCGGACGTCGAGCGCTCCACCCGCAGGCGCCCCGATACGAGGACGAACACGTCCTCGGAGGGATCGCCCTGGTGGATCAGGACGTCACCGCCCTCGAGGCTCACGCGCTCCAGGTACGGGGCGACGCCCGGCGGCAGAGCCGAGGCGTCGTCGTCCGATCCATCGGTCGCCGCGGGCGACAGCGCGGGATCGATCTCGTCCAGCAACAGGTCCTCGCATCGCTGCAGCGCACGGTCGAGGTCCGGCTCGAACCGCACCGCTCCCTGGCCGGCGACCACGCCGCCCCGCGCGAGCTGGTGCCCGACGCGGTCGGAGACGCCCGCGATCACCAGATCGAACCCGCCGGCGTCCGCGAGCCGCTCGATCTTGTTGAACGCCAGTGCGGCCGACGCATCCACGCCGGTGACGCGTCGCAGGTCGATCACCAGGCACCGGAGCTGCCCTGCCTCCACCCGCTTGCGGATCCGTTCGAGGAGGCCGCTGGCCGTGCCGAAGAAGACGAACCCGCTCAACAGCAGGATCTGGACGCGGTCGGAGCGCTCCGTGAGGGCGGCCCACTCGCTCGCGGGGCGATCCACGTTGCTGCGATACGTCGTCCCGAACGCGACCTCGCGGACCAGCTCCACGCGGCCGTAGTTGACCGCGAAGAGCACCGTGGCCAGGACGAGGCCGATCACCAGCCCCGGGAGCAGGCCTCGCGCCGCGATGGTCACGAGGATCGCGAGCACGATCAGGTACTCACCGATCGGTAGCGTCCGGCGCAGATCCCAGGCCCACGAGACCAGGAAGGAGAGCCCGACGAACACGAGGACGCCGCCGACGACCATCCGGGGGATCAGGCCGACGACCACAGCCCCGAACACCACGCCGGCCAAGGGGAGGAGACACGCCACGAGTCCGGCGGCGCGGGCGTCGACGGACATCTGCTCGGCCAGCGACGTCAGGCTCAGCGCGTGGTAGCCGGGGATGCCGCCGAACGCGCCCGAGACCACGTTCGCCATCCCCGCGTCGCGCAGCTCCCGGTCCGAGTCCAGGTCCCGATCCAGCAGCAGCTCGACGCCGCCGACGTTGAAGAGGCACGCCATCAGCGCCACGAAGATCGCCGTGGCGATGCCGGCGGCCTGGTGCAACACGGCCGTCCAGTCCGCCGCGCCTGCCACGAACGCCCGGAACGCTGACGGCTGCCACAGCCGGTTCGACGTGAACGGACCAAGGAGCCATCCCCCGCCTCGGACGGTGAACAGGGTGTGACCCGTGAGCAGCATCACGATCACGAACACCACGATGGCGATCGCCAGGACGGCCGGGATCACGAGCGGGCGTCGCACGAGCCTCGTCGCGACGAGCAGCACCACGCCGAGGACGACCGCCGGGCCCCAGCGCACCAGCATGAATGGATGGAAGGACTGGCTCAGCGTGCTGAGGTACATCCCGGAACCACCGGCGACCTTCAGACCGCCGCGGAACAACAACCATCCGGTGCCGGCGAGGAACCCCCCGACGACCGGATAGGGGATGAACCGCGCGAGATTACCCAGGCGGAAGGAGCCGATCACCAGGAACGTCACACCCGTCAGCACCGAGACGACGACCGTGGCCGCCACGACGGTCAGGAAGGCGCGGTTGAGGCTGCCGGTGGCGTCGATGGCCGCCCTGGTCGCGACGACCGAGAGCACGGCCGCGGCGGCATCCTGCACGCTGCCGACCACCCCGCGGCTCCCCCCACGCCACGCGAGGATCGCGAGCGTGATCGACGCCGCCGCGAGCGTGAGCCCGATCCCCTGTGGGAGGAACTGGCCGAGGTACCCGCCGTAGATCAACGCCGCGAACGAGATCGCCAGGACGATCTCGACCACGCCGATCACGGCGCCCGCCGCGATCACGACGAGCGGTCCATTCCGGCGCCCCTCGGCCATCCGCCCCTCTCCGCCTTGCGAGGGAGACCCTATGCGCATCGCAACGGGTCGCGCCAATCGGGAGGCGGTGCGGCCGAGGCCACGAAGGGCCACGTGGCGCTCCGCTGGCAGCGGGGTGTGGCCGCATCCGCCGGTCTTGGCTGCGAACCTCGGTCACTTGATCGCGGAGCTCGCCGTGGATCCCGTGATCGTCTCGCCGACCGGCTGCGTCGCCGTCGTGCTGCTCGTTCCTCGGCGCAGCGAGACGGCTCAGGGTCGAGACCGACCGGCGCCCGTGCGCTCACTCCCCGCGCGCGCCGGTCCCGCAGTACCGGACGAACCACGACGCCGCGAGCTCTGCGACCTGCTCGAGCGCTCCCGGCTCCTCGAAGAGGTGCGTGGCTCCGGGGACGATCGCGAGCTCCTTCGGTGCCGTGAGCTCGGCGAGGGCCCGTCGGTTCATCCGGATGACCGGCTCGTCGGCGCCGCCCACGATCAGCAGCGTCGGGGCGGTCACGTCTTGCAGGACCGGAAGCGCCAGATCGGGACGCCCTCCTCTCGACACGACGGCAGCGATACGGCCCTTGAGTACGCTTGCGGCGAAGAGAGCGGCCCCTGCGCCGGTGCTCGCACCGAAGAACGCGAGGGGCAACGTCTGCAGGGCGTCGTATCGGTCCACCCAGCGCGCCGCCGCGAGCAGGCGCATCGACAACAGTTCGAGGTCGAACACGTTCGCCCGGTCGCGCGCTTCTTCCTCGGTCAGCAGATCGAACAGGAGCGTGGCGAGCCGTTCCGCCCCGAGCCGTTCGGCGACGAAGCGGTTGCGCGGGCTCAGGCGGCTGCTTCCGCTCCCATGAGCGAACACGACGGTACCGATCGGATCGGCCGGTACCTGCAACGTGCCCGGCAGCAGCAGGAGATGCTCGGCGCCGATCGCGACTTCATGGGTAAGCGGCATCCCCGACGGATCGACGATCATCGCAACCACCCTCCTGGGGGGTTCTGTCTCAGGCTTACCTCCGCCTCGACCTTCACTTCCAGCTTGGATCGCGCGTTCGATCCGCGACGTCGCGTGTGGCCCGCAACTTCCGGGACCATCCGCGCGCGCTCGATGATGGCTATGCTTCGGCGCACCGAAGCGCTTGCGCCCGATGGCATCGGAGGGGCACGGTGAGGTCCTTCACGCACGAGCGGTTCGACCGCGAGATGTCGTTCGATCGGAGCTCGTGACGTGAGCGCGATCCCCCTCCGGGAGCGCAGCGCGTGGCGGGCACTCGAGGCGCATCACGCCGATATCCGGGACGTGCATCTGCGCGACCTCTTCGCGATCGACCCGGGCCGAGGCGAGCGGATGACGCTGCGAGCCGCCAGCCTGTTCCTCGATCACTCGAAACACCGCATCGATGACGAGACGATCCGGCTCCTCGTCGAGCTCGCGGAGGAGAGCGGCCTGCGCGAGCGCATCGACGCGATGTTCCGTGGCGACCGGATCAACGTGACCGAGGATCGGCCCGCGCTCCATGTGGCGCTCCGCGCGCCGCGGGACGCCCGGATCATGGTCGACGGGGAGGACGTCGTTCCCGGCGTGCATGAGGTTCTCGACCGGATGGCCGCGTTCGCGAGGAGCGTGCGCGACGGCACGTGGCGCGGTCATGCTGGCGCGAGGATCCGCGCGATCGTCAACATCGGCATCGGTGGCTCGGATCTCGGGCCGGTCATGGCCTACGAGGCGCTCCGCGGCTTCACGGACCGCTCATCGACGTTCCGCTTCGTTTCGAACATCGACGGCGCCGACTTCCTGGAGGCGACGCGCGACCTCGACCCCGCCGAGACGCTCTTCATCGTGTCGTCGAAGACCTTCACGACGCTGGAGACGATGACGAATGCCCACACTGCCCGGGACTGGCTGCTCCGCGGCCTCGGTGGCGACGAGGCCGCGATCGCGAAGCATTTCGTCGCGGTGTCGACGAACGCGAAGGCGGTGGCCGGCTTCGGCATCGACGTGGAGCAGATGTTCCCGTTCTGGGACTGGGTCGGCGGCCGCTACTCGATGGACTCGGCGATCGGCCTGTCCACGATGATCGCGATCGGCCCCGAGCGGTTCGCCGAGATGCTCGCCGGCTTCCACGAGATGGACGAGCACTTCCGCACGGCGCCCTTCGATCGGAACATGCCGGCGCTCCTCGGGCTGCTGAGCGTCTGGTACTCGGGGTTCTTCGGGGCGCAGACGAGCGCCGTGCTCCCCTACAGCCAGTACCTGAAGCGGTTCCCCGCTTACCTCCAACAGCTTTCGATGGAGTCGAACGGCAAGCACGTGACGCTGGCGGGCGCCGAGGTCGACTACGACACCGGCCCGATCGTCTGGGGCGAACCCGGCACGAACGGCCAGCACTCCTTCTATCAGCTGCTCCATCAGGGGACGAGGCTCGTGCCGTGCGACCTCATCGGGTTCGGGAGGGCGCGGGAGCCTCTCGGCCGGCACCAGGACCTGCTGATGTCCAACGTGTTCGCGCAGGCGGAGGCCCTCGCGTTCGGCAGGACGGCGGACGAGGTCCGGGCGGAAGGGGTCGATGAGCGGCTCGTGCCCCACCGCGTCTTCGAGGGCAACCGACCGACGAACACGATCCTCGCGGAGGAACTGACGCCCGCGACCCTAGGCAGGCTCGTCGCCCTGTACGAGCACAGCGTGTTCACGCAGGGTGCGATCTGGGATATCGACCCGTTCGACCAGTGGGGGGTCGAGCTCGGCAAGACGCTCGCGACGGCGATCATCCCCGAGCTCGAAGCTGGCGACGAACCCGACCTCCGGCACGACAGCTCGACGAACGCCCTGATCCGCCGTTACCGGGCGATGCGACGGCGCGACGGCACGTCCTGATCCCGAAGCGCGCCCATGCGTTCCGTGCGCGGCTACCCGAGACGAGCCACGAACCGGCGTACGAAGGCGACCCGAGCGTCGATCGGCATCTGCGGAACATCAACGAGGACGTAGCCGGACCGTACGTAGACATCTCTGAGCGCTTCGCTGAACGACACGGTGTCATCGAACGACATGATCCGCTCCTCGTCGGTCGTGTAGATGTCACTCCAGGGCTCCAGGAAGAGCACGTGCGGCTCGTACCGAAAGGCATCCACAGCCGTGAGGCTCGGTTCGGGATCAGCTCCAGCCAGGATGGCATAGACGACGCAATCCGGGATGCCGCGGTCGAACAGCACCCTCTCGCCTGATCGAGGTGCCGCCTCGTACTTTTCGATCGACCGCCGCAGGAGCAGGCTCACGAAGAGCGACGGGTCCTGGTCCCATGTGCCCCGCCCCCCGGAGGCACGCTCCTCCGCAATGACCTCCCTTGCAGGTTCGTCCACGCACAGGAGCTCACCGCGGAGCCGGTTCAGGATGGCGCTCTTCCCGGTCCCAGGAGCGCCCGTCAGGGCGAACAGGCTGGATGCAGCCGCGTGGTTCACATCAACTCACTCTTGCTTGACGATGTCGACCGAGATCTCCACCGCGGGGGTCGTTCCCGTGTTCTCGAGCCAGTGGGTCGTGTTCCGATCCTCGGGCCAGCCCACTCCAGGCCCATACTCCGTCGCGACCCCGTTCCGATGGTCGGTGATCGTTCCCTGCAAGATGTAGACGGTGCCTGGTCTGCCTCTGTGGTCGTGGATCGGGCCGAAGATGCCTCCAGGCTCGATGGTCACCATCCGCATCCGAAGTTGGTGCCCTGCCATGCCCTCGATCTCGCCGGCAAGGTCAACCGACGCCAGTAGCGCCACCGCGACACCTCTCGTCTCAGGTGCCACTTGCTCGTTGCTCATCGTGCTCGCCTCTCTTCCAGGGAGAACGCCGCATCCAGCTCGCGCCGTGGTGCTGGGGGGAGTGATCAGGCGGCGACGGGTGCGGGCTCGCCGCCCCCTTGACGCCGGATCAGCTCGACCACGCGCCCTACGTTCAACGCCCAGCCGACCCCCCACACCGGGGGCTTGAGCACGTGCTCGTCGTCCGGCGACCAGTAGGTCTCGCGGATGCGATCGAGCGTCGGCGGCCGGAGCTCGTAGGGGACGAACCCCGCCAGCGTGCCGTGCCACGTCCGCTCCTGCTCGGGCTTCCGGAGCTCGGTGATGACGGCCCAGGCCAGCAGGCCGAGGACGATCGTTCGCCAGAACGACCCGTTCTCCTTGCGCGACCTTCCGCGTGCCATCGCGTGGCCTCCTGATCTGAGGGCTCAACCCCTAGCCTAGTTCGGCCGGTACATACCGTCGACGGTGCTCTCGGCGGGACTCCCGATGGCGAGGCTCGATGCGTAGGGTTGATGCGCAAGGCGGAGCGAACGGAGGGCAGTCGTGAGTGATCGAGAGGAGAGTGGAGGGGCAGCCACGACCAGCACGGATCGACGACCGGTGGGCGTGGTGGTGGCCTCGGCGATCGAGGGGTTCCGCACGCTCGCTCGTCAGCACCTGGAGCTGGCGAAGATCGAGGTGGTCGAGGCCGCATCGATCCGAGGGCAGGGCGTCGGGATGATGGCGGCCGCGGCGGTCGTCGTCATGTACGCGATCGGGTTCCTCGCCGCCGCGGGGGCCGCCGCACTCGCCCTGATCTGGCCGGTGTGGGCGTCCATCCTGACCGTGGCGGTCGTCATGGCGGTGGTTGCGTGGGTACTCGTGCTCGTCGGGCGTCGGACGATCCGGACGGCCCCGCCGCCGGTAACGCGGACGAAGGAGACCTTGAAGGGGGACGCTCGATGGGCGCAGCGGCAGATCGAAAGGTGAGCGAGATCGCCGAGACACGGCGGCGCCTCGAGGCCGACATCCGCGAGCTCGAGGCTCGCCTGCCCGCCCCGCTCCGATCGACGAAGAGCGTCCTCGGGGCGATCGTGGGGATCACGGCGCTGACCGCAGTCCTCCGCCGCCGGTTCCGGTCTGCGCGCCCGAATGGGAATCCGGCCGCGGAGGTGGTGATCCGCATCGTGCGTGACGACGTGTGACCGAGGTCATGTGTCACGCGCCCCCAGCTGCCATCGGTCGCGAGAACATCCGGTCGTCGTAGGCGAGTGCGTTCGCGTGCTCCCCCTACGACGTCGGATGGGATCGTTCTGCCGGTGCTAGACGAGGTCACCCGAACGCGCTGCGCGTCGCCGATACGACCGATGCCAGCAGAATGGGCCGAAAGACCGTCTTGAAGGGCCCTTTGACCTGGGGCATCATCGGAAACGTCATGAGTGGCATCTACAGCAGCAGCGGAAGGACCGCGAACCCGGCCGGCACGGTCGGCGTCCTCGTGGGGGCGATCGGGGCCGCGTTCAGCGTGATCCTCTGGTACTACCACTACAACCCGACCAGCACGTTGCTCGGCTCGTATTCGATGGAGGTCGGGGGCGGCGGCCCGCTGGCGGACCAGCTCCGTCTGCTCGCCATCGTCCTTGGCGCTATCGCGATCGTGCTCGGGATCGTGGCCGGCCTCGGTGGTCGCGGCGGATCCACGGGGATCATCGCGATCATCCTCGGGATCATCGCGGTGTCCTATCCGATCCTCACCGCGGCGAACCTGATCACGCGGTACGCGCCGAACCCGCTCAGATCCTGAGTCGCCCGCTTCGACGACGTCGCATGGTCGACCGTGATGCGGTCGCGCGGGTCCTGGATCACTACGGGCTGCGTCCGACCGGTCGGATGTCGGCGCGCAACGGCGTCGTTCGCATCGCCACCACCGGCGGTCCCAAGACGCTGACGCGGTATCCCGCGGAGCGCTCCACGCGATCGATCGCCTCCGAACACTCGATCCTCCGCCACCTCGAGGCGATCCGGTTCCCAGCGGTCCGGGTAGGCGTGACCGGCGGTGGGGAGACGGTCGTCCAGGTCGACGGCAGCCGCTTCGCCCTGTACGAGGACGTCCCCGGCCGTTCGCTGCGTGGCCGGTTGCTGCGACCTGCGTCGACGCAGCGATGGGCACGGGCGGGGGCGCTCCTGGCGACGTTCCACCGTGGGCTCGAGGACTTCACGCCCACCACCGGTTCCGGAGCCAACGACGCGCCCGAACGCGACACGGCGTGGCATCTCGCGACCCTCGAGGCATTGGCGAACGAGCGTCCGCCGGGCTCGAACGCGCCGTTGGCGCGGAACTGGCGGTGGCTGCGCGAGCAGGCGCCGCGGATCGCGGAGCCGCTCGAGCGGCTGGGCGCCGAGCTGGACCGGGCGCCGCTGTCGCGCACCGTGGTGCACGGCGGGTTCGGGCCTGGGAGCGTGCGCTTCCCCGACCGTGGTCCGGTCCTGGTCGATCTGGAGCGGGCGCACGTCGACCGGCGGTTGGTCGATCACGTGGATGTACTGCGCCGGGCGCCGGCCCCGGCCTCCGCGGCGTTCATGGGGGGCTACGACGCGACCTACGGCCCGCCCGACGGCGAGTGGCGGTCCCTGCCGCAGCTGTGGCGCTACGACTGCCTGTGTCGGGCGGTCCGCTCGTGGCAGGACTTCGTCGAGCTGGGCGACGAGCGGCGGCTCCGATCCGCCCGCGCATCGGTCGAGGAAGCGGACCGCGTCGCGGCTACGAAGACGTCGTCGCGGGTGGGCTAGCATCCTCGCGTTGGCCGGCTCTCGAGCAGGGCGCGCGACGTCCACATACCTGCGGCGCAAGGCGTCCCGACGGATGCTGAGCGTGGCGTCTCTCACGTTGCTGGTCACCCTCGGGCTGGTGCCCGGTCTGTCCCTTCCCGCCGCTGACGCCGCCGGCCTGTGCGCGACGCCGGGCGGATCCGGCGCCGGCGGCACGCTCACGGGCGTCGTGAACACCTACTACCCGGGGGTCGGGGTCGCGGCCGCTGGCGCCGGCAGCATCGACGTCGGGGCGCCGTCGGGTGCGGCGACGCCGATCGCCTCCGGGGACCTCCTGCTGGTGATCCAGATGCAGGACGCCGACTTCGACTCCACGAACACCAACGCGTACGGCCACGGCGGCGCTCCCGCGGCGCCGGCCTCCGGCTACACGGCGCTGAACGCCACCGGTCTGTACGAGTACGTGCGCGCGACCTCGGCGGTGGCGGCCGGAAACGTGAGCATCACGGGTCTCGGCGCCGGCGGGGGGCTGCTCCACGGTTACCGATCGGCCGCGGCGACCCCGACCGCCGGGCAGCGGACGTTCCAGGTGATCCGGGTCCCGCAGTACACGACGGCGACGACCAGCTCGGGGCTCACGGCGCTCGCGTGGAACGGCTCGGTAGGCGGGGTCCTCGCCCTGGACGCGAGCGGAGACCTCACCCTTGGCGGCGGCGTCAGCCTCGACGGTCTGGGGTTCCGCGGCGCCCCCGGGCTGCAACGCGGGGGTGCAGGGGGGTTCGCGAACACCGACACCGCGGTGAGCGCGACGGCGAACGTCGACGGCAACAAGGGCGAGGGGATCGGCGGCACGCCCGTCGGAACGGTCGCCGGGAACGGCTATCCGGGCGGGGACGCGGCGCGCGGCGCACCCGGCAACGCCGGAGGAGGGGGCACGGACGGGAACCCGACCGCCAACGACCAGAACACCGGCGGGGGCGGGGGCGGTAACGGGGGTGCCGGCGGCCAGGGAGGCAACTCCTGGTTCTCCAACCTCGCCACCGGCGGGTTCGGCGGCGTCGGCCTTCCGGCAACGTCCGGTCGGGTGTTCCTCGGCGGCGGCGGCGGTTCCGGCACGACGAACAACCACGCGTCTCCCCAGGCGGACGGCGCGAACGGCGGCGGGATCGTCCTGATCAGGGCCGGATCGCTGAGCGGCAGCGGCTCCATCACGGCGAACGGCGCGGACGCGTACGACGACACGCTGAACGACGGCGGCGGCGGCGGCGGGGCTGGCGGGACGATCGTGCTCACCTCGCCGAGTGGATCGCTGAGCGGCGCGACCCTGAGCGCGGACGGCGGGGACGGCGGCAACGCCTGGCCGACCCAGCCCGGCGCCGGCAGCGCCCACGGCCCCGGCGGCGGCGGCGGTGGGGGCTGGATCATGACGTCGAGCGCCCCGACGGCCGCGACCGTGAACGCGGGCACGCACGGCACCACTACCACGGGCGCCCTCACGTTCGGCTCGTTCGACGGCGACGTCGGGCAGACGGCGACGGTCGCGCCTTCGGCGATCCCCGGCGTGAGCGGGGGCGCCGAATGCGCCGACCTCTCGCTCGCGAAGAGCGGACCCGCGACCGTGCTCTCCGGCGGCCGCGTCACCTATCACGTCACCGTCACGAACCACGGTCCTGGGGACGCGATCGGCGTCTCGGTCGTGGACACCCTCCCGCCCGGCGTGACGTTCGTGTCCGCCTCGGGAGCGGGCTGGTCGTGCTCCCACGCGGGCAACGTTTCGGTCACGTGCACGCGGCCGTCGCTCGCCGCCGGCGCCACGGCTCCGCTCATCACGGTGGTGGTCGCCGCTCCGGCGCACGCCGGTGCCATCACGAACACGGCGCACGTGTCCGCGGCGTCCCCAGACACGGACCTCTCCAACGACACCGACTCGGTCGCGACGACGGTGACGGCGTCGGCCGACCTCTCGATCGACAAGACCGGACCGGCGACCGTGGTTGCCGGCGGCCGCATCGTCTACACGCTCTCGGTCACGAACCACGGACCGTCCCGCGCGAACGACGTCTCGGTGCTCGACACCCTGCCGCCGGGGGTGACGTTCGTGTCCGCCTCGGGCGCGGGGTGGTCGTGTTCTCAGGGGGGCAGCGCCTCGGTCACGTGCACGCGGCCGTCGCTCGCCGCCGGCGCCACGGCTCCGCTCATCACGGTGGTGCTCACGGCCCCCGCGACGGCCTCCTCGATCACGAATTCGGCGTCGGTGTCCGCCTCGACGTCCGACCCGTCGCCGGCCAACGACAGCTCCTCGATCGCCACCGTCGTGTCGGCGGCGTCCGGCGGCGGAACGGCCGGCACCGGTGCCGATGTCGTGCCGCTGTTCCGGCTGGAGCTGCTCTTGATCCTCCTGGGCGTTCCGCTCCTGCTCGCAGGTCGCCGATCGTCAAGGGTTCCGCGGGGCCGTCACATCGCCCGACGCTGAACCGGGCGTCCATACCGGCGACGAGCCTCCCGAAGTCGGAACATCCCCCGCCAGGAACGGCGAACCCCCCGGCTTGGGGATTCCCGGTGAGGTCTACGCGGGCGTAGCGTTCCCTCTGCCGAGGCGCGATGTTCCCCTTCCGCGTCGGCGACCCCCTCGCACCTTCCCTGGTTCTGGCTCGGCGTTCCGACGGATGAGAGGGGTGGCATGGACGACGCGGCGAGGATCGTGCTCGCGCTGGAAGCGCAGGAGGTCGCCGAGGAGGTCCTGCACTTCCTCGATCGCAGCGGTCTCGCCCGCGTGGTGGCGACGGCCGGCGATGACCGCCAACTCGCGGAGGCCGTCCGCCAGCTGGAACCGGACGCCGTCGTCGCTGAACCCTCGTTGACCGCCGATCACGTGCCCGGCGCCGTTCCCTTGCTGGCGCTCGCCACGCGCGAGTCGGTCGCCACGCTCCGCGGCGCGATCCGCGCCGGTGCGCAGGGTTTCTTCGTGTGGCCGGAGGACCGCGAGGAGCTGCTGCTGCACGTGGCATCGATGGGGACGGCCCGACGGGTGCCGGAGCGCCGCGCCACCGTGATCACGGTCCACGCGGCCCGCGGCGGTGCCGGATGCACGTTCGTCGCGACGCATCTCGCGCAGGCGTTCGCGATCGCCGGCTCCTCGTGCGTGCTCGTCGATTGCGACCTCGCGTACGGCGACGTCACGCACGCGCTCGGCGCTGCCGGCCAGGACGTTCGCTCCATCGCCGACCTCGTGCCGATGGGGGACGAGTTGGAACAGGCGCACCTCGACGGTGTCGCGTACCGACACAGCTCGGGGTTCGCCGCCGTGCTGGCACCGCCGGTGCACGAGCTCGGTGGCATCGGCGTGGACATCGTGCAGCGCGTGATCGGCGTGGCCGCCGGTTCGGCCGACGTCGTGGTGCTGCACACGGGTCGCGCCCTCGACGACACGACGTGCGCGGCGATGCGTGGATCCGATCGCGTGCTCGAAGTGCTGTCGCTCGACGTGCTGTCGTTCCGGGCGACGTCGCGTGCGCTCGATGCCTGCTCACCGCTCGGCCTCAACGGGCGCGTCGGGTTCGTCGTGGGTCGCGCCGTCCGCAGCGAGATCACCCCGGGCGATGTCCGGCGGGTGTTCGGCGACGATCCGCTCGCGGTGATCCCGTTCGACGGGTCGGTGCCCCGCCTGCAGGACCACGGCCGCCTCGTCCCACCGCGCGGCCGGCTCGGCAGGTCGTTCGCTCGGCTCGCCGAGAAGCTCATCCCGGCCGCGGCCGCGGCCGTGCAGGAGCGGGAGGCGTCGTGAGCAACGACGCGCTCGCTCTCGTCCGGCGGGAGCTACGGGAGCAGCTCCGCCACCGGGTGGACGCGCGGGGACTCGCCTCCGCGCCGCGCACCGAGCGACGGCTCCGCGTCCGCGAAGAGGCGCTCGCGGTGCTGCGCGAACACGGCGCGCTGCTGCCGTCGCGCGACCTCGCACGGGTCGTGAACGAGGTCTCCGACGAGGTCGTCGGGTTCGGGCCGATCGAGTTCCTCTTGAAGGACCCGACGGTGACCGAGGTCATGGTCAACGGACCCGACGACGTGTTCGTGGAGCGGGAGGGGCGGATCGAGAGGGTGCAGGACCGGTTATTCGAGGGGGAGGAGCCGATCCTGCACCTGATCGAGCGCATCGTGGGACCACTGGGCCTGCGGGTCGACCAAGCGTCACCATGGGTGGACGCGCGACTCCCGGACGGTTCGAGGGTCCATGCGATCGTTCCGCCTCTCTCGCTCCGCGGTCCCGTGCTGACGATCCGCACCTTCTCGCCCGTGCCCATCCGGACCGACGACTTGGTGCGGACGCGGAGCCTGGGTCCGCGCGCGCTCCGCTTCCTGTCGGCGTGCATCCGGGGGCGCGCGAACATCGTGATCAGCGGCGGCGCGGGCAGCGGCAAGACCACGCTCCTCGGCGTGCTGTCGGGCTTCATCCCCGACCGTGAACGGCTCATCACGATCGAGGACGCCGCCGAGCTCCGGCTGGCGAAGCCGCACGTGATCGCACTGGAAGCGCGCCCGGCGAACGTGGAAGGCCGGGGCGAGGTGACGGTCCGCGAGCTGGTGCGCAACGCCCTGCGGATGCGACCGGACCGGATCATCGTCGGCGAGGTCCGTGGCGGCGAAGCCCTCGACATGCTCCAGGCGATGAACACCGGACACGAGGGCTCGCTCTCCACCGCCCACGCGAACTCGTGCCGGCACCTGCTCTGGCGTCTCGAAACGATGGCCATGATGTCGGACGTCGACCTTCCGGCCGCCCATATCCGCAATCAGGTCGCGGCCGCGATCGACGTCGTCGTCCATCTCGCCCGTCTCCGCGACGGGCGACGCGTCGTCTGGGAGATCGCCGAGGTGGCTGGCACCCACCGCGGTGAGCCGGTGGTCGAGCCGCTGTTCCGTTTCCGCTCGCGGGTCGGAGCGGAGGGGCGGTTCGAAGCCACGGGCACGACCCCGGCGCTCGCGGAGGTCCTCCGCGAGCGCGGAGAAGCGATCGACGACGCGACGTTCGCATCCGGCGAGGACGAGGCGTGAACGCGTTGACGCCGGCGCTGTTGGCGATCGCCGCGCTGCTCGCCGAGCGGTCGTTCCGGATCGCGGGACGCGCGGAGGCGCGGCGGCGGATCGAAGCCACCCCGGCCGACGTGGCCGATCCGTCGCGCCACCTCGACCCGCGGTCGTTCCTCGCGCCGCTCGCCGTCGGCGGCGCCGGGTTCGTTGTGGCGGGGTTGCCGGGCGCCGTCGCCGGGGTCGGCGCGGCGATGGCGGCCAAGCGGATGCGCGGGTACCGCACCCGCCGGTCGGCGGCGACCCGCCGCGACGAACAGCTCGCGGACGCGATCGGGGCGCTCACCGCGGCGGTACGGGCCGGCATGTCGGTCCCGCAGGCGGTCGCGTACGCCGCGAAGGAGGCGGAGCCGCCGATCTCGGAGGATCTCGCGCAGCTCGTGGCAGATCTCGATGTCGGGGTACCGCTCACGAGCGCGATCCAGAGATGGGCCGAGCGGGCGGATTCCGAGGACGCCCGGCTGGTCGCCGGCGCGCTCGATCTGCATCGTCGCAGCGGCGGCGACCTGCCCGCCGTCCTCGACGAGGTCTCGTCCACCATCCGGGAGCGGGTGGCGGTCGCCCGAGAGGTCCGAGCCCTCACCGCGCAGGCCCGCTTGTCGGGCTGGATCCTCGGCGTGCTGCCGGTGGGGTTCTTCGCGTTCTTGTGGCTGACCTCGCGACGCGACATCGAGGGCGCGCTCGGTACGCCCGCGGGGATGGTGTCGGTCGGCCTCGGGTTGCTCCTGGAGGTCGCGGCCTTCCTGTGGATCCGGTCGCTCCTGGAGGTCACGTGACCGTGCATGAAGCCACCCTCGCGGGGCTGGCCGCGGCCGCGGCAGTCCTCGCAGCCGCCGCCGCGCTCCGTCCGCGCCCCCGGCTCCTCGCCGTTCACGCAACGGCCGCCGCCGAGATCCAGTCCTCGCCCCGTGTGCGCCGCCGCGATGCCCGACGCCGGGCGCGGGCGATCGACCACGAAGTGCCCCAGCTGCTCGATCTGCTCGCCGCCGGATCGACCGCCGGCCTCTCCGCAGAGCTGTCCCTGCGACGAGCGGCCGAGGTGCTCCACGGCCCGCTCGGCGAGGATCTCCGGCGGATCGCGGGTGCGGCCGACCTCGGCGCGCGCTGGCGTGGTGAGCTCGCCGCGTATGCACAGCGGAGTTCGGCCGATCTCCGTCGAACGGTCGCCGTCCTCGAGCGGACCGAATCACTCGGCGCGTCCCTGGCGGATGCGACGCGCGAGCTGGCCGCGTCGGTCCGGCAGGCGCGCCGGGCGGCCACCCTCGAGGAAGCACGGACGGCACCCATCAAGATGCTCTTCCCCCTCGTGTTCCTGATCCTCCCCGCCTTCCTCCTCCTGACGGTGGTTCCGGTGTTGCTGACCACCGTCCGGTCCATCCGGTGAGAGGGGGTGAAGCGATGTTGTTCCTGCTGTTCCTTCGGGGTTGCGGGTCGGTACGCGGGATCGTGCGTCGCGAGGAGGGCCAGACGACCGCGGAGTACGCGCTCGTGATCCTGGCCGCGGCCGCGGTGGCCGTGGTGTTGATCGCGTGGGCCCACTCGTCGGGCCGGCTCCCGGCGTTCTTCGACCACATCATCGACACGGTGATCGGGGATGCCGACGCTGCGTGAGGGCCGCGCCTTTCGGCAGCATGGCTCGGCCGTCGTCGAGTTCGCGTTGGTGTTGCCGCTGGTGCTGATCGTGGTGCTCGGCCTGGTGCAGGTCGGACTCGTGGTCCGGGACCGGTTGTTGGTGGAGTCGGCGGCGCGCGCGGGAGCGC
>DATIWE010000063.1:0-3803 GCA_035519495.1 Actinomycetota bacterium
TTCCCGGAGATCGACCGGGTCGCATGGTTCCGTCTGCCCGCGGCCCGCGTGGCGATCAAGGCAGCCCAGGCGCCGTTCCTCGATCGTCTCGAGCGGATGGTTGGCGACGAACCGGTTCGGTGAACCCAGGACCATCGTCGCGTGTTCGATGGGGGACCCAGGTCCGGTGTGCCGAGCGACCGGGAGGAACAGGGCCGTTCGGCCGCTCCGGCCCGGTCGGCCGCGTGCCAGCCTTCCCGTAACGGGGGGAGACGACGCATGGATCCGAACGGCGACGGGAGTTTCCGGGCCGAGGGCGTCACCAAGGTGTTCAACGGATCCCTCCGCGCCAACGACGCGATCACGCTGCACGTCGAGCCGGGCGAGGTCTACGGGTTGCTCGGGCCGAACGGGGCCGGCAAGTCCACGCTGGTGAAGCAGGTGATCGGCCTGCTCAAGCCGACCGAGGGACGGATCACGCTGGGCCCCTTCGACCTGGTCGAGGATCCGGCGGTCGCGCGCCAGCTGTGCTCGTACCTGCCCCAGGCGCAGATGCCGATCGAATCGTTCAAGACGCGCGAGGCGATCCGGCTGACCGGCCGGATCCGGGGAGGGGACGGCGCCACCGTCGATCGCCGGACCGACGAGCTGATCGAGGCGCTCGACCTCCTCGAGTGGCGCGACGTGGTCGGCGCGAAGCTCTCCGGCGGCGTCAAGCGGCTGGTCGGGTTCTCGATGGTGTCGGTGTGGCCGGGCCGCGTGGTGATCCTCGACGAGCCGACGAACGACGTCGACCCGCTGCGGCGGCGCCTGTTGTGGGACGAGGTCCGCCGGCTCGGCGAGTGGGGCAGCGCGGTCTTCCTGGTGACCCACAACGTGATGGAGGCCGAGAAGTCCGTCGACCGCCTGGCGATCATCGCGGATGGACGGCTGATCGCCGAGGGGACGCCGTCGTCGTTGAAGGCGCAGGACCGCAGCTTCCTCCGGCTCCAGCTGATGCTGGTGCCGGGCGCGGAGACGCCGGCCCTGCCGCCGTTCGTCAGCCATCACACGAGGGTCGGCCACAACCTGGTGACCACGATCGATCAGACCGACGCGTCGCACGCGATCGGGTGGGCGCAGGAGCAGATCGGGATCGGGGTCGCCGAGGAGTACGCGCTGGGGGCCACCACGCTCGAGGACGTCTACATCCGCCTGACCGGCCACGTCTCGAGCGACGACGGGGAGGGGTGATCCGATGGCGGTGACCGCCGAGCTCGCCGAGCGGACGCCGCGGAGGCCCCCATGGCTCCACGCGTACTCGACGATGACGCGGTGGGACCTGGCCGGGCTCCGCCTCCAGCTGCCGCTGATCGTCGTCGTGCAGATCCTCGCGGGCGTCGGGTTCGTCCTGGGGATCGGGCTGTTCTTCGATCGCATCCCCGCGCCGGTGGCGCTGTACGTCTCCACCGGGGTCGTCGTGCTGAACCTGACCCTCGTCGGGTTGATCGTCGGTCCGCAGATCACGGCCGACCAGAAGTTCGCGGGGACCTACGAGTACCTCCGCGCGCTCCCCGTCCCGGCGACGGCGGCCGCGCTGGCCTGGTTCTCGGTCGCGCTGATCGCCAGCCTCCCGGCGGCGGTGGTGTCCCTGGTGGTCGCCGAGCTCCGGTACGCGATCTCGTTCTCGATCACGCCGTCGATCGTGCCGGCCGTGCTCCTGACCGCGTTCACGGGGACGATGCTCGGCTACGCGCTGTCGCACGCGATCGACGACCCGATGCGGACGCGGCTGATCGCCCAGATGCTCGTGTTCTTCGTCTTCGGGTTCTCGCCGATCCTCTATCCCGCCTCGCAGCAGCCACCCTGGCTTGCGACGATCAGCTGGTGGCTCCCGTTCGAGCACATGGCCACGATCGTGCGGGCCGGGCTCACGACCGGGATCGTGTCGGGGATCGGGACGTCCTACCTGAACGTCGCGATCTGGGGGCTCGTCGCGACGGCCCTGTCGGCCCGGGCGTTGGCGAGGCGGCCATGAGCGCGGCCGAGGTCACCGGTCTAGCCGGCGCTCCTCGCTCAGGCCCGATGCAGTGGTTCCGGAGCGTCGGGCTGATGCTCCGGTTCGACGCGGGTCGCGCGCGCGAGTGGGCCGGGATGATGGCGATCGTCCAGGTGATGATGGGCGCGGGGATGGCGATCACCTACGGCTTCTTCTACCCGGTGATCACACCCCTCGTGGCCCTCTACATCGTGACGGGGACGCCGACGTTGGCGCTGATCCCGCTGGGGCTGGTGATGGTGCCGATCGGCGTCAGCCAGCAGAAGGTGGAGGGGACGTTCGACTTCATCTGGTCGCTGCCGACGCCCAGGACCGCGCAGGCCGCGTCGACGTTCCTGCTGTGGACCGCGCTGTCGATCCCCGGCATGCTCGTGGCGGTCGCGATCTCCGCGTGGCGCTACGACGTGAGCCTCACGGTGACGCCGGCGATCGTGCCGGCCGTGCTCCTGTCCGCGCTGATGGCGATCTCGGTGGGGTTCGGGATGGCGCTCGCGATCCAGAACCCGATCATCGTGAACCTGATCACGAACATGCTCGTGTTCGTGGTCCTGTTGTTCTCGCCGATCGTGTACCCCCTCAGCCACCTCCCGACCTGGCTGGCCGACGTGGCCCAGGTGCTGCCGTTCTACGCGATGGCGCAGGTCGTGCGGGCCGCGCTCACGACCGGGATCGTGACCGACCTGGCGCACTGGTACGGCGTGGTGATCGCGTGGACCGCGATCGGGTGGGGCGTGACCGCCTGGGTGGTCGGCCGACGCCGCTGACGGCCTCGGGTACCGGGCCGCCGGGGTGGTGGCATCCCTCCGCACACGCAGGGAGGCAGGGATGACGTCGCTGGCTCCGGTGCGTCACGCTCGCAGGGAGGGGGGGCACCATGGACCGCGACGATCCTTCGTACAAGGGCCAGGCCGGGTACAACCGCTTCATGCTCACGATCTACGACCCGTGGGTGCTCGGCTTCATGACGCGGGCCGTCTGGCATATGCCGACCGCGATGGCGGTCGAGCGCTACCGGCGGTACCTCGGGCACCGTCACCTCGATGTCGGGCCCGGGACGGGCTACTTCATCGACAAGGCTGAGCCGCCGAGCGGCACCGAGATCACGCTGCTCGATCCGAACCCGCACGTCCTGGACCACGCCTCCCGACGCCTGGCCGCGATGGAGCCCCGTACCGTCGAGGCGGACGTGATGAAGCCGCTCCCTGTGCGCGGGCCGTTCGACTCGGGGGCGCTCAGTTTCGTCCTGCACTGCCTGCGCGGCCCGATGTCGAACAAGGCGATCGCCATCAGGAACGTCGCCGACGTGCTCACCCCCGACGGTGTGTTGTTCGGTGGCACCGTGCTCGGGACCGCCGAGCCGCACTCGCGTTCCGCCCGCGTCGCGCTCCGGGCCGGCAATAAGCAGGGGGGCTTCGACAACCTCGGCGACACCGTCGACGGCCTCCGGGGGATCCTCGAGGAGTCGTTCCAGGACGTCGACGTCGAAACGGTGGGATCGGCCGCGCTGTTCGCGGCCTCTCGCCCCCGGAGGGTCCCCGCCGGGTCGAGCTGATCGAGCCGTCCGGTCGGCGGACGTACCGGATCTCCCATGTCCTTCGGCCCTGCTGCGTCGGCTCGCCTGGAGCAACGATCGTGGTGGGAGGTGACGCAGATGCGCTACTGGGAGGTCGCACTCCTGGTGTGGGCCGCGGCGCTGATCCTGATCGCCGGGTACGTCGTCCAGGAGCTGAACGCCGCGACGTCCGGGCTTCGGGTCGTCCTGGGCTGAGGCTACGCGGCGGGGACC
>DATIWE010000064.1:0-27442 GCA_035519495.1 Actinomycetota bacterium
CCTCCGCGGGGCCCTCACCCTCGACCGCGACGAACACGCGATCGACGTCGGGGGCCGTCTGCTCCAGGAAGATCGTGCCTCCCGGCTCGTCCACCTCGGTGCCGCTGCCGTTGAGGAGCGAATAAACGGTTGCGCTGGGCGTGCCGCCCACTTGTTCGAGGGTTGCCCCCTCCATGTCGTCACGCACCCGCCATGTCCTTCCGAGGGCCTCGAACGTCGCGCTCGTCGCGCCGCCTTCGACGGTCGTCACCAGCTGACCGCCCGTCGTCCACGCGGCCACGCGGCCGACGGGCACCTGCGCGGGTGGCGGCGCGATCGATCCGACCACGAGCAGGGCGACGATGACCACCGCGACCGCGCCGAGGAGGCCTCCGGCTACAGTCCCGAACTGACGCCGCCGCCCGCGACGCAGCACGCCCTCGGGCGCCATCGGCACGGGATCCACCGAGGCAGCCTTCTCCTGGAAGAGCGCCGTCAGGTCGCGTTCGAGGTCGTTCATCGTTCGTCACCCTCCGTCACCAAGGCGCGCAGGCCCTCCGACCCGCGCGCGACGAGCGACTTCACGGCGGCGACGCTGGTGCCCAGCAACGTCGCCGCGTCCCGCTCCGAGAGATCTTCGTAGTAGCGGAGCACCAGGGCGGCCCGCTGGCGGGCGGGCAGCGTCGTGAGCGCTCGCCACAGATCCTCCCGGGCGACGACGTCGGGCAGGGACGCGGTGGCCTCCGCGACGCGCCGGCCCTCGGTCCGGAGCCACGCGCGTTCGACGTACCGGCGCCGGATCCCCGACGTGTGGAGGTTCACGATCGCCCGTCGGAGGTACGCGTCGAACGCCTCCCGCGAGCGGAGGTACGTGAAGCGGCCTACGCAGCGTACGAACGCTTCGTGGGCCAGGTCCTCGGCCTGCTGCTCGTCGCCCGTCAGCAGGTAGGCGAGGCGGATCCCGGCGGGGACGTACCGGACGTACAGCTCGGCCATCCCGCCGTGCTCGGGCTCCACCCGGGTTCCTTCCATCGTGGAGGTCTTCCCATCCATCTCGAGAGCTCAAGACGAACGGGATGGGCGAAAGGTATCGCTCCGGCGGCGGTGCCCTCCCGTGTCCGGGCCGTGCCCGCCGGGCGGTTGCTACCATGCGGGGGTCCCCGATCGAACCGCGAGGTCCGTACGACCATGGCAACCACCCTCGAAGCAGAGCTCCGCGAGGAAACCGGCAAAGGCGCGGGACGGCGCCTTCGCGCGACCGGCCGTGTGCCGGGCATCCTCTACGGCCACAACATGGAGCCGCTGAAGCTGAGCGTCTCCGGCCAGGATCTGCTCCATCTGTTCCACGCTTCGGGTGGCGCCTCGATGGTGCTGGACCTGAAGGTGGACGGCGCGACCCACCTCGCGATCCCCCGGGAGATCCAGCGGGACCACATCCACGGCCGGTACATCCACATCGACTTCCTCGCGGTCCGCCGCGACGAGCGCATCACCCTGGCCGTCGAGGTCTACGCGGTCGGCGAGGCGCCCGGCGTGAAGGCCGGCGGCGTGATCGAGCATCACCTCCGCGACGTCGAGATCGAGACGCTGCCGAGCGACATCCCCGAGCGACTGGAGCTCGACGTCTCCGCCCTGGAGATCGGCGACATGCTCCGCGTGAGCGACATCGTGCCGCCCGAGGGCGTGGTGATCCTCAGCGACCCGGTCACGCCGGTGATCTCCGTGATCACGCCGGCGGCGCTTCGAACCGAGGCCGACCTCACGCTGCCCGGCGAGGAGGCCGCCGAGGTGCCGGCCGAGGAGGCGCCCACCGAGGAGGCTGTGCCGGCCGCCGACGTGCCCACCGAGGCCGAGCCGCAGGAATAACGCCGACCGATGGCCTGGCTCGTCGCCGGCCTCGGCAATCCGGACGACGGGTTCTCGCGGTCGCGTCACAACATCGGGCGGCGGGTCGCCGAGGACCTCGCCGCCGCAGAAGGCGTCCGGCTCAAGAAAGCCCGGTTCCTGCCGGCCGCCGTCGGTGAGATCCGGATCGGGGACGAGTCCGTCTGGCTCGTGACGTCGACCCACTTCATGAACGAGTCGGGGCCGTCCTACGCCGGCGTCGCGAAGAAGCACGGCATCGAGCCCGCGCGGATCGTGGCCGTGCACGACGAGCTCGAGATCCCGGCGGGGGAGCTGCGCGTCAAGCTCGGCGGCGGCAGCGCCGGGCACAACGGGTTGAAGTCGCTCACGAACGCGCTGCGCACGCCCGAGTACCATCGCGTCCGAGTGGGCATCGGCCGCCCGCCCGGTCGCAAGGACCCGGCGGACTTCGTGCTGGAGCCGATCGCCGCGAAGGACGAGCCGGAGATCGCCCTGTGGGTCGATCGCGCTGCGGACGCGGTCCGGTCGCTGATCCGCGACGGCCTCGGGCGGACGCAGGACCGCTTCAACAGGAACGCCGGCCCCGGCTGACCGGCGAAGGACCTAGCCGCCCCCCGCCGTTCGGAAGGGGCCGGAAACGGTCGCACGCCCGATGCGGCCGACCGCCCGGTCGGGGGATAGTTCCCGCGACGGAAGGGACATCGACCGCTCGCGTGTCTCCGCCGGGCCGACGAAGCCGTCGAAGTCGGCTGGCAGGACTGACTGGGACTGGCCGGCGAGAGCGAGCGGACGTGCAGAGGCCCCCCGGCTGCGCCGGGGGGCCTCATCTTCGTCTCGAGCGCTCCGCAGACCTCTAGCCCTTCTGAGCCGTGTCTCGATAGGGAGCGGTGCCGTGTTCGCGACCGGCGCGGCGGAGGAGAAGAGCGGCCGGTCGTCGGATAGACCGTTGCGGGCCATCCAGGCCATCCTTCCTCGGCTAGACCACGGATCACACGGGAGGTGATCGGATGCGCAGGAAGCGGAACGCGACGCACCTGCCCTCCACGCGGGGAACCGCCTCGTCGATCTCGGCGGCCGGCCGCTGGAAACCCTAGGACCCGGGCGCTGAAGGAGAGGATGCATGCTCGACACGGTCGGCTACGTGTTCGCCGGGATCGCAGCCTTCGCCATGATCGTGGCGATGGGCTGGAAGCCCAGGTGAGCCGCCTCGGGGGTGAGCTCGGATCGCGACCGCGATCCGAGCTCTTCCCGTCGACGGCCGACCGGAACTCAGCCTTCCGGTCCCAGCGAAGGACCTACCTTCCCGTCGGTACCGCACCGGGGAGAAACGCATCACTCGCCGGATGCACCGTCCCCCTTCCAACCTCCATGCTGCGCAAGCAAGAACGCGAGGAGGTGATCGGATGCGGGTCAAGGATGACCGGCAGCACCGGCGCTCACGGGGCGGCGGTCGGCCGGCGAAGCAGCTCGCAACCGGCGCCCGATGGAAGCCGGCATAGCCGACGGGCGCGGAAGGAGAGGATCGATGCGGAAGGTGTTCTATTCGCTGGTGAGTCTGGCCGCGCTGATCATGGCGGTCGGCGCCGGCTGGAAGCCGCGGTGAGCGGGTACCACCGGTTCCACCCTGAGGCCCCCCGGGTGACGGGGGGCCTCTCGGTTCTCCGGGCCTCTTCACGACGAGCGGCGCCGGCATGAAGCTGCTCGCGCTCACGTTGCTGCTCTCAGTGGCGGTCGGCTACCTGCTGGGCGGTCGGGTGTCCGGACTCGGCGGGCTGCGCCTGCGCTGGGCGCCGCTGGCACTCGCGGCGCTGGTGCTCCAGGTGATCGTCCCCCCGGGCACGTGGCCGCTCGTGCTGCTGCTCACGTCGTTCGTCCTGCTGTCGGTCTTCGTGGTCGTCAACCGTCGGATCGCCGGGTTCTGGCTGATCCTGGTCGGCGTCGCGCTCAACTTCGCGGTGATCGGGCTGAACGGCGGGATGCCGGTCTCCGCCGGCGCGCTCGCGGCATCCGGGCAGGCCTCGACCGTCGGCGAGCTGACCGGCCCCGACCACGGGGTCAAGCACCACCTGGCGACCGGGACCGATACCGCCGGGTTCCTCGGCGACGTGATCGCGATCCCGCCGCCGCTCGCGCAGGCGATCAGCCTCGGCGACATCTTCACGTACGGCGGCGTCGCCGTCGTGGTCATCTCCGGGATGCGGCGTCGCGGCGCCGCCGAGCCGGTCGGGAGGGGAGAGGTGCAGCATGCAGGCTGAACAGGCGGTGCACGCGCACGACCGACGGTGGGCGATCAGGCTCTACGAGCTCGCGATCTCCGTACCGGTCGTCGCCTATCTGTTCGTCTCGTTCGCACACGCGTACTCGACGCACATGGCGCTGGTGCCGGACGGCGACTGGGTCACGCCGGTGGTGTGGGCCCTCGCCGTGGCGGTCGCCGAGATGCTCCCCGTGCCCACGAACGTGTCCATGGCGTTCAGCCTGAGCTTCCCGCTCGAGCTCTCCGCGGCGCTCATCTTCCCGACGCCGGTCGCGGCGGCGATCGGCCTGTTCGGGTCGATCGACGCGCGCGAGCTGCGGGGCGAGCTCCCGCCGCTCAAGGCGCTGTTCATCCGCTCGCAGATCGCGGTCTGCGTCATCGTCGAGAGCCTGATCTTCAAGATCTGGGTGCAGCCGGCGCAGCTGGGCACGTCGCCGCTGCGGCTGATCGTGCCGACGTTCCTCGCCGCGGTCGCCGGCTACGCGACGAACACGTTGATCGTGGCGTTCTACGACCGGCTCCAGACCGGCCACTCGGTGCGGTCCGTGATCCGGGACATGCACCAGGGCGTGTTCGGCGAGTTCGTGTTGTCGTACATGGGCCTCGCGCTGTTCGCGGTCCTCGTCGCGTCCGCGTTCTCGGACCACGTCGCGCTCGCGATCATCGTCTTCGCGGCGCCGCTCGCGTTCGCGCGCCAGATGTTCCGCCGGACGCACTCCCTCCAGGAGGCCACGTCGAAGCTCGCCGCGAAGCAGGCGGAGAACGAGTACCAGGCCATGCACGACTCGCTGACCGGCCTGCCGAACCGCATGCTCTTCCAGCTCCGGCTGAGCGACGCGATCGACGAGGCGCGCCGCACCGGCGATCGGATCGCCGTGATGCTGATCGACCTCGATCACTTCAAGGAGATCAACGACACGCTCGGGCATCACTACGGCGACCTGTTGCTCCAGGAGATCGGGCCGCGGCTGTCCCGCGTGCTCCGCGACGAGGACCTCATGGCGCGGCTCGGCGGCGACGAGTTCGGGATCGTCCTGCCGGACCTGCCCTCCGAGGAGATCGCGATGCAGGTGGCCTCGCGCCTGCTGGAGGAGCTCCAGATCCCGATGAGCGTCGAGGGCCTCGCGCTCGACGTCTCCGGGTCGGTCGGGATCGCGATGTTCCCCCTCCAGGCCGACGACGCCGAGTCGCTGCTGCGGCACGCGGACGTCGCGATGTACGCCGCGAAGGAGAGCGGCGGCGGCTACGAGCTCTACGACGACGATCTCGACCAGCACAACCCGAGCCGTCTCACGCTGATCGGCCAGGTGCGGCCCGCGCTCGAGGCGCGCGAGTTCGTGATGCACTACCAGCCGAAGGTGCGCCTGGCCGACGGCCGCGTCGCCGGCGCCGAGGCGCTGATCCGCTGGGAGCATCCGGTGCTCGGGCTGCTCCCGCCCGACGAGTTCATCCCGCTCGTCGAGAAGACGGTGTTGCTGCGCCCGCTCACGCGGTACGTGATCGTGTCGGTGCTCCAGCAGTGGCGTGCGTGGGCGGATATGGGCATCCGGATCCCCATCGCGATCAACATCTCCACGCGGTCGCTGCTCGACCAGGAGCTCCCCGACCAGATCGAGGAGGAGCTCAAGCGGTGGGACGTGCCGCCGGCCTACCTCCGCCTGGAGCTGACCGAGAGCTTCCTGATGGGCGATTCCGGCCGGTCGACCCTCGTGCTCGACCGGCTCGCCCGCGTCGGCGTCGGCCTGTCGATCGACGACTTCGGGACCGGGTACTCATCCCTGTCCTACCTGAAGCGACTGGCGATCGAGGAGATCAAGATCGACCGGTCGTTCGTCACCCAGATGCAGGTCAACGCGAACGACTCGATGATCGTGCGTGCGACGGTGGATCTCGGCCGGAACCTCGGCCTCCGCGTCGTCGCCGAGGGCGTGGAGGATCTGGCGACGTTCGATCAGCTGCGCGTGTTCGGGTGCGACGAGGCGCAGGGCTACGCGATCTCCCACCCGCTGTCCGCGCTCGAGTTCACGCGCTGGCTGTCGGTCCGCAACCTCGAGCGGCACTACGGGACGGAGGCCCTCACCGGCGAGGCCGAGCGCGCGCAGCTGCGCGCCGTCTAGCCGCCCTCGATCGTCAGCGCGATCGCGCCCTCGAGCCCGCCGGCTCGGAAGGCTCCCAGGGCCTCGTTCGCCGACGCCAGCGGGAACGTCGTCACGTGCGTGCGCACCGGGACCTGGGGCGCGAGCGCCAGGAAGTCGATCCCGTCGGCGCGCGTGAGGTTCGCGACCGAGCGCAGCACCCGTTCCCCCCACAGCAGCTCGTAGGGGAACGTCGGGATGTCGCTCATCGCGATCTCCGCACAGACCACGACGCCGCCGGGCGCGACCGCCCGCAGCGCGAACGGCACCAGCGCACCGGCCGCCGCGAACACGATCGCGGCGTCGAGCGGCTCCGGCGGCGGCTCGGTCGACCCGCCCGCCCACTCGGCGCCGAGCTCCCGCGCGAACGCCTGCGTGGCGACGTCGCCCGGACGCGTGAACGCGAAGACCCGCCGGCCCTGGTGCCGTGCGACCTGCGTGAGGATGTGCGCCGCGCCGCCGAAGCCGATGATCCCGAGCCGTTCGGCGTCGCCGGCGAGCCGCAGCGCGCGGTACCCGATCAACCCGGCGCACAGCAGCGGCGCCGCCTGTCTGTCGGGGAACGCGTCCGGCACGGGGAAGCAGTACCGCGCGTCGGCGACGGCGAGCTCCGCGTATCCGCCGGGCAGCTGATAGCCGGTGAAGCGCGCGTTCGGGCAGAGGTTCTCCCGGCCGGAGGTGCACGCTGGACAGACGCCGCACGTCCACCCGAGCCAGGGCACGCCGACCCGGTCGCCGATCGTCACGCCGTCGGCGCCCTCGCCGAGCGCGTCCACCACGCCGACGATCTGATGCCCGAGGACGAGGGGCAGGACCGGTTCGGTGAGGTCGCCGTCGACGATATGGAGATCGGTGCGGCAGACCCCGCAGACACGGACGCGGAGCCGCACCTGGCCCGGGCCAGGCTGGGGATCGGCCAGCTCGGCGGGGCGCAGCGGCGATCCGGGACGGTCCAGCACCATGCCGCGCACGTCTCAAGCGTAGACGCGGTTCCGACGGGTCCTCGGTACGGCCTCGCGTAGACTCCTCGCGCATGCCCCGCCGCGCCGCGGCCGGGGCTGTTCGTGTTGTCCGGTCCGGGTTCCATCCCGGTGAAGGAGGCAGGTGGTGCAGCTTCGGGAGGCGCTCGAGGAGTTCGTCGCCTCGGAGCCGTTCGAGCAGCTCCTGCTGGCGCGCGAGCGGCCGATCAAGGCGAGGGCCGAGGCCGGCGAGGCCTTCGTCGTGGCGGGCCTGGCGGTTGGACTCGACGTCCCGATCCTCGCCGTGGCGCCCGGCCCGCACGAGGCGGAGGCCCTCGCGGCCGATCTGGACGCGTTCCTGCCCGGCGCGGTCGCGCTCCTGCCCGCGTGGGAGGCGCTGCCGTACGAGGGGATCTCGCCGGCGCCGGAGGCGGCCGCGCGGCGAGCGGCGGCGATCCGCGACCTCCGGGCCGCGCGCGGTCCCTTCGTGCTCGTGGCGCCGGTGCTGGCGGCGATGCAAGGGCTGATCCCCACGCTCGGCACGATGCCTGCCCTCGAGCTGGTGGCGGGCCGCGACCTCGCGCCCGACGATCTCGCCGAGCGGCTCGTCGACCTCGGCTACCTGCGGACCGATCTCGTCGAGCACCGAGGGGAGTTCGCGGTTCGCGGCGGCGTGCTCGACGTGTTCCCCGGCGTCGCGCGGCGTCCGATCCGGCTGGAATATTGGGGCGACGAGGTCTCCTCGGTTCGCGAGTTCTCGCCCAGCACGCAGCTCTCGACCACACGTGTCGGCGCCGTGCACGTCGGGCCGGTCCGCGAGCTGATCCCCGACGACGCGGTGCGCGAGCGTGCCGCGGCCGCCGCCCGCCGGCAGACGGATCGCTTCGCCGACCTCCTGCAGCGGATCGCGGACGGCTTGCATCCGGAGGGGATGGAGACCACGGCGCCGTTCCTCTTCGAGCACCTCCCGACGCCGGCCGAGCTCCTGCCCGACGGTTCGTGGGTCGTGCTGACGCAGGCGCGCCGGGGGATCGACCGGGCGCGCGCGGCGCACGAGGAGGCGGAGGCGCTCGCGGAGGCCGTCGCGTGGCCGGGTCCACGCGTGGTGCACGACCTCGACGCGGCGCTCGTCGGTCACGTGCAGCTCCACCTGTCGGAGTTCACCGAGGGGCTCAGCCTGCAGCTGCGGTCGTGGGGGTCGGCGCAGGGCAATGCGGCCGAGCTGGCGACGCGGCTCGCCGGGCTCGCGGAGGCCGGCTACCGGCTCGTGCTGACCGCGCGCGGTCGAGGCTCGTTGGATCGCGTGCGCGAGGTGGTCGGCTCCGTGCCGGCGGAGCAGGTGGAGGCGCCGCTCACGAACGGCTTCGTGTTCGCGCCCGGCACGCTCGCCGTCGCGACCGAGGAGGACCTGTTCGGCTCACGGCGTCACACGCGCAGCGCGCCGCGCTTCACGCGCCGCCGGACGGACAGCGTCGCGGAGGAGCTCGAGCAGGGGGACTTCGCCGTGCACCGGATCCACGGTGTCGGCCGGTACACCGGGATCGTGCACCGCGAGCTGGCCGGCGCCGAGCGCGACTACCTCATTTTGGAGTACGCGCAGGGCGACAAGCTCTACGTTCCCTCGGACGCCGTCGGGATGGTCGCGAAGTACCTCGGGGGCGACGCGCCGCGGCTGCACCGGATGGGCGGCACGGACTGGGCGCGCGCGACCGCGAAGGTCAAGCGCGCCGTCCGGGACATGGCGGGGGAGCTCGTGCGTCTCTACACGGTGCGGATGTCCGTGCCCG
The DNA here is from genome assembly GCA_035519495.1 of Actinomycetota bacterium. Classification (GTDB taxonomy): domain Bacteria; phylum Actinomycetota; class UBA4738; order UBA4738; family HRBIN12; genus AC-51. Next base: position 8,984 of record DATIWE010000064.1, read on the forward strand.
GCTACGCGTTCGGGCCCGACACGCCGTGGCAGGAGGAGTTGGAGGACGCGTTCCCCCACGAGGAGACGCCCGACCAGCTCCGCGTGGTCGACGAGGTCAAGGCCGACATGGAGCGCCCGGTGCCGATGGACCGGCTCCTGTGCGGCGACGTCGGATTCGGCAAGACGGAGGTCGCGGTGCGCGCCGCGTTCAAGGCGGTCATGGAGGGTAAGCAGGTCGCTGTGCTCGTGCCGACCACGTTGCTGGCCGAGCAGCACCTCATGACGTTCTCGGAACGGTTCGCTCCCTACCCCGCGCGGGTGCGGATGCTGTCGCGGTTCGTGCACCCGAAGGAGCAGCAGGAGCTCATCGACGCGGCCGCCGCGGGGACGGTCGACGTGGTGATCGGCACGCACCGCCTGCTCGGTCGCGACGTCGTCTTCAAGGACCTGGGGCTGCTGGTCGTCGACGAGGAGCAACGCTTCGGCGTCTCGCACAAGGAGCGGTTGAAGCAGCTGCGCGCGCACGTCGACGTGTTGACGATGACGGCCACCCCGATCCCGCGCACGCTCGAGATGGCGCTCACCGGCATCCGCCAGATGTCGACTATCGACACACCACCGGAGGACCGGCAGCCCGTGCTCACGTACGTGGGCAGCTACGACGAGGCGCTCGCGATCGGCGCCGTGCGCCGGGAGCTGCTCCGCGAGGGACAGGTGTTCTGGGTCCACAACCGGGTGGCGACGATCGCCCGCCAGGCGCACTGGCTCCAGGAGCAGCTGCCGGAGGCGCGCGTCGCGGTGGCGCACGGCCAGATGGAGGAGGACCAGCTGGAGCGGGAGATGGTCCGGTTCTGGGAGCGCGACGCCGACGTCCTGGTGTGCACGACCATCATCGAGAGCGGCCTCGACGTGCCGAACGCGAACACGCTGGTCGTCGACCGGTCCGACATGCTCGGCCTCGCGCAGCTGTACCAGCTCCGTGGCCGGGTCGGCCGCAGCACCGAGCGGGCGTTCGCCTACCTCTTCTTCCCCGCGCAGCGCGAGATGACCGAGGAGGCGCACGAACGCCTCGCCACGATCGCGCGCCATCAGGCGCTGGGCTCGGGCCTGCAGATCGCGATGCGCGACCTCGAGATCCGAGGCGCCGGCAACCTCCTCGGCGCCGAACAGAGCGGGCACATCGCCGCGGTCGGGTTCGACGCGTACGCGCGGATCCTCCAGGAGTCGGTCCGCGAGCTGCAGGGCCTGCCGATCGAGCAACCGAAGGACCTCCGGATCGACCTGCCGGTCAAGGCGTTCGTTCCTCCCGGATGGGTTGCGCAGGAGTCGCTCCGGCTCGAGTTGTACCGCCGGATCTCGCTCGCCGGCGACCCCGGCGTCCTGGCGGAGATCCGCGATGAGACGGTGGACCGGTACGGCGCGCTCCCGGACCAGGTCGAGGTGCTGTTCGCGATCGCGTCGCTGCGCCTGAGCGCCGCCCGCCTCGGCGTCGAGGAGATCACGACGTACAAGGAGCAGGTGCGGCTGCGGCCGGTCGCGATCCCCGATCCGCTGGTCTTGGACCTGAACGAGCGGCTCCCCGGGGCGAGCTTCCATGCCTCGAAGGCCACACTGAACCTCGTGCCCGAGCGGATCTTCGGCGTCGACCTCGTCCGCTGGGTCGAGGCGAGGCTACGCGAGGCCGTCGGCGAGGACGCCGAGCCCGCGCTCGTGCCGATCGAACCGGTCGGGCCGGCGGCCTCGTAGACTCCTTGACCGTGAAACCCGTCCGACGTCTGTTCCCGCTCGCCCTCCCACTGCTGGTGGCGCTGGTCGCCGCCTCGTGTTCGCGGTCCGCGTCGCCGCCGGCGACCGTCTCCGGGACCGATATCACCGACGCGCAGGTCGCCGCGGCGGCGGGGGTGTTCCAGACGCTGTTCGGCCTCCAGCGCGCGACGTGCGGTGAGAAGACCGACGCGCAGACGGACACCGACGCGGCCGCGTGCAACCGCTACGCGCTCGGGGCGCTGATCGAGTACCGGCTCGCGGAGGGCTACGCCGCGGCGAACGGGATCTCGATCTCCGACGCCGACGTGCAGCAGCAGGTGGGGCAGATCCGCACGAGCCTCGGATCCACGTCGCTGGATGCCCAGCTCGCGACGCACGGCGCCACCGCCGCCGACCTGTCCAACCTGGTCCGGCTCTCCGCGCTCGAGAGCAAGGTGGCGGAGCAGATCACCCTCGGGAAGATCGGCGGTGAGGCGGGGCTCCGCGGGCAGTACCAGGACCGCCTGGCCGAGTTCACGGTCGTGCAGGTCGACAACATCGTCGTGAAGACCCAGGCGGAAGCGGAGCAGGTCTACCGGCAGGTGACGCAGCCGGGATCGACCGAGCAGGACTTCCTGAACCTCGCGAAGCAGGTCTCGATCGATCCCACCGCGAAGCAGAACTCCGGCAGCATCAGCTCGACCACCGCGTCGCAGTTCCCGAAGCCGTTCGCGGACGCGGTCGTCACGCTGCAGCCGGGCGAGATCTCCAAGCCCGTGCACTCGACGTTCGGATGGCACGTGATCCGCATGGTGACCAAACAGGTCACGCCGTACGCGAAGGCTCGACCCCAGCTGCTCCAGGATGCCGAGGTGACCGCGTTCGGCGATTGGTTGCGCTCGCAGGTGGACGCGGGGCAGGTCGACGTGAACCCGAGCTTCGGCCGGTACGACCGATCGGCCCTGCAGGTGGTGCGGATCACCAGCACGGAAGCGTCGGGGACCCCGAGCGCCTCGCCGTCGGCCACGATCTCCCCGTGAGCGAGGGGACGGCGCGCCCCGAAGGACGGGTGCCGTCCTCGCGTGAGGGCGAGCGCGTCCTCGACCTGATCGCGCTGCAGGCCCGGCTGCGCGCGCCCGACGGATGTCCGTGGGATCGGGAACAGACGCATCGAACGCTCGCGCGGCACCTCCTGGAGGAGACCCACGAGCTGCTCGAGGCGATCGACGCGGACGACGACGACGCGATCCGGGACGAGCTCGGCGACCTGCTGCTGCAGGTGACGTTCCACGCGCAGATCGCCGCGGAGGACGGGCGATGGGACATCGACGACGTCGCCGACGGACTCGTCCGCAAGCTGATCCACCGCCATCCCCACGTCTTCGGCGACCTCGACGTGGCCGGTGCAGACGAGGTCCTCGTGAACTGGGAGCGGCTCAAAGCGGAGGAGACCGGCGGCCGGACGGGCGTGGAGGAGGACATCCCGGCGTCGCTCCCGGCGCTCGCCCGTGCCGCGAAGGTGCAGCGGCGCGCGGCCGGCTGGGGCTTCGCCTGGCGCTCGCGCGAACAGATCTCCGCGAAACTGCAGGAGGAGATCGGCGAGCTCGAGGCCGCGGGCGACGATCCGGTCCACGCGGAGGAGGAGCTGGGCGACGTGCTGCTGGTGGTGGTCGCGCTGGCGCGATCGCTCGGCCTGGACGCCGAGTCGGCGCTGCGCCGGGCCACGTCGAAGCTGGCCGCGCGGGCCGACCGGACGCTGGCGCTCGCGGAGGAGCGTGGGCTCGATCTGGCCGCGATGCCGGACGAGGAGCTCGAGCGGCTCTATCAGGAAGCGCGCGGGTCCACCCGATGAAGGCCGTCTCGGAACTCGACCGGGTCGAAGCTCACTGCGTCTGGTGGGGGGACACCGTCAGCGACGGGTTCGAGCCCTGGCGCTTCGGCACGGTGTTGACCGACGATCGGTTCCCGGACCGATGGGACAGCAACCTGCTGCGGGTCGAGCGCCCGCTCGGCGGCGCCGATGCGCCGACGCTGGCCGAGCACGCGGACCGGCTCCTCGCCCGGTTCCGTCATCGCCAGATCGTGGTGCGGGACGACGAGGACGGGGAGCGGCTCGCGCCGGGGTTCCGCGATCTGGGATGGGAGGCGGACCGCCTCGTGTTCATGGTGCAGCGCCGTGAGCCCGACCGCGCGCCGTTGCCGCTGGAGACGCTCGAGATCGATCTGGCGACGATCCACCCGTTGGTCGTGGAGACGAACGTCCAGGGACACGGCGGCATGTCGGTCCGCGACGCGGAGATGCTGGCCGACTACCGTCGCGTGCTCATCGACCGGCTCGGTGTGCGGTTCTTCGTGGCGCTCCTCGACGGCGAGCCGGCGGGCTACTGCGAGCTGTACGTCCACGACGGGGTCGCGCAGATCGAGGACGTGAACACGCTCGAGCGGTTCCGCAACCGCGGCGCCGCGCGCGCGTTCGTGTCGCGGGCGATCGCGGAGGGGCGTGCCGCCGGCGCCGATCTCGTGTTCCTGATCGCGGACGCGAACGACTGGCCGCGCCGGCTGTACGACTCGATGGGGTTCGACCCCGTGGGGCACTGCTGGCAGTTCACGAGGCCGCCCGCGGGGTCCACGTATCGCTGAGGCCTGAGGCGAGGGAGCTGGGGAGGGGTCGGATGCCGGAAGGAGCGGAGAACGCGGAGATCGTGGTCGGGATGTATGCGCCGATGGCGGCCGACTACGAGGAGATCTGGGCGCCACTCCTGCGCGCGTACGGGATCCGGATGCTCGACGAACTGCCGCTCGCGGGAGCCGAGCGCATCCTCGACCTCGGCTGCGGGGTCGGTCAGCTGCTGCCGGACATCCGTGCCCGCGCGACCGACGCGTTCGTCGTCGGGATCGATCTCACCGAGGGGATGCTGCGGCGGGCGGCAGGCTCGAGCGTGGCCGTGATGGACGGCACGCGGCTCGGGTTCGCCGATGCATCGTTCGACGCGGTCGTGTCGTGCTTCGTCGTGTTCCACTTCCCGGATCCGCGCGCGGCGCTCGACGGCGTGCGCCGGGTGCTCCGGCCGGGAGGCTCGCTCGCCCTGGCGGTATGGGGCCAACGCTGGGACTTTCCGGCGGCCGACGCGTGGGAGCCGGTGCTGGACGCGCACGGCGCGGCCGCCGACTTCGCGGCGTCGGGCCCACCGGACGGCGAGGAGCAGGTGAACGCGCCGGAGAAGCTGGCGAACGTGCTGGCGGGCGCGGGCTTCCGGGACGTCCGCACGGAAGCCTCGGCGTGGGAACAGGTCTGGGACCTCGACGGCTTCATGGGTTGGGGCGAGCGGATGGGTCCGTCCCGGCGGCGGCTGGCCACGCTGCCGGTCGCGACGCGGCGCGCCGTCTCGGACGAGGTCCGGGCTCGCGTCGCCGCGATGCCGGACGGCGCGCTCGTGCAGCGCTACGAGGTCGTGCTCGGATCGGGTGTGGCCCGCTCGTGATCCCCCAGCTCCCGGCCGTGGGCGGAACGTCCGGTAGCATCGATCGGCCATGTCGCTGATCGAGGACGTCCACGCCCGCGAGATCCTCGATTCTCGCGGCAACCCCACCGTGGAGGTCGACGTCGTGCTGGACGACGGCGCGTTCGGGCGCGCGGGCGTTCCCTCCGGGGCCTCCACCGGTGAGCACGAGGCGATCGAGTTGCGCGACGGTGACCCGTCGCGCGCGGGTGGCAAGGGGGTGCTGCACGCCGTCGCGAACGTGAACGGTCCGATCGCCGAAGCGCTGCGCGGGCTCGATGCGTTCGCGCAGCGCGAGGTCGATCGCTCGCTCATCGACCTCGACGGCACCACGAACAAGGGCGCCCTTGGCGCGAACGCGATCCTCGGCGCCTCCCTCGCGGTCGCGAAGGCGGCGGCGGATTCCAGCGGCCAGCCGCTCTACCGCTACCTCGGCGGCCCGAACGCCCACCTGCTCCCCACGCCGATGATGAACGTGCTGAACGGCGGCGTGCACGCCGACAATGCCCTCGAGCTCCAGGAGTTCATGGTGATGCCGGTCGGCGCGGCCTCGTTCGCGGAGGCCCTGCGCTGGGGGACCGGGTGCTTCCACGCGCTGCACGGGCTGTTGCGCGAGGCCGGGATGTCCACCGGCGTCGGCGATGAAGGCGGGTTCGCGCCCGAGGTCGGGACGGCCGACGAGGCGCTCACGCTGCTGGTGCGGGCGATCGAGCGCGCCGGCCTCGAACCCGGGGACGAGGTCGCGATCGCGATGGATCCGGCCTCGTCCGAGATCTTCAAGGACGGCCGCTACCACCTCGAGGGGGCGGACCGGACCGCCGAGGAGATGATCGCGTTCTACGCGGACCTCGCGGCCCGCCACCCGATCGTCTCGATCGAGGATCCGCTCGCGGAGGACGACTGGGAAGGCTGGACGGCCTTCACCGAGCGCCTCGGCTCCTCGCAGCAGGTCGTGGGCGACGACATCTTCGTCACCAACCCCGAGCGGCTCGAGCGCGGGTTCCGCGAGGGCGTCGCGAACGCGATCCTCGTGAAAGTGAACCAGATCGGCTCGCTGACCGAGACGCTCGACACGATCCGGCTCGCGCAGCACGCGGCGTACGGCGTCGTTGTGTCGCACCGAAGCGGCGAGACCGAGGACACCACGATCGCCGACCTCGCGGTCGCGACGACCGCGGGACAGATCAAGACGGGTGCGCCCTCGCGCGGCGAGCGCACCGCGAAGTACAACCAGCTGCTCCGGATCGAGGAGGAGCTGGGCGAGGATGCGCGCTTCGCCGGCCGGACCTTCATGGCCGGCGCGCCGCCGGGGACCGGCGCGGCATGACCGCCCGGGCCACGGCGACCTCCCCAGCCGGAGCCCGGGGGAAGACCACCACGACGAGCGCGAGGCGCGGCGCTGCGCCTCCGCGCCGGCGCGTGCGGCCCACGCCGCGTGCGGCGGTCCTGTCCTGCGTGGTCATCCTGCTCGCCGTGTTCGCCGTCGCCCCCGCGCGCGCGTACCTCGAGCAGCGCGCCCAGCTGCACGAGCTCCAGCAACAGGCCGACACGATGCAACAGCAGAACCTGGCGCTCGAACGCCGGATCGCGGACCTGAACGACCCCGATACGCTCGAGCGGCTCGCGCGCGAATGCCTCGGCATGGTCAAGCCGGGCGAAGTCGCCTTCGTGCCGATCCCGAAGGGGAAGGCCCCGACGCCGCCGAACTGCGGCTGAGACGAGCGTCAGTCGGTCGCGAACGCGCGTTCCTCCGCATCGCAGATGCGCTCGTAGCCGATCCGTTCGTAGATCGCGTTCGAGGTCGGGTTCGCGAGGTCGGTATAGAGGAAGCAGGGTCCGGCGCCCCGACCCAACAGCCACGCGGTCTGCGCGGCGACGAGGTTCGAGGCGTAGCCGTTGCCACGATGCTCCGGCGGCGTGTACACGGGTCCGATCCGTGCGCCACCGTCGATCCTCGTGAATCCGCAGAGCGAGACCGGACCCTCCTCCACCTCCCACAGCCAGAATCCGTCGGATCCGGCCGAGGCGGGTCGGAGTCGGAGGTCGAGCATGCGGTCGATCCGCTCGGGATCGTCCGGGTGGTGCGGGAGGGCCTCGAGACCGAACGCCAGCAGCCACGAACGCAGGAGGGCGGCGTCGGCGATCACGGCGCCGCGGCTCGAACCGGCGGCCGGCGCCACCTCCCGGACCTGCTCGAGGGCGTAGACGCCCTGCCGCATCGTCACCCGCGTGGCTCGTCGCCACGGCCGGGCGAACCGTTCTGCCCACGGGACGTTGGCCATGACCCCCGGCACGGGCGCGCCGGAGCCGTGGACGGCATCCGCGAGCGCGTCGAGCGCCGCCGCGGAGGTCGGCTCGGCGACCACGACGTTGTACGGCTCGGTCATCACGGCCGCGGCGACGGGGACGCCGCGATCGAGGGCCGCCCAGAGGTGGAAGCGGGGGTAGACGTCGGGGTGGTCACGGAGCGTGCCGCAGATGCCGAGCGGCAGGTTGTTCCGCGCGGCGTCCGCCTGCAACCAGGGACCGGCGAGCCCCAGGAAGGGCACCACCTCGTCGAACGACCGAACCTCCATCGAAGCCTCGATCCCGGGATGGTAGTGAGGCGGGACCTCGGCTGCGCCGCTCCCGTCGCCGCTTGAGCCGATTGACGCCCGGTGCATCGCTCCCGCACACTTGGCGCCTCATCCGGGAACCGCCCGGACCCAGCGGAAGGGGAACACGAGATCGCCGAGATCGAGATCGGTGCCACCGTGAACGGAACCGTTGCGCGCATCGAGAATTACGGGGCGTTCCTGCAGCTCGAGGACGGTCGGATGGGGTTGGTCCACATCTCCGAGATCGACCGGAACTACGTCCGGGACGTGCGCGATCACCTCCGTGAGGGGGACACCGTCGAGGCGAAGGTCGTCGCGATCAAGGACGACGGCAAGATCGACCTGTCGATCAAGGCGCTCCAGGACCCGCCGCCGCCCCGCGGCCCGCGTCGCGGCTCGGACCCCGAGTTCGAGCAGATGCTGAAGAAGTTCATGCGCCAGAGCGAGGAGCGGCAGGTCGACTATCGCCGCGCCACGGAGCACAAGCGCAAGTAGGCGCGTGGCGCCCGAGCTCCGCGAGGTCGATCTGGTCGCCGTCCGCCGGCAGCTCGGACGCGAGCCGACCACCCCGTTCACCGTGATCGCGCGGTGCACCGGCGGCCACCCGCTGGTGATCCGCAACGCGCCGCTCGACGCGAACGGCGATCCGTTCCCGACGACGTCGTGGCTCACCTGTCCGACCGCGACGAAGGCGGTCGCCCGGCTGGAGTCATCCGGCGCGATCGCCGAGCTGAACCGCCGGTACGACGACGACGCCGGCTTCCGCACGACCATCGACGCGGCGCACGCCGAGGCCGCCCGAGACCGGGGCACGATGCTGCCGGCGGCCGAGGCGTGGGGCGGGGTCGGCGGCACACGCCGGGGGATCAAATGCCTGCACGCCCACTACGCGAACCACCTCGCCGGCGGGCACGATGTGGTCGGGCGATGGGTCGCCGAGCGGATCGAACCGGTCCATCCCGGGGAGCGTCCGCGGGTCGCCGCGATCGATCAGGGGACGAACTCCTGCCGGCTGCTCGTCGTCGAGGAGGCGGCGTCCCCGGGGGAGCTCCCCACCGAGCTCGCGCGCGACATGCTCATCACGAAGCTCGGCGAGGGCGTCGACGCGACCGGACTCCTCGATCCGGCGGCGCTTACGCGGACCGGAGCGGTGCTCGGTCGGTACGGCGCACGGGCGCGCGCCCTGCGCGCGGTGCGGATCCGCGTCGGGGCGACGGCGGCCGTGCGCGACGCGACGAACCGAGATGCGTTCGTCGAGATCGTGCGGGCGACGACCGGCGCCGATCCGGAGGTGATCGACGGCGACGAGGAGGCGGCGTTGTCGTTCTTGGGTGGCACGTACGGGCTCGACGCCGCCGACGGTCCGTTCGCGCTGCTCGACATCGGCGGCGGTTCGACGGAGTTCGTCGTCGGCCGGGAGCCGGGCCGATCGGAGCGGGCGATCAGCACGCAGATGGGGTCGGTCCGGCTGACCGAACGGTTCGTCCGCCACGACCCGCCGCCCGCCGACGAGCTCGAGGCGATGCGACACGAGGTCCGGGCGAGGATCGAGGAGGCGGCCGCGGCCGTGCCGTTCGGCGAGGCGGCGACGTTCGTATCCGTGGCCGGGACGGCGACGACGATCCAGGCGATCGCGCTCGGCCTGGACCGGTACGACCCCGACCGGACCCATCGCACGTGGCTCGCCGAGGCGGAGGTCGGAGCGGTGCTCGAGGCCTTGGCCTCCATGACGAACGCCGAGCGCGCCGCGCTGCCCGTGATGGCGCCGGGCCGTGGCGAGGTGATCGTGGCGGGCGCGGTGGTCCTCGTGGAGGTGATGCGCCGCTTCGGCTTCCGGCGGACGCTGGTCTCGGAGAGCGACATCCTCGACGCGCTGGTCTTCGAGATGGTGGGCGTCCGGTAACCTCTCCGCCCGTATGCCCAGCAAGGCCCGCGACCGTCAACTCGCCAAGCTCGCCGCCCGCCGCAAGGCGGAGCGCGATGCCGCGCATCGGCGTCGCCGGATCATCTCGGGCGCCGTCGGCGCGGTGATCGGCCTGGCGGCCATCGTGATCGGGTTCATGCTGATCACGAACCACAAGGGCTCCTCCGCAGCGTCGTCGCCGACGCCCACGGCGACCGCGGCCCCGACCGGACTCCCGACGAAGACCGGCACCGTCGCGGCGCAGGCGCAGCCGGCGGCGACGGTCGCGTGCGGCGGCGCCCGACCGGCCGCGGCCGACGCGCCGAAGCCGCAGTTCGATCACGCGCCCAGCTCCGCCGACGTCCTGAAGCCGAACGTCACCTATCACGCGACGATCCAGACGTCGTGCGGCGCGATCACGGTGCAGCTCGATCCGAAGACGGCTCCCGAGACGGTCGCCAGCTTCGTCTTCCTCGCCGGGCAGGGGTACTTCGACGGGACGTTCTTCCACCGGGTGGTCGACTCGATCGACGTGATCCAGGCCGGCGATCCACTGGGCAACGGCCAGGGCGGCCCCGGGTACTCGATCCCGGATGAGCTGACCGGCACGGAGAAGTACACGCCGGGAACCGTCGCGATGGCGAACGCCGGCCCGAACACGGGCGGCAGTCAGTTCTTCATCATCACGGGACCCGACGGCGCGAACCTCAACGGGAACCCGAACTACACCATCTTCGGCTCGGTCACCGAGGGCCTCGGCGTCGCGAAGGAGATCAACGCGTTGGTGCCGAAGGGCGCCAAGGACTACGACGGGCAACCGACGAAGGCCGTGTACATCGAGAAGATCACGATCGCGCAGGAGAAGGCGCCGAAGCCCTCCCCCAGTGCGTCGCCGTCGGCCTAGTCGGCCATCCAGTCGTCGATCCCGCCAAGCACCGACCGCTTCGTCGCGTCGTCGGCGAAGCTGGCCTCGACGCCGGCGCGCGCGAGCGCCGCGAGCTCGTCGTCGGACAGCGCCCAGCTCGTGCGGGCCGCTCCGAAGACGCCGGCGATCCACGTGCCGAACATCGAGGGATCGTCGGAGTTCAGCGTCACGATCACGCCCGCGTCGCGCAGCCGCAGGAGCGGATGCTCGCGGAGCGAGGGGTAGACACCCGTCGCGACGTTGGACACGGGAGAGACCTCGAGCGGGATGCCGGCCGACGCGAGCGCCTCGACCAGGCGCGGATCCTCGATCGCACGTACGCCGTGACCGATCCGGTCGGGCGCGTACTGCGCGAGCGTCTCCCAGACGTTCCGCGGCCCCGCCCATTCCCCGGCGTGGGGGACGCTCCGCAGCCCGGCGTCCTTCGCACGTCGGAACATCGGCGCGAACGCGGCCACCGGCGCCCGCTCGCTGCCCGCGGCGTTCAGCGCGACGACGCCGCGCCCGGCGAACTTGAGCGCGACCTCGAGCGTGCGCTCCGCGTCCTCCGGTCCGTTGTCGCGCACGATGTCGGGGCACACGAGGACGTGGACACCGTGGGCGCGGCGGCCCGCCTCCAGCCCGTCGAGCACCGCCTCGATCGGGCCGTACCAGTCGTCGAGCCGAGACGCGTGGTTGCCCGGGCTGAACACCGCCTCCGCGTAGCGGACGCCGTTCGCGGCGAGGTCCGCGCAGAACTCCTCCGCGATCCGGCGGAAGTCCTCGGGCCGTGACAGGAGCGCGCAGGCCTCGATGTAGTTGTCGATGAAGTCGAGGAACCCGTCGAAGCGCCAGTCGTCGTCGGGACCGAGGCCGCGCGGGAGCGTGCCCCCGTCGCGTTCCGCCAGCTCACGCAAGGTCGGGATCCGCACCGAGCCCTCGAGGTGGATGTGGAGCTCCACCTTGGGGAGGGCGCGCAGGTCTCGCATGGACCGATGGTAGCGTCGGCCGCGTGAACGCACGAGGCGTGCGCCGGGCGGCGATCGGGGCGCTGCTCGCGCTCGCCGCGTGCACGCAGCACTCCTCGACGGCGACGCCACCGAGCAGCCCCGCCCCGCCCGTCGGTTCGACCGGGCCCTTCCGCCCGGGCGACATGGCGTCGATCGAACTCACCCCGCGCGACGCGCCGGCCGGCCTCGGCTACGTGGCGGCGTTCTCCGGCGATGAGGACATCGTCTCGTTCGCACGCGACGCGACCGAGGAGCAGCATCTGGCCGACGACGGCTTCCTGTCGGCGAACGGCGCGGTCTTCGTGCCCGCCGACCGCGTCGACGGCGGGAAGCTCACGCCGCGCGATCCGATCGTCCAATCGACCCTCGTCGTGTTCTCGCGTGGCGTCGGGGCATCGTCCACGCTGCGGCGCTACGTCGCGGACCTCCGAGACCGCCAGTTGACCGGCACATCGGCCGGCGCCGCGCCGCCGCTCGGCGACGAGGCGTACCGCCTCGACGGCACGAACGCCGACGGCTCGGCGGTGACGGCCTTCGCGTGGCGTCGGGGGAACCTCGTGCTCGTGGTCCTCGGGACGTCGTTCCCACCGGCGCACATCCTCCGCTTGGCGACGCTCCTCGACGCACGTGCGGCGACGGCCGAGCCGGCGGCTCCATGACGCGCTACACATACGGCGACTCCGACGTGGCCGCCGATCGCCTGCGGCTGGTCGCCGCGATGTTCGAGGCGACGACGACGTCGTTCCTCCGAGCGGCGGTGCGGCGGTCCCCGGCGCTCGCGCTCGACCTCGGGTGCGGGCCGGGGCTCACGACGCGGCTGCTCCACGAGGTCACGCGTGCGACCACGACCATCGGGCTCGACCGATCGCGGCCGTTCCTAACCATGGCGCGCGCGGATGCGCCGCCGGGGGTCCGGTTCGTCGAGCACGATGCGACCGAGACCCCGTTCCCGACGGGACCCGCCGACGCGGTCTTCGCGCGGCTGCTGCTCGCGCATCTCGCGGACGTCGGGGACGTCGTTCATCGATGGTCAACCATGCTGACCATCGGAGGGATTGTCCTTCTCGACGATCTCGAGGTGATCGACGCACGGGAAGCCGTGTTCCGCGAGTACCTGGACGACGTCGCGATCCCGGTCGTGCGTCGCGAGGGCGGGCATCTGTTCGTGGGGCCGCTGCTGCACGCGATGCCCGACCAGGCGGGCACGACCAGGGTCCACGACGACGTCGCGACGTTCTCGCCGCCGGCCGAGGTGACCGCGCGCGTGTTCGGGATGAACCTCGCGGTCCTGACCGAGGGCAACGAGGTGCCGGCGCGGCCGGATCTGGCCGCGGGCCTGGACGCCATCGCACGCCGGGCGCAGCGTGCCGAGCCGGCGACGTGGCACGTCCGCCAGGTCGCGCTTCGACGGACGGCGTGATCTACCAGGCGTTGCGGTGCAGCATGTCGTCCAATGGCCGGCGCGGCCGACGGACGCCGGACCCGGTCGGCTCCTCCTCGGGCAGTCCGTAGCCGAGCCCGACCACGCCGATCGGCCGCATGCCGTCCGGCACGCCGAACCGGCGGAGCATGGCCTCCTCGCCGTAGGCGATCCCGAAGAACCACCCGCCGAGCCCTTCGTCGACGGCCGCAAGGAGCATGAGCATCGCGGCCATCGCCGCGTCCGTGTCCCAGAAGGGGACGGGCCACGCGTCGGCTACCTGCAGGCCGAACGGTGCCTTGTCGTCTTCCGAGTACCGCGCGAGGTATCGCTCGCGATCCGGGATCGGCATCACGAGCACGGGCGGCGCGTCGGCGATCTCGTCGGGCTCCATGGGGAACCGGGGATCGTCCGTCAGTTCCCAGAACGCCGCGACCGTGGCCGGCTCATCGAGGACGAGGAACTCGACGCCCTGCGCGTACCCGGCGGTCGGCCCGCGGCGCCCGACGTCGAGGATCCGCTCGAGGATCTCGGCAGGGACCGGCCGCCGCTCGAACCGATGCACCATCCGGCGATGGCGGACGACCTCGCGGAACTCCATCCGTGGACCCTACGGGGCCAGGCCGGGGCCCGACACCGTGATCGCCGAGCCCCCGGTCACCACGACCGGCGCGGTGCCGACGTGATGGGGTCCGACCGATGCGCCGGCCGCCGAGGCGCGCAGCGTGATCGACGTGAGCCCGCTGGCGACCCGGACGTGGATCAGGCCCGGCTCGGGATACGAGGTCGGACGCAGCCCGCCGTAATAGAAGGAGAGGATCTCCGCCGCCGTGAGGCCACGCTTCGCCTTCCCGTACGCCCCCCACTGCACCATGCCGACGCCGTGCCCCCAGCCTCGCCCGCGGACGACGAGCGCCGTCGGCGCCGCCGTGGCGGTCATCCACGCCGAGGGGATCGTCTCGGCCAGCTGTACGCCGTTCCAGCCGGCAGGTGGGTAGCGGCCGGGGGACAGGCACGGCGACCACTCGTTCACGTCGGAACGGAGGGTGTCCAGATCCACCGAACGCGTGACGCCGGCGCCGGACAGGTCGACCGTGCCGCCGTGGACCTGGGCTCGGGTGATCCTCGGGCCCCCCGGCCACTCGCCGGCCGCGCGGAGGAAGGACGTCAGATCGGAGAACGGCAGCTGCACCGTCCAGTGCGATTCCGGCGAGGCATGGTCGTCGTGTTCGGGCACCGGGCGCAGGTACGGCAGGGGATCGCTCCCGAAGACCTGGTCGTTGCCGTAGGTGTGGCCGTTCGAGGTGGAGAAGTACACGGTGTCCGCCGGCCGCTCCCCGTACATGAGCACCTGGCCGGCCGTCCGGTGCACGGCCGCGTACCACCGGTGCGTCGTCTTCTCCAGGGGCACGGGGATGCCGCCGTACACCTGGCACGAGGTCGTCGCGCAGATCGGGTTCGCGAGCGTGCCGCCGGCCGGACCGTGCCAGCCGGTCTCCGCGAGGGCGTAGCTGCGGGCCGCGATCGCCTGCGCTTCGAGGGCCGCCGCCGGCCACGACGACGGCACCTCGGCGAGGCCGTCGAGGTAGGACTCGAACGGCAGCGTCACCGTGACGCCGAGGGTCCCGTCACCCGAGCGAACGATCGTCAGCTTGCCGGGGTACCGCGCCAGCAGACGCGGCGGCTTCGCGTGCTTGCAGCGGGACGGCGAGCTCGGGTAGGAGCCGTGGACGAGGAACGAGCCGTCGGCGGGGGCGACCGCGTTCAGCACCGTGGACCCCGTTACGCCCCCGCCGCCGGAGGACGGTGGGACCGGTCGTGACGACGTCGTCGCGTTCGAGGAGGTCGTCGACCTCGACGTGCAGCCGACGAGCGCCGCGGACGCGATCACGACCGCGATGATCGCGCGTCCGCCGTTCCGCACCCGCATCGACCCGCGAGTCTAGATCGGGAGCCGTGTTGCCCCGCGGCGAACATGGTTGAACGGGTCCGGAACGACCTGATAGCTTCGCGGCGTCGTGACGCCCGACGCGATCGCCCCCCCGTATGCCCTCGTCATCGTGTTGTTGCTGGTCAGCGGAGTGCTGAAGGTGCTCCGGCCCCGCGCGACGGCCCAGGCGATGCTGGACGGCGGCCTTCCCGGTTCGACGACTGCCGCTCGATGTGTCGGTGTCGTGGAGATCGTCGTCGCCGGATGGGCGCTCGCCGCGCCGGGTGCGGGCGGGGCCGCCGCTCTCGCCGTCGTCTACCTCTGCTTCGCCGCGTTCCTCGGCTACGTGCTGCGCACTCACCCCGATGCGGGATCGTGCGGCTGCGCCGGCGCGACGGCGGTGCCGCCGAGCCGCCTGCACCTGACCTTGGATCTCCTGGCCGCCGCGATCGCGATCGCGTACGCGAGCACCGGGGGACCCGCGGTCGGGGCGTGGACCCGGGACCTCGGGTTCGGGGCGATCCCGATCGCGGCCGGGCTGGCCGTCGCCGGCTGGCTGGTCGTCGTCGCCGTCACGCAGGTGCCCGGCGCCTGGCGCGCCTGGGCCCCGCCGCCCGGGGCCCTCGACCACGACCACGCGCCCGACGAGCACGTCGGCGCGGAGGACGCGCTGGCGACCGCCGGAATCGGCCCGGGCCATCCGAGCCTGTGGCCAGGCACGGACGCGGGGGGACCATGAGCGCCGTGCTCGAGCGTGCGATGCGCGCCACGCGCCCGCGCGGCACCACGCGTGCGCGCCGGTGGCAGCGGGTGGCGGTGGCAGCGAGCGCGATGTCGGTGGCGCCGCTACGCTACTCGACGCGTCCGGTCGAGGCCGCCTCGCTCGTGCGTCGCACCTGCTCGTCGTGTCCGCGCGGCAGCCGGTGCTGCGGCTCGTACTCGGCGTTCTGCTGCCAGCTCCCGGGAGGGAGCAACTTCGGGTGCCCGCCGAGGACGTTCGTGGGCGGCTGGTGGCAGTGCAACTACGGCGGCTCGAACCTCTGCGGCACCACGAACAAGCGCTACTACCTGGATTGCTCGATGAACCCCGGCGCGCCCTGCCCGGGCGGGTGCCACTGCGGCGACCAGAAGTGCTCGAACTTCAAGACCTGCTGCGTGGTGTTCCGCTACGGGAACTGCAACACGGACATCGCGCACGTCACCCCGATCCAGTGCCGGCTCGTGACGTGCGTGATCCCGTGCCGGATCGACTGCCTGAACTGCAACTGCAGCGCCGCCGTCGATCAGCACACGTGCACGCACGAGGCGGGCTGCCTGTGAACGTGTTGATCGGCGTGGTCGTCGTGGAGACGCTGATCCTCGCGTTGCTCGCGGTCGTCGTCGTGGCGCTGCTCCGCAGCCACGCGGAGGTGCTTCGCCGGCTGCCGGCGCCCGACGAGGCCGAGCACGATGCGCCCCGGCTCCAGCCGGTCTCGCTGGAAGGGCTCGACGGCGAGCCGCGGATGCCGGCGCACCTGCCGGGGCCGCGCGGAACGGCCGCGCAGGCGCAGGACATCGTGGGCACGACGCTCGGCGGGGACCAGGTCGTCGTCTCGATGGCCTCCGGCGTCCACACCCTCGTCGCCTTCCTGTCGACCGGCTGCCTCACGTGCCGGACGTTCTGGGACGGGCTGCGACCGGCGGTCCGCCAACCGCTGCCGGGCGGCGCACGCGTGGTGGTGGTCGTGAAGGACCGCGACGTCGAGAGCCCCTCGAAGCTCCGCGAACTGGCGCCGCCCGACGTTCCCGTCGTGCACTCGTCGCAGGCGTGGGAAGGGTTCGGTATCGCGATGTCGCCGTACTTCTGCTTCGTCGACGGCATCACCGGCGAGGTGCGCAGCGAGGGCGCCGCGATGACGTGGGAGCAGGTCGCCTCGCTGCTGCGGGATGCCCTGATGGACGAGGAGCTCGCCCGGCGCGAGGCGTGAGGGGGTGAGCATGGGCCCGATCGTCGCCGTGGGCGCGGCCCTCGCCCTCGTGGCGGGGCTCCGCTCGACCTGGTCTCCCTGAGGCGTGTCGATGCTGGGAAGCATCACCCCGCTCGGCGAGCGGGGACGCGGCTCGCGGTGGTGGCTGACGACGACGGCCTACGTCGTGGGCTCGGTCGTCGGGGGCGTCGCCATGGGCGCGCTCGCGGGTGCGATCGGAGCGGCGGCTTTCTCCTCGATCGGCCTGACGGCCCGCCTCGTCGTGCTCGCCGCCGCGGTCGGCGCGGGGCTGCTCGTGGACCTCGGCGTCGTTGGGGTCGCGCTGCCGACGGTGCACCGGCAGGTCGACGAAGCTTGGCGCACGCGCTACCGCGGTTGGGTCTGGGGCCTCGGGTTCGGCCTGCAGCTCGGGACGGGCGTCGTCACGATCGTGACGACGTCGGCCGTCTACGCGACGTGGCTCGCGGCCGCGCTGACCGGCGGCGTGAAGACGGGAGCGGTCGTCGGTCTCGTCTTCGGCCTGTCGCGCGCGCTGCCCGTCCTCACGGTGGCCCGCGTACGCCGGCCCGACCAGCTGCTCCGCGTGGACGCGGTCCTCACGCGACTGGCCGAGCCGTCCCGTCGTGTCGCATGCGCCGCGGGATCGGCGGTCGCGGCCGTCGCGCTGGTCGGAGCGGTCCGGTGGTGAGGCTCGAGGGACACGGGCTGGCCCTCGAGGTCGGCCGTGGTTGGGAAGCCCGCATGTGGGTGCCCGAGCTGCCGCCCCCGGCCGTGAACCGGCCGGTGATCAGGCTCGCCAACTTCCCCCTCCCGCTCACGAGGGACACGTACGCCGCGGAGGTGGCCGAGGGCCTCGCACCGGGGCACGTGGTCGCTTCGCTCGTCGAGTTCGAACCGTCGTCGGCCGGCGCCGGCCTGTACGCACACGAGGGGGTGCCCCGTCTGCGGGCCGGCGACCTCGATCCTCGTGCCGTGCAGGGCGGCGGATCGGGCCGCGCCGGGCTCCAGCGCTTCTTCTCCTCGAACGGACGAGCGTTCAGCCTCTACGTGCTCGCGCGGGACGGGGCCGGCGTCCCCGCGTCGCTCCGCCAGCTCGAGGAGGTCCTGCGGACGCTGACGGTGGTGGCGCCGTGAGCGCGCTCGGGTGGATCGTGGTCGCGATCCTCGCCGCGGCCGTCGTCTGGCTCGGTCTCGCGCTCCTCGGCGCGGTGCGCGAGCTCGCCGCGATCCGCGAACGACTGGACGCGATGCAGGCCGACGCCGCCCCGATCGAGGACGGCCTGCCGGTCGGCGCGCCGGCGCCGGCTTGGGAGATCGTCACGCCGGAGGGGGAGACGGTGTCGTCGTCGTCGCTGCGAGGACGCCGGCACCTCCTCGTGTTCGCCGACGCCGACTGCGCGGCCTGCGACGAGCTGGTCCCGGCGGTCGTCCGGGCGGCAGAGGGCGACCGGCTGCCGCCGGTCGCCGTGTTCGGTCGGGGGGAGGCGCGCGCCACGCCCCA
>DATIWE010000065.1:0-106951 GCA_035519495.1 Actinomycetota bacterium
GATCGGGGGCCGGAGGTTCCACGAGCTCAGCGGTCGCTTCAGCGCGCGGGTCCAGGAGGACGCGGCTTACCTCGGGATCGCGCTCGTGCTCTCCGTGATCGGTTTCGCGATCACCGAGCGCCGCCGCCGCGAGACGTGGGCCCTGGTGGCGTTCGTCCTGATCGCCTCGGTCCTCGCGCTCGGTCCCACGCTGCACGTCGCCGGCGTGCCGCACGGCTCTTCCCCCGGCGCGATCCTCACCCACGTTCCGATCCTGCGGAACGCCACGCCCCAGCGGTTCCCGATGTACACGGCGCTCGCGGTCGGGGTGATCGCCGCGCTCTGGGTGGCGCGGGCGGGCGGTCGGTTCGGATGGATCCGATGGACGCTGGTGCTCGCCGGCGCCGTGATGCTGCTGCCGCGCATCAAAGCCGCGGACAGCACGACGGACCGGACGCCCGCGTTCTTCGCCGAGCGCACGTACGCATCGCAACTCCGTTCCGACGAGAACGTCCTGCTGATCACGAAGTCCAACGGTGAGGAGATGGCGTGGCAGGAGACCGCCGGCTTCTCCTTCCGGATGCCCGAGGGCTACATCGGGGCGCTGCCGGCTGCCTACTCGCAGGAGTGGATGTTCCGCGGGCTCGACATGAACGACAAGGTTCCTTTCGTGCCGGCGCCCTCCGAGCTGAAGAACTTCGCCGCCACGCAGCAGGTGACCGCGATCGTGATCGACGACGCGGCCCGGGCGAAGTTCGGAGGCGTCGTGCAGGAGGCGGGGTTCGTACCGACGTACGAGGGAGGCGGCGTCTCGGTCTGGAGGCCCGCGGCCTCGAACGGCGCAACCACCGCTCCCTGACTCGTCCCCCGGACGCCCGTATGATACGCGGGCGGTTCTCGCCGACGGAACGGCGCGATCATCCGGAAACGTGGGTGCGCACGTGGGATCTCCCGAATACTCGCTGGTCATCCCCATCTACAACGAGGAGGAGTGCCTGCCCGAGCTGGTGGCGCGCCTCCAGGGGTTGATGGATCAGCTCGACGGCTCCTCGGAGGTCGTGTTCGTCGACGACGGAAGCAAGGACAAGAGCTACGGGATGATCCTGGACGTGTGCCGCAGCGACGCCCGGTTCCGGACGATCCAGCTGTCGCGCAACTTCGGCCACCAGATGGCGATCACCGCCGGGCTCGATTTCGCATCGGGCAACGCGGTGGTCGTGATGGACGCGGATCTGCAAGACCCGCCCGAGGTCGTGCTGGAGATGGCGGCCCGCTGGCGCGAGGGATGCGAGGTCGTGCACGCTGTGCGGATCAAGCGCGAGGGCGAATCCGCCTTCAAGACGGCGTCCGCCTCGTGGTTCTACCGGGTGCTCGCGAAGCTCGGCGACATCGACACGCCGGGGAACGCCGGCGATTTCCGGTTGGTCGACCGCAAGGCGCTCGACGCCTTCCGTCAGATGCGCGAGACGAATCGCTACGTGCGCGGGATGTTCGGGTGGGTCGGGTTCCGCCAGTGCACGGTCGAGTACGCGAGACCGGCGCGCTTCGCCGGCACCACGAAGTACCCGCTCCGCAAGATGATGAAGTTCGCCTTCGACGGGATCATCAGCTTCTCGAACGCGCCGCTGCGGATCGCGCTGCGCATCGGGTTCATCCTGTCGTTCCTGTCGATCACCGCGGCGATCGTGACCCTGTTCCTGAAGTTCTCCGGGGCGCTCGAGGTCCCGGGATGGACCTCGATGATCTTCGCGATCACGTTCCTCGGCGGCGTGCAGCTGCTGACGATCGGTGTGATGGGGGAGTACATCTCGAGGATCCACGACGAGGTCCGAGACCGTCCCCTCTACCTGGTCCGCGAGACGCAGGGCTTCGGGTCGGCGCCGCTCGCGTCGTCCGAACGTCCGCTCGAGGCGATGCTGGCGCTCGAGGACCAGCCCGGCGAGAACGCGCCCTCGGTTCCTCCTCGATGAGCTCGAACTTCGACCGGCATCGGTACACCTACCGCGACGATGTCCAGCGGTCGATCGGGTTCTCCGGCCAGGACGTCGGCTTCTTCACCGACGTGAAGGCGGAGCTCCTGGTCGACCTCGCGTCGCGGGGGCTGGGCGATCCCGGCCGCCTCGACGTGCTGGACGTGGGCTGCGGGGTCGGGCTGACCGACGCGGCGCTCGAGGGCCGGTTCGGCTCGATCACCGGCGTCGACCTCTCGGCCGGCGCGGTCGCCGAGGCGGCCGTCGCGAACCCGTGGGCGAGCTACCAGGCCTTCGATGGGCGCACGCTTCCGTTCGAGGAGGACGCATTCGACCTCGCGTTCGCGATCTGCGTGCTCCACCACATCGATCCGCCGGATCGTTCGGCGTTCGCGGCGGAGATGCGTCGGGTGGTCCGTCCCGGCGGTCTGGTCGTCGCGATCGAGCACAACCCGCTGAACCCGCTCACGCGCGTCGCGGTGAGTCGCTGCGAGTTCGACGAGGGCGTGGTGCTGCTCCGGCGGAGGGAGGCGCGCCGGCTCCTCGCGATGAACGACCTCCGCCCGGTCGAAACGCCGTACATCCTGTTCTTCCCGTGGCGCGTGGAGCTGCTGCGGCAGACGGAGCGGTCGATCACGTGGCTCCCGCTGGGCGCGCAGTACATCGCCGTCGGACGCAAGCCATGACGGGCCGATCGCTCGCGTCGCTGATCGGCCTGGCGCTCATCACACTCGGGATGTCGTGCAGCGCGTCATCTGTCCCATCGCAGGGCTCGACGGATTGCCGGCTGTCGGAGGTGAAGGGTTCGACCATCTCGAAGGACATCCTCTCGGGCGTGATCCCGTCCACGAGCGGGGTGATGGTCGTCGGGACCCGCTACATCGGATCGGGAGGGTCGCCGATGTCCGGCGGGGGCACCACGTCTTCGTGGCGAACGCATGCGATCGCCACCTCGAAGGAGACGTCGAAAGAGTTGGGCCAGGTGGGCGGAGCCGCCGTGAACGCTCGGTGGGCGGTGGGCACGGTCGGACAGACCGGCGCGATGGCCCCGCTGATCCTGTCGTGGAACGGGCGAGCGTGGGCGCAACAGGCGGCTCCCGACCCCGGAACCCTGGAGGACGGGTTGTCCGGTGTCGCCGCCGTCTCCCGGACCAACGCGTGGGCGGTCGGGCGCCACGGAACGCCGACGGGGTTCCGCACCCTCGTCGAGCGGTGGAACGGTTCGGCGTGGACCGTCACGCCGAGCGCGAACCTCGGGAACTCCGATGCGCTGAACGACGTCGCGGTGGCGGGGCCGGGCGCCGCATGGGCGGTCGGGTGGTCGGTGCGGGGGCAGCGGTACGCGACGCTCGCGCTGCGCTGGAACGGCTCGAGGTGGTCGGTGGTCCCCACGCCCCGCCTCGGTGCGGGGGACGCCGTGCTGTACGGCGTCGCCATCGCACCCTCCGGCGCATGGGCGGTGGGATGGATATCCCGCGGTGACCAGGTGAGGCCGGTCGTCGAGCGATGGACCGGGCATGCGTGGAAGGTCGTGAGGCTCCCGTCGGCGTTCGCCACGGCGGCGTTCTCCGACATCGCCGTCCATGGAGGCGAGCTCGCGATCGTGGGCCGGCGGCTCGTGGGCGGCCACTCGCAGCCGCTCGTCGCCGTCCGGAGGGCGGGGCATTGGCTGGAGGCGCCCGTCGATCACAGCATGGGCCACGGCTCCCTGTCCGCCGTCACGGTGGATCCGGGCGGCCGCATCTGGGCGGTCGGGGTGCAGGACGACGGCAACGGACAGGCCTCGTCGCTCGTCGTGTCCGGTTGTTAACCGCCACCCTTCGCAGGGGTCGGACACGTGCGCGTGTGCAGGAGAAGCGGCGGGCGCGGGGGGCGGCTGAAGTCGAACGCCGACAGCATGTCGCTGGTGTCGGCGTCGCGCGAGGTCAGCGGCGGGAGCCCGAAGACCGTTTCGATGAGGCGAAGGACCGAGGCGAACTCCATCGTGTCGCCGTCGATGAAACCTCGTTTCGCCCAGGGGGAGATGATGATGGCCGGCACGCGCGCGCCGAGGCCATACAGATCGAGGTGCGGCGGCGGCACGTGATCGTAGAAGCCGCCGAAGTCGTCCCACGTGAGGATGACCGCGGTCGAGGACCACGCCGAGCTCCGCATGATCTTGTTGAGCGTCTGCACCGACCAGTTCTCGCCGAGGCACATGCTGCCCGGGGGGTGATCCGACAGCGCCATGTCGGGGGTCAGCCACGACACGGCCGGGAGGCGCCCGGCGTTCAGGTCGGTGAAGAACCTGCTCTCGGGAAGGACGTGTCGGTACATCGGGGAGAACCGCACGTGCCGGATCAGCCGCAGCGGCTGGACGAATTCGTTCTGGCCCCGGTACTCGTTCCACGACAGACCGGCACGCTTGAGGAGGTCCGGCAACACGGCGATGTTCGTGCACGGCCACCGTTCGACCAGCGAGGCACGGACCTGCTCGGCCGCGGAGGCGCCCTGCGCCTCAAGCTGGTACATCGCGGCCTGCTGCTGCTGCGTCATCCGCGGGAAGGAATAGGCCTTCTCGTCCGGATCGTCGCAGAACTCCCTGCGGGCCGTCCCCATCTGCCCGGGACGCTCGTGGTCGACGAATCGGTCCGATTGCGAGGCGAACGTCCAGAGGTGCTCGATCCCGGTCGGTCCGTACACCGAGCTGAAGAAGCGATCCGCCAGGGTGAACCGCTGCGCGTACCTCCAATAGTTGGGGATGTCCGTGCGCTGGTATTGGACGTAGCCGGCTTGGGCGAAGCAGTCCATCTTGCCGGCGTTGATCCCGATCAACCCGTCGATGAAGCTGTGCCCGACGTCTGGCGTCCTGTCCTTCGCGTGCGCGAGCGGGATCGTCCGACCGTCGCAGGTCAGGCCGGTGGTGGCGCCGTCCGCTCCCGGGAACCGTCCGAACATCGTGTCGAACGTCCGGTTCTCCTTGATGAGGAACACGATGTGCTTGATGTGCCTCTTCGCCATGGCGATCTGCTGCGGCGGGGCATCCGGCGCGGGCGACGGCGACACGTCTTCCCCGGGCTCCAGATGCTTCGGGACCGCAGATCCCGAGGAGCCGTCCTTCGACAGAACGCAGGCGGTCGCCATGAGCGCGACCAGCGCGATCATGACGATCCGGGGCGTGCGACCACGGCTCGGCGCATGCCGGGAGGACCAGACCATCCGGCGGAGGATAGCCGACGGCGCCCCGGACGGCGGTGCGTTCCGGGCGCCGTCGACCTGCGATGATTCCGTAGCGTGGACCGGACCGAGGTGGCGACCCATCGCGCGAGGACCGAGTCGATCGAGGGCTCCCGCACCGCGGAGCTGCTCGAGCTGGCCGAACGCCACGCGGCGCGGAACTACCACCCGCTGCAGGTGGTGATCGCCGAGGCCGAGGGCGCGTGGGTCACCGACGTCGAGGGCGCCCGGTACCTGGACATGCTGTCGGCGTACTCGGCGCTGAACTTCGGCCACCGGCATCCCCGGCTGGTGGCCGCCGCGCATCGGCAACTCGATCGACTGACGCTGACCAGCCGCGCGTTCCACAACGACACGTTCCCGGTGTTCTGCCGTGATCTGGCCGAGCTGGCCGGCAAAGACCTGGTCCTGACGATGAACACCGGCGCCGAGGCGGTCGAGACCGCGATCAAGACGGCGCGCCGGTGGGGGTACGACGTGAAGGGCGTGGCTCCGGACCGCGCGAAGATCGTGGTTGCCGACGGCAACTTCCATGGGCGCACCGTGACGATCGTGAGCTTCTCGACCGATCCGTCGGCGAGGGAGGGCTTCGGCCCGTTCACCCCGGGGTTCGCCTCGGTGCCCTACGGCGACGTCGATGCGCTCCGCGAGGCGATCGACGACGACACGGTCGGGTTCCTCATCGAGCCGATCCAGGGCGAGGCCGGCGTGGTGATCCCGCCGGACGGCTACCTGCGCACGGCGCGGGAGCTGTGCACCGAGCGCGGCATACTGCTGATGGCCGACGAGATCCAGTCCGGCCTCGGCCGCACCGGTACGACGTTCGCGTGCGAGCACGAGGACGTGGTCCCCGACGTGTACATCCTCGGGAAGGCGCTGGGCGGCGGGATCATGCCGCTCTCGGCGGTCGTGGCCGACCGCGAGGTGCTCGGCGTGTTCAAGCCGGGCGAGCACGGTTCGACGTTCGGCGGGAACCCGCTGGCGTGCGCGATCGGCATCGAGGTGATCGACCTGCTGCGCACCGGCGAGTACCAGGCGCGCTCCGCCGAGCTCGGTGCGTGGCTGCTCGGCGCGCTCCGCGAGGCCGCGCTGCCGACCGTCACCGAGATCCGTGGGCGGGGCCTGTGGTTCGGCATCGATGTGACGCCGGGGGCCGGCACCGCGCGGGCCGCCTGCGAGCGCCTCATGGAGCGCGGCATCCTGGCCAAGGACACGCACGAGCAGACGATCCGGGTGGCGCCGCCGCTGGTGATCTCGCAGAGCGACCTCGAGTGGGCGCTCGAGCGGATCGTGGACGTCCTGGCCACCGCGACGACCTGAGGGAAGGAGTGGATCGATGTGCACATCGACCGACACGGTGGTGGTCCGGCCCAAGGCGTCTGTGGCATCGGTGCATCTGTTCCGCGCGATGGGGGCGGTCGCGGTCGGCGCCGTCGCCGTGGGCGCGGCCTCGATCGGCGCGCTGGCGATCAGCCGACTGGCCATCAGGCGAGCGGTGATCCAGCACCTCCAGATCGAGGAGCTCGAGGTCGGCCGCCTGCGCGTGCGGCAGCTCGAGATCGACGAGAGGACGCCCGAGGCCTAGTCGGGATCCAGGGCTCGCCGGTCTCCTTTGCGGAGCCGATGCGCGAAGCCCATCATCGGACCGGGTTCCCTATCGTCGAGCAGCCACGGGGGTTGGCGATGCCATCGCCGAACCACGGTGACGGGTCTTCGCACCTCGTGCGCCCGACCCGACTGGAGGTGGCTGGGATGAAGCGACGCAGCGTCGTGGTGGTTGCGGTGATCACGGGTCTCGTCGTCCTGGGAGGTGTCGGGGTACGAGCGGCTGTCAGCCAGTACCAGCCCATCCGGCTGAACCGGCAGAACATCGGGGTGATCCCCAGCGCGACCATCACGTCGAAGGATTGGCGGGCGCTGCCGGGGGAGGGGATCAGCGACGGGCCGGCCATCTCGGTGCGCGGCGGCCTCGCCGCGACCCTGAGCGTCACCGTGCAGGGCGGCCCGGCGCGGTTCCAGATCCTGCTGGAGGACGTGAGCAGGAACTTCAAGGAGATCATGATGACCCCGAGGTCGGTGTCGTTCGATCCCGGGGCCGGTACCGAGTCGTTCTCCTACACGTTCGTGCGCGGCTTGCACCCGGGCGGTTACACCGTGAACTTCTACTGGCGTTCGCCCACCGGCGTGCCGGTGACCGAGACACGGGGGACCCTCGTGCTGCAGTACGCGACGAACGCGTAGGCGAGAACCCTGGAACGATCCCTCCGTTGGGCTCGGAGGGTCAGCGATCGGGCGAACGCGTGCGGGCGCGGTGCGCGCGTCGGCGCTGCGTTCGCGCCTCGTCCGCAAGCCGCGACGCCTCCGTTTCCGCGGCCTCCGCTTCCTCGACGGCCGCGCGGGCCTTGGCGCGGAGCTGCTCGGCGCGCAACTCGGCTCGCTCGGCGTCGCGTTCGGCGGAGGTGGCGGCCCGCTCCGCTTCCTTCGCCTCGGCCTCCCGCTCGGCCGCCGCGGCGCGATCGTCCTTGCCTTTGGCCGCCCCGCCCTCGAGGAGCTGGAACCCCTCCGGTACGCCGAGGCCGGTCCCCGGCGCCGCCTCCTTGTCGAGCGTCCCTTCGCGGAGCCTCGATCCCAGGTCGGGATCGACCGACGCGGCCTCGAAGGTCGATGCGATCGCGTCCCGGTGCGGACCCGCCCGGGGCCCCAACGCCGAGGTCGCCGCGTCCGTGAGCGTCGCGATGATCCCGCGACGAGCCTGCGCGGCCGCGCGGAGTTCGGTTTGGCCGCCGCCGGAGATCGCCGCCCGCTGCGCCCGGCGCAGCTCGTCGCCGGCCCGCAGCAGCGCCGTGACGTCCTCAGGGTTCCCGCGGGCCGCGACGTCCACCGCCCACGCCACCACGCTCGGCTTGCGGAGCTTCTTCACCGCCGCCGCGAGGTCGTCCTCGCCGGCGGCTCGCAGTTCGTCGGCGAGCGCGTTCCGCCCGGCGATGAAGTCCTCCGGGGCCGACGCGTAGAGCGACGCAGCGCGCGTCCGAGCCTCAGCGTCCGTGGCCATACCGAAGGCATACCCCGGATCGGCGCGGTCCGTCACGTCGGCAGGCGGCGAGCGTCGGGGAGGGACTAGGGTGAGACGGAACGAAGGGGGTGCGCCGTGGACGACATGAAGTTGCTCGACGTGGAACGGCGACTGGAGCGGATCGAGCGGCTGTTGCGGGCCGCGGCCGACGAAACGCGCAGCGCACGGCTCGACCTCGGACTGGACCCCGGCAACGAGGATCGCTGGGCGCGGATGATGTTCGAGGTCCTGGACGAGGTCGATCGCTCCGGCGGCGAGGTGTCGCGGCAGAGCTTCCTGCAGATCGGCGAGGAACACGGCTACAACCGGCGCGGGATGGCGGGCTTCTATCAGCAGCTGGTCGAGCCGGCGCCCGAGCTCCGGACGCGGCTCACGCCCGTCGGACGCGAGCGTCTCCGTCGCCTCCGCGAGCGCTACGCCGCCTAGCTCGGCTGAGGACCGCGCGTTCGGTCCGACCGTCCCTGCACCGCGGAGACGAAGAACAGGACGAGCGCGACGGACCACACGATCGCGTCCGCCTTCGGCAGATGGGTGACGAGCGTGACGGCCACCGTCAGCGCGCTCACGCCGACCCCCGCCCACCAGGCCCAGAGGTAGGCCATCCAGAGCGCGCCGCCGACGGCGAGGAACGCGACGGCGAGCCCGAGCAGGATCGGCCGGTCACCCGGCATGCCCGTAGACAGACCGGCCGAAAGGGCACCCGCGCCCGCCACGAGGAACAGGACGGCGAGCGCCTTCGTGAGACCGCCGAACCGCGGGGTCATCGTTCAGATATCGGGTGGGGACCCGATCGCATGAAGCGGACCGGGTACGCTGTCATCAGACACCATGACCGGCCGAGTGTGCCCCAGATGCGGAGAGGTCAAGCCGACGCATCTGTTCCCCCGGGGCGAGTGGAACTCGTGGTGCAATTCCTGCCGCCGGGAGGCCGATCGGCTGCAGCGCGAGCACGACGACGCGAGGAAGCCGAAGAACCCGGTCTGACGAGCTTCAGTCCTGCGCGGACCAGGCCCGGATGCGAACGAGCGCCAGGTCGAGCCGTCGCAGCGTCTTCGGGTCTGCCACGAGAGCCGAGACCTCGTCCCGCAGTCGAGCAGCCGTCTCCCGACGTCCGTCCGGCTCGTTCGCTGCACCGGCGGCGACCAGATCGCGTTCCTGCTGCTCCGCGAGGATGGTTCGGAGCGCGTCGGCCGCCTCGTCCGCCGCCGCGAGCACCTCGGCCTGGCTGGGCGCTCCGGCCCTCTGTGACGGCGTGATCCCCCGCTCGGCGAACACCCGCTCGAGCACGGGTCCCCACTGGTCGCAGACCTCCCGCACGTCCAGTCCCGCGCCGTCGTTCATCCGGCACAGGCTACGGGAACTTCAGCGAACACCGAGCCGGTCGTAAGGTTCGACCATGTCGAGCCCTCCGCGTCCGCCGTACCCCTGGTACTTCTTCCTCGGCTTGCCGCTCATCATCTTCGGGGCGTTCGATCTGGTCCTCTACGCGATCAACGGGCGGCTGCATGGGATGAGCCTGGTGATTAGCGTGGCCGGGATCGTGGCGGGCATCGTCCTGAACAAGGTCGGGTATCGGGTGGGCCGGCGGCGCATGGAGCAGGCGCTTGCCGAGCGCTCCGAGCCGGACGCCGACGAGTAGCTAGCCGGTCGCGCGCGCCGCGATCCCGCGGAGGTCGCCGTCCTCATCGAACCAGGGGTCGATGGAGTCGAAGCCGTTGGCGTCGAGCGTCGGCGTGAGCGCCCGATCCTGGTCCCCGCCGATCTCGAGCAGGAGCCATCCGCCACCTCGGAGCAGCCGGGCGCCGGCCGTCACGACGCGGCGAACCACATCGAGGCCGTCCTCGCCGCCGTCGAGTGCGATCCTCGGTTCGTACCGCCGTACGTCGGTCGGAAGCAGGCGAAGCTCGCCGGTCGGCACGTACGGCGCGACGGCGGCGACCACGTCGAAGACGTGGGGACGGAGCGGACCGTCGAGATCGCCGACGATCGCCCGCACGCCGTTGCGACGCGCGCACGCCGCGGCTCGCGGATCCAGATCGACGCCGAGGACGGTCGCGGCAGGTGCCTCCGCCATCAGGTGAACCGCGACGGCGCCGGCGCCGCTGCACAGGTCGGCCGCGTGGGAGCCACCGGCCGCGAGGATCCCCGCGGCTCGACGCGCAAGCTCCTCGCTCTGGACGCGCGGCACGTAGACGCCGGGGTCGACGTGGAGCGAGTGGGCGCAGAACGTCGTCGTGCCGGTGATCCACGCGAGGGGTTCACCGCGCTCGCGTCGCGCGATCCACGCTTCGAGCGTGGCTGGGTCGGGAGCCGCCGCAACCAGCTCGGAGGCCTCCGCATCCGCCGCGATGCACCCCGCCGCACGGAGTCGGCCGGCGATCGCCGCCGGCGTGATGGACACGGCCCACGAGCGTAGTACGGCGTTACGTCGGTGGCGGCCCCACCACGTCGGCCGTGTGATCGGTCGTCTGCGTGATGGGGACGCGGCGTCTCCTCCGATGTGCGAACAGGAGCACCAGCACGCACAGCCACAGCCCGCCGAGCGCGTGGCCAGCCACGACGTCGGTCCACCAGTGCACCCCGAGGTAGAGACGGGAGAACCCGACGAACAGCGCGATCACCGCAGCCCCGATCCAGACGATCAGTTTGACACGCGTCGTTCGCCCGGAGCCGACGAGCACCGCGGCCATGCCCCAGCAGGCCACGACCGCGGTCGCATGGCCCGAGGGGAAGCTGAAGCCGGTGACGCTGATCAGATGCAGCTGTTCGGGCGGCCGGGGCCGACCGACCATCGACTTCGTGATGCGGTACCAGAGGTTGGCGCCGACGACCGCGGCCACCATGAACGCGGCCGGGCGCCGATCGTGGCGGCGGAGCCAGAAGTAGCCGCCGACGCCCAGCACGAGCGGGATCAGCAGCGCATCGGATCCGAGCCACGTCACGCCCTTCATGGCGACGGTGGCCCATGCGGCTCGGTGCGCGACGACCGATCGCTCGACCCTGGGGTCGAGGAGCGCGGCTTCCTCGACGGCGATGACGTCGTGCGTGAGCCCCGCGAACACCCACGCACAGATCCCGCCCGCGATCACGACGGCGCTCGTGAGGAACCCGGTCGGTGAAGACGTGTCGACGCGGCGAGCGGCCCACGCGGAAGCGCGCGGGAACCGTCCGCGGATCCACCCGATGGCTCTGAGCCGCGCGAGTCGGTCCGGGACGCCCTCCCCGTCGGCCCGTATCGAGCGCAAGAGCCGGGTCGTTACGAGGCCGACGAGCACGAGGACCAGCAGCACCAATCCCGCCTTGCTCGCGTCGCTCGCCACGCGATGCCATGCGGCGCCGGCGAAGAAGCCGAGCAGCACGAACGAGGTCCCCCACAGGAAGCCGCCGGCCACGTTGAACAGAGCGAACTGGCCGTACGGCATCTCGGCCATCCCAGCGAGTCCCGGCACCATCACGCGGAGCGCTGCCGTGAACCGACCGACGAAGACCGCCATCCCGCCGCGGCGACGCAGATATGCCCTGGCGGTATCCAGATGCTCGTCGATCCGTCGCCCGAGGAAGGGTATCCGAGAGCCCAGGCCGCGAAGGATCTGATGGCCCCAACGCCGGCCGACGACGTACCCCACGCTGTCGCCGATGATCGCCCCGGCGACGGCCGCCACGATCACGGCTTGGAGCGGGACCCTTCCGTTGAACGCGAGGACCCCTCCGAGCAGGACGGCGATCTCACCGGGGAAGAAGAATCCGAGGAACGCCGACGACTCGAGCGCGGGGACGAGGAACACGATCGCGAGCGCGAACGCCCCGTTGAGGGACAGGATCCAGTCGTTGATGCTCCCGATCAGTACGGGTCCTCCTGATCAGGCGCGGCTCCGTGTGATGCTCGTGACGTCAGAGATCTGCACACGGGCAACCTCGTCGCCTCGGATGTAGAAGACCCACTCGTCGCCATCACGCTCGTACGACTCCGCCAGGATCTCGCTGGTCGTTCCAGATGCGAGCTGGAGCAGGTAGTCGTTCACCGCTGGACCATACCCGTGCCCGGATCTCGAACAGGTTCTCGTCGCAGAGGTGAGCAGGAACTCCACAGATCCGCCTGGTGGTGGGCCCCCGGGGACTCGAACCCCGAACCTGCGGATTAAGAGTCCGTTGCTCTGCCAGATTGAGCTAGAGGCCCGGCGCGGAGGATACCAACTGCGCCGCACGGGCGGGGAAGAAGGGCGACCGACGGGAATCGAACCCGCGACCCCCGGGACCACAACCCGGTGCTCTAACCGACTGAGCTACGGCCGCCACATGCATCTATGCAGCCCAGCCACGATACCAACCGGACCCTCGCAGCTTGCCTGACCAGGGGGTCCTGTGGCACCATCTGACGGTTCCTGAACGGCCGTTCAAACCCCGACGAACCCTCTTCTCGGGCGGCCGTCTCGCGAGGAGGCGAGAACCCGATGGCACCCCAAGACCCGATCGAGTTCGACCTCGAGAGGATCGATCAGCTCATCGCGCACGAGGAAGCGACGCTCGAACCGAAGCACCGTGCGTCGATCGAGTATCGCGCCATCGCCGACCGCTACGTCGCCGGCGGGGTGGCCTCCAGCTGGCAGGACTCGCCGCCGCACGCGATCTTCATCGATCGAGGCGAGGGCAACCGCATCTACGACATCGACGGCAACGAGTACCTCGACTTCCACCTGGGGTACGGCGCGATGGTCGCCGGGCACGCGCATCCGAAGATCGTCGAGGCGATCGAACGCCAGGCACGCCGCGGCACGCATTTCGCGCAGCCGACGAAGGATCTCGACGTGATCGGGGAGAACCTCGCCGACCGCTTCAAGCTCCCGCTGTGGCGCTTCGCGAACTCCGGGACCGAGGCGACGCTCGAGGCCGCGCGCCTGATGCGTGCGAACACCGGCCGCGACATGCTGATCAAGATCGAGGGCTCGTACCACGGCCACCACGACTCGTTGATGTTCAGCGTGGCGCCCGACCGGGCCACGATGGGCCCTCGCGAGCATCCGAACACGGTGCCGCAGGCCCTCGGCATCCCGCAGGCGTTCGCCGACCTCGTTCGCGTGGTGCCGTTCAACGACGTGGCCGAGGCGCGACGGGCGTTCGAGGAGAACCCCGACCGGATCGCCGGCATGATCGTCGAGCCGGCGATGATGAACTGCGGCGTGATCCTCCCGGAGCCGGGCTACCTCCAAGGGCTGAAGGATCTCTGCCACGCGAACGGCGCGTACCTCGCCTTCGACGAGGTGAAGACGGGCGCCACGCTCGCGTACGGCGGCGCCACGGAGCGCTTCGGCGTGGTGCCCGACGTGATCTGCCTGGCGAAGGCCATCGGGGGCGGCACACCGTGCGGCGCGATCGGCGCGACCCGCGAGCTCTTCCGGCCGGTGGTGGAGGCCGAGTACGACATGGCAGGGACGTTCAACGGCAACCCGCTCACGATGGCCGCCAGCCGCGTCACGCTCACCGAGATCCTCGTCCCCGAGGCCTACGAGCAGTTCGAGCGGGTCGACAAAGCGATGAAGGACGGGCTCTCCTCGGTCGTCCAGTCCTACCGCCTGCCGTGTCACGTCACGGGCGTCGGCGCGAAGGGCTCGGTGATCTACTCGAAGGAGCCGGTGCGCGAGTACCGGGACGCGATCGGCATCGACGAGCGGATCAGCTACCTCGCCTGGCTCTTCCAGCAGAACCGCGGCGTCTTCAAGTCGCCCTGGACGAAGCAGGAGACCTGGACCCTCTCGGTCTTCCATTCGGAGGACGACGCGGCGCGCTACATCGCGAACTTCGAGGAGTTCGCCGCCGCCGTATCGTCGTGACCGTCGAAGGGGTGGGTTCCATGGACACCGACACGAACACCGTCCAGATCGACATGGGTCTGGTCGAAGAGCTGACGAAGCGAGAGACCGACGCGCTGGATGCGAAGCAGCCGCGGTCGCTGAGCTACCGTGAGGAGGCGAAGCGTCACCTCCCGGGCGGCGTCTCGTCCTCCTGGCAGGTGTGGCCGCCGCACCCGATCTACGTCGACCGCGGCAAGGGCTCGCACGTGTGGGACATCGACGGGAACGAGTACGTCGACTACCACAACGGCTACGGCGTGATGGTGATGGGCCACGCGCATCCGAAGATCGTCGAGGCCGTGCAACGGCGGGTCGAGCTCGGCACGCACTTCGCCCAGCCCACCGAGGACGCACTGGTCGTCGCGGAGCAGCTGACTGAACGCTACGAGCTGCCGTACTGGCGGTTCGGGAACTCCGGTACCGAGTCCACGCTCGACGCCGTGCGGATCATGCGGGCGACCACCGGTCGCAACCTCATCCTGAAGATCGAGGGGTCCTACCACGGCCACCACGACTCGCTGATGGTCAGCGTGTTCCCGCCGAAGGAGAAGGCGGGCCCGCGCGAGCACCCCGCGTCGGTGCCGCAGACGCTCGGCATGCCGGAGGGCATCACCGAGCAGGTGGTCGTCGTGCCGTTCAACGACGCCGCGGCCGCCGAGCAGGCATTCCGCGAGCACGAAGGGCGGATCGCCGGCATGGTCATCGAGCCGGTGATGACGAACTGCGGCGTCGTCCTGCCCGATCCGGGCTACCTCGCGTCGCTGAAGGAGATCTGTCACCGCAACGGCGCACTGTTGGCGTTCGACGAGGTGAAGACCGGCTTCACGGTCGCGCGCGGCGGCGCGGTCGAGGCGTTCGGCGTGGTGCCCGACCTGGTGTGCCTCGCCAAGGCGCTGGGCGCCGGCCTGCCGTGCGGCGCGATCGGCGGCACCGAGGAGGCGATGTCGATGATCCTGTCCGGCGAGCTGGAGCAGGTCGGCACGTTCAACGGGAACCCGCTGACGATGGCCGCGGCGAAGGCGAACCTGACCGAGGTGCTGACGCCCGAGGCGTACCGCGAGCTTGATCGGGTGGCCGGCGTCTTCGCCCAGTGCCAGGACGTGATCGATCGCTACCGTCTCCCGGCATCGATGAAGCTGCTGGGCGCGAAGGGGTCGATCGACTGGCGTAAGGAGCCGATCCGCGAGTACCGCGACCTGTGGGAGATCGACGATCGGATCCCGCAGCTGGGGTGGTTGTGGCAGCTGAACCGCGGCGTCTTCAAGAGCCCGGGATCGAAGTGGGAGAGCTGGACGTCGTCCATCGTGCACTCCGACGCCGATGTGCAGCGTTACGTGGACAACTTCGAGGAGATGGCGGCCGCGATCACCGGGTAGGGGTAGCCTTCGGCGATGGCCGATCGCGAACGTCCGGGCGACGCGAGCGTCGCCGCCGGCGACGACGCGATGCCGTCGTGGCTGCCCAAGACGCTCAAGGACGGCCGCAACCAGCTGATCCTCGCGATCGTCGTCGGCGGCATCGCGCTGTCGTTCATGCTGTGGCTGATCGGCCGGCTCGGGAACGTCTTCACGATCCTCGCGACGGCCCTGTTCCTGTCGTTCGCGCTGGAGCCGGCCGTCGATCGGCTCGAGACGCGGGGGTGGCGCCGAGGGGTGGCGACCGCTCTGATCCTCGTGCTCCTGATCGGGATCGGCGGGGTGTTGATCGCACTGATCGTGCCCGCGGTGATCTCCGGGTTCAACCAGCTGATCGTGAACGCGCCGGACCTGATCGACAAGCTCGCCCGCTGGCTGAAGCCCCTCGGGATCGACATCTCGACCGACAAGCTGATCGGGGAGGTCCAGAACAACTCCGAACAGGTCGTGAAGTCCGCGACCGCCCTCGCCGGCGGCATCTTCGGGATCGCGAGCTCGATCCTCGGCGGCCTGTTCCACTGGGCGACGGTCGGGCTGTTCACGTTCTACTTCGTGGCCGAGGGTCCGCGGCTGCGTCGGGCGGTGCTCTCTCGCGTCCGACCGGAACGCCAGCAACGGGTGCTGTTCGTCTGGGAGAAGGCGATCGAGCAGACGGGCGGCTACTTCTATTCGCGGCTCCTGCTCGCGGTGATCAATGGCACGGGGATGTACATCGTGCTGCGGCTGACCGGCGTGCCGTTCGCCGCTCCGCTGGCGATCTTCGAGGGGATCGTCTCGGAGTTCATCCCGATCGTCGGCACGTACATCGGCGGCGCCCTGCCGGTGCTGGTGGCGTTCCTGACGAACGTGAGCGCGGGCGTATGGTCCCTCGGGTACATCGTCGTCTATCAGCAGATCGAGAACTACATCCTCAGCCCCCGGCTGACGGCCAAGACGATGGACCTGCATCCGGCGGTCGCGTTCGCCGCCGTGCTGATCGGCGGCGCCCTGGGCGGCGTGCTGTTCGCGTTCCTGTCGCTGCCGGTCGCCGGCGTCCTGCAGGCGGCGATGCGCGAGTACTCGAAGCCCTACGAGGTCGTGGACGACAAGCGGATCGGCGAGGAGAACGCGAGGGAGAGGAAGCCGGGGCTGGTCCAACGAACGCGCAAGAAGCCGCCCGAGGGCGCCTGATCGATCAGATCGTCGGGGCGGGGCCCTGCTGGCCGAGGCGTGCGCGGTCGAGCTCGGCGAGCGCCTCGTCGGGGAGGCCATGGGCCTCTGCGGTGGCCCGCAGCATGTCGACGTAACGATCCGTCGGCCGTACGAACGCCTCGGACGAGTCCACCGCGAACGTCTTGGCCTTGACCATGCCGTCGGGCCCCTCGACGTCGAGCTCGAGCGCGCGATCGGCCTCGGCGCCGCCGGTGTTCACCGGCTCGAGCTGTTCCAGCTCTCCGTCGTCGACGGCCCACAGGATGCCCCAGACGCTGGACCTGGGGTCGGGGACGGCGTTGGCCGCACCGCCGCCCCAGCTGCGGCTGACCACGTTGAACGCCAGGCGGTACCCGTCGAGGCGTCCCGGACCCACGAAGCGGGCGCTCGGGGAGCCGGCCTGCATCTTCTCGGTGTTCATCCGGTCGCCGTAGGCGAAGAAGTAAGCCATCGACGGATGCTACGACCCCTCACGGGGTGCGCGCACGCTGAACGATGCGGCGAGGCCGGGGGCTAGACTCGGCGGCGATGGACGGACCGGTCGTCGGCGTCATCATGGGCTCCCGCTCGGATTGGGAGACGATGCGGCACGCCTGCGACACGCTGGAGGATCTCGGCGTGCCGCACGAGTCGCGGGTGATCTCTGCGCACCGCACGCCCGAGCAGATGGCCGACTACGCGAGGACCGCCGCCGATCGCGGGCTGAAGGTCGTGATCGCCGGCGCCGGCGGCGCCGCGCACCTGCCCGGCATGACCGCCGCCCACACGCAGCTGCCGGTGCTCGGCGTCCCGATCGAGTCCCACGCCCTGAAGGGGATGGATTCGTTGCTGTCGATCGCGCAGATGCCGGCGGGGGTGCCGGTGGGCACGCTCGCGATCGGCCGGGCGGGCGCGGTGAACGCCGCGCTGCTGGCGGCGGCGATCGTCGCGCTGGACGACGAGAAGCTCAGCGAGCGTCTCGCGCACTTCCGCGCCGCGCAGACGCAGCGGGTGCTCGAGCATCCCGATCCCGCGTCGGACTGAACGACCCGTGCGCGTCGGGATCATCGGCGGTGGCCAGCTCGGCCGCATGCTCGTCCAGGCCGGGCAGGACCTCGGCATCGCGTGCACGACGTTGGACCCGGCCGAGCGTTCGCCGGCCGCGCAGGTCGGTCCCGCGATCGTCGGGGCGTACGACGACCTCGACGCGTTGTCGACGCTGGCCGAGCGTTCGGATGTGATCACGTACGAGTTCGAGAACGTGCCGGTCGACGGGGTCCGCCGGCTGGCCGAGCGCATCGCCGTGCGGCCGGGACCGGGGTCGTTGGAGACGGCGCAAGACCGCCTGGCGGAGAAGGCGCTGTTCGCCGAGGTGGGGCTCCCGGTACCGGTCTACGCCGCGGTCGACGATCTGCCGTCGCTGCGGACGGCGATCGGCGCGCTAGGTCTGCCCGCGGTCCTGAAGTCGCGGCGCCTCGGGTACGACGGCAAGGGTCAGGCGGTGATCCGCGACGCGGAGCGTGCGGAGGACGCCTGGCGCGCGATCGGCGAGGTCCCCGCGATCCTCGAGGCGCTCGTGCCGTTCGACGGCGAGATCTCGATCCTCGGGGTACGCGCATCCGACGGCGAGGCCCGGTTCTGGCCGCTGATCGAGAACCAGCACGAGGAGGGGATCCTCCGCCGGTCGTTCGCGCCGGCCCGTGACGTGGGGCCGTCGCTCCAGCGAGCGGCCGAGGGGCATGCGCGAGCGGTGATGGATCGCCTGGACCATGTCGGCGTGCTGGCGATCGAGCTCTTCCGGGTGGGGGAGGACATCTACGGCAACGAGCTGGCGCCCCGCGTCCACAACTCGGGCCACTGGACGATCGAGGGAGCCGAGACGAGCCAGTTCGAGAACCACCTCCGCGCGGTCTGCGGCCTCCCACTCGGGCCGACCGACATCCTGGGCTATGCCGCCATGGTCAACCTGATCGGTGCGATCCCGGACCCGGCGGAGGTCCTTCGGGTACCCGGCGCCCACCTGCATCTGTACGGCAAGGACCCCTTGCCCAGGCGGAAGGTCGGACATGTCACGCTCCGTGGTGATGACCCGCAATCCTTGTGGGCCAAAGTTCTTCAGGTTTCGGGGCCAGGGGCCGATGCCTGAGCCGTGGCCTACCTGACCTGCCCCGACTGCATGATGCCGAGCCCGGTCGGCGACGACGCCGTCAAGTTCCGCTGCATGTCGTGCTGGGTCGAGATCGTGTTCGAGACCTGCGCAGAGTGCGGGTTCCGGCAGTCGATCCCCTCGCGCTGGCACACCGCCTTCACCTGCGCGAAGTGCAACGCGAAGTGCGACATCCCGCGCTTCCGCCTGTACTCGACGTCCACGAAGGCCTTCGGCGTCGAGGGCTACGGGTACGTCTACCCGCGGGTCTGAGCACGCCGCGGCCGGAGCAACGCCACGGCCGCGGCAACGAACAGGGTCGTGAGCAGGATCCCTTCAGGCGGGAAGGCCGTCGTTCCGGCCACATCGGCGTTCGCCTGGAACGCGCCGGCCGCCATCAGGTTCAGCTGGTAGGCGGCGCCCATGACCGCCATCGCTGCCCCGAGCACGTAACCCATCGGCTTGCCCAGGATCAGCAGGACACCCGCGAGGATCAGGCTCGGGACCAGCAGCGCGAGGTCCAACGCGAAGACCAAGTGTTGACCGGCCACGGGGATGTCGTGCAGCAGCTCGCCGGTGACCGCGAAGCGAAGGACCACGAAGATCCACAGGGCCCCCTGGAGCACCCCGACGACCACGAGCATCCCGCCGACCCATCGCGCCGCCCCCCTCGAGCGAAGGAGGTCACGGACGGCCACGGCGTCGACGCCCGGGATCGCGCAGGCGAGCGCGAAGACGGACAACGAGAAGAGCGCGATGTGCAGCAGGAACGCGGCGTTGAAGGCGGCGCCGAACGTGTAGTAGGCGTAGTCGTACAGCGTGTAGGCGAGCATCCCGATCACCACCAGCTGCGCGCGCATCGACCCTCGCACGGCCAGGACCAGCGCCGCGATCAGGACCGGCGCGGCGATGAGGAGTGACACCAGGTCCCCGCCCCGGAGTGCCTCGCGGCCCCACGCGCTGTCCGCGTAGAGGCCGTGCACGGTCAGGCCGACGATCGAGGCCGCCACCATCGCGATCGCGATCGCGGCCGCAAGCACGAACGCCACGCGCAACAGCGGTGACGGCGTCGCGCGTGCGGCCCGGTCGGGTGCACCCAGCCGGCCGTCGGCCGGGATCAGCGTCGCGTTCCTCATCGTCGGATCCCCCGTCCCTCACCCCGGATGCTCGCCCGCGGACGGCCCACGGGATGGGGTCGGAGGTCCCTGCTCGGGCAGGACGACCAGGTCGGTCGACCGCGTCGAACGCTGAGCACCTCCGCCCTTGACGCCCCGCCTCCGGGGGTTGACCCTGAGGAGGATTTCGTAGAAGGGGAACCCGGATGCGGTCGGGGATGGAACGAGACGCACCTGGGCTGTCCCCGAGCCTCGATGATGTGGATCGAGCGGGACCTGCGTGCCCCGGGTGGGTCCGGCAGGCGGGACCCGTCGTGCTCTTCCTCGCGATCGCCCTGCATCTCGCGACGGAGGCGATCTGGTTCCTGGCGTACTCACGCCAGGTGGACATGCAGGTCTTCCGGTTCGCCGGCGTGTCCCTGGTGCGCGGGGCTCCGCTGTATGAGGCGGGGCTGAACGGGCAGCGCGACAGCCTGCTCTTCAACTACCCCCCGTTCGCCGCTGCGGTGTTCAGTCCGCTCGCGTTGTTCCCGGTCGATCAGCTTCGGCTGGTCGTTCCCTTCCTCAACCTCGCCGTGCTCGCGGCCGCGATCCGACGGTGCTTGCAAGCGCTTGGGATCCGGGGTGGATGGGAACTGCGCTCGTTGACGATGCTGGGAACGGGTTCGCTCTTATGGCTCGAACCGGTCCGGACCACGATCATCCTGGGGCAGATCAACCTCGTGCTCCTCGCGATCGTCGTGTTCGATCTGCTGCCCTCGACGACCCAGCGGGGCTGGCGCGGCGTCGGCGTCGGCGTGGCCGCCGGGATCAAGCTGACGCCCTTACTGTTCATCCCGTTCCTGCTCCTCACCGGGAGGGTTCGGGCCGCCGCCATCGCCGGCGGGACCTTCGTGGCGACGGTCGCGTTCGGGTTCGCGATCGCCCCGTCGCAGGCGCAGCGCTATTGGCTCCGTGGAACGTTCGACGACGTGCGGCGGATCGGGCCGATCAACTCGACGGGGAACGAATCGTTGCGCGGGCTGGTGGGGCGGATCGGGATGTCGGCGACCACGACGACCCTCGTCTGGGTCCTCGCGGCGGCGCTCCTCGCCGGTGCGAGCCTCGCGGTCGCCGCGTTCGCGGATCGGCGCGGCGAGGACGTGCTCGCGGTCGCGATCTGCGGCCTGGCTTCGGCAGCCGTCGCGCCGTTCGCCTGGGGGTACCACTGGGTCTGGTTCGTTCCGCTCGCCGTGGTCCTCGGCGAGCGCGCGATCGTCCGGGGCAGCCGGGCATCGGCGATCCTCCTCGGAGCGCTCTGGGTGGCGACGGCCTCATGGATCACCGGATGGCGACCTCCAGCGAGCGGGATGATGCCGCCCGCGGGCGTCATGACGCTCACCTCCGGCGGGTGGCCGGGGCTCCTCACGCGCAACATCTACGTCGTGGCCCTCGTCGCAACGCTGATCCTGACGGTCGCGCGAGGTCGGCCCATAGAATCCCGCGATGGATCGGCGCCGGTTCCTGCGTGACGCCGGACGGGCGATCGTCGCCACGCCTCCGATCGCCGCGCTCGTGGCGGCCTGTACCAGGGCCCCGGCGAGCACCTCGACGACCACGCCGTCGGCGTCGCGCTCCGGCGGCGGCGCGCCGCAGTGGGACCGGCTGGCGTCGAAGCTCCAGGGATCATTGATCCTTCCCTCGAGCGCGAAGTACCCGACGGCGCGGCTCGCGTACGACCCCCGGTTCGACGATGTCCACCCGCAGGCGATCGTGAAGGCCGCATCGGCGGGCGACGTGGCCACGACGATCGCGTTCGCGCGCGGCGATGACCTTCCGTTCGCGGCGCGTTCCGGCGGGCACAGCTACGGCGGCTACTCGGTGTCGAACGGCATCGTGATCGACCTATCGGCGATGTCGACCGTGCGGCCGCAGCCGTCCAGCAGGACGGTGACGATCGGGCCGGGCGCGCGGTTGATCGAGGTCGCGACCGCGCTCGCGCCGAGCGGGAGCGTGCTGCCCGGCGGCACGTGCGCCACGGTCGGCATCAGCGGGCTCACGATGGGCGGCGGGCAGGGCGTGATCGGCCGGCACTTCGGGCTGACGTGCGACTCGTTGAGGTCGGCGACGGTCGTGCTGGCCGACGGCCGGACCGTCACCGCGAACGCGTCGTCGGAGTCCGATCTGTTCTGGGCGCTCCGCGGCGGCGGCGGCGGGAACTTCGGCGTGGTGACGTCATTCACCTTCGCGACGCAGGCGCTTCCCCAGCTGACCGTGTTCTCGTTGACCTGGCCATGGTCGCAGGCGGCGAAGGTGACGGCCGCGTGGCAGACCTGGGCGCCGAGCGGGCCGCCACCGCTGTGGTCGAGCCTGCGCCTGCGATGGATCCCGGGCTCCGGGCCGTCGGTGTCGGTCTCGGGGGCGTGGTCGGCCACCGCGGCCGGGCTGACCTCGCACCTCAAGAGCCTCACGTCCGCGGTTGGGAACGCGCCGACCAGCTCGG
The DNA here is from genome assembly GCA_035519495.1 of Actinomycetota bacterium. GTDB lineage: Bacteria > Actinomycetota > UBA4738 > UBA4738 > HRBIN12 > AC-51. The sequence goes on from DATIWE010000065.1 coordinate 22,416, forward strand.
TGCAGACGATGTCGTACCTGGCGGCCGAGCAGTACTTCGCGGGATGCAGCGGCTACTCGTTGAGCGAGTGCGCGCTGACGATCGACGGCGGCAAGCTCTCCCGCGAAGCGAGCCTGGCGAAGTCCGACTTCTTCACGAAGCCTATGTCCTCCTCCGCGATCGAAGGGTTGCTCGGCCAGATCGAAGATCGTGGCAGGACGCCGGCGCTCTCCTCGCAGGCCGGCGGCGTGCTCTTCGACGCGTGGGGCGGCGCGATCGCCGACGTCTCCTCGACCGCGACGGCCCTCCCGCTCCGGAACGCGACCTACCTCGCGCAGGAGTTCGTGACGTTCGGCACGCTCAGTCAGGCGGGCGTGAACGCGAACCAGACCTGGCTGAACTCCGTGTGGCAGGGATTGCGGCCGGCGGTCAGCGGCTTCGCCTACGTGAACTACATCGACCCGCAGCTGAGCGACTGGCAGAGGGCGTACTACGGATCGAACCTGGACCGGCTGGTGCAGGTGAAGCGGAAGTACGATCCCGACGACGCGTTCCGCTTCGCGCAGAGCATCCCGACCTCGACGTGACCGACGCCCGCGTGCCGATACGCGCGCGGGCTGGTCCAATGCAGCGATGCGACAGCTGCGCAGCGAGTACGGCGCCGACCTCGCCTTGGCGGCGGCGGTCGTCGGCCTGGGGTTCCTAGTCGCGGCCGTCGTGATCTACCGGCGGCGAGAGGACAGGGCCGAGGCGCTCGCCGCCATCGCCCGCATCTTCGCGATCGGCGGCGCCGGGCTGATCCTCGCGTCGTCGGCGATCACGGTCGGTCGGCCGATCGGCGGCCGGTTCGGGGCGACGCCGGGCGGCGACGTGCTGCGCACCTGGGCCTCGGACCTCGCGCGGTTCCCGCGCACGGTGGCCTCGATCCTGCTGGTGGCGAACGTCGTCTTGTACTTCCTCGTGGGGCTGCTGGGCGTCGTCGGCTGGGGATCGGAGGCTCGGGCGCGGATCTTCGTCGCGTGCATCGTGCTGTCCCTGTACGTCGGCTTCACCCGGTTCACGTTCGTGGGCGGCATCGCCTCGACCGACGACCTGATCCTCAACGGCCTGAGCGCGTTGCTCGGGATCTTCCTCGGCACGGTCGTCGATCGAGCGATCACGGCGAGATCCGTCGCCCCACTCGCTTGACGTGAAGCGCGCTTGAGGTCGTAGCGTTCCGGCTCCAGAGGCCGAGGATCGCGCATGAAGGGGGAGCGGTGGACGAGCGAGCTGTCCTGAGGTGGCCGACGTGGGTCGGCATCGTGGTGGAGGATCTCGAGCGGCAACGGAGGTTCTGGACGGGCCTCCTGAACGTGCCGGAAGACCACTCCGGGGCCGACTTCGCCGCCTTCGAGATGGGCCACGGCCGCAGCTTCGAACTGATCCGGCGATCGACCGAGCCGGAGTACGACGGACGCCGATTCCAGGTTGGGTTCGAAGTGGCGGACATCGAGATCGCACGTGCGGCGTTGATCCGCCGGGGCATCGAGCCGATCGGTGGGATCCACCCCGACGGGGGATCGCCGTGGGCCTACTTCCGCGACGCTGAGGGCAACGTGTTCGAGATCAAGCAGGGGAGCGCGCGCGCATAGTTCAGAACCCGCCGGGCAGGGTCGGAAACAGCAGCCTGAGGATCACCCGCGACGGATCCTGGCCCGGACGGCGGAGACGTGGACGAGTCCGCGGCACGGGCCTAGGACCGCCGGGATGAACAGAGACTTCGCGACGCCGGGCGGCGTGATCTGCATGACGGACGACGCCGGACATGGACGGCGTGACGACGGGACGTCGCTGTAACTCGTGAGGAACCTCGCTGACCCGTTCGGCGCCAGGGTCACGGTGGCAGGCCCGGGGGGAAGGTCCCGCTTGACGGTCGTCGGGATCGGCCGGCCTCGCTTGCCGTAGAGGGCGATGGACGGGTACCCGGAGAGCGTGCACCTCGTCTTCGAGACGTTCGTGAGGACCCACTTGTTGTAGATCGTGCCGGCGGCGCCCTCCCCGCCGCTCGCCTTGACCGCGAGCTGTCTGCGAACACACGTGCCCGCGGTCGCTGCGGGGGACGCGGCCATGGACGCGGGCACCGCAGCGAGCACGACGATCGCGGTGATGCCGCCGGCCAGGAGCGCACAGGCTCGCTTCGCCACTTCGTGTCTCATCGCCCTTCCTCCTTCGTCTCGCTGTTCCCCAGAGTAGGACGCATGACGTGTACGTTGGGTTGCCTCCGCTTCGGACGGTTCATACGACCACGAGCGCATCTCCGCTCGGGAGCCACCAGACGTCTCCTTCTCGGTTGAGCACGCATCCGCCCGGGAGCGTCGTCGCGCTCGCTCCGTCCACGCCGACGAGGGTGATCTCCGTTCCACCCCGCGACCCGCAGGGTTGGAGCAGCGCGACCGTCCTGCCGTCCGGTGAGACGGAGCCGTGCAGTTCATCGAAGTAGGCGTCCGTGAGCCAACCCCTCGAGAAGCCTCGGCCTCTCGTGATCTCGGCCAGACCGTTGGCCGCCACCATCGTCGGATGCACGGAGGCGGGAGGGCCCCGCCGGGTGCTCATGAACGCGATCGCCGTTCCGTTGAACGACCAGGCGGGCTCGGCGCCGTCCCCGATGAACGTCGGCGTCCCACCTGTCACCCCGATCGAGTAGACGTCGTGTTGGACGTCACACGTCGGCCCACCCTCGTACGCGATGTGTGTGCCGTCAGGTGACCAGACCGGCTCCCTCGCGCAGCGGACGAGGGTTCGGAGATGGCCCCCCGCCGCATCCATCATGTCGATGCGGTGCGGGTCGCTGAACATCGGCCCCGCCGTCTCGAACGCGATCCGCGAGCCGTCCGGCGACCAGACAGGGTGCGTGATCGACGACATCTCGGAGCGCGCCGGCCGGGGATGCGTTAGGAACCGGATCTTCCCCCCGTGGATCCCCGTCTCGGCCACCCGGCCCTCGAGAACGAACACGAAGGTCGTGCCGTCCGGCGACAGGTCGATCCAGCTCGCACCGCTCGGGAGCGCCGGGAGCACCTGGCGCAGCTTCCCGTCGGTTCCGATCACCACCGGTCGCACCAGCGCGGGCCTCGGGATCGGAGTGGGCCTCGGCTTCGCGGGAGGCAGCTGCGGTCGGAGGATCCAAGCCGTCGCGCCGACCCCGGCCACGGCGATCATGACCCCGAGCACCCCGGCCGCGATCCGTTGGTTCCGGATCTTGCGGTGTCGTCGCCGGCGTAGGCGATCGAAGGCCCCGTCGGGCGGGGTGAACCGCTGGATCGCCCGTTCGTAGAGCTCGTGCTCGTCGATCATCGGGCCTCACCTGCCTCCTCGGCCTCCTCACGGATCTCGGTGCGGGCACGCGCCGCGAGCGTCCGGACGGTCCCGGCCTTCATCCCCAGGATCCGACCCGCTTCCTCCGACGTGAGGCCCACGTAGCCGGTCAGCAGCACGGCCGCTCGTTGGTTCGCCGAGAGCCCTCGCAAGGCGCGGACCACGACGTCGCGGTCCTCGACGGTGGCGAGCGCGTCCTCGGGCGGCATCGGATCGATGGTCCGCTTCATCCCCCGAACGGTGCGCCGGTATCGACTCCGGAAGACGTTCATCGCGGTCCGGAACAGGTACCCGGTCGGGTCCTCCAGCCCCGCGACCCGATCCCACCGCTCCCACAGCCGCAGGAACGCGTCCTGCATGATCTCCTCGGCCTCCGTGGCGTTGCCCGTGACCAGAGAGAGCGCGCCGTAGAGCCGGGCGTGCTGGTGGACGAAGAATTCCTCGAAGCTGCGGGGCGCTTCGACCACCTCGTGCCCGACCATGCTCTGGTCCGGCACCGCGCGGAGCGGGTGATCCATCATCGTTCGTGAACTCCCGGCGCACCCGGATCGTTACGTGGCTAGCGCCATCGTTCTTGCGAGATCGTCCCCGACACCCTGAAGAGCCGCGTTAGCGGACCGTTAGCGCCAGGGCACAGGCTCGGGGTCTCGATCCTGTCTGAGGGAGATGCGATGACACGAGTACGTCGTTCGGCTTGGAGCACGGTCGCCTTGGTGGTCGTGCTCGTCGGGCTCGCCCCCGCCGCGTGGGGTTCACGAACGCGATCTGCCACGGTCTCACCGCAGATCCGGTTCTCCCGCATCAGGAGCTACCGGACGGGGCCGCACCCCCAGCAAGTGGCGTTCGCCGACTTCGACGGCAACGGGACGATCGACATGGTCACCGCCAACCAGGGCGCGAACACGGCCTCGTTGCTCCGGGGCCGTGGCGACGGCACGTTCAGGAAGGCGGTGTCGATCCGTGCCGGCATCCAGCGACCGCTGGCGATCGCGACCGCCGACGTGGATCGTGACGGGCACCCGGATCTGGTGATCGTGAACGGACTTCGACACGACCGCGTCGCCGTGTTGCTCGGCAACGGGTCGGGTGGCTTCCGTCGATCTCTCTTCCGAGGCGGCCACCGATCGCAGTGGGTCATCGCGGGGGACTTCAACGGCGACGGCGCCCCCGACGTGGCCACCGCGAACGCCGGGGGCGGCGTGTCGGTCTTCCTCGGCACGGGCCACGGGCGCCTCAGGCCACCGGTCGACTACTCCACGGGGAGCACGATGTGCTCGGCGCTCACGGCGGCCGACCTGAACGAGGATGGCCACCTCGACCTCGTGACGACGAACTCCGTCCTCGGGAACGGCGCGAGCAACCACAGCATCTCCGTCCTGCTGGGGCACGGCGACGGCACCTTCGGTCATGCGGTCGTCTATCGGCATCTGGGGTACCAGCCGACGATGGCGACCACGGCGGACCTGAACGGCGACGGACATCTGGACGTGATCGCCCCGATGGGTGGCTGGCCCGCGCACTTCGTCACGGTGCTGCTCGGCAACGGGGACGGGACGCTGGGGTCTCCCCGGCTGGTGAACGCGGGGCCCTCGGCGCACGACACCGTGGCCGCGGACCTGAACGGCGACGGGAACGTGGACCTTGCATCGAGCGGTCTGGGCACGAGCTACGTCGTGCCCACGAACCAGGGGATCGGGATCCGGCCCGGCCGAGGGGACGGGACCTTCCGGCGGATCCTTCGGATCACCGACCCCTGGCCGAGCGGCACGTGGACGTGGCCGACCTCGATCGGAGCGTCCGATCTGAACGGCGACGGGCGGATCGACCTGATCGCTCCGGACGAGTTCAAGGACACGGTCGGGGTGTTCATCAACCGCTCGTGAGCCCGCACGGGACCGCGACGACGCATGCTCGCCGACGGTCGGCGCGCCGGGCAGGATTCGAACCTGCGACCTGAGGATTAGAAGTCCCCCGCTCTATCCGGGCTGAGCTACCGGCGCCGCGGGTCAGGGTACCCATCGATGCGGAGGCATCGTCGACCTGTGGTTCTTCAGCGCCCGGCCTCTCGACGGCCACCGACCCGTTACCCGTGAGCGTGAGGATTGACGTACGGCTGACTGGAACCGAGCGAACCCAGCCGAACTGGATAGATCCACCCCCTCTCTCTGCGAGGACCCTGGGTGGATCGCAAGGGGCTCGGGTCGCCCATGCAGCAGCCCGGGCCCCTTGCTTATCTGCATCGGGTGGAGCGGGCGAAGGGAATCGAACCCTCATAGCCAGCTTGGAAGGCTGGAGCTCTGCCATTGAGCTACGCCCGCGTGCGCGCCACCCAGCATAGCCCGCGCCCGTAGACTCCCGCCGTGCGCGTCGTCTTCTCGCTCGTCGACGTCTTCACCCCGCGGCCGTTCGCCGGCAACCAGCTCTGCGTGGTGCCGCGGTCGCCGGCGGATCTCACCGCCGAGCAGATGCAGATGCTGGCGCGCGAGATCGGGTTCTCCGAGACGACGTACGTGACGGCGGTGCGTGACGACGGGTACGACGTCCGGATCTTCACGCCGGTCTCGGAGTTGCCGTTCGCGGGCCATCCGACGCTGGGCACCGCGTTCACGCTGGCCGCGATCGGCATGATCCCGACCGAGGCGATCCAGACCTGCACGGCCGGCGAGATCCCGGTCGAGGTCGACCTGAAGGCCGGCGCCGCGACGATGGACCAGCTCCCGACGGAGGCGCGCAAGCCTGTGCAAGATCGGGATGCGGTCGCGCGCGCCGCGGGGCTCGAGCCGGAAGATCTGGGCGACGGCCCGATCATCGCGGTATCCACCGGGATCTGGCACGTGATGGTGCCCGTCGCCGGCGAGGAGGCGCTCCGCCGCGCGTCGCGACACGACGCGGCGGTCGCACGCATATGCGCGGAGGCCGACGCGGAGTCGCTCTACCTCTTCACGATCCGCGGCGACGGCGACGTCGTGGCCCGGATGTTCGACCGCTCGGCGGAGATCGGCGAGGACCCGGCGACCGGATCGGCGGCCGGGCCGCTCGGGGCCTACCTCTCGGAACACCGACTGGCCGGCATGCCGGGCCGCTGCGAGATCTCGCAGGGCGAGCAGGTCGGCAGGCCCTCGTTCCTCCGCGTCGAAACGTTTTCGGGGGCCGATCGATGGCACGTCCGCGTCGGCGGCGACGTGCGGATCGTCGGCGACGGCGCGTTCGAGCTCTGAGTCACCCCGGCGCGCAGGCGAGGGTCGGCGAGTCCACCGACGGCTCGCCCGCCGTCCCGGACGACGTGTCCGGCAGCACAGTCACCCACAACGAGCTCTGCTCGCCGATGCCGAGCGTCACCTGCGTGGTCGTTGCCTGGTCGGGGAAGGTTGCCTTCGTCCCCGGTGCGGGCGTCAGCATGCACGTCTCCGAACCGCCGGCATGGCCGTGGTTCATCATGTCGACCCGGTAGCAGACCGTGGCGTGGTAGCCCTGCGGACACTGATCGGGGACCGGCGGCTGCACGACGATGTCCGCGTGCGCGGTCCCGGGGTTCGCCGTGAGCAACACGAACAGCCCGGCGCCGGTCACCAGCCCGAAGACGAGCAGCGCGAGGGCTATGTAGTACCCGGGCGTGACGCGGGGGGACGCGAACACACCTGAAGCCTACTCCGGCATGTGGTGCAAACGTGCGGGGTAGGCTGTGAAGGATGAGTGAAAGACGGGGCGTAGCGCAGCCTGGTTAGCGCACGTGCTTTGGGAGCACGAGGTCGTGGGTTCGAATCCCACCGCCCCGACGAGATGCACGTTACGACCGCGTGCGCGGGTGGTGCAGGCGCGCGACGAAGCCGAACCAGAGCACGTTGATCGCGATCACGGCGGCCACGCCCATCACGACGCGAGGAAGGGTGAGCGGAGTGGCGATCGCGAGGAACAACAGTGCGTTCGCGAGGAACAGGATGGTCCTCCATGCGCCGCGGAGCGGGGAGGGGACCAGCTCGGAGACCTGCAGCGACCACCGGGTCCACCAACGACGCTCAGGAGACCGGTCGATCGATCGCACACCTTGATGATGCGCCCCCGCAGGATGTTCGACAAGGACGGCTCAGTTGTCCGGGCAGCCGCAGTTCTCGACCCAGACGACGTTGTCGGTCTCGTCCATGGCGAGTCCGCCCGCGGAGGCGCCGTCGGGAACGGCGATCTCGTGTTTCGCGCCATCGGGCAGATCGAAGCGGTACAGGTGGCTGCCGGCGGCGACCCAGATCGAGCCGAACCCGATCTCCGCCGCGTAGACGCGTGAGCCACCGAAGCCGAGCGGCCTGCCGGGCTCACCGGTCTTGGGGTCGAGCGGCGTGATCGTGCCGGCGTCCGGGTCGACGAGCCACAGCGTGTTCCCGTCCTTGCTGTCGGCGCCGATCAGGTAGCCGTGCTGCTGGAGCGCCACGGTCTTCTCGACGCTCCCGTCTTTCGGGTTCACCTGAACGATCTTGCCGTTCGGGCAGTCGCAGACCCAGAGAGAACCGATCAGTGGGACGACCCTCGTGGGCTCGCCGGCGGGCACCGTGTACCGGTTGAGGATCTTCCCGGTGCCGGGGTTGATCTCGAGCAGGTCGCCCTGTTCCGAGAGGTACCAGATCGACGTCGGCCCGCCCTCCGCGTCGGCCAACGTACCTGGCAGGTCGATCGTGGCGAGCGTGCGGCCGGACGCCGGGTCGATCTTCAGCAGCTGCGAGCTGGTCTCGCCGCCGATCCCCGTCCACGCGTAGCCGAACCCGAACCCCATGCCGTCGCCGGTCGGCACGATCTGCGTCGAGCGGATCGCGCCGTCCTTCGGATCGCGCCGCAGCAGCTTGCCGCCGTCGGCGCCGTTCGTCGGCGCGGTCGCCTGCCACAGGCTCGAGCCGTCGAAGTAGATCGAGTTGGGACGGTGCAGGCTCTGCACGCCGTCGCGCAGCACGGGCCCGACGACGTTCGTGCTCGGATCCACGGCGAAGACCGTGACCGGGCTCGGCGCGGTCGCCTCGCGGACGATCGCGATCGCGGCGACCAGCACCAGGAACCCGACGATGGCGACCGTCAGTGGCTTCGCGCGCCGCTGCACGAACGACGGCGACTCCACCCGCTCCGACCGGTGGACCGCCTCCTCGGCCGACAGCGGGGACCCCAGCGGCTCGCCGTCGACGCTGGTGACGCCGAAGACCTGCCAGGTGCCGGGGACGCCCTTCAGCTCGTGCGCCGAGAGCGACTCGAACTCCAGCCCGGAGCCGGCGACGAGGTCCTTCGTGGTCGAGGTGACCAGGACCTCGCCGGCGCCGCCGAGCGACATCACCCGCGCGCCGATCACCACGCCGAGGCCGCCGCGCTTGCGGTCGATCAGCTCGGTCTCGCCCGTGTGGATCCCCACCCGAACCTCGAGGCCCAGTTCCCGGACCCTCTCGACGATCGCGCACCCGCATCGGACCGCCGCCGTCGGCTGCGTGAACGTCGCGAAGAACCCGTCGCCGGCGGTGTCCTCCTCATGGCCGTCGAACCGCTTCAGCTCCATCCGGACGGCTCGGTTGAAGGCGGTCAGCACGCCGCGCCACCGCGCGTCGCCCAGCCGTGCCGCGACCGCCGTGGAGCCGACCATGTCGAGGAACAGCACGGTCTCGAGGCGGCGTCCTTGGGCAGGCATCGACGAAGTATCCCGGGAAGTAGGCGGCGGTGCCAGGCAATGGTTCCGCGGGTTCGGCGGGCTACGCGGCGGGGCCGCGCCCGTACCGCGTCATGATCGCGACGAGCGCCTCGTGCGGCAGCGCCCGCGCCGTGATGCCGTCGCGGCCGGTCATCGTCTCCGCGGCGACGAGCGCATTGAGGATCGCCTCCTCGGTCGCCTCGATCGCGCCCCAGAACAGCGGCGTGATCGCTCCGTCGGGGAGCATCGTGACGCCCACCGGATCGGCGGGCATCTCGAGCTTGGAGCTGCGGAGGTGCTCGCCGTTCGCGCTGGAGAACGCGAGGATCAGGTCGCCGCTGGAGTTCTCGCCGCCGCCGCCGACCCGTCCGATCCCGATCACCGCACGCTGCGCGAGTCGCTGCAATTGGTGCGGGAGCAGCGGGGCATCCGTGGCGAGCACGACGATGATCGAACCGGCGCCGCCCCGGCCGATCGCATCCTCCTCGTCCCACGCGGAGGCGATCGCGTCGCGCCCGAGCTCGCGGCCGACCGGCACGCCGTCCACGATGAGCCGCTCGCGGGCGCCGTGATTCGCTTGGACGAGCGCGGCCACGATCCACCCGTCGATCGCGCGCGACGCCGTCCCGGTGCCGCCCTTGAACTCATGGCAGATCATGCCGGTCCCGCCGCCGACGTTGCCCTCCGGCACCGGCCCGCCGGTCGCGGACGCGAGCGCTTCGCGGAGGTGCGAAGCGGTCACGTGCATGCCGTTGATGTCGTTCAGCGCGCCGTCGTACGTTTCCGCGACCACCGGGAGCGACCAGAAGGACGACGCGTCGTCGCGACGCGCGACCTCCTCGGCGATCAGCGCGTCGTGCACGACGCCGACGCTGTGGGTGTTCGTGATCGCCACCGGCGTCGTGAGCTGGCCGGACTCGCGCACCCACTCGAGCCCGGTCATCTCGCCGTTGCCGTTCAGCCGGTGACAGGCTGCGAACACCGGACGGCGCGCGATGTCATCCGCGGGCACGATCACGGTCACGCCCGTGCGGACCGGTCCCTCACCCACCACGAGTGCGCCCTCGCCCCGGATCAGCGTCGTGGTCCCGACCGACACGCCTTCGACGTCGGTGATCGCGTTGCCCCGGCCGACCGGAAGCTGACCCACCGTGAGGCCGAGGTCGCGGTAGCGCGTCACGAGGCGGAGGCTATCAACCGCTCAACGCGCGGGCGCCGGCCGTGACCGCCGCGGCGAGCACGACCACCAGCAGCACCGGCGCGCGGAGCCGGATGGCCACCGCCGCCGCGCCGACCCCCAGCACGCGGGCGTCGATGACGAGGTGCTGTCCTTGAGCGAAGGTCCCGATCGCGACGAGCGCGGCCAGCAGCGCCGGCGCGAGCAGCGAGACGAGGGAGGTGATGCGCGCAGGCAGTGGCTTGCCGCCCAGGAGCAGTGGCCCCGCGGCCTTGAGGGCCAGCGTCGCGACGCCGGTCACGATCACGACGACCCAGATCGTGGTCACGCCGCCTCCCGCGCCGGTCGCACACCCAACAGGCAGGCGGCGCCCGCGACGACGATCGGCACGCCCGCCGGCGTGAACGGCGTGAGGGCGAGCGCGATCCCCGCGCCGAGCACCGCCGCGAGCATCGCCGTGCGGTTGCCGCGGATCTGCGGCGCGAGCAGGGCGAGGAACAACGCCGGGAACGCCGCGTCGAGGCCGAGGCGGTTCGGATCGCCGATCGCGTTGCCGAAGAGCACCCCGCCGATCGTCCCGAGCACCCACGCGACCCAGATCCCGGTGCCCGCCGCTAGCAGCACCCTCGGGTTCCACCGGCCGTGCCCCTCGGCCGCCACCGCCCACGACTCGTCGACCGTCACGTGCGCGTGCAGCAGGCGCGACCATGCGTTGCCCTCCAGCCACGGGGCCACCGAAACCCCGATCGGGAGGTACCGCGAATTCAGCATCACGGCGGCGAGGATCGCGGTGGCCGCCGAGCCTCCCGCGCCGAGGACGGACGCCGCCGCGAACTGCGCGGAGCCGGCGAACGTCGTGATGGACATCACGATCGGCGCCGCGTTGCCCATCCCGGCGGCCGGCGCGAGGACCCCGTAGGACAGGCCGAAGCCGAAGACCGCGACCGCGAGCGGCAGCACGGCTCGGACGCCGTGCCGGTAGCTGCGCGGTTCCGAGGGCTCCTCCGACATGGTCCGCCGATGCTAGCGGCGCCCGCTCGTACCCTGGCGCGCGTGAGGATCACGTCCGCCTGCCCGGAGCTGTCCCCGGCGACCGTTCGTCGGCACCTCGACGGCCTGCCGCCGGCGCCCGGCTACGCGATCCATGTGAAGCCGCTCCGCTACCGCCAGCGACCGCACCTCTCGGCGTGGACCGATTTCGGGGAGCACGCGATCACGCTCCAGGTGCCCGAGCCGTTCCTGCCGTTCGGCGAGGTCGTGCCGTTCGGCGCGAAGCGCCGCCCCGGCAAGGGCCTGTCGTTCATCTGGCTCACCGAAGGCGTGACGTTCACGACGGAGCGACAGGTTCTGCGGTTCCTCTACCTCCACGAGTGGATGCACTGGTACCTGCGTGAGCGCCTCGGCCGCAGGTCCGCGGCGGAGACCGCGTGCGACCGCTTCGCGCTTCGGAACTACCGGCGTCGCGTCGTCGATGAACAGGACGCGGTGGCCGCGCTGCGGCGTCAGCCGACCGGCTGAGCGCTGGAGCCAGCGCCCCCGATCGCGCTCTCCAACAGCACGGCGAAGTGATCGATGCGCACGCGCTGGCGCTCCGGCTGCGGCTGCCGCCGATGGAACAGGCCGGGGTCGAGCTCCTCGGACACGAGCGCGTCCTGGAGCGAGCCGGAGAGCCAATCCAGGATCGACACGATCATCTCCAGGTCGAGATCCGTGCGGACCTCGCCGCGCTGCTGGCCCCATTCGACGAACTCCAGCGTGCCGTAGGGATCCTCGCTGACGAGCCATCGGTTGATGTCGCGCTTCAGCTCGAGGTCGGTGCCATAGTTCCCGATCAGCACGACGCGGTAGGGGACCCAGTCGTCCTTCACGTAGTGCTCGGTGCGGTCCAGCCAGTAGCGGACGATCGCGAAGAACCCCTCGCGTCGCACCTCCTCAGGCGCCTCGAGCCACGCCGGCAGCGACGACGCGGCGCGCTTGTACACCTCGAGGAACAGACCGGCCTTCGAGCCGAAGTGTTGGAAGATCGAGCCCTTCGCGATGCCGAGCTCGGCAGCCATGTCCTCGATGCGCGCGCCCGAGTAGCCCTGGTCGGCGAACTGACGCAGCGCGCACGCGACGATCAACTCGCGCTTGGCTTCGGATCGAGGGCTGCGACGGCGGGCGGCCGGCTCGGGGAGGCTCATCGCTCGCCGGCGATCGCCGTCAGCGTGTCGTCGACGAGCGCCAGGCCCTTGAGCATGTGCTCGACGTCGTAGCCGAAGCCGAACCGCAGGCCCTTCTTCAGCCCGAACATGTCGCCCGGGACGAGCAGCACGCTCTGCTCTTGCCGGATCCGCTCGGCGAGCGCCGTCGAGGAGATCGGCAAGTGGTAGCGCGCGTACGCGATCGCACCGGCGACCGGGCGCACGTACTCGAGGTACGGATGGCGCGCGATCCACCCTTCGAGGTGCGGCAGGTTCGCCCGCACGATGGTGCGGGTGCGCTCGAAGATCCGCTCGCGCACGTCCGGATGCACGGCGAAGCCGGCGAGCCGGTCCGACAGCACGTTCGGCGTCAGCGTCGTGTAGTCGTGCCGCTCCCAGATCCGCTCGATCACCTCGGGCGGTGCGACCGCCCAGCCGATGCGGAGCCCGGGCATCGCGAACGCCTTCGACAGGCCGCTCGTGACGATCACCCGGTCGGAGCGGCCCCAGAACGTCGGCGAGGTCACGTCGGTGTCGACCTCCGCGCCGCGGTAGATCTCATCCGCGACGATCCACGCGCCGGCGCGCTCGGCGACCGCGACGACCGCCTCCATCTCGCCCTCGGTGAGGACCGCGCCGGTCGGGTTGTTCGGGTTGCAGACCATCACGACCTTCGTCTTCCGCCCGACGGCGCGCTCCAACCCCTCCAGGTCGAGCGCCCATCGTCCGTCGCGCAGCTTCAGCTTGAAGGTGTCGACGCGGTCGCCGAAGGAACGCCCGAGGCCGAGGCCCTGCACGTAGTTCGGCAGCATGAACGCGAGCCGGTCGCCACGGTCCAGCAGCGACCAGAGCGCCAGGAAGTTCGCCTCGGAGCCGCCGTTCACGACCGTGACGTTCTCGGCCGTGGCGTCCGGGTACCAGTGCGCGATGTTCATGCGCGTCTCGTACGAGCCCTCGGAGAGCGGATAGCCGAGCGCCGATGCGAGGAACGTCTCGGCGTCGGCGAGCGGGCCGAGCAGATCCCGGATGGTCATCGGCTGGACACCGGACTCGCTCAGGTCGTACTCGACGAGGTGCCAGTACAGCGATTGGTAGCGCTCCATCGCGAACGGCTCGATCGGCGGCATGGCCCGACGCTATCGCGGTGGCCGTGCACCCTCAACCGAGGTTGACCTGCGCGTCGACGTCGAGGGAGGCTCCGGCGATGAGCCGAACCGTTCGCGTGTTGCGGGAGTCCGATGTGCGGGCGGCGTTGCCGATGGACGTCTGCATCGATGCGGTCGAGCGGGCGTTCGTGGCGTACACGCGGGGCGACGCCGAGATGCCGGGCGTGATCCACCTGGACGTGCCGGAGGCGGGCGGGGAGATCCACATCAAGGCCGGGCACCTCCACGGCGCGCCGGCGTACGCGCTCAAGGCCTCGAGCGGCTTCCCGGGGGATCCGCCCGCCCTCGACGGCGTGGTGATCGCCTTCGACGCGGCGACGGGTGCGCCGCTCGCGTTCCTGCTCGATCACGGCTTCGTGACGGATCAACGGACGGGGGCGGCGGGCGGCGTCGCCGCGAAGGTGCTCGCGCCCGAACGGGTCGGCGCCGTCGCGGTGATCGGCACCGGGATCCAGGCCCGCAAGCAGGTCGAGGCGCTGCGCGTCGTGCGCCCCGGCCTCGGCGAGATCCGCGTGTGGGGGCGCAACGCGGGACACGCAGCGGTCGCGGCCGCGGACCTCGACGGCGTGGTGGCCGCCTCGGTCGAGGAGGCCGTCGACGGCGCCGACGTCATCCTCACGTGCACGGCCGCGCGCGAGCCGCTGGTCCGTGCCGACTGGGTCGGACCGGGTGCACACCTCACGGCGGCTGGATCCGACGGGCCCGGCAAGCAGGAGCTGGATCCGGAACTGCTGCGGCGCGCCGATCTCCTCGTCGTCGACGCGCGCGAGCAGGCCTTGCGGCTCGGCGAGCTCCAGCATGTGCCGGAGCTGGCGGACCGGGCGATCGAGCTCGGCGCGATCTGCGACGGCATCGCGGCCGGCCGAACGTCCGCTGCGCAGCTCACGGTCTGCGATCTGACGGGGGTCGGCGTCCAGGACGTCGCCGCCGCGAACGCGGTCCTCGGGAACGCCGGCGAGGCCGGGGAGCTGCTGACCCTCTAGCGCGTCGCCAGCCGGCGCAGGATCTCGTCGTGGAGCAGCCCGTTCGTCACGAGCATGCTGTTCTCGTGGCCGACCGGGCCGCCCTCGAACGTCGAGCAGCGTCCGCCGGCCTCCTCGATCACGACCTGGGGCGCCGCGAGGTCCCACGCCGCCAGGTTCGGCTCCAGCATCACGTCGGCCGAGCCGCGCGCCACCAGCATGTGCGCCCACCAGTCGCCGAAACCCCTTGGGCGCCAGCATTCCTGGACCAGCGTGAGCGTCGCCTGCGCGTATGGCCCGGCGAACAGCGTATCCATCTCCTGGAGCAGGACGTGCGCGTCGGCCACCTCCTGTACGCCGCTCACGTGGATCGGCTCGCCGTTCAGCGTGGCGCCCTCGTGCCGGACCGCGACGTAGCGTTCGCCCATCGCCGGCGCGCTCACCACGCCGAGGACGCCGATCCCGTCGACCTGGAGCGCGATCAGCGTGGCCCAGGCCTGGATCCCCCGGGCGAAGTTCGCCGTGGAATCGATCGGGTCGATGATCCACAGGCGGCCGACCGGATCGTGGGAGCCGCCCTCTTCTTCACCCAGGATCGCGTCGGCCGGGAACGCCGCCGCGATCGCCTCGCGCGCCATCCGCTCCACCGAGGTGTCCGCCTGGGTGACGAAGCTCGTGTCGGCCTTGCGACGGATCTCGAGCAGCTCGTTGCGGAAGAACCCCTGCGCCGTCTCGGCCGCGAGGTCTGCCAGTTCGTTCGCGAACGCGACCTCCTGCTCGTACACGGGCGCAGCCTACCTGGGCCTCGCAACGGTCGTGACCTGGGATCTCCGGTAGCCTTGGTGCACCGATGGAAACGACCGTCGAATCGACCGACAAACACACCGTCAAGCTCACGATCGAGGTTCCGCCGGAGGAATTCGCGAAGGATCTGGACAAGACCTACCGGGCCATCGCTCGTGAGGTCAAGATCCCCGGGTTCCGCCCCGGCAAGGCCCCGAAGACGATCATCGACGCGCAGGTGGGCCAGGACGTCGTGCTGGACGAGTTCGTCCACGTCGCGGTCCCGTCGTACTTCCGGACCGCGGTCACGGACGAGGACCTCGCGCCGATCGGCGATCCCGAGGTCGACGTCGAACAGCTCGAGCTCGGCAAGCCGTTCATCTTCACGGCCACCGTCGAGGTGCGGCCGCGCCTCGAGCTGACCGAGGACGACTACAAGGGCGTCACGGTCGAGAAGCCGGCCACCGACGCGACCGACGAGGAGGTCGACCAGTATGTGGAGCGCCTCCGCCGGCAGTTCGCGGAGCTGGAGCCGGTCGGGCGACCGGTCAAGGAAGGCGATTTCGTCACGGCGAACGTCACGGTCACGCGGAACGGGCAGCAGCTCGATCAGCTGACGCGTGAGGACTACCTCTACTCGGTCGGGTCGGCCGAGTTCGGCCCCGTGATGGACGCGAAGCTCGCCGGCACCAAACCCGGCGACATCGTCCGGTTCGAGGACACGCTCGAGCCCGAGCGGTTCGGCGAGGAGCTGGCGGGTCCCGCCGGGTTCCTCGTGATGGTCAAAGAGGTGAAGGAGCTCGAGCTGCCCGACGAGGACGACGCGTTCGCGAAGACCGCGTCGGAGTTCGACTCGTTGCAGGAGCTCCGCGACGATCTCCGCGCGAAGATCGCCGAGGCGAAGGAGCGCGAGTCCGTCGGCGTCATCCGGGACCGCGCGCTCCAGGCCGTGATCGACCGCGTCGACGTCGAGCTGCCGGACTCGCTGATCGAGGACGAGACCTCGCACCGGATGCGCCACGCCGAGGATCAGGCGAGCCGCTACGGCCTCACGCTCGATCAGATGCTCGAGATCCAGGGATGGGATCGCGACCGCCTCGCCGAGGACAACCGCCAGCACGCGCTGCGCGCCATCAAGGCCGACCTGGTCCTGGAGAGCGTTGCGCGCGCCGAGGAGCTGGACGTGACGGCCGAGGAGATCGGCACCCAGATCGGAACGCTGGCGCAGGCGTACGACCGCGACCCGAAGGAACTGGCCAAACAGCTCGATCGATCCGGCCAGATCGTGACGCTGGCCGGAGATATCATCCGTTCGAAGGCGCTCGACATCATCGTGGACCATGCCGATATCACCGAGGAGAGCCCGTCGCCCGACGAGAGCGACGGCATCACCGGAACCGACGAAGGAGAGGACACCGACTGATGGAGCCCACGCAGAACTACCTCGTTCCGGTCGTGGTCGAGCAGACCAGCCGCGGCGAGCGTTCGTTCGACATCTACTCGCGCCTGCTGAAGGACCGCATCGTGTTCCTCGGCACGCCGATCGATGACGCCGTCGGGAACCTGATCATGGCGCAGCTGCTGCACCTCGAGTCCGAGGATCCCGACAAGGACATCAACCTGTACATCAACTCACCGGGCGGCGACGTGTCGTCGCTCCTCGCGATCTACGACACGATGCAGTACATCAAGCCCGACGTCAGCACGATCGTGATGGGCCTGGCCGCCAGCGCGGCCGCCGTGCTGGCATTGTCCGGTGCCCCCGGGAAGCGGTTCGCGCTCCCGAACGCCCGGATCCTGTTGCACCAGCCCCACGGTGGCGCGCAGGGGCAGGCCGTCGACATCGAGATCCAGGCGCGCGAGATCATCCGGCTGCGGAAGCTGCTCGACAACATCATCGCGACGCACACCGGCCAGCAGATCGAGAAGGTCGAGAAGGACACGGACCGCGACTACATCCTCACGGCCGACGAGGCCAAGGCCTACGGCGTGATCGACGAGATCATCTCCCGCCGAGGGATCGCGACCGAATTGTCAGCGGCGAGCCCGAACGGGGCGTAATATCCGCGGTGCGACCGGGTCGATGAAGACCCGGTCGTTCGTTCGGAGAGGGAAGAGGCGATGGCGAAGTTCGGAGACTCGGACCTGCTGAAGTGCTCGTTCTGCGGGAAGAGCCAGAAGCAGGTCAAGAAGTTGATCGCCGGGCCCGGCGTGTACATCTGCGACGAGTGCATCGACCTGTGCAACGAGATCATCGAGGAGGAGCTCTCCGAGACCGCCGAGCTCAAGCTCGACGAGCTGCCCAAGCCCGAGGAGATCTACGCGTTCCTCGCCGAATACGTCGTCGGCCAAGAGCAGGCGAAGAAGGTCCTGTCGGTCGCCGTCTACAACCACTACAAGCGGATCCAGGTCGGCCAGAAGGATCAGGAGGTCGAGCTCCAGAAGTCGAACATCCTGATCCTCGGTCCGACCGGCTGCGGCAAGACCTACCTCGCGCAGACCCTCGCGCGCCTGCTGAACGTGCCGTTCGCGATCGCCGACGCAACCGCGCTCACGGAGGCCGGCTACGTCGGGGAGGACGTCGAGAACATCCTGCTGAAGCTGATCCAGGCCGCGGACTACGACGTGAAGAAGGCAGAGACCGGGATCATCTACATCGACGAGATCGACAAGATCGCCCGGAAGTCCGAGAACCCGTCGATCACGCGTGACGTCTCCGGCGAGGGCGTGCAGCAGGCCCTGCTGAAGATCCTGGAGGGGACCACGGCCAGCGTGCCGCCGCAGGGCGGCCGCAAGCACCCGCACCAGGAGTTCATCCAGATCGACACGACCAACATCCTGTTCATCTGCGGCGGGGCGTTCGCCGGGCTCGACAAGGTGATCGAGAGCCGGATCGGTCGCAAGGGCGTCGGGTTCGGCGCCGAGATCGTCAGCCGCGAGGACAAGGACCTCGGCGAGGTCTTCTCGAAGGTGCTGCCCGAGGACCTGCTGAGGTACGGGCTGATCCCGGAGTTCGTCGGGCGCCTGCCGGTGCTCACGCACGTGAACAACCTCGACGAGGACGCGCTCGTCGACATCCTCACGACGCCGAAGAACGCGCTCGTGAAGCAGTACAAGAAGTTCTTCGAGTTCGACGGGGTCGAGCTGGAGTTCACCGCGGACGCGATGCGGGCCATCTCCGAGCAGGCGATCCAGCGGGGCACCGGCGCCCGCGGCTTGCGCGCGATCATGGAGGAGGTGCTACTCAACGTGATGTACGAGCTGCCCTCCCGCCAGGACGTCACGAAGTGCCTCGTCGACCGCGATGTCGTGCTGACCGGGGTCAATCCCACGCTCGTGCCGCGCGACCAGCAGGCCGCCGCGAAGCGCCAGAAGCGCGAAGAACGCACCGCCTAGCTGCCCGATCCGTCCGCCCGCGTCTGGATGGTTTTGGCGTCGGGCGCCGTCGTGAGGCAGTATCGGGGTGAGCGGCCGCCGGGCCGTCTCGAATCGAGGAGGGTCCGATGGCGAGTCAAGAGGTCCAGCAGGACAGCGGCGCGCGGGAGGTGGCCACGCTGATGCCGTGGTGGTTCTTCCTGATCACCGGGGTGGCGTGGATGCTGATCGCGATCGTCGTGCTGCGGTACAACGTGCATCCCACGACTTCGGTCGCGACGGTAGGGATCTTGATCGGCGCGCTGTTCCTGGTGGCCTGCGTGAACGAGTTCGCGATGATCGGGCGCGCCGAAGGGTGGAAGTGGCTGCACGCCGTGCTCGGGGTCGCGTTCGGGCTCGCGGCGCTCTGGGGCTTCTTCCGGCCGATCAACACGTTCTTCGCGCTCGCATCCGTGATCGGGTTCCTGTTCGTCTTCTGGGGCACGATGATGATCATCGAGAGCGTGATGACCCGCGAGGTCAACCCGATGTGGGGTTTGGGGCTCGCCACCGGGATCCTCGTCGTGTTCCTCGGCTTCTGGGCCGCCCAGCAGTTCTACCCGGCGCGCGCCGAGCTGATCCTGCTGTGGGTGGGCTTCATGGCGCTGTTCCGCGGCATCGGGCAACTCGTGTTGGCGTTCCATGTCCGCCATGTAGATCAGGTGATGGCGTGAGTGACCAGGCGACCCCGGCGGACCCGGCGGACCTCGCGGCGATCCAAGCGGAGAACGAGCGGCTCAAGCAGGAGGTCGACAAGCTCGAGGCCAAGCCGGCGAAACGGGCCCGCCTGCGCAGGATCTTCGCCGTCGTCTTCGTCGTCCTCGCCGTCATCGCGTTCTCCGCGTGCACCCCCGGCGTCTGGGCGCGCCGCACCGTCTACAACGAGGATCGCTACATCGCGGTCGTGGGGCCCCTCGCGGCGCAGCCCGCGATCCAGGAGGCCCTCGCGCGACAGCTCACGACGTCGCTCTTCACGGCGATCGACGTGCAGACCCGCATCCAAACGGCGCTCACCGAGCGAGCACCGAAGCTCGAGTTCATCGCCGGCCCGATCACGAACGCCCTGCAGGGCTTCGTCCAGGATCAGGTGCAGAAGATCATCGCGAGCCCGCAGTTCCAATCATTCTGGGTCGCGGCGAACCGCCAGCTCCACGGCCAGCTGATCGCCGTGTTGAACGGGTCGAGCACGGTGCTGCAGGTCCAGGGGAACCAGGTGGTCTTCAACTACCTGCCGTTGGTCAACGACGCGTTGCAGCAGCTGTCCGGCACGCTCAGCAGCATCATCGGTCACCAGATCACGATCCCTCCGATCACGGCCGACACCGTGCCGAGCCAAGCCATCTCGATGCTCGAGAACTCGCTGGGCGTCACGTTGCCGGCGACGTTCGGCTCCGTCGTGCTGTTCCAGAGCGACTCGCTCACGTCGATCCAGGACGGGGTGTCCCTGTTCAACCGGCTGCTCCTGCTGGCCGTCGTGCTGTTCGTCGTGTTCGCGACGCTCGCACTGGTCCTGTCGACGCACCGACGGCGCACGCTGCTGCAGCTGGTGACCGCCCTGATCGTGGTCGAGGTCCTGGAGCGAAGGTTCGCGATCTCAGAGGCGAGCAACGTCGTGAACCTCGCGAAGCCCGAGAACCAGGCCGCGGTCCAGGCGATCGTGAACGCGTTCCTGAGCTCGCTCCTCCTGGCCACCAAGCGCGTGCTCTGGGTGCTCTTCATCATCCTGATCGCGGCGCTCCTGAGCGGGCCGTACCCGTGGGCCGTGCGCTTGCGCGCGTGGGTCGTGCAGGTCGGCCGGGCGGGGGTCGGCGCGGTGCGGGGCGCGGAGGTCGGGCCGGCCGCGGCGTGGATCGGGGCGCATCGGGACCCGCTGATGATGGCGGGCGCCGTCGTGGCGGCCCTGTTCCTGCTGTTCGCCAGCCTGTCGATCGGCTGGTTCCTGGTGCTCGCCCTGATCCTGGTGGGCTACGAGGTGGCGGTGTACCG
This sequence comes from Actinomycetota bacterium, assembly GCA_035519495.1. Taxonomy (GTDB): domain Bacteria; phylum Actinomycetota; class UBA4738; order UBA4738; family HRBIN12; genus AC-51. Next base: position 43,073 of record DATIWE010000065.1, read on the forward strand.
GATCGCCGCGGCGATGCATGCTGAGGCGCCGGCCCCGGGCGGCTAGCGCTCCTCGAGCGCCCGCAGATCCGTCACCGCGCCGAGCTCCTCGAAGGTCGCCCGCGCGCGAGCGCGGGTCGCTCGGGCGTCGTCGGGTCGGTCCAGCGCCGAGAGCGCCGCGGCCACGTCGGCCTCGGTCAAGGCGCGTTCCCAGACGGCGCCGAGCTCGTCGAACCCGGCGGCCGCCCTCGTGAAGAGTTCCTCGGCGCGGCCGGCGTCGTCGGCGGCGAGCGCGGCGCGACCCTCCAGGCGATCCGCGAACATCGACACGATCACGGTGCCGTTCTCCTCCGCCTGCGCCCGCATCTCGGTCGCGAACGCGGCGGCCTCGGGCCACGCCCCGCGAGCCGCCAACCACTCGCTCTCCGCCTCCAGCGCGTCGCCGCGATGGACCGCCCACCCGTCCGGCTTGCGTATGTGCTTCGCGGCCTCGAGGTCGCCGCGACGCACGAGGAGGCGGAGCAACCCCGGATACAGGCGGGCGCCCATGTTCGGCAGGCCCAGCAGCAGGTCGGTCAGGCGGTCGGCCTCCACCTGCTCGCCGCGGGCGTGGAAGCAGATCGCCGCGGTCGCGTAGGCATGCGCCGCGAAGTACGGCGGCTCATCCCGGCGATCGTCCAGCAACGCCCGGACCAGCTCGGACTCGCGCACCGACTCGTCCCACCGACCGATCCGGAACAGGCTCACGCAGCGCCACGATCGGAGGTGGCTCTCGACGTTTGGAGCCCGTCCCGCCACGAGCGCGATGCCGGCGTCCACCGCCTCGAGGCTCCGCGGGAAGTCGCCCAACTCGTAGAACGCCCACCCTCCCATGGCATGGAAGTCGCCGATCTCCAGCAGGTCGCTCACGTCGCCGATCACCTGCCTGCGGTCGTGCCACAGGACCAGCGAACGGGCGTAGTTCCCCACGGCCGCCCACGCGCCCTGCGCGTTGTCGAGCGCCGCGGATGCGAGGTCCGGACGCCCGATCCGCAGCGCGATCTCCGCCGCCTCCACGCCGGCGGCGGACAGCGTCTCGAGGTCGTCGGTGGTCCTGCGCGGATCGGGGAAGGCGAAGGCCCAGGCGGCCTGGAGCGAGAGCATCCGGACCCGCTCCTCGGAGTCGCCGGGCGGGAGGTTGCCGAACCCGAGCTCCATCATCTCCCGGGTCTCGGCTTCGCTGGGCACGATCCCGCGCATGGATCCGGGCCATCGGAGCCGGACATCCGCCGCCTTCGAGGCCAGGTAGGTCACGCGACGTGGGTCCTCGGGCGTCGCGACCGCGCGGGTCCGGGCCGCCTCCCGGTAGTACCGCCACGCGAGGTCCCCGTCCGCGTTCTGGAAGAACGCGTCGGCCAGCGCCTCGAGGGCATCGGTCCGTTCGAGGTCGGTCGCCGAGAGCCGGAGCGCTTCCTCCGCGGATCGCGCGGCCTTGCGGGTGACCAATCGGAGCCTCGCGGCGATCGAAGCCCGGATCAGCCAGCGCCACGCCGCGTGGCGCAGCGCATCGTCCGGAGCGCTCCCGCTCTCGCTCTCGAGCCCGACGGCGGTTGCGTAGTGGTACGCGAGGAGCTCGGCGAACTCGCCAGCCCGTTCGCCGGACGTGCGCTCGAGCCACCTGGCCACCGAGGTGTGCGCATCGGCCCGGTCCCGACGCGGGAGCGACTCGTACGCGACGTCCCGGGTGAGGATGTGCTTGAAGAGGTATTCGCGCTGGCCGGCGAGCGCCGACCCGGGCCTCGAGACCACCAGCTCGCGGTCCTCCATGCGCCGGAGCGCGTCGCCGAGCTCGGCCGCGTCGACGTCGGTCAGCTCGCCCAGCGGACCGATCCAGAAGACCCGGCCGACCACCGAGGCCGCTTGCAGCACCCGCTTGTCCGAGGGGTCGAGCAGGTCGATCCTCGAGGCCAGCACCGCCTGCACCGTGTCCGGGATCTCGACCTCGTCGATCCCCGCGGCGGCGACCCAGCGCTCGCCGCTGCGCTGGAGCAGCCCACCGTCGATCAGCCGCCGGACGATCTCCTCGAGGTAGAAGGGGTTCCCCTCCGCCCGTTCGAGGATGCGGGCGAGGACCGAGGGTGGCAGGTCGTCCACCGTGAGCAGCAGCCGAACGAGATGTTCCGCGTCCGCGGCGGAGAGGGGATCCAGCGCGATCGACGACATGTTCCGGCGACCGCCTCCCCAGTCCGGTCGGGTCGCCGTCAGATCCGGCCGGGACGGGCACAGGAACGTGACCGGACCCTCGACGCGTTCGGCCAACTCGCTCAGGAGGTCGAGGAGCGACGGATCGGCCCAGTGGATGTCTTCGATCACGACGACGACGGGCCCGGCGAGGGCGAGCGCGGTGAAGAACGACGTCCACGCCCGATGCAGCTCCTCGCGCACCTCCCGCAGATCCGCGCCCTCGAAGGACACCTCGGGATCGTCCAGGCCGACCGTGTACGCAAGGGCCGCGGTCGCCCGGGTGGGATCGGCCGCGATCTCCTGGGTCAGCAGGTCTCGCCCGGTCTTCCGCACCTTCTCCACCGCGAGGTCCGGAGGGTCGGTGTCGAGGATGCCGGCATGGCCCTTCAGGATCTCCGCGAGCGGCCAGTACGTGACGCCGTCGCCGTACGGCAGGCATCGGCCCCGGAGGATCAGCGGTGCGGGATGCACGCGTTCGGCCGCGTCGAGGAACTCGCGTGTGAGCCGGGACTTGCCGACGCCGGCGTCGCCGTAGAGGGTCACGAGGTGCGGACGACGATCCCGCGACACCCGTTCGTAGACGCTCCGCAACACATCGAGCTCTCCGTCGCGCCCGACCATCGGGGCGGTGAGACCGGGGACGCCGCGGGACCCCGCCCCGGTCTCCCGGAGCAGGCGGAAGGCACGGACCCGGTCGCGTTTGCCCTTGAGCTCCAGCTCGCCGTGGTCCTCGAAGGCGAACCCTCGCGCGGAACGGGTGGTTCGCTCCGACACCAGCACGGAGCCCGGGTCCGCGGCCGATTGGAGGCGCGCCGCGGCGTTCACGGCGTCTCCGGTCACCATCGCTTCGCCGGGTTCCGGCGCCGTCACGGCGAGCACCTCGCCCGTGTTCACGCCGACGCGGATCTGTAACGCGACGTCGTGCGTCGAGCGGAGCTCGACGTTCAGGTCCTCGAGGCGACGGAGCATCCGCAGCGCGGCCCGGAGGGCGCGCGCGGCGTCGTCCTCGTGCGCGGCGGGGACGCCGAAGGCGGCCATGACGGCATCGCCGATGAACTTCTCGACGGTGCCGCCCTCGGCTTCGATCTCCTGGCGCATCGCCGACGCATAGGCCTGCATCACCTCGCGGAACCGCTCCGGGTCCAGCCGTTCGCCCAGGGACGTCGATCCGGTGACGTCCGCGAAGACCACCGTGACGAGCTTTCGCTCCTCGCCGCCGTCGTCGCGTGCGTCCTCCCCGACGGCGACGCCGCAGGCGGGGCAGAAGCTCGCATCGGGCGGCAGCGCCGTGCCGCACGAGCGGCACGCGACGGCCAGGGAGGTTCCGCACGATGCGCAGAACCGCGCGTCGTCCGCGTTCGCGGCTCCGCACGCAGGGCAGATGACCACCGACGGAGTCTAGGCGAGGGTACGCTCACGCGGTGACCGACGCGCCGGGGATCGAACCGGGGGCCGAACAGCCGGATCCCGATGCAGAGCCGCGCGGTCGGATCGCCGCCGCGAGGGCGAAGGCCGAGCAGCTCCAGCACGTCGCGGAGGAGCGGCTCGAACGCGAACGGGCCACGCGGGGCTGGGTCCAGAAGCTGTTCGATGCGTACGAGGCCGACCGGAACCGCGGCGGCGGGCTGCTGGCGGGCGGGCTGGCTTACCGGCTGTTCCTGTGGGGACTGCCCGCGACGCTGTTCGTCGTCAGCGTCTTCGGCCAGGCGGCCGTCGCGGGCGACGAGACCCCCGAGGCGGCGGCGGCGCACCTCGGCCTCGGTGGCGCGGTGGCGACGATGATCACCAAGGCCGCCGCCGACAGCCAGAAGTCCCCGTGGTTCTTGGCGCTGATCGGCTTCGTCCTGATGATCTGGGCGGGCCGCAGCGCCGCGCGCGCGTTCCGGCTGGTGGCCGAGATCGCGTGGCGCAGACGCGAGAGCTTCCGCCCCTCGAGCGTGAAGTCGTCCCTGGCCTTCAGCGCGATCGCGCTCGGCTCGGTCGCCACGCAGGCGGTCAGCGTGACCCTGTTCGCCGATCGCGCGGCGATCCGCCTCGGCGAGTGGGCGCTGGTGACCGTGCTCTTCGTGGTCCTGGCCGTGTGGATCATGACGGTGCTGCCGCACGGCGGGCGGAGCTGGATCGCCGTGGTACCGGGAGCGATCACGTTCGTGGTGGCACTCCGAGGCCTGTCCCTCGCGACCGCGATCTACTTCGTCCCGAAGCTCGGTCGGATCGAGGACCTGTACGGCGCGCTCGGGTTCGCGATCGTGATCCTCCTGTGGCTCTACGTGATCGCCCGCGTCTACGTCGGGGCGCAGTTCCTGAACGCGACGTTCGCCGGCGTCTCCGAGACGCAGATCGTCGGGGTCGGGTCTTTCGACGCGACCGTGACCGACGCGGGCACCGACGAGCGCGGCTCGATCTGAGCTCAGCCGCTGCCGAGGTTGCAGTTCAACGAGGAGGCGGCCGACTGCAGGTTCGTCCATGCGGTCCCGACCGCCGCCAGCTGGGTCGCCAGCTGGCTCGCGATCGCGGAGACGCTCTGGCCGCTCGACAGCGTGGTACCAACAGCGGTGAGCGACTGTTTGAGTGCGTCGACCTGCGGTCCCAACTGCGCGGACGCCGAAGCCGCGAGGGCGTCGAGGTCGCTTTGCACGGTTGCGAGCGCTGACTTGACGCCGTCGGTGCCGGTCTGGACGACGTTGACGTTCAGCAAGCCGTTGACCGAGGTCTGGAGCGCCGTCAGGTCGCCGCACACGTCCGCGGCGGAGCTGGATGCCGCGCTGGTCGTCGTGGTGGATGTGGTGCTGCTCGAGGAGGTGCAAGCCGCGGCGCCCACGATAGCCGCGAGCGCGATCAAGGCGAGCATCGTGCGACGGAACGGTTCCCGGATCATGCGCTCGGGATGATAGCGCCTGCGCGTCGGCACCTGGCGGCCCGCTCGTGTGGGGGAGCCGGGATTGCGCGGGAACGGACGGGTGCGTAGGATGGCGACCGTTTGCGGAAATAGGGGGGGCAGATGCTGGCGTATGACTGGACCTTCGGGTCCGTGCTTTGGGCGATGATCGTCTTCTTCTTCTGGTTCATGCTGATCTGGATGTTCATCGCGGTGTTCGCGGACATCTTCCGGCGCAACGACCTCAGTGGGTGGGCCAAGGCCGGCTGGGTGCTGCTGATCTTCATCGTTCCCTTGTTGGGGATCCTGATCTACGTGATCGCGCGGCCGAAGATGACCGAGCAGGACAAGGAGATGATGGAGCAGGCCCAGGAGGCGCAGCGCCGGGTGGAGGGCTACTCGGCGGCCGACGAGGTCGCGAAGCTCGCGAAGCTGCGCGACGAGGGCAAGATCACGCCCGAAGAGTACGAGGAGATGAAGAAGCGGGCGATGATGTCGGTCTAGCCCGTCACCTCTTCGAGGTGCGGAACGGGGCGGCGCCGAGGAGGCGCCGCCCCGTTCGTGTCGCGGGGGGGCGAAGGCGGTCCGTAGACTCTGCCCATGGATGTCCCCGAGAAGCCCTCGCTCGACGGGCTGGAGGCGAAGTGGGGGGAGTGGTGGGAGGCCACCGGCACCTACCGCTTCGACCGTTCGAAGTCCCGTGAGCAGATCTTCTCCATCGACACGCCACCGCCGACCGTCAGCGGATCGCTCCACGTCGGCCACGTGCTCTCGTTCACCCACACGGACCTCGTGGCGCGCTACCACCGGATGCGCGGGCGGGAGGTCTTCTATCCGATCGGCTGGGACGACAACGGCCTGGCGACCGAGCGCCGTGTCCAGAACTACTTCGGCGTCCGATGCGAACCGGCGATCCCGTACGACCCCGACTTCGACGTCTCGTCGTTGGAGCGTCCGGACGGCGCCGAGAGCGTCGCGATCGGCCGCGGGAACTTCATCGAGCTCTGCGATCGACTGACCGTCGAGGACGAGCGGGTGTTCGAGGAGTTGTTCCGACTGCTCGGGCTCTCCGTGGACTGGAGCTACCTCTACACGACGATCGGGGAGCGCTCTCGTCGCATCTCGCAGCTGGGGTTCCTCCGGTTGCTGCGGAGGGAGCTCGCGTATTCGGCCGAGGCACCAACGATGTGGGACGTCGATTTCCGCACCGCCGTCGCGCAGGCGGAGATCGAGGACCGGGAGCTGGACGGGCTCTACCACCGTGTCCTGTTCGATCGCGAGGACGGCGCCACCATCCAGATCGAAACGTCGCGACCCGAGCTGATCCCCGCGTGCGTGGCGCTGGTGACGCATCCGTCGGACGAGCGCTACACCCCCCTCGTGGGCTCCACCGTGCTCACGCCGCTGTTCCGGATCCCCGTTCCCGTCGTGGCGCACGAGCTGGCCGAGCCCGAGAAGGGGACCGGCATCGCGATGGTCTGCACGTTCGGCGACCTGACGGATGTCACGTGGTGGCGCGAGCTCGGCCTGCCGCTGCGCGTGGTGGTCGAGAGGGACGGCCGGATCGGCGGCCGCGACCTGGGCGCGCCCGGCTGGGGCTCGCGCGACCCCGTCGCCGCGAACGCCGTGATGGCCGAGCTCACCGGCCTATCGGTCAAGAAGGCGCGCGGGAAGGTCGCCGAGATGCTCCGGGGGGCCGGCGCGCTGGTCGGCGAGCCCGAGCCGGTCCGACATGCCGTGAAGTTCTACGAGAAGGGGGAGCGGCCGCTCGAAGTCATCACGAGCCGCCAATGGTTCGTCCCCACGCTCCGGTTCCGCGACCGGCTCCTCGAGCGGGGAGCCGAGCTCTCCTGGCACCCCGCCTACATGGGCGCCCGCTACCGGTCATGGGTCGAGAACCTGAACCAGGACTGGTGCATCAGCCGGCAGCGGTTCTTCGGCGTGCCGTTCCCCGTCTGGTATCCGATCGACGAGCGAGGGCGCGTCCGGTACGACGAGCCGATCGTCCCGGATGAGGCCGCGCTCCCCGTCGATCCGCAGAGCGACGTCCCTCCGGGCTTCACCGCCGAGCAGCGGGGGATGCCCGGAGGGTTCGTCGGCGATCCGGACGTGATGGACACCTGGGCAACGTCGTCGCTCACCCCGCAGATCGCCGGGCGCTGGGAGGAGGATCCCGACCTGTTCGGGCGTCTGTTCCCGATGGATCTGCGGCCCCAGGCTCACGACATCATCAGGACCTGGCTCTTCTACACCGTGTTCCGGTCCGAGCTCGAGTTCGGGACGCTGCCCTGGAGCGACGCGGCGATCAGCGGCTTCGTCCTCGATCCCGATCGCAAGAAGATGTCGAAGTCGAAGGGGAACGTGATCGTCCCGCACGAGGTGTTCGAGCGACACAGTTCGGACGCGGTCCGCTACTGGGCCGGATCGGCTCGTCTCGGTATCGACGCGGCGTTCGACGAGAAGCAGATGAAGGACGGGCGCAGGCTCGCGATCAAGATCCTGAACGCGTCGAAGTTCGCATTGGGGATGGGAACGGAGCCCGCCGAGCCGGCCGCGCCGCTCGACCGATCGATGCTGGCGACGCTCCGTGGTGTGCTTCGAGAGGTCACGGAGGCGTTCGATGCCTATGAGCATGCGCGGGCGCTGTCGCTGCTCGAGCGATTCTTCTGGGGCTTCACGGACGATTACCTCGAGCTCGTGAAGCCGCGAGCCTACGCCGGCGGGCAGGCGGGCGGCTCGGCCGTGGGCGCCCTGCGGACGGCGCTCGACGTGCTGCTCCGAGCGTTCGCGCCGTTCCAGCCGTACGTCACCGAGGAGGTGTGGTCGTGGTGGCGCGAGGGGTCGGTGCACCGGTCCGCGTGGCCGACCGAGGACGAGCTCGCGGTGAGCGACGGCGCCGAGCCCGAGGTCTATGAGGTCGCTGCCGCGGTGCTCGGCGCCGTGCGGAGGGAGAAGGCGCTCGCGAAGGTGTCGCTGCGCGTACCGGCGACGCTCGTGACGGTCCACGACCTGCCGCCGTACCTCGAGATGATCGGCGTCGCGGAAGCCGACATCCGCGAGGCGGGGAAGATCGAGGAGCTTCGGACGGTGCCGTCAGGGGAGGGGGCGCGTCGCGTCGACGTGGTCCTCGCGGAGATCCAACCCGACTGATGCGGTTCGACGAGGCGCTCGCGCGCCTGGACGCGCGCCAGCCGGAGCACATGCCGGGGCCGTCTCTGGACCGGATCCGGGCGATCGTCGGCTTGCTCGATCATCCGGAGCTGACGTACCCGACGATCCACGCGACCGGCACGAACGGCAAGACGACGGCCGCGCGGGTGGCCGCGGCGATCGCGTGCGCGCACGGGATCTCCACCGGCCTGTTCACCTCGCCGCATCTGCTCTCGGTGACCGAGCGCTTCGACGTCTGCGGCGACCCGATCGCCGAGGACGCGTTCGCGGAGGAGTGGGAGCACCTCGAGCCCGTGCTCCGGCACGTGGACGAGCTCGGATCCGGAGAGGTCACCTACTTCGAGGCGCTCACGGCGCTCGCGTTCCTGTGGTTCGCGGACAAGCCCGTGGCCCTCGGGGTGTTCGAGGTGGGGATGGGCGGATCGTGGGACGCGACGAACCTCGTCGCCGGCGACGTCGCCATCGTCACGCCGATCGCGATGGACCATGTGGCGGAGCTCGGGCCCACGCTCGCCGATATCGCGGGGGAGAAGGCGGGCGTGCTGAAGCCGGACTCGATCGGCGTGATCCGGGAGCAGGCCCAGGCGGCGTCCGAGGTCCTGCGCCGCCGGGCGGCGGACGTCGGGTGCGCGATGCGATGGGAGGGCGCCGACTGGGAGGTCGAGGAGCGGTTGCTCGCGGTCGGCGGCCAGTCCTTCCGCCTGCGGGGCCTCCACGCCACGTACGAGGACCTCTTCCTTCCGTTGTTCGGGGCGTACGCGGTGGCGAACGCGGCCGCCGGCGTCGTCGCGTACGAGGCGCTCACGGGTCAGGCGCTCGACGAGGACACGGTGCGGGCCGGCCTCGCGAGCGTTCAGGCCCCCGGCAGGCTCGAGACCGTCGGGCACGAGCCCCTCATCCTGCTCGACGGCGCACACAACCCGGCCGGAGCCGAGGCGTTGGCCGAGGCGCTCCGCACGTCCTTCCGGTGGGAGCGCCTGGATCTCGTGCTGGCGATCAGTGCGAACAAGGACGCCGCCGGCATCATCGGCGCGCTCGTCCCGCTGGCCGACCGCACCTTCCTGGCGCGCAACGACAGCATCCGCAGCGCCGACCCCCGGGAGCTCCGAGCGATCGCGGGCTCGGAGGCCTCGGTCTTCGGCTCGGTCGCAGAGGCGATCGACGCGGCCCGTGCCGACGCCGGTCCCGCCGATGTGATCGTCGTGACCGGCTCGCTCTTCACGGTCGCGGATGCGAAGCGCGTGCTCGCCGACCGGTAGACTGCTCGCTCCGACGCCGGAGGAGAGCCGTGGCCATCGAAGCGACGCTGCTGATCGTGAAGCCCGACGGCGTCCGGCGAGCGCTCGTCGGCGAGGTCCTCGGCCGTGTCGAGGCGAAGGGGCTCACGATCGATCTGCTCGAGGTGCGCACGATCGACCGCGCCACGGCCGAGGAGCACTACGCCGAGCATCGCGAGAAGCCGTTCTTCGAGGAACTCGTGTCGTTCATCACCGGTGGTCCGTCGGTCTTGGCGAAGATCACCGGCGAGGACGCGATCAGCTGCTGGCGCACGATGATGGGCCCGACGAACCCCGTGGATGCGCCGCCGGGTTCCATCCGCGGCGACTTCGCCACCGTCATCACCGAGAACATCGTCCACGGCTCCGATTCATCGGCGTCGGCCGAGCGCGAGCTCCGGCTGTTCTTCGGCTAGGCGGCGAGGTGGCCGGGCTGGAGGACGCGTTCGAGCGGATCGGCGCGGCCGCCGAGCTTCACCTGCCGCGCACGCATGCGGCCGGCCTCTCGCTGGCGGTGACGGACCGCGACGGAACGCTCGGCGCCGTCGTCCGGGGCTTCGCCGACGTGGCGTCAGGCCGCCCGGTCCGGCCCGACACCCGATTCCAGATCGGCTCCATCTCGAAGTCGTTCGCGGCGCTCTGCGTCCTCCAGGAGGAGGCGAAGGGCACCCTTCGACTCGACGTATCGATCAACGACCTCCTGCCCTGGCTGGGCCTCCCGGAGCCGTTCGGTCCGATCACGCTGCATCACCTGCTGACCCATACGTCGGGGCTCATGACGGGCGTCGAGCACGGCCCCTGGGGCATGATCGACGCGATCCGCGCCCGCGAGCAGCCCCCGACGTTCGCCCCCGGCGCGGCCTTCTCGTACTCGAACCTCGGGTACAAACTCATCGGGCACGCGCTGGAGCGCGTGTCCGGCCACCCCGTCCACGGGTTGCTGCTGGAGCGGATCCTGGGACCCCTCGGCATGACGCGGTCCGTCGGCGCGATCCTCGAGGAGGATCGCGCCGACGCCTCGGTCGGGTACGAGCCGATCGACGCCGGGCGGGTGGCGCACCTGCAGAGCCCACTGGCGCCGGCCGCCTGGCAGCCGTCGAACACGGCCGACGGATCGATCGTCTCGACGGCGCCCGACCTGTGCGCGTACGCGCGCATGGTCCTCGCGCAGGGCGATCCCCTCCTGGACGCCGCGGGTTTCGAGCGATGGATCGGTCCGCACGTGGACACCACCGAGCGGGGCACCCGCTACGGCTACGGCTGGGACGTGCTCGAAGACGCGGACGGCCGGGTGATCCGGCATACGGGGGGAACGGTCGGGTTCACCGCGCTCCTCGCGATCCGGCCGGCCGACGGACTCGCGGTGGCGATCTGCCAGAACGGTGCCGGCGTCAAGGCCGTCCTCGGGGCCTACGCGCTGGATGCGATCGCGGCCGCCATCGGCGGCGACCCGATCCCTGACGTCCCCGTGATCCCGCCGCCGGACGCCGTGGCGGACGCGGGATCGCTCGCCGGCGCGTACCGATCCCCCGATCGCGCCGTCGAGCTCGAAGCGAGCGACGGCGGGCTCGTCTTCCATGCCGGGCCACTCGCGGTGCGATTGGAGCGCCCGGACGAAGACGTCGACGTCTTCGTGGCGCCGCACCCAGCGCTCGATCGGTTCGTGGTGCGCGTGATCCGTGATGCGGACGGCTCGGTTGCCGGCTTGGCGCACGGTCCGACGTGGTTCGCTCGGGAGGGCCTTTCGGGCGCGATTCCGTCGCGCGAAGCGCCGCCGGAGCCGCCGCCGCACGGCCGGACGGGCCTCTATCGGGCAGATGCACCTTGGCTCAGGGCGCTGCGGGTCTACGAACGTGCGGGTCGCCTGTACCTGCTGGATCCGTCGGCCGCCGAGGAATCCGCCCTGATCCCGTCGCTCGACGGGTGCTTCGCGCTCGATGATCCCGCGCGCCCGATCCGCGTGCGGTTCCTCGATGAGGTCGACGGGTTCGCGCAGACGCTCGAGTACAACGGCGCGAAGCTCACCCGGTCGTTCGAGACGTAGCGATCAGGTGAGGGCGCGGAACGCGACCGACGCGTTCTGCCCGCCGAACCCGAACCCGTTGGACAGCGCGAGCGTGACGGGCATCTCGCGGGCCACGTTGGGGACGACGTCGAGGTCGCAATCCGGATCCGGCGTGGCGTAGTGGATCGTGGGCGGCACCTTCCCGTTCGCGATCGCGAGTGCGCACACCGCCCCCTCGACCGCGCCGGCCGCCCCAAGCATGTGGCCGGTCATCGACTTCGTGCTCGACACGGCGACGCGGTGCGCGACGTCCTCCCCGAGCGCGGCCTTGATCGCGACGGTCTCCGCGGCGTCGTTCAGCTGCGTCGACGTCCCGTGGGCATTGATGTACGAGACGTCGGCGGGCTCGGCGCCGGCCTCCCGGAGCGCCCAGCGCATCGCGAGCGTCGCGCCGGATCCCTTCGGGTCGGGCGCCGTGATGTGGTGCGCGTCGTCGGAGGCGCCGTAGCCGGCGACCTCGCAGTAGGTCCGCGCCCCGCGGGCCGCCGCGTGCTCCTCCGACTCCAGGATCAGGCTCGCCGCGCCCTCCGACAGTACGAAGCCGTTGCGGTCCGCGTCGAACGGCCGGGAGGCCGTCTCGGGGTCGGGGTTCTTCGTCAACGCGGTCATCTGCGAGAACGCCGCCACCGTGAGGGGCACGGTCGCCGCCTCGGAGCCACCGACCACGCACAGGTCGAGGTACCCGTCACGGATCAGGCGCATCCCCTCGCCGATCGCGTGGTTGGACGAAGCGCACGCCGAGAGTGTCGCCATGTTGTGGCCCGTCAGCCCGTACCGCATCGCGACGTGGCCCGCGGCCGCGTTCGCCATGAGCATCGGGACCATGAACGGCGACACGCGCCCCGGGCCTTTCTCGAGCAGGACCGAGTGCGCGTTCAAGAGCGTCTGGATGCCGCCGATGCCGGTCGCGAAGATGCATCCGCCCCGCTCCGAGACGATCTCCGGCTCGCCGGCGTCCTCCCAGGCGAGCGCCGCCGCAGCGAGCGCGTAGTGGACGAACGGGTCGGTGCGGCGGACCTCTTTCGTATCGAGCCAACGCGACGGATCGAAGCCGGCGACCTCACCGGCCACGCCGACCGGGAGGTCGCTCGCGTCGAAGTTCGAGATGACGCGGACGCCGTTGCGGCCGGACGTGACGCCCGTCCAGAAGTCGTCGACCCCGGTCCCCACCGGGGTCACCGGCCCGATCCCCGTGATGACGACGCGACGACGCTCGCTCATACCCACCCCTGCGTTGGGCTCAGCTGACGCCCAACTTCGACGCGACCAGGTCGATCGCCTGCCCGACGGTCTTGACGGGCTCCATCTCGTCCTCCGGGATCTCGATGCTCCACTCCTCCTCGAGTGCGAGCACCGCCTCGACGAGGTCGAGCGAGTCTGCGTTCAGGTCCTCCTGGAACCGGGCGTCGGGCACGACCTGGGCTTCGTCCACCGCCAGTTGCTCCGCTAGCACCTTCTTGACCCGGGTCTCGATCTCTGCGCGGTCCGTCATCTCCGTCGTTCCTCCTGGTCGTGGGTCCCTCTCCCGAACCCGTTCAGCCTATCGGGGCACCGCTCCCTACGCCGTGAGCCCGCCGTCCACCGGGATCACCGCGCCGTTCACGTACGAGGCCTCCTCCGACATCAGGAACCGAACGACGGCGGAGACCTCCTCCGGCCGCGCCGGCCGCTGCAGCGGCGTTTGTTCGATGTAGTAGGCGCGCGCCTCGTTGGTGAGGTGCGACGTCATGTCGGTGTCGAGCAGCCCCGGGCAGAGCGCGTTCACGGTGATGCCCTTGCTGGCCACCTCGCGGGCGAGCGACTTGGTGAGCCCGACGAGTCCGGATTTCGTCGCCGCGTAGACCGTCTGCCCGGCGTTCCCGTGCAGCGCCACGGCGCTCGACATGTTCACGATCCGGCCCCACTTCTCGCGGAGCATCCCGCGCATCGCGGCCTGCGAACACACGAAAGCGCCGCGGAGGTTCGTGGCCATCGTGGCCTCGTACACGTCCATCGGGTACTTCAGGAGCAGGCCGTCGCGCGACAGGCCCGCGTTGTTCACCAACCCGGTGACGTTGCCCGCCTCGTCGGCGATCCGGCGGAACGCCTCCTGCACGCTCGCGTCGTCGGTGACGTCGAGCATCACGGCGATGCCGGGCGTGCCGGCCGCCTGGAGCGCCTCCAGCGTCTCCTTCGCGTCTTTCTCGTTCGTCCGGTACCCGATCGCGACGGTCCATCCGCCCTCCGCGAGCGCCACGGCGCACGCGCGGCCGATGCCGCGCGATCCTCCCGTGACGACGGCGACGTGCGACGTCACGAGGCGACCTCACCCGGTGCGGGCAACGTCCACCGCATCGCCGTCGCCCCCCACGTGAGGCCCGCGCCGAACGACGTGAACAGCACCAGGTCGCCCTCCTTCATCCGGCGCGCGCGATAGGCACGATCGAGCGCGATCGGGATCGACGCGGCGCTGGTGTTGCCGACGTCCGCCACGTCCACCACGGCCTTCTCGAGCGGCACGCCGAGGCGTTCGGCGACCGCGACCATGATGCGGGCGTTCGCCTGGTGCGGGATCAGCAGGTCGACGTCCTCGGCGGTGTGGCCGTTCTTCTCCAGGACCTGCCGGCACGCGGCCGCCATCTCCGTGACCGCCCGTTTGAACACCTCACGGCCGTTCGGCATCCGGATCTTGTGCCGGTCCTCGGCCACGGTCTCGGGGCTCGCGGGCTCGCGAGAGCCGCCGCCCGGTATGAGGAGGATCTCCGCGGCGGAGCCGTCGGCCCCGAGAACCGTGCCCTCGATGCCGGCCCGCTCCGACGCCTGGATCACGGCCGCGCCGGCGCCGTCGCCGAACAGGATCGCGGTCTGCCGGTCGCGGAAGTCGAGGATCCGGCTGAACGTCTCCGCCCCGATCAGCAGCACGGTGTCGGCCATCCCGGCCTCGACGAAGCTCGTCGCGGTCGCCAGGCCGTAGGAGAAGCCGGCGCAGGCCGCGTTCACGTCGAAGGCCGGGCAGGACAACCCGAGCTTCTGCTGGACGAACACGGCCGTGGCGGGGAACGGAACGTCGCCGGTGACGGTGGCGCACACGATCAGGTCGATCTGTTCGGCGGAGATCCCGGCGGTCGCGAGAGCGACCCTCGACGCCTCGACGGCGAGATCCGACGTGAGGGTCCCCTCGTCGGCGAAGTGCCGGACCTCGATCCCGGTCCGCTCGCGGATCCACTCGTCGGACGTGTCCATGCGCGACTCGAACCACGTGTTCGGGACGACGCGTGGGGGGAGCGACGAGCCGACGCCGGTGATGGTGGCGTGCCTGGTCACGGGCCCGAGGATATCGGACCCACGCTCCTCATCGCGCGAGCGCGGCGCGAACGTCGTCGGGCGAGCCGACGGCTCGGGCGGTCGCGGAGGGCTCGATCCGCTTCATCAGCTTCGTGAGGACGTCGCCGGCCCCGGCCTCGAGGAACGTGGTGGCGCCGGCCGATGCGAGGGCCCGGACCCCGGTCTCCCACCGCACCGGGGAGACCACCTGGCGCTCGAGGAGCTCCCGGAGCCTGCCGCCGCCCGTCACGAGCTCGCCCGTGACGTTCTCCGCCACCGGGATCATCGGATCCCGTACCTCGATCCCGTCGAGGGCCTCGCGCACGGGCTCGACCGCCGGCCGCATCAGCTCGCTGTGGAAGGCCCCCGCCACGGGGAGACGGATCGCGCGGACCTTGCGCTCCTTCGCGGCCGCCTCCAGCCGCTCGATCGCGGCCACCGATCCGCTCGCGACGGTCTGCGCGGGAGAGTTCTCGTTCGCCACGATGAGGACGTCCCCCCCGCGGACCTCCTCGCAGAGTCTCGAGGCGTCGTCGGCCGCAAGACCAAGGAGCGCGCTCATCGCCCCCGGTCGCTCCTCGCCCGCCCGCTGCATCGCCGAGCCGCGGACCACGACCAGCGAGAGCGCGTCGGCCAGCTCGATCGCGTCCGCAGCGACGAGCGCCGCGAACTCACCGAGCGAATGCCCTGCGACGCCGACGATGTCGGCAAGGCCGTCGGCGACGAGCACCCTGAACGCCGCGACGTCGCAGGCGAGCAGCGCCGGTTGGACGAACGCGGTCGTGGCCAGGGCCTCGTCGTCCCGCGAGCCGACGATCACATCGTGTCCGATCGCCGCCGAGGCCTCGTCCAGTACCGCGGCGCCGGCCGGGTGCTCCGCCCAGGGGTCCGCCATCCCCGGGAACTGTGATCCTTGCCCCGGGAACAGCACCGCCGACGCCATGGCCGGCAAGCCTAGCGGTCGCGGCGCGTGCTCCGGGCCTGTGACGGGGACGTGGTTTCGTCTCGGCGAGGTTGCCGCCCTCGATGGCGTCTGGTTGGATGACCCAGCGAAACCCATGGCCGAGAGGGTTCAGCGTTCGTCTTCCCCCCGACCCCGTTCCCAGGGGACCGAGGGGGTCCTCGGGTTCCTTGGTCGTGACATGGCGGTCGACCTCGGGACCGCGAACACGCTCGTATATGTTCGCGGTCGCGGGGTGGTCCTGAACGAGCCGTCCGTCGTCGCGATCAACACCCTTACTGGCGCCATCCTTGCCGTGGGCGCCGAGGCGAAGCGGATGATCGGCCGGACCCCGAGCCACATCCAGGCGGTCCGCCCACTGAAGGACGGCGTGATCGCCGATTTCGACGTGACGGAGAAGATGCTGCGCTACTTCATCCAGCGGGTGCACAAGCGGCGGCTGCTCGCGAAGCCCCGGGTGGTCGTGTGCGTGCCCTCTGGCATCACGGGCGTCGAGCAGCGCGCCGTCGAGGAAGCGACGATCGCGGCCGGAAGCCGCCGCGCCTACATCATCGAAGAGCCGATGGCGGCGGCCATCGGCGCGGGGCTCCCGATCCACGAGCCCACCGGCAACATGATCGTGGACATCGGCGGCGGGACCACCGAGGTCGCCGTGATCTCGCTCGGCGGCATCGTCACGTCCACCAGCATCCGGATCGGCGGCGACGAACTGGACGAGGCCATCATCCAGCACGTGAAGAAGGAGTACTCGCTGCTGCTCGGGGAGCGAACGGCGGAGGCGATCAAGCTCGCGATCGCGTCGGTCTTCCCGATGCCCGACGAGCTCGTCGCGGAGATCAAGGGACGCGACCTCGTCTCGGGGCTGCCGAAGACGATCACGATCAGCGCCGAGGAGATCCGTCGCGCGATCGAGGAGCCGGTCAACGCCATCATCGACGCGATCAAGACGACCCTCGACCGGACCCCCCCGGAGCTCGCGGCCGACATCATGGACCGGGGCATCGTGCTCACCGGCGGAGGCGCGCTCCTGCGCGGCCTCGACAAGCGGCTGCGCCACGAGACCGGCATGCCTGTCCGCATCTCCGACATGCCGCTGCAGGCGGTCGTCCTCGGTTCCGGGAAGTGCCTCGAGGAGTTCGAGGTGCTCCAGCGCGTCCTGGTGAGTCCGAGCAGTCGGCGGTAGGCCCCCGTGGCCACGCGCTCTCGCCTCCGCTCGACGCGGCTCCTGGTCGTCGCGCTCGTCTCCGTGTCGCTCGCGATCATCACGGTCGACTACCGCCAAGGCCAGGGCGGCCCGCTCGAGGGGCTCGGCCGAGCGGCGCAGACCGCGATGACGCCGCTCCAGCGTGCCGCAGACACGGTCACGCGCCCGGTCGGGGACTTCCTCTCCGGCTTGGCCCACCTCCCGACCCTCCAGAGCCAGAACCAGAGCCTCCGGCAGCAGCTCATCGAGGCGCAGACGCAGCTGATCCACAACGCCGAGCTTCAGGGCCGGGTGTCCGAGCTGGAGGACCTGCTCGCGTTGAAGCAAACGCTCGATCCCGAAGGGGTCGCAGCCGTCGTGATCGGCAACGGCGTCTCGAACTTCGACTGGACCGTTACCATCGATAAGGGCTCCTCGGACGGCGTCAAGGTGGGTCAGCCGGTGATCGCGGGGTCGCCGTCGTCGCCGAGGCTGGTCGGACTCGTCGTGTCCGTCACGCCGGTTTCCTCCGACGTCCAACTCCTGATCGACCAGCACTTCGCCGTCGCCGGGCGGCTCAGCGGCTCAGGCGAGACCGGCCTCGTGCAGGGCCAGGGCGAACAGGACCCCCGGATGGACCTGATCTCTCCGGACGCGAAGGTCGATCTCAGCGGCGACCAGCCGGTCGAGGTCTTCACGGTGAGCTACGAGATCAACGGGCAGCACGGCCGCTACCCACCGGACATCTTGATCGGCCAGGTCGCGAGCGTCGTGCAGAACTCGAACACGCTCGAGACCTCCGTCACCGTCCGCCCCGCCGTCGACTTCTCGGCGCTGCAGTACGTGTTGGTGCTCAGGACCGACGGGTCGACGGGAGGAACGGGCTAGGTGGTCCGCCGCGTCCTGTCGATCGCCGCGATCGTCGTCACCGCGCTGTTGCTGCAGTCCACGGTGTTCTCCCAGTTGCGGCTGCTGGGCGTCCGCCCCGAGCTCCTGTACCTCGTCACGATCGTGATCGCGCTGCTCGAAGGCCCCAACGAGGGCGCCGCGGTCGGGTTCGCGGGCGGGTTGACGCAGGACTTCTTGATGAACCAACCGAAAGGGATCACCGCACTCACGCTGACGTTGCTGGGGTACGCCGTCGGGATGCTGCGGCAGTTCATCACCTCGCCGTCGCCCCTGCTGCCGACCGTAGTGGTCGCGGTCGGCACGGCCGCGGGCATCATCTTCTACGAGGTCGTCTCCCTGCTCCTCGGGAACCTGGACATGTCGATCACGTACGGCCTGAAGGTGGCGCTGTTGACCGCCCTGTACAACGCGGTGCTCACCCCGATCCTTTACCCCCTGCTGCGACGCATAACCGAGGGGTCGAGACCCAGGAGGGTGGTGCGCTTCTAGATGGAGAAGGCGTCGTCGCGGCTGAAGGTGCTGGCGCTGCTCGTGGCGCTCATGTTCATCGCGCTCTCGACGCGGCTGTGGTTCCTGCAGGTCCTGGCCACGACCCAGTTCCAGAAGGACGCCCTGAACAACAGCGTGCGCTTCACCTACCTGCCCCCCCTCCGCGGCCAGATCTTCGACAGCCAGGGGCGTTTGCTGGTGACCAACCAGAGCAGCCTCGAGGTCCGGATAGACCGCGACCAGCTCGGCGACAAGGGCGAGGCCGTCGTCACCCGCCTCGCCCGGCTGCTGCACATGGACGTCCGCGTGCTCGTCGAACGCCTCCAGGACAAGCGCTATTACTCGTTCCAGCCGATCCCTGTCGCCGAGTTCGTTCCGAAACGGGCCGTCTTCTACATCTCGGAGCATCCCGATCTGTTCCCAGGCGTCCAGGTCGTGCAGACGGCGGTGCGCCAGTACCCCGACGGCCGGCTCGCGGCGCACGTCCTCGGGTACGTCGGCCTGATCAACGCCCAGGAGTACGACCAGCTGAAGTCGAAGGGCTACCAGCAGAGCGACCTGGTCGGACGTGCTGGGCTGGAGGAGGTCTACGAACGATACCTCCGCGGGAAGCAGGGTGAGCAGAAGTACATCGTGAACTCCAACGGCGAGACGATCCGGACCGGCGCCACGATCCAGCCGACGCCCGGCGACGATCTTCATCTCACGATCGATGCGCGGATCCAGCGCGTCGCCGAGCAGCAGCTCGCCGCCGGGCTGCTCCATGCCCGCGCCCTCGCCGATTCCAGTGGCAACCCTTTGCGGGCCAACGCCGGAGCGGTGATCGTTCTGGACGCGAAGACCGGCGCGGTGCGCGCGATGGCCTCGCTCCCTTCCTACGACCCCCGCTGGCTCGTCCGCGGCCTCACGAAGAGCGAGTCCAACTACCTCTACAAGAGCCCGATGGCTCCGGCTCTGAACCGAGCGATGCAGCTCGGCTACATCCCCGGCTCCACGTTCAAGCCGATCAGCGGGCTGGCCGCCCTCAAGGAGGGCATCGCCACGCTCTCGGGCAGCTATCCATGCACCACGACGTACACCCATCCGGGTGACACGTCGGGCGCGATCTTCCACAACTGGGCGCCGTCGAACTCGTACATGAGCCTGTCGGAGGCGATCCGCCTGTCGTGCGACACGGTGTTCTACGGCTTCGGATCGCAGTTCTACTTCCACTACGTCAACGACCAGCTGGGGTCGAGCGGTGAGCTCCTGCAGGCCGACCTCCGGCAGTTCGGGTTCGGCTCCCCGACCGGCATCGATCTGCCGTCGGAGGCGGCCGGTCTCGTCCCAGATGCCGCGTGGGCCAAGACCCGCCCCGACCTGTTCCCGGATGGCTGGGTCCCCGGCGGCGACATCCTGACGATGATCGGCTCCACGTACATCACCGCGAGCCCCCTCCAGCTCGCGCAGGCCTACGCCGCGATCGCGAACGGCGGGCACCTGTGCCGGCCGCACGTGGTGTCGGAGGTGGTCGGCCCTGATGGCCGCGTCGTGAAACGACCCGACGCCCACTGCAACCGACGGCTCCCGTACCCGCCGGCCGACTTCGACTACATCCGCACGGCGCTGCGCTCGGTGACGTCCTCCGGGACGGCGGCCTGCGCGTTCAGCGGGTTCCCGTTCTCGCAGATCGCTGTCGGCGGCAAGACGGGCACCGCCGAACGCCCCCCGTACCAGGACACGTCGTGGTTCGCCTCGATGGCCGGCCCCGATCCGAACGCGCCCCAGTACATCGTGGTGACGATGGTCGAACAGGGCGGGTTCGGCGCTGAGGTTGCGGCGCCGATCACTCGGAACGTGATCGAGGACATCTATCACCTGCCGCCGTCGACCGGCGCCGGCTGTTCGTTCTCGCAGGACCGATGAGACCCATCGGGATGGGGGTGGATCGCTGATGGACATGGTGGCCGGCCGAATCTGGGCTGACGAGCGCCGCCCGATCCGTCATGTGGACTGGATCCTCCTCGCTTTGGTCGCCGCCCTAACGGCCACGGGTTTGGTGGTGCTCCACTCCATCAGCGCGGCCACTCCGGACGAAGCCGCGTTCTGGCTGATCCGTGTCGTGAAGCAAGGCGCCACGGCGGGGCTCGGGCTGTTGATCGTGGCTCTCATCGCGGCGTTCGACTACCGGTTCTTCAAGGTCTACGCCGGCTTCATCTACGCGGGGGCACTCGTGGCGCTCGTGCTCGTGAAGATCCCAGGGATCGGCGCGACGGACCCGAGCGGGATCGCCCAGCGTTGGTTCTCCATCGCCGGTGTGCAGATCACGCCGTCGGAGATCACCAAGCTATGTGTGATCGTGATGCTCGCGGCGATCCTCTCCGAGGTGCGCACGCCAGAGCCGACCCTGCGAGACCTCGTGCGTGTGCTCGGCGCCGCTTCCCTCCCGCTGGTGCTCGTCTTCACCCAGCCGGACATCGGCACGTCGATCGTCCTGGCGGCGATCGTCGTCGGCATGCTCATCGTGGCTGGGACCCGTCTGAAGCACCTCCTGATCCTCACCGTCTCCGGGCTGGTCATGATCGCGCTGGCGTTCCAGCTCGGCGTGATCAAGGACTTCCAGCGACAGCGTCTGACCGCGTTCCTCGACCGTGCGAACGTGTCGGAGGGTGTCCGCTACAACCTCGATCAGTCGTTGATCGCGGTCGGATCCGGCGGCCTGTTCGGCCGCGGCTACATGAAGGGCTCTCAAACGAACCTCGACTACGTGCCGAGGCAGCACACCGATTTCATCTTCACCGCGGCAGGCGAGCAGTTCGGATTCGTCGGTGCCTTGTTCATCCTGCTCCTCTACGCCCTGATCCTGTGGCGAGCGATCCGCGTCGCGGCCCTGGCCAGGGATCCGTTCGGCACGCTGATGGCGGCGGGCATCGCGTCGATGCTCGCGATCCAGATGTTCGTCAACATCGGCATGGTGATCGGGATCATGCCGATCACCGGGATCCCGCTGCCCTTCATGTCCTACGGAGGGTCCTCGATCCTCGTGAGCTTCGCCGCGATCGGGATGCTCGAGAGCATCCACATGCGGCGGTTCACCTAGACGCGATCGCGCGGACCATCGGCGGCGCCTGGGGCGACGGTCCACAGGAACGTCGAGCCGGCAGGTCCCGTCTGCTCCAGGGTGACGTCCCCGTCCATCGCGCGCGCGGACAGGCGCGCGAGGCTGAGCCCCAGGCCGACGCCCGGATGGGTGCGGGTGTGCAGGTCTTGGGCCTGCTCGAGCGGCTCGAAGATCCGCAGGACCTGATGCGCCTCGACGCCCGGCCCCCGGTCGATCACCCGGACCTGCGGGCTGACCCCCAGGACCGGGGCCGAGATCCGGATCGTGACCTCGGTGTCCTCGGGCGAGAACGCGAGTGCGTTCTCCACCAACTCCTCGAGGATCCGCAGCCCGGCGGTGCGGTTGAGCGTGGTCATCACCGGGGCGGCCGGCGCGTCGACCTCAACCCGGGGCTCGCGGTCGGCCACCTCCCGCGCCAGATCCGTCACGTTCGCCCATTCGGTCAGGCCGGCCTCGACGGCCGCCTCGAACCGCCGGACGAGGCGGGCGAGCCCTTCGGCCCGCGAGACGAGCGTGTCGAGGACCTCCTCGAACTGCTCGTGCGACATCCCGCCGCGCTGGAGGCTCTGTGCGAGGCCCAGGATAACCGTGACCGGCGTCCGCAGCTCATGCCCGACGCGGCCGATCAGCTGCTGTCGACGCGCCGCTCGTTCCAACAGCGCCTCCTGCGCGATCTCCAGTTGGCGCGTCCGCCGGCGCCCGCGCTCGAGCGAGTCGATCAGCTCCTCGATCACGGTGGGGGTCACCTCGGACGACAGGAGGGCCCCGCCCGATGCGGCCCGCCGGATCGCGTTCAGGATCTCATCGCCGTCGGAGTCCTTCAGGACGTAGCCGGAGGCTCCGGCCACCAGCATGTCGCGGACCGCCCGCTGCTCCTCGAAGCCGGTGAGCGCGACCACACCGAGCGAGGGTTGGAGCGCCTTGAGGCGGCGCGTCGCTTCGATCCCGTCCATGTCCGGCATCCGGACGTCCATGAGGACGACGTCCGGCGCGAGCGCGCGCACCATCTCGATCGCCTCCGGACCGCTGCAGGCTTGGCCGATGATCTCCATGCCCTCGCCGTCGACGAGGGACGCGAGGGACTCGCGGAACCCGTCGTTGTCGTCCACGACGAGGACGCGCACACGACTCGGCACGCCCAGGGGAAGGGTGGGGGCGCTCATCGCTCCGAAGGGTGCGCCCGACCCGTGACCTGCGGTATCCGGCCGACGTGGGGTTCCTGACGGGGGACATCCGCTGTGGGACGGATGGCCGACAGGGGCGTTTGGGGGGTGGGAACGGTCTAGTCGAGTGCTGCTATCCTCGCCGCAGACGTGCCCGCCGGCCGCGGCCGAGGTCGCTCCGTGCGGGGTCATCGAAGAGTCGAGGGAGGCGCGCCCGCGCCGAGCGGCCCGAGGAACGGGACGCCGCGCGAGGACGCAGCCCCGGAAGGACCGAACCTGATGCACGGCATACGCCCGGCGCTCGGCCGCACGCGAGTTGCGGGAGCCCGTCGTGTCGCCGAACCGCGTTGCGCTCACCCGCGCACCGATGCATCCCGGTCCTCCGCGGTCCCCCTCGCAACGATCGAAGGGAGCCACGCGTGGATCGCGACACCCAGGTGTCGAGTGACAGCACAGCCGTAACCGGCGCGAGCGAACCGAGCGCCGAACCACAGACCGAGCCGACCGGCGACGGATCGACGAGCCCCGGAGCCACCGGAGGAGGCGGAGCCACGGGCGCGAAACGCCGACGCCGCCGCGGCGGCAGGGGGCGCGGCAGGGGATCGGGCAGCGGGACCGGCGGTGCGAACCGACCGGGGCCCGACGCGTCCGACCAGGAGACCTCGTCGACGGCGGAGCCGGCGACGTCGGCGAAGCCCGACGAGGACACCGGCGGGACCGAACGGCGTCCCGCGCAACGCCGAGCGCCGCAGCAACGCCGCCGGCCGCCGTCGACGCCCCCGGAGGGGTCTTCGGAGAGCGCAGACGCGTCCGACGATGCCTCGGCGTCCTCCGACGTTCGCGACGATGCGCCCGCGTCGGCGGACGCGGGCGCCGACGGGTCGGCGGCGAGCCCGACCGGGACGCAGACGAAGCGACGCCGTAGGCGCGGTGGCCGGGGCCGCGGGAAGAAGCCGGCCGCCGCCGATGGAGCGGGCGAGGGGTCCGCCGTCGAGGTCGATCCCGACGCGCCCGATCCGGCGGCCGAAGCGTTGGCCGAGCAGCGCGACGACGCGGAGCCCGACGCGACCGACACGCCGTCGAGCTCCTCACGCCGCCGCCGCCGACGCAAGCCCGCCGGCGAGCGCGAGCCGGGGACAGCGCCGAACGCGCCGAAGGCCGCCAAGACGCCGGCGAAGGCGAAGGTCGCCCCGAAGAAGTCGAGGGCGGCCTCGATCGAGGAGCAGGTCGCCGCCGGCGGTCCCACACGGCGGATCCGCGCCACCAGGACGAGGACCGGCCGCGACGGCCGGCGTCGCCGGGAGCCGCTCGTCGTGCCGCCGCGCATCACCGACAAGCTGATGGTGATCACCGAGCGCGGTGACCGCGATCAGATCGCGGTGCTGGAGGAGGACGTGCTCGTCCAGCACTACGTGACCAGGGCCGGGGCGACCTCGATGGTGGGCAACGTCTACCTCGGCCGGGTGCAGAACGTGCTGCCGGGCATGGAGGCCGCGTTCGTCGACGTCGGTCGGGGCCGCAACGGCGTGCTCTACGCCGGCGAGGTCAACTACTCGCCGGAGGACATCGAGGGACCTGCGCCCCGCATCGAACAGCTCTTGAAGGCGGGCCAGGCCGTGATGGTGCAGGTCACGAAGGACCCCATGGGCGGCAAGGGCGCGCGCCTGACGGCGAACCTCAGCCTCGCCGGCCGCTACCTCGTCCTCGCCCCGAACCAGAACCTCCAGGGGATCAGCCGTCGCCTCCCCGAGGAGGCGCGAGCGAGGCTGAAGACCCTCCTCAAACGCGTGAAGCCGCCGGAGCACGGGGTCATCGTTCGCACCGCCGCCGAGGGCGCCACCGAGGAGGCGCTCGAGGCCGACCTGCGCCGCCTCCTGGAGATCTGGGAAACGATCACGAAGAAGGCGGCCAAGGGGAAGGCGCCCGACGTTCTGTACGAGGAGCCGGAGTTGACGGTCCGCGTGGTGCGCGACCTCTTCACGGACGAGGAGTACCGAGGGCTCGTCACCGACTCCGAGCGCGTGTACCGGTTGGTGACCGACTACGTGCACGAGGTCGCCCCCGACCTCGCCGAGAAGGTGACGTTGCATACCGGCCCGCTCTCGGCGTTCGAGGAGCACCGGATCGTCGAGCAGATCCACAAGGCGCTCGACCGGAAGGTCTGGCTCCCCTCGGGCGGCTACCTGATCATCGAGCGGACCGAGGCGATGACGATCATCGACGTCAACACCGGCAAGAGTGTGGGCAAGACGAACCTCGAGGAGACCGTGGTGAACACGAACCTCGAGGCCGCACGCGAGTCGGCGCGGCAACTCCGTCTGCGCGATATCGGCGGCATCATCGTGATCGACTTCATCGACATGCTTCTCGAGCGCAACAAGAAGCAGGTCGAGGACACGATGCGTGAGGCGCTCGCGATCGACAAGACGCGTTCGCAGGTCTTCGAGATCGGTCCGCTCGGTCTCATGCAGGTCACGCGCAAGCGGGTATCCTCGGGCCTGGTCGAGTCGTTCTCCGAGACCTGCCCCACCTGCGAAGGCCGGGGGATCATCCTCACGTATGACACCGAGTGAAAGGCGCCCAACGATGTATGCGGTGATCAAGACCGGCGGCAAGCAGCAGAAGGTCTCGGCCGGCGACGTGATCGAGGTTGAGAAGCTGGTGGGAGCCGAGGAGACCATCACCTTCACGCCGTTGCTGGTCGTCGACGACGACGGCAAGACGCACGCCGGGCCCGCGGCTTCCGGGGCGACCGTCACCGCGAAGCCGCTCGGGGAGAAGAAGGGCGACAAGGTCAAGATCTTCAAGTACCGGCCGAAGACCGGCTACGCGCGCCGCGCGGGCCATCGCCAGCAGCTCACGCTCCTCGAGATCCAGGACGTCTCGCTCGGGTAGCCGGCCGGATCGCACTGGTAGCCTGGGGGAACCATGGCACACAAGAAGGGCGGCGGCTCGTCCCGGAACGGCCGCGATTCGAACTCCAAACGGCTCGGCGTGAAGGCCTTCGGCGGGCAGACGGTCACCGCCGGCAGCATCATCGTGCGCCAGCGGGGCACCCGGATCCACCCCGGTGACGGCGTGGGCAAGGGCGGCGACGACACGCTGTTCGCGATCCGCCCGGGCGTGGTGACCTTCCACGAATCGCGCGGCCGCAAGTACGCGTCGATCCTGGCCGGGAGCTAGGTCTCCTCGGGCCGCTTCGCGGCCTCGATCCCCGAACGCATCTCCTCGACGAAATCGTCGATCAGCGGTCGCAGCGACCCGCCGAGCGTCGCCAGGTAGGTCGTGTTATCGCGCCGTTGCTTGCGCTTCGTCGGCCGGCGGAACATCGAGATCGCCGTCGTCGGCGGCCCCGCGGGCGCGCCCGCCCGAGCGTCGAGCGGACCCAACGGTGGCGGCGGCGCGAAGTAGAAGGCCGTCTCCCGGCGTTCGCCGTCCTGCCGCCACCGGAGCATGAGGATCGGCGACCCGCGCACCCGCCGGGCGGCGAGCACCTCCGTGAAGGCCATCCGGGTCGTCTCCCCGTCTTCGCGCTCGAAGAGCACGCCTCGCTCGTCCACGGACAAGGTGCCCTCGATCTCGTCGGGGGGGAA
Source organism: Actinomycetota bacterium (assembly GCA_035519495.1). Classification (GTDB taxonomy): domain Bacteria; phylum Actinomycetota; class UBA4738; order UBA4738; family HRBIN12; genus AC-51. The sequence continues at coordinate 69,367 of DATIWE010000065.1, forward strand.
GCCTCGGCGCAGGTGCACCATCCAGACGGTCGTCGACGAGACCACGGGACCATCTTGCCCGCGTCGGTCGCGGTCGACCACCTACCCTATGGCGGTGGCGTTCGTGGACGAGTGCAGCGTTCAGGTGACGGCCGGCCGCGGCGGGGACGGCTCATCATCCCTGCATTCCGAGCCGTTCAAGCCGCGCGGCGGCCCCGACGGCGGCAACGGCGGTGCCGGCGGCGCGGTGATCTTCGAGGTGTCCGGCGGGGTGCACGATCTCTCGTGGTTGGCCGATCACCCGCATCAGGAAGCGGCCGCGGGCCGGCCGGGCCGGTCCTCCCGGCGCGACGGCGCCGCCGGCAACGACCTTGTGGTGGCCGTGCCCGACGGGACGGTGGTGTTCGACGAACAGGGGTTGATCGCCGACCTGGTCGGCGACGGTGCCCGGGCGGTGATCGCCCGCGGCGGCCGCGGCGGCCGCGGCGTGTCTGCGCTGGCGGGGCCGAAGAACCGCGTGCCGCGCGTGGCGGAGTCCGGAGAGGAGGGCGAGGTGAAACGGATCCGCGTGGAGCTCCGGACCGTCGCCGACGTGGGCCTGGTCGGGCTGCCGAACGCGGGGAAGTCGACCCTGCTGTCGCGGCTGACGGCCGCGACGCCGAAGATCGCGGACTACCCGTTCACCACGCTGACCCCCAACCTCGGCGTCGCCTCGGTCGCCGATGAACGGTTCGTCGTGGCGGACGTCCCGGGCCTGATCGAGGGCGCCCACGAGGGCCGGGGGCTCGGCCATCGGTTCCTCCGCCACATCGTGCGCTGCCGTGCCCTCGTCCTCGCGGTGGATCTGTCGGACGCCGATCCGCCGTCCGACCTCGAGGTCCTCCTTTCCGAGCTGGGCTCCTTCGATCCCGAGCTCCCCGGCCGGCCGTCGGTGATCGTGGGCACGAAGGCCGACCTGGTGGACGATCCCGGCGCCGCCGTCGAGGCGCTCGGCCCGGGGGCGTTCGCGGTGTCGGCCCTCAGCGGGGAGGGGATGGAGACGCTCCGCTCCCGCCTCGGCCGGCTCGCGGCCGAGGCGGCCCTCGGGGCTCCCGAGCGCACCTCGCATGTCGTGCTGCGGCCGGGACGGCCGCGCTTCACGGTGTCGCGCCACGATGGCGGCCCGTGGCGGGTGCGGGGCTCCGGCGTGGAACGCTGGGTCCAGGAGACCGACCCGGACGACGAGGGGCAGGTCGAGGTCCTCCAGCGGCGGCTGCGGCGCGAGGGGGTCTTCCGCCGGCTGCTCGCCCTCGGCGCCCGGAGCGGCGACGACGTCGAGATCTCCGGGCAGGTGTTCGTCTACGTTCCCGACGAGGACGACGGATGAACGCCGAGATGGAGCGGATGATCGTGGAGGAGGACGAGGGTTGGACCGCCTTCCACGCGCTCCTGCACCGCGTGCCACCCTCGCGCCTCGAGGAGCCGCGGGTCACGCCGGAGGGTTGGTCGGCGAAAGACGTGATGTTCCACGTCGGCGCCTGGCTCGCCGAGGCCTCGCGCCAACTGGAACGGATCCGCGAGGGCACGTACGAACCGCCGGCGGCCTCGACCCAGACGATGAACGACGAGTGGTTCGCCCTGTCCCGCACGCTCGATCCTGCGACGGTTTGGGCCGAGCTCGAGGCCTCGCGCGTCATGGCCCGAGGCTCCCTGGGAGCGCTCGACACGGTGACGCCGATCGCCCGCGAATGGTTCGAGGAATCCGGTGCGCTGCACTACGCGGAGCACATCGGGAGCCTCGGCCGGTGGCTCGGAGCCTGAGCGGTTCCGTCGGGGGCCGCGGGTAGTATCGCCACGATGGGGATGCGGTTCGGGGTGATGGGCGGAACCTTCGACCCCATCCACTACGGCCACCTCGTCACGGCCGAGGAAGCCCTCCAGCAGTTCGGCTTGGACGAGGTCGTGTTCGTGCCGACCGGGCAGCCGTGGATGAAGGCGCACGGGATCGTGTCCCCGCCTGAGGATCGCTACCTGATGACGGTCATCGCGACAGCGTCGAACCCCCGCTTCCGCGTATCGCGGATGGAGGTCGATCGCGACGGCCCCACGTACACGATCGACACGCTCCGCGGGCTGAAGGAGGAGCTGGGGCCGAGCGCCCGGCTGTTCTTCATCACCGGCGCGGACGCGGTCCTCGAGATCTTCCAATGGAAGGACCCGGGCGAGCTGTTCGACATGGCGCAGTTCATCGCCGCCACGCGGCCCGGCTACGACATCGCCGCCATCGAGGCCCAGGCCGGCGGCAACCCCGGGATCACGGTCATGACCATCCCGGCGCTCGCGATCTCCTCGACGGACATCCGCGAGCGGATCGCGCAGGGGCGGCCGATCCGATACCTCGTGCCTGAGGGCGTGAAGAGCTACGTGGAGAAGGCGGGGCTCTACCGGTGAGCTCGGGCGGCGCCGAGGGGCCGCCGGTCCAGCCGTCCCGCGCCGAGCGCACCGGCGCCGCGAACCGACGCCGACGGATCGAGGCGATCGTCGCCGTCGTCCTGGTGATCGGCGGGCTGGCGTTCGCGGGCATACAGCTCACGGGGGATCGGGGAGGCGGTCCGTCGCCGACGCCGAGCCCCAGCGCATCGGGCGCGGAGGCTCCGTCCTCGATGCTCGCGCTCTCCATCACGGGGACCTCGAACGCGCTGCTCGCGGTCGTCGGTTCCGGAGGCGGCCGCGTCCCGGCGGCGGTGGTCACGCCGCCCGGCATGACCGTGATCGTGCCCGGGCAGGGCGACGCCACGACGCAGGCGGTGCAAACGCTGCCGGGCGCGTCCATGCGGGTCGCCGTGTCGAACGTGGTCGGCGCGTGGTCGGCGCACTACGCGGTGATGACGCTCGGCGGGTTCGCGCAGACCGTCGATCGCGCCGGCGGGATCACGGTGGATCTGCCGGACATCTTCATCCTCGGAGCCCAGGCGCTCGGACCGGGCCCGACCCACCTGACCGGCGCCCAGGTCGGGTCCCTGCTGCGCCAGCGCTCGGACGACGCCGCGGCCCGGTGGGCTGCGGTGCTCCAGGGCTTCCTCGCCGTGCCTCCGCCGGTCCAGCCGGGCGACCTGACCGAGGCGGACGATGTGGCGGCCGCCATCGCGGCGCTCTCGAGCGCGGCGGGCGCGGCCGCACAGGCGGTGCCCACGGAGGAGGTCGGCGGGACGGCCACGATCGCCGCCGAGCCGGCGCTCGATCAACTGGTCGGCGGCCTCTTCGGGACGCCAGTACCGGTGCGCACCCTGATCCAGAACGGGAACGGCGAGCCCGGCATCGGCGAGGCGGTGGCGACCCGCATCCTGCCGGCCGGGTTCCGCGTCGTCCTGTCGCAGAACGCGACGTCCTTCGATCACGCGACGACGCAGATCATCGCGATCGGGACCGCACACCTCCCCGAGGCGCAGCGCGCGAAGGCGGCCCTCGGGGTCGGAACGGTCGCGGTCACGCAGGTACCATCGGGGCTCGCGGACGTGACGATCGTGGTGGGGAGGGACTTCCGAGGGTGACGGTGCAACGGGGCACGGGGGGCGGGGCCGATCTCGCCGCCAGCGCCGACGTCGCGATCGCGGCCGCGCGGGCCGCCGCGGACAAGCAGGCTCAGGACATCGTCGTCCTGGACGTGCACGAGCTCATCGTGATCACCGACTTCTTCGTGATCTGCTCCGCCGGAACCCATCGGCAGGTGCGGACCGTGGTGGAAGCCGTCGAGGAGCGGATCCGCACGTCGATCGGGAGCCGGCCGGCTCGCCGCGAGGGCGAGGACGGCGCCGGCTGGTGGCTGCTGGACTACGTCGACGTGGTGGTGCACGTGTTCGGCACCGAGGAGCACGCGTATTACGACCTTGAGCGGCTCTGGAGCGACGCGCCTCGGCTGCGTTGGAAGGAAGGTCCGGAGGCAGCATCCGGCGGGTAGACTGCCCAGCCCGGGCCCATAGCTCAGCTGGTAGAGCGCATGGCTGGCAGCCATGAGGTCGGGGGTTCGAATCCCCCTGGGTCCACCCACCCTGAGCAGCGCAGATATGGATGTCCGGGGAACTGCCTCTCGACCCTCGGAGACCAGCAGCGGATACTTGGATCGCGATGGCACGTGGTCAAGGCGACCCTGGAAGGACCGCCATCTGTCTGGCGATGCTCCTCCTCTTCCTCCTCGCTGCGTGCACTTCCACGTCGCATCAGCCAAGCTCAGGGACCACGTCAGCCGCGGGAACCGAAGTCACGGTCTTCGAACCGTTCGCGTCCTCCGGGGCGTTGAACGCCGACATCTCGGTTGAGTCCACGCGGCCCGGCACATGTTGGACGACATCGGACGAATCGAGGCGTCCTGACACGTACCGCTGCATGTGGGGGAACTACATCCTGGACCCGTGTTTCTCGGATCCCGACGTGCTCCGGCATGTCGTGGCATGCGTGGGCTCAGACGGCACCGACCTCGACAAGATGGTCATGTTGCGACTCACAGAGCCACTGCCTGCGAGGTACGGAGCTGGCGAGCCCGCAAGCGCCAGGAACCTGCCTCTCCTTATCCTTCTGGCCGATGGCACACGCTGCCGACCGCACCAGGGGACCCACGCACAGATCGCCGGGATGTCGGCCAACTTCGACTGCACGAACGGTGCCTCGTTGGTCGGAGACATCAACCGATCCCACGCGGAGTGGACGATCCGGTCGACCGTCTCCGGTAGCAGCGAACTCGCGACCGTCGCTGTCGCCCGCGTCTTCGTTTGAGTGCCGCGCTACGGAGGCCAGCTCGACGCCGACAGCGTCGAGCAGGTGAAGGGAGCGGCCAAGGGGTAGGTCCAGTGGGGGATGGTTCGGCCCGAGTTCGGAGGGAGCCGAAAGGCCTAGATCCTCCCGCCACAAGGCTCATTGCCCTTCCGAGAGGACGCCTTCTATACTCCCTCGCGGGCTGTAGTTCGTGAGGGTGACGATGATCGCTGAATCTGGTTCAAACTTGGTTTCCCGGATCCGTCGTCGGATCCGTCCGGAGCGGGGCGCCGCGGCTGTTGAGTTCGCGATCGTCGCCCCGCTCTTGTTCATCTTGGTCTTCGGCATCATCGACTTCGGGTTCGGGTTCCACGCGTGGAACGCGATCGAGAACTCCGCGCGGGAGGGCGCGCGCGTCGGGGCAACGGACGCAAGTGGCAACGCCGTCGCCGACATCACCGCACGCGTCCAGAATGGGACGAGCTTCCTGACGGGTCCCGTCACGGTTCTCGTCCAGTGCAGTAGCAACAACGGCACGGGCCCGTTCTCGAGCTGCGGCTCGTCTGCGAACTGGAACGAGGGCGACCTGATCAAGGTCACCGTCTCGTACGACTACAACTTCATGACCCCGCTTCCGACGATGATCGGGATGGGGAAGCAACTCCACGAGAAGGCCGTCGCCGAATCGCGCTTCGAGGGGAACTGACGTTGCGCGCGAGGCGGACCCTGCGCCGGCAGGTCAGCGCGGAGGAAGGCGTCGTCGCGGTTCTTACCGCGCTCCTCATGGTCGTGCTCCTGACCTCCGTCGCGTTCACGATCGACCTGGGCCGTCTCCGTCACGAGAAGCAGACGCTGCAGAACGCGGTGGACCTTTCGTCGCTCGCTGGCGCGGGGTTGCTGCCGGTGAGGACGCCGGCCGAAGCGCTGGCGGCGACGACCCTCGCGCAGAACATCGCCCTGGCGAACGCGCCTGAGCTCGCGACCGCGCCCCCCGGTTCGCTGCAGATCTCCTACAAGTGCGTGGTGTCGAACCCGAGCGGCGACCCGCGGACCTCGACCGATCTGGGCTCCGCTTGCGGCCCGGCCACTCCCGGCAGTTGGGATAGCCTCGCCACGTGGACGCTCAAGACGAGCCGCGCTTCACACGTCTGCGATCCGAACGCGGGCGACATGTGCAACACGATCGTGGTTCGGGCGTCGAACATCGTGCCCTACTACTTTGCCCCGGTCATCGGCATCAACCAAGGCAGCACCGGCGTCGTGCAGGGCGCCGCGTGCACGGGCACCTGTGGCAACCCTGCCGCGCCGCTCGACGTGGTGATGGTGCTGGACCGAACGACGTCGATGACGTCCGCGGATGTTCAGAACCTGAAGGACGGGGCGATGACGGTGCTGGACGCGTACGACGCGAGTGAGCAGTGGATCGGGTTCGTCTCACTGCCATACGGCCAGCCCAACAACAAGTGCGCCGTCAACAGGACGCAGAACTACCCGACGAACGGGCAGAACCCCGCGACGACGTGGGAAGGTGCGCCGATCCAGGGTGGCTACGATCTGCCGACCCCGGGCGGGCCGCACGATCCGAACAGTCCGCTCGCACGAGCGATCAACTGCATGCTGTCGGGCGACACGAACCCGGTGAACGTTGCTGGCATGAACCCGCTGAACCAAGCGAACCGGGGTCAGACGGATCTCGGAGACCCCCTGGACGCCGCACAGTACATGCTGGCCCACGAAGGTCGCGCCGGGGTCCCGAAGGTCGTGATCTTCGAGACCGACGGACAGGCGAACCAGCCGTGGCTGATCAACCAGGGGCCGTGCAACTACCTGAACCAGCAGGCCGCCCAGGCGAAGGCCAGCGGTATCACGATCTACACGATCGCGTATGGGCTGGACAATCCCCCGGTGAAGTGCACCGACCCCAGCGGCCCGTTCGTCAACAAGTACGCCACCACGAACCTGGCGATGGCGGCCACGAACTCGACGGACGATCTGCCGGGCGGTTGCGCTGCCACGGAGAACAACCCGACGGAAGACGACTACTTCTGCACTCCGGGCAGCTCCGACCTCGACCCGGTCTTCCGAAGCGTCGCGCAGATCTCCCTCAAGAAGGCTCGCCTCCTCGACGTGTAGCCGTCCTCCGACGGTTCGATCGCCGCACGGCTCCGCGCCTGTACACTGCCGCGCCGTGAAGATCCTGGTGATGGGCTGCGGGGGTGTCGGCGCGGCGTTCGCGCCCATCGCCGCCCGCCGAGACTTCTACGAGCATATCGTCTTCGCGGACCACCACCGCGGCCGAGCGCAGGGCGTCGTGGATCGCTACGACGGCGGCACCGGTCGGTTCAGCGCCGCCCAGGTCGACGCAGCCGACGCAGCGGGGATCGCTGATCTCATCATCGCCGAGGGCATCACCCATGTGCTGAACGCCGTTGATCCGCGGTTCGTGATGCCGATCTTCGACGGTGCGTTCGCCGCCGGCGCGACCTACCTCGACATGGCGATGTCGTTGTCGAAGCCGCATCCCGAGGAGCCGTACGCGAAGACGGGGGTGAAGCTCGGCGATCGGCAGTTCGAGGCGGCGCCGGCGTGGGAGGACGCTGGGCTGCTGGCGCTCGTCGGCGTCGGGGTCGAGCCCGGCCTGTCGGACGTGTTCGCCCGGTACGCGCAGGATCACCTCTTCTCCTCGATCGACGAGGCGGGCGTGCGCGACGGCTCGAACCTGGTCGTGGCCGGGTACGACTTCGCGCCCAGCTTCTCGATCTGGACCACGATCGAGGAGTGCCTCAATCCCCCGGTGGTTTGGGAGCGCGACCGCGGCTGGTTCACGTTGCCGCCGTTCAGCGAGCCGGAGGTGTTCTCGTTCCCCGAGGGGATCGGCCCGGTCGAGTGCGTCCACGTCGAACACGAAGAGGTCCTCCTGATCCCTCGATGGATCGAGTGCCGGCGCGCGACGTTCAAGTACGGCTTGGGAGAAGCCTTCATCGAGGTGCTCAGGGTCCTGCACAAGCTCGGTCTGGACCGGACCGAGCCGCTCGACGTCCGCGGCATCTCGATCAGCCCGCGCGACGTGGTGGCGGCGGGCCTGCCCGATCCGGCGACGCTCGGACCACAGATGTCCGGCCGAACGTGCGCCGGGACGTGGGTGACCGGCACCGGAACCGACGGGCGTCCGCGAGAGGTCTACCTCTACCACGTGGTCGATAACGAGGAGACGTGGGGGCGCGACACGACGCAGGCCGTCGTGTGGCAGACCGCGATCAACCCGGTGGTCGCACTCGAGCTCCTCGCCGACGGCACGTGGAACGGGGTAGGCGTGCTCGGTCCCGAGGCGTTCCCCCCCGACCCATTCCTGGAGCTCCTGCACGACTACGGCTCGCCCTGGGGTATCGAGGAGCGGTTGCCCGCCACCTGAGCGAGCGGCGCGTTCCGCCCTCCGAACGGCTCGATCCGGGCGACCTCACTTAGGTCGCCGACCGCCTCAGCCGATGTTCGAACGAGAACCAGCGGAGGTGGCGGATCACGATGAGCTCCGGGGCCGAGGGAGTCGGCTCCTTCGATGACGACGGTGAGCTCGCCGGCCTGATCGAGGCCGGCGCGCTGCTCGACGCCACCCCCGAATGCCTCCTGGTGGTGCGCGCCGACGGCAGCATCTTGGACGCGAACGACCAGGTCGAGGAGCTCACCGGTTTCGCGCGGGGAGAGCTCGTCGGTCGCTCGATCGAGCTGCTGGTCGCCAGCGACGTCGTGGCGTTGCCCGCCGGCAGCCGGGTCGAAACCGTGTGCCTGCGGGCCGGAGGCGACGGCATCGCGGTGGAGGTCCGGGTCGGCGCGATCGACGGCGACGCGCGGCTGCGCGTGCTCACGCTCCGCGACACCACCGAGCTGCGCGCCGGCCGGGACGCCGAGGTGAAGTTCCGCGCCCTCGTCGAACAGATCTCCGCGATCACGTACACGTGGGCGTGGGACGCGGACCGGTACTTCGTGCGCTACGTCAGCCCGCAGCTCGAGGAGATCCTGGGGTACGCGGTCGCCGACTGGATCGCCGATCCCACCGCATGGTACGGCTGGGTCCACCCCGAGGACCGCGCCGGGGTCATCGACGAGAACAAGCGCTGCGAGCGGACGGGCGAGCCGCACTCCATGGTCTACCGGATGCTCCGCAAGGACGGCTCGGTCATCTGGGTCGAGGACTCGTGGGTCGTCGTGGACGATGAACGCGACGGGCGGCGGGTGTTCCAGGGCGTCGTGTTCGACGTGACCGCCCGGAAGGAGGCGGAGGCCGAGATCGCGTTCCGGGCGAACCACGACAAGCTCACGAACCTGCCGAACCGGCATCTGTTCGAGGAGATGTTGGAGAAGGCGATCGCCCGGGCCCGCCGCCACGATCACGGCGTCGGGGTCCTCTACCTGGATCTGGACAACTTCAAGCTCGTGAACGACTCGCTCGGCCACCATGCCGGCGACGAGTTGTTGGTGGAGCTGGGGGAGCGCCTGCGCACCTGCACGCGCGACACCGACCTCGTGGCCCGGCAGGGCGGCGACGAGTTCCTCCTGCTGCTCGCGGATCTGGAACGGGGCACCGGCGGGCCCGACGCGCCGGACCCCTCGATGGTCGTCACGGAGTCGGTCGCCTCGCGCATCCACGACGCGCTCGCCGAGCCGTTCGACCTGAACGGGACCCAGTTCTACGCGACCGGCTCGATCGGGGTGAGCCTCTTCCCGCAGGACGCGCAGGACGCGGAGTCACTCCTGCGCAACGCCGACGCGGCGATGTACCAGTCGAAGAAGCAGGAGCCCGGCGGCTACGTGGTCTTCGCCACCGAGGGCGACGACGCGTTGAAGAAGCTGTCGCTGACGACCCGGTTGCGCGAGGCGGTCCACCAGGAGCACTGGGTGCTGCACTGGCAGCCGATCTACGACATCGAGACCGGCGACGTGGAGTCGCTGGAGGCGCTCGTGCGCTGGCTGGACCCGAACGGCGGCCTCGTCCCGCCCGGCGAGTTCATCCCGCTCGCCGAGGAGCTCGGCCTGATCGAGGCGATCGGGGATTGGGTGATCGCTGAGGTGGTGCGTCAGCAGGCGGACTGGGCGGCGAGCGGACTGGACCTGCGCGTCGGGTTCAACCTCTCCCCACGGCAGCTCTGGTCGGCGCATCTGGCCGAGAAGATCTTGGGCAAGCTCCGCGCGGGCGGCGTTGACCCCGGCTCCGTGGTGGTCGAGATCACGGAGTCGACGGCCATGGCCGATCCCGACCGCACGCAGAAGATCCTGTCCGAGCTGCATGCCTGGGGCTTCTCGCTCGCGCTGGACGACTTCGGGACCGGCTACTCCTCACTGGCCAGGCTGAAGCACATGCCGGTCGACGTCCTGAAGATCGATCGCGCCTTCATCCGGGACGTGCACCTGGACGCGGGCCTGGCGAGCATGGTGCGCGCCATGATCCAGCTCGCGCAGGGCCTCGAGATGGTTCCCCTCGCCGAAGGCGTCGAGACCCAGCAGGAGCTCGAGTTCCTGCGCGGGAACGGCTGCCGGCTGGCGCAGGGCTTCCTGTTCTCGCGGCCGGTGCCGGCCGACCAGATCCCGGCGCTCGTCACCCGCACGTTCGAGCGCGCCCCGCACTGAACGAAGGGATCGACGAGCCTCCGCGGAGGCATCGGCGGGCGTTCGCTACCATCTGCGCACGATGACCCGACGCTACGACCCGTCCGAGTTCGAGCCGAGGTGGGTGCAGGTCTGGGAGGAGGAGGGCCTCTACCGGGCCTCCGAGGATCCCGCCGACGCGCGGCCCCGCTTCTACGCCCTCGACATGTACCCCTACCCCTCGGGCGACCTCCACATGGGGCACGCGGAGGCGTTCAGCGGCGGGGACGTGGTGGCGCGGTTCCGGATGCTGCAGGGGAACAACGTGCTCCATCCGGTCGGCTGGGACGCCTTCGGCCTGAACGCCGAGAACGCGGCGATCAAGCGCGGCGCCGACCCGAAGATCTGGACCTACGCGAACATCGAGCAGCAGGCCGCCTCGTTCAAGCGCATGGGGATGTCGTTCGACTGGAGCCGGCGTCTGGCGTCGTCGGATCCCGAGTTCTACCGGTGGACCCAGTGGCTGTTCCTGCGCTTCTTCGAGCGCGGGCTGGCGTACCGGAAGAACGCGCCGGTCAACTGGTGCCCGAAGGATCAGACCGTGCTCGCGAACGAGCAGGTGATCGATGGGCGGTGCGAGCGGTGCGGCACGCCGGTGGAGCGTCGCGACCTTACGCAATGGTTCTTCAAGATCACGGACTACGCCCAGCGCCTCCTCGACGACATGGACGAACTGACCGCGTGGCCCGAGCGCGTCATCACGATGCAGCGCAACTGGATCGGCCGCTCGGAGGGCGCCGAGGTGACGTTCACGATCCAGGAGACCGGCGAGGAGATCACGATCTTCACCACACGCCCCGACACGCTTTGGGGCGTAACGTTCTTCGTCTTCGCGGTCGAGCATCCCGCGGTGCGGCGGCTGGCTGAGCTCGCGGGGACGTGGGACGCGGTGCGACCGCTGGTCGACGAGGTGCGGGCGACGTCGCTCGTCGAGCGCGACGCCGTCGATACGACGAAGGGCGTGTCGCTCGGCGTGCACGCCGTGAACCCCGTGAACGGCGAGGCCGTGCCGTGCTTCGTCGCGCCGTACGTGCTGATGGAGTACGGCACAGGGGCGATCATGGCCGTGCCCGCGCACGACCAGCGCGACTTCGAGTTCGCCCGCGCGCACGACCTGCCGATCAAGATCGTGATCGAGCCGGCGGGGGAGGGCGTCGACCCCGAGACGATGACCGAGGCGCTGCCGCACGAGGGCCGGATGGTCAACAGCGGTCCGTTCGACGGCGAGGGGTCGCCGGCGTCGATCGCCGCGGTGACGGCATGGCTCGAGACCGAAGGTCGCGGGAGCGCGGCGACCCACTTCCGTTTGCGCGACTGGTTGCTGTCCCGGCAGCGCTACTGGGGGGCGCCGATCCCGATCGTGCACTGCCCGTCGTGTGGCGAGGTGGCGGTGCCCGACGACCAGCTTCCGGTGCTCCTGCCGGACGATGTCGATTTCCAGCCGGGCGGGGAGTCGCCGCTCGCGCGGCACCCCACGTGGAAGCACGTGGCCTGCCCGAGCTGCGGCGGCGAGGCGGAGCGCGACACCGACACGATGGACACGTTCGTCGACTCGAGTTGGTACTACTTCCGGTACTGCTCGCCGGGGTATGGGGACGGCCCGTTCCGGCCCGAGGACGTCGAGCGGTGGATGCCGGTGGGCCAGTACACCGGCGGGGTTGAGCACGCGATCTTGCACCTGCTCTACTCGCGCTTCTTCACGAAGGTGTTACACGACATGGGCATGGTGTCGTTCGTCGAGCCGTTCCCCCGTCTGATGAACCAGGGGCAGGTGATCTACGACGGCGCCTCGATGAGCAAGACGAAGGGCAACATCGTCGAGCCGATGCCGATCGTCGAGCGCTGGGGCGCGGACACGATGCGACTGGTCATGCTGTTCGCAGGGCCGTTCGAGGACGACATCGACTGGAAGCTGATCGAGAGCCCGCCGGATCGGCGACCGGGCGTGACCTCGTGGCTGGGACGGGTCTTCACGGCGGTCGGTGATGCGGTGGAGCGCGGCGGCGCGGCCGAGCCGGAGGCCCTCCGACGCCTGCGCCATCGAACGGTCAAGGGGGTCACCGAGGACCTCGAGCGCTTCCGGTTCAACACGGCGATCTCGAAACTGATGGTCCTGACGAACGAGATCCGCTCGGCGCTCGACGCGGGCGACGGCGCGCTGGCCGCGGCCGAGGTCCTCGTGCAGCTGCTCGCCCCGTTCGCGCCCTTCGCCGCCGAGGAGCTCTGGAGGGTCGAGCTGGGGTCGGCGGCCTCGGTGCACACGTCGGCGTGGCCCTCCTTCGATCGGACGGCTGCCTCGGAGGACACCGTCACGCTCGTCGTCCAGGTCGACGGGAAGGTGCGGGCGAAGGCCGAGGTGCCGGCGACCCTGGACGAGGAGGGGGCGCTGGAGATCGCGCGGGGTGCCGACGGGGTGCGGCGTGCGCTCGACGGTCGCGAGGTCGTGAAGGAGATCGTCCGGGCGCCGAAGCTCGTGAACTTCGTGACCCGCCACTGACTCAGTCCAGGAACGACAGCTCCTCGCCGACGTGCACCCTGCCCGGACGCTCGACGTCCGCGTAGACGCCCATCACCAGGTCGGTGCCGACGTGCCGGTAGGTGGCGAGGACCTCGAGCGTGGGGAAGTCCTTCCTCCCCGTATCCGGATCGAGCGTGGTGATGACGCAGCGCGGCACGGGATCGCCCACCCGGAGGATCGCTTCGCCGACCCCGATCCGGCGTCCGGCCCACGTGTCCTCCTCGAGCGGTTCGCAGCCGTCGAGCTCCATCGTCATGCGGAACCGGCGCGGGTCGGGCATGCCGCCGCTCCAGCGGGGGCCGGCGCGGCGACCGAGGTCCTCGACCGTGGCCAGCGAGATCATCGTGACCGCCTTCACGTCGCGCGCGTTCTCCTCCTCGACGCGGACGAGGATCAGGTCCTCGTGCAGGTCTTCGGACAGGAAGTGATCCACGGCGGTGTGGAAGACCTTGCGCGCGGTGATCGTCCGGTCGTACATCCGCACGGGGAAGACCTCCTCGTCTTCGGACGCGTCGTACGCGCTCCAGCAGGTGGAGCCGTCGGGGAACACGAACGTGAGCGAGCCGTCGGCCGGATCAGCGGTGACGCGGATGCCGAGGAGCGGCGCCTTCTCGGCGCCGGAGAGCCGCTGTCCGTCCTCGTGCAGGATCAGGTAGCGGCGGTCGCCCGCGACGCCAGAGGGCGCGAGCTCGACCTCGTCCGGGTGCGTGAGGGCGGTCGACTTCACGATGGTCGTGTTGAATCGGCCGACGCTCGGCATGGACCGCATGCTAGAGGCTCGGGGAGCGGTCGACCCGGGGTGCGATGTGGTCTGCATCACGGTCCGTCCGGACCTCCGCGCGTACGGTCCGGCCGTGGCTCTCAGGGAGCGGCTGGACGCCCTTTCGCGCGCCGAACTGGCCGGCCTCGCGGTCGTCGTCGTCGTGACGATCGCCGGCGCGGGCCTGTGGTACGCGCGCTCGCTGCCCCGTCCGGTCGATGTCGCGATGTCCGGGGCGCCGGCCGCCCCGTCGGGCGCCGGCTCGGCCGTTCCCGGCTCGGCGTCGGTCTCGGCGAGCGCGACGCCGGCCCAGCTCGTCGTCGACGTCGCCGGTCTCGTTCGGCGTCCGGGCGTGTACGCGTTCCCGCCGGGCAGCCGGGTGATCGACGCGATCCGCCGCGCCGGCGGGGCGCTGCCTCGCGCCGAGCTCGGCTCGCTGAACCTCGCCGCGCCACTCACGGACGGCACGCAGATCGTGGTGAGCGACGGAACCCTCGCGCCATCGACGGGCGCGTCCGGCTCGTCGGGGACCGGTGTCGCCGGAGCGCCCGTGAACATCAACTCGGCCTCCGAATCGGAGCTCGAGGCGCTCACCGGCGTCGGGCCCGTCACGGCGAACGCGATCATCCAGTACCGCACGGAGCACGGCCCCTTCGCCACGGTCGACGATCTGCTCAACGTCAGCGGGATCGGTCCGGCGACGTTGGAAGAGCTCCGCTCCCAGGTCACCGTGTGAGCGACCTCCTCCTCCCGGCCGCCGCGGCCGCGTTCTGGGGCGGCCTCGTGCTCGCCGGCACCGACCGCTGGGCGTCCTCGGTGCTGGTCGGCGCAGCGATCGTCGCGGGGCTCGGACTGCTCGCCGTCGCGGCCGCGTCGGCGCCGCATGCCGAGACGGGGCCGGGACCGCTGGAGACCGCGGCGCTCCTTCAGCCGGAACATCGGGTCGCTCGCGAGGTGGGGGCGCCGCGGATGGCTCCGGGGCGTCCGATCGCCGCGCTCGGGCTCGCGCTGTGCGGTGTGCTCGTCCTCGGCGCCGGCTGGGGAGCGCTCGCGGCCATCCGGGTGGACCGATCGTTCCTCGGACACCTCGCGCCGATGCACGTGGCCGTCGAGGGCACGCTCCGGGAAGATCCCGTCGCCGGCACGATCGGCTGGCACGCACTCCTTGACGTCCGTCGCGTCACCTGGCGCGGTCGGTCGGTGGCGCTGCACGAACGTGTCTGGCTGTCGGGCGATGGCGACGTCCCGGACGCGGCGCGGTGGGACGCGGTCGCGGCCGAGGGCATCGTGCGAACGCCGGGCGACGGAGGGTTCGCCGACACGCTCCATCGGGACGGCATCGCGGTCGAGCTCGGTGCGGATCGGTTCCGCCGCACGGGTCCGGCGCCGTCGCGGCTGATCCGGTCCATGCAGAGCTTCCGTTCGTTCGCGGGACGCTCGATCGATCGGATCTTCCCGCCGCGGGAGGCGGGGCTCCTGCTGGGGCTCGCGCTTGGCGACGCCTCGCAACTCGATCCCGTGACCTCGCGCGGCTTCCAGGCGACCGGGCTCGGTCACCTGCTCGTCGTCTCGGGCGAGAACGTGGCGATGGTGCTCGCGCCGGTCATGGCGTTCGCCCTGTGGATCGGCCTGGCGCGGTGGGGCAGGTTCGCGCTCGGCATGCTCACGGTGCTGTCCTTCGTGGTGCTGACCGGCGCGGAGCCCTCGGTCATGCGCGCGGGCGTGATGGCGTCGCTGGCGATGCTCGGTGTCCTGGCCGGCCGGCCGCGTGCGACCGGCGCGGTTCTCGCCGCAGCGGTCCTGCTGCTGCTGATCCTCGATCCGTGGCTGGTCTGGTCGATCGGCTTCCAGCTCTCGGTCGCCGCGACCGCGGGGATGGTGTCGCTCGCGACGCCGATCTCCGGACGCGTGTCCCGGTTCCTGCCGCGGCCGGTGGCGCTGGCCGCCTCCACCAGCATCGCGGCGCAGATCGCGGTGAGCCCGGTGCTCCTGTACCACTTCCACGAGGTCCCGGGGATCACCGTCGTGGCGAACCTCCTGGCGTTCCCGGCGGTCTCCCCGGCGCTCCTGCTTGGGCTAGCCGCCGCCGTTGCCGGCATCGCGAGTCCCGGGCTGGGTCACCTCCTCGCGATCCCCGCGCAGGTGCCGATGCGCTACCTCGAGGAGGTCGCGACCAGGCTCGCGAAGGCGCCGGTCGGCTGGATCACGTCCGGCGGGGGGCCGATCGTCCTGGTCGTCGGGGCCACGGTCGTCCTCGGCCTCGCATGGTGGCTGCGCGCGGATCGCCGGCTCCCGAGGGCCGCCCTGCTCGCCGGCGTCGCGCTCGTCCCACTCGTCGTGTGGTCCTCCGCGATCGGGGCGGGGGCACCGTCGGGCCTGACGATCAGGTTCTTCGACGTCGGGCAGGGGGACTCGGCCCTCGTGACCAGCCCGGCCGGAGCAACGATGCTGGTGGACGGTGGCCCGGACCAGGAGCAGGTCGCCACGTACCTGTCCGCGCTCGGCGTGAAACGGCTGGACGTGGTGGTCGCGAGCCACCCCCACGCCGATCACATCATCGGGCTGCCCGCCGTCCTGGCTCGGTTCCCGGTCGGGACCTTCATGGATCCGGGGTGCCCGGACGACTCCGAGATCCAGACGGTGTTGGAGTACGCCGTCGCCGCCGAGCACATCCGCGAGGTGCATCCGCGGGTCGGCGATTCGTTCGACGTCGGCGACATCCACGTGGACGTGCTGTCGCCGGATCGCTGCTGGCAGGGCACGAACTCGGACCCGAACAACGACTCGATCGTGTTGCGGGTGCGCCTCGGGGACGACGTCGCGCTCCTGTCGATGGAGCCGGAGGCGGCGGCGCAGCAGGTACTGCTCGACGACGGCGTCGACCTCCACGCGGAGCTGCTCCACGTGCCGCACCACGGCGCGAAGACGTCCCTGCCGGCGTTCTTCCAGGCGGTCGGCGCGCGGGTCGCCGTCGTCTCGGTCGGCCCGAACGACTACGGGCATCCGGTTCCGGCGACGCTCGCGGCCGTCGCCGCGACCGGCGCCCAGATCTGGCGGACCGACCAGCACGGCACGATCACCGTCACGTTCGGCCCGCAGGGACCGGTGGTAGCGTCGGACCGATGACCGCGACCCGGCCCCCCGTCGTCCTGTTCTGGGGTGAGGACCCCTACCTGCTGCGCGAGGCCGCGCACGATGCGTTGACCGGCTTCGACGTGACCGAGGTCGACGGCGGCGAGTGGCAGGGCACGGAGTTGCACCACCTCGCGACGCCTCCCCTGTTCGGTGACCCCCGGGCGCTGCTGGTGACCGACGCGCGCGCGCTGCCGAAGGAGGCGATGGGGGACCTGGCCGGCTACCTCGCCGCTCCCGACGCCGACGCGGCGCTCGTCGTGTGCTGCACCGTGGCTGAGCGGGGGAAGCCGCCGGCCGCGCTCCTGAAGCTGATCGAGCCGGTCGGCGAGATCCGCCAGCTCCAGCTCGGCCGCAAGGACCTCGAACCTTGGATCCTCACCAGGGCGAAGGAGGCCGGCGCGGATCTGACACCGCCGGCGGCGCGCGCGATCGTCGAGATCCTCGGCAGTGATGCCGCGCAGCTCGACGCGGCCGTCCGGCAGCTGGCGTCGGCCTTCCCGACCGGGACCCGCCTCGGGCCGGGGGAGATCCACCGGCAGTTCCGAGGGCTGGGGGAGCAGAAGACCTGGGATCTGTGCGACAAGGCGTTCGGCAAAGACCTGGCGGGCGCGGTGCGCGCCCTGCGCTCGATGGAAGAGAGCGGCGACGAAGCGCTGATGGTGCTCGGCGGCATCGCCAGCCGGCTCCGCGATCTGATCAAGGTGCGCGCGTTGCCCGACCGGATGCCGCAGGCGCAGGTGGCGAAGCAGGCCGGGCTCCGGTTCGACTGGCAGGTCCGCCGCTACCGGCAGCAGGCTCGGAACTTCACGCTGCCGCAGCTGGTCGAGATCCACGAGCGCGTCACGGACGCCGACCGGGCCCTGAAGTCGGGCGCCTCCGGTGACGTCGTGATGCCCGCGCTGATCGCCGCCATCGCGGCGTGACTACGCGGGGATCTTGTTGACGGACTTGGCCAGCCGGCTCTTCTTGCGCGCGACCGTCCGCTTGTGGAGGACGCCCTTGCTGGCCGCCTTGTCCAACGACCGCGCGGCCTCGCGCTGGGAGATCGTGGCCGCTTCGGCGTCGCCCTCGGCCACCGCGACCTGCACCTTCTTCGTGGAGGTCTTGAGCGACGTCTTGACGGCACGATTGCGCTCGTGCCGCTTCTCGTTCTGCCGGTTCCGTTTGATCTGTGACTTGATGTTCGCCATGAGGAACCGGGAGTCTACCAGTGGCTTCAGGCGGCTTCCGCGGGCGGCGTCGGCGCGGACCGCCAGGGCCACCGTCCGTTGATCTCCACGAACAGCGACCAGGACAGGAACGTCCGGATCACGACGAGGATCCCCAGGAGGAGCGTGTTCGAGAGCGTCCGCTCCAGGGTGACCGTCTGGATCACATCGGCCGCGATCAGCAGTTCGAGGCCGAGGAGGACGCCGTTGGCGATCGTGCGCTTCGCCTCGGCCGAGGCGGCCCACGCTCCGGAGCCGAGCGTGCGGATCCCCGCAACGATCGCGAGGAGCACCGAGACGATGATGACGGCGACGGCGAGCACCTCTAGGAGCGACACCGCGTCTTCGATGAGCCGGAAGAGCGTGGTCCCGGACGTGATCGCCACCATCGCGTAGATCGGCGCGTGCATCGGCGCCCGAGTCTAGCGGGCCCGTACCATGGTCTCCGGTGGTCACCGACATCTCCCGCATCCGGAACTTCTGCATCGTGGCGCACATCGACCACGGGAAGTCGACGCTCGCCGATCGGATGCTCGAGCTCACCCACACGGTGGACCAGCGGCTGATGCGGGCCCAGTACCTCGACCGGATGGATCTCGAACGCGAGCGGGGCATCACGATCAAGGCGCAGGCGGTCCGGCTGTTGCATGAGGGACACGAACTGAACCTCATCGACACCCCGGGGCACGTGGACTTCACGTACGAGGTCTCGCGCTCCCTCGCCGCCTGCGAAGGGGCGATCCTCCTGGTGGACGCGGCCCAGGGCTTGGAGGCCCAGACGCTCGCGAACTTCCACCTCGCCCGCGACGCCGGCCTGGTGATCGTCCCGGTGCTGAACAAGATCGACCTGCCGGCGGCGGAGCCGGCGCAGCGGGCCGAGGAGCTGGCGCACCTGCTGGACCGGGAGCCCGAGGACATCCTGCTCGTGTCGGCGAAGACGGGCGAGGGCGTGCCCGAGCTGCTGAAGGCGGTGATCGAGCAGGTGCCGCATCCGGAGGGCGATGCCGACGCCCGGCTCCGCGCCCTGATCTTCGACTCGGCGTTCGACATGTACCGGGGCGTGATCACGTACGTCCGCGTCCACGAAGGGACGCTGCCGAGCAACGCGAAGATCCGGATGTTCGCAACCGGGGTGACCTCCGACGCGGAGGAGACGGGGGTGATGGCGCCGGAGGCGACGCCGGTCGGATCCCTCGGTGCCGGCGAGGTCGGCTACCTCGTCACCGGGCTGAAGGACGTCCACCAGGCGAAGGTCGGCGACACGATCACGCTCGCGGGCAAGCTCGCCGCGACCGAGCCGCTCCCCGGCTACCGCGAGCCCAAGCCGATGGTCTGGTCGGGACTGTATCCGGCCGACGGTAACGACTACCCGGTCCTGCGTGATGCCCTCGACAAGCTGAAGCTCTCGGACTCGGCGCTCGTGTACGAACCCGAGACCTCGATGGCCCTCGGGTTCGGGTTCCGGGTCGGGTTCCTGGGCCTGTTGCACATGGACATCGTGCGCGAGCGGCTCGAGCGGGAGTTCGGTCTCGAGCTGATCTCGACGGCGCCGAACGTCGAGTTCCACGTCTTCAAGGGCGACCGCGAGATCGTTGTGCACAACCCGGCCGAGATGCCGCCGGGCGGGGACCACGACCGCGTGGAGGAACCCGTCGTGTACGCGACGATCATCACGCCGGTGGAGTACCTCGGCGCCGTGTTCGAGCTGTGTCAGTCGCGCCGCGGCGAGACGGTCGACATGAGTTACCTCACGCCCGAGCGCGTCGAGGTCCACTACGTCCTGCCGCTCGCCGAGATCGTGTTCGATTTCTTCGATCTGCTGAAATCGCGGACGCGGGGGTTCGCCAGTCTCGACTACGAGCCGTGGGGGTTCCAGGAGGCGAAACTCGTGCGTGTCGACATCCTGCTGCACGGTGAGCCGGTCGACGCGTTCTCCTCCGTCGTGCATCGGGAGAAGGCGTACGTGTACGGCAAGCAGATGGTAGAGCGGCTCAAGGAGCTGATCCCGCGGCAGCTCTTCGACGTCGCCGTGCAGGCGTCGATCGGCTCGAAGGTGATCGCGCGCGAGACCGTGAAGGCCAAGCGCAAGGACGTGCTGGCGAAGTGCTACGGCGGCGACATCACCCGTAAGCGAAAGCTCCTCGAGACCCAGAAGAAGGGGAAGGAGCGGATGCGGCGCGTCGGCAAGGTCGACGTCCCTCAGGAGGCGTTCATCGCCGCGCTCCGGGTGGACGAGGGCGGGAAGAGGCGATGAGCGACCCGGCCGGGATCTACGTCCACATCCCGTTCTGCCTCACGCGCTGCGGGTATTGCGACTTCAACGCGTACGCGGGGCTCGACGGCTTGAAGCCGCGCTACCTGGCCGCGCTGCTCCGCGAGGCCGAACTGGCCGGCCCCGGCTGGGCCGGCACATCGTTCGGCAGCGTCTTCCTGGGCGGCGGAACGCCGACGACGATCGAGCCCGCGGACCTGCGAGCCCTCCTCGGCCGGTTGCGCGAGGTGTTCGACGTGGCCGCCGACGCCGAGGTCACGATCGAGGCGAACCCCGACACCGTGACCGAGGCGTCCCTCGCGGCGATGCTCGAGGCCGGGTTCGACCGGCTGTCGATCGGCGCGCAGTCGTTCGATCCGAGCGTCCTCGCGGCCCTCGAGCGGGTGCATCAGCCGGCGTCGGTCCGCGCCGCCGTCCTCGCCGCGCGTCGCGCCGGCTACCGGAACGTGAGCCTCGATCTGATCTACGGCGCGCGGGGCGAGACGATCGAGTCCTGGACGCACACGCTCGAGCAGACGCTCACGCTGTCGCCGGAACATCTGTCCGCCTACGCCCTGACGATCGAGCCGGCGACGGCGCTCGGCAGGAGGGTCGCCGCCGGCGAGGTTCCGGCCCCGGATCCCGACCTGCAGGCCGACATGTTCATGCGGGCCTGCGAGCTGTTGCACGACGCCGGCTACGGCCATTACGAGGTCTCCAACTGGGCCCGACCGGGCTTCGAGTGTCGCCACAACCTCGGGTACTGGGAGCGCCGGCCCTACGTGGGACTCGGGGCGGGGGCGCACGCCTACCGCGACGACGTCCGGTGGTGGAACGTCCGTCCGCCGGAGACCTACCTCGAGCGGGTGGAGGCGGGCGAGTTGCCGATCGGCGGCTCCGAGTCGCTCGACCCCTCGGACGCGTACCTGGAGGAGGTGTTCCTCCGGCTGCGGATCTTGGAGGGCGTCCCGACGAGCTGGTTCGACGAGGCGCGGTACGAGCCGTTCGTCGCGAGCGGTCTCCTGCGGGACGACCTCGGCCGGCTCGTGCCGACCGAGCGCGGGTTGCTCCTGCTGAACGAGCTTGTCCTCGGTCTGACCGCCTAGGGCTGCGGCGTCGCCGACGCCGTCTGCGCCGGGCTGTCGGGGCTCGGCGTCCCGGCGAACACCGGCACGCCGCACATCTCATTGCCCGGCAACGGGGCATCCGCGAGCGGCATCGTCGCGTGGGTCGCGTCCACGACGGTCGCGGTGGTCCCTCGGAGCACGAGCACGGTCGAGCGCACGGCGGCGTTCGCGCCGAGCTTGTCTCCGTCGTCCACGACCAACGTGCGCGAGCCGTCCGGCAGCGCGCCGCAGCGTGCGTCGTCGAACCGCCCGACGACATCGACCCACGCGAACTGCATGGGATCGTAGGCCCGCGGATCGACCCGGATGAAGCCGAGCCCCTGCGGGTCGGCGACGCTGATGGACCGGATCGACGGGTCGGCGCCGCCGGTCACCGCGTACAGGCTGATGCCGTAACCATCGGCGCCGGCGTTCGACACGGCGACCTCGCTCGTCCCGTCGCCGTTCACGTCGGGTGCGGCCCACGCCTTGCAGCCGTAGGAGCAGTCGCCGAACGGCCCGGCCGACGCGTCCGCCCGGCCGTCGCCGTTGACATCGACCGCGACCACGGTGTCCCCGTCCTTCGGGCAGGGGCCGTCGTCCGCCTTCGTCGCGACGTAGGCGAACCCGTGGGTCCCGTCGACCGTGATCGGGACCGACGTCACATCGCACGTCGGGAACCCCAACCGCAGGGGCGGCGCTGCCTGGGGAACCGTGCTGCTCGGGCTCCCGCCGGGCTCGATCGTGGCCGTGGTCCGCGCCTGCACGACCACGAACGCCCCGAACGCCACCGCCGTCACCACGAGCGCGACGGCGCCGGCCTGGATCCGTCGGGCGGCGGCACGCCGCGCCCGGCGGCGCACGACGTCGTCGACGAGCGCGCCCACATCGGGCGCCGCCGGCCGCGCCGCTCGTTCGAGCTCCCGCTCCAGCCGTTCGTCGATCATCGTCGTCACTCCTCTTCCTCGCCGAGGGCGACCGCCATGGCGTGCCTGCCTCGGAACAGCGTCGATTTGACGGTCCCCTCGGTGACCCGGAGCGCCCGAGCGATCTCCAGGACCGGCAGCCCGAGGTAGTAGTGCAGGACGATCACCTCGCGCTGCCGTCGCGGGAGCCGCGCGAGCGCCCGTCGCACGTCCAGTCGGTCCTCGGCGGACGCGGGTGGCTCGGTCTGGGCGTCGATCCGCTCCCGCGCTCGCGCCTCGGCGCGGATCCGCCGGAGCCGGCTCCGGGACAGGTTGAGGGCGACGTGGGTGACCCACGCCGGCAGGGAGTCGATCGGGTCGCCGCGATCGGCCCGCTCCCACGCGCGGGAGAGGGCTTCGGCCACCGCGTCCTCGGCCGCGGCACGGTTGCCGGCCACGAGCGCGACGGCGGCGACGATCCTCGGGAACGGCCCGCCGAGGAACTCGCGGATCGCGGCCTCGTCGAGGACCGGCGCGCCCTGCTCGCTCACGAGCGTCTGCTCCATGCTCTGAAGACGCACGAAGCTTGGCACGGGTTGCCCTCCGGACGGACATCGGCCCCGGTATCGTGAGCGCCGATGTCCGAGGTCACGTGTCCCCGGTGCACGACCCGGCAGCCCATCGGCGCCCACGCCCAGGGGTACACGTGCATCGAGTGCGGGACCGAGTGGGTCTTCGCGACGTGCGATCGGTGTGGGGACCGGTTCCACATGCACCCGGGGACCCAGGGTTGGACGTGCCCGACCTGCGGCACGGCGCACGGCTCGGTGCCGGCCGCTCCGACCCGGGCGGCGCCTGCCGCCGGGACCGCCGAGCCGGCGAGCGCCGCCGCGGCGCCGGGCCCCGGAGCGACCGGGCGACGGTCGCAACCGCCGATGGGGCCGATCCTCGCGGTCGCGGGGATCCTGCTCGTGGTCGCGGTCGCGGTCCTGCTGACGCGCGGGGGCGGCGGCGGTGGCTCGGGCACCCCGAGCGCTTCGGGCGACCCGGTCACGGCGCTCTGCGTCGACCTCCGGGACCTGCAGACGCCGCGCGTCGATGCCCTCTCTCGGGTGTTGCGGTCGCTGCCGGCGCACGCGGACGCGATCGCCGCGGCAGGGAACGAGACGCTCGCGGCGAACGTCCGGGCGCTCGAGCCCGCGGTGAAGGCGTACCGAGATGCCCTGGAAACGCAGGCGGATGACACGGCGGCGCTCCAGCAGATGGGAGCCGCGCTCGCGGAGCTCCCGTGCTGAGGGAACGCACTGCGGAGCGATTAGCACTCTGTCGGCAAGAGTGCCAGCTATCATCCAGGGATGGCGGAACGAGCGGATCTGGGGCTGCGGAAATCCGCCGTCCTGCACGCGGTGGTCGAGGCCTACGTCCGCACCGGCGAGCCGGTGGGATCGGAGACGATCGCGGAGCACGCCGGCCTCGGCGTTTCCAGCGCCACGATCCGCAACGAGATGGCGGCGCTCGAGGAGCTCGGCTACCTGCGTCACCCGCATACCTCGGCTGGTCGGATCCCGACCGACGCCGGCTACCGCCACTACGTGGACACGCTCCCGGCGCACGGCAGGCTCCGGGATGCGCAGCGGCGCGCGATCGCGACCCACTTCGAGGAGGCGATCCTCGACCTCGAGGAGGTCCTGAAGGGCTCGGTGCTGCTCCTGTCGCGCCTGACCCAGTACGCGGGCCTCGCGGTCCCACCCGGCGCGTCGGATGAGCAGCTCGTCCGGCTCGAGTTGATCGACATGGGACCGACCCTGATGGTGCTCGCGATCGGACAGCACGGTCGCGTGGACAAGCAGATCCTGGACCGGCCCGACGAGATCGGCGCCCCGGCGGTCGCCGCGGCCGAGCGGAAGCTCCGGACGCTCCAGGGTTCGACGTACGTGGACTCACAGGCCCGGCTCCTGCAGATGGCCGCGGGCGTGAGCTCCGACGAGCACGACCTGCTGCTGATGGTCGCCGACGTGCTCCGGCTGGCCACGCGCGGGGAGCGCGCCGCGCACGTGGTGGTGGGCGGCGCGTCGAACCTGGCCGACGAGACGCAGGCCTGGCGGCGGGAGACGTTGCGCCGGTTGTTCGAGACGCTCGAGCGCGAGCAGGAGATGTTGAGCGTCCTGCAGGACGTGGCCGCCGACGACGTCAGCGTGACGATCGGCGCCGAGCATCCGACGACGGGCGAGTGGGAGGCCTCGATCGTGACCGCGCCGTTCCGATCCGGCGAGGCGACGGTCGGCACGATCGGGATCGTCGGGCCCACCCGCATGGACTACCTGTCGGCGATGGCGTCGGTCCGCGCGGTCGCGGAGCGGCTCTCCGGGATCGCGACCGAGCTCGACCAGTAGACCGATGGCCGCCACGCGCGATCTCTACGCGTTGCTCGGCGTCACGCGCGACGCCTCCGAGGCCGACATCCGCACGGCGTACCGGCGACTCGCGCGCGAGCTGCACCCCGATGTGAACGGTGATCCCGCGGCGGAGACCCGGTTCAAGGAGATCGCCGGTGCGTACGAGATCCTGTCGGACCCGGAGAAGCGGGCGCGGTACGACGCCTACGGCGACGGGGGAGGACAGCCGTTCGCCGACATCGGCGACATCTTCGACATGTTCTTCGGGCAGGGTGGCTTCGGCGGGTTCGGCTCGCGGCGGCGCGGGCCTCGAACGAGGACCCGGCGGGGCGAGGACGCCGGCGTCCTTGTCCAGCTGTCCTTCGAGGAGGCGGCCTTCGGGGTGCGGCGGGAGGTCGAGTTCGAACGCCTGTCGGTGTGCGAGCGATGCATGGGCAACGGGGCCGAGCCCGGGACGGCGCCGATCGCCTGTCGGACCTGCGGCGGGACCGGCGAGGTCCAGAGCGTGCGTCGCAGCGTGTTCGGCACGCTGATGACGACCGCGCCGTGCGGGGCCTGCCGGGGCACCGGGCAGGAGATCCCCGATCCGTGCGCTGCGTGCGCGGGCGAGGGGCGCGTTCGCGGCGCGGCGACGGTCACCGTCGAGATCCCAGCCGGCGTCGCCGACGGGATGGAGCTGCGGGTCGCCGGCAACGGTCACGCCGGCGTGGCCGGTGGGGCGGCCGGCGACCTGTTCGTGCGTCTCGGGGTCGAGGGATCGGACTCCTTCGACCGCCGGGGGCAGAACGTGTACACCGTGCTCGACATCTCGATCACGCAGGCGGCGCTCGGCGCCGACGTCCGGGTCGCGGGCCTCGACGGCGCGGAGGTCTTCAAGGTGGAGCCGGGTACGGCCTCGGGCACCGTCGTGAAGCTGCGGGGCAAGGGCGTGCCGAACCTCAACCGGCGCGGGCGTGGGGATCTGTTCGTGACCCTGCACGTCGTCACGCCGCGCGAGCTCTCGCGCGAGGAGCGGTCGTTGCTCGAACGACTGGCCGAGATCCGCGGCGAGCCCCGCAAGGGGGCCGCGGAGGGTCACCTGCGCCGCCCGGAGTTCTGAATCGTCATCGCGCCGCGATAGGCTCGGAACGTGTCGGACACGAGCTGCCTGTTCTGTCGGATCGCCGCCAGGGAGATCCCGGCCGAGATCCTCCGGGAGTCCGACCGCGTGCTCGCGTTCCGCGATATCGACCCGAAGGCGCCGACGCACATCCTGCTGATCCCGAAGGAGCACCTCGAGTCGCTCGCGGACATCGAGGACAGCCACGGCGCGATGCTTGCCGACATCGCGCAGGCCGCGACCCACCTGGCCCGGACGGAGGGCATCGACCAGTCCGGCTGGCGCCTCGTCTCGAACGTCGGTCCGGACGCTGGCCAGGCGGTGTTCCATCTGCACTTCCATCTGCTCGGCGGGCGTCCGATGGGCTGGCCCCCGGGCTGAGCGGGTACGATAGACGCGGCCGTCCACGTGACGGCCGTTGCTACTCCCGAGCAGGAGGGAACGGGGCGTCGCCCCGGATGTCGGAGCACGTGGCAGCCGCCACCACCCAAGTGAAGATCCTCGTCCCGGGGCACCAGTCGATGGTGGCCTTGCTGGGTCAGCGCGACTCCTTCCTGAAACTCGTCGAAGGCGCGTTCGGTGCGGACATCCTCGTGCGCGGCAACGAGATCACGATCACCGGTCCTCCCGCGGAGGCCGAGCGCGTCGGCCGGATCTTCGAGGAGCTCCTGGAGCTGCTCGAGAAGGGCACCGAGCTGACCGAGGATTCGGTCGGGCAGACGATCGCGATGGTGACCGGCGGCGTGGTGGCTCCCGGTGAGGAGGACGCGCGGCTCCCGCGTCCGAGCGAGGTCCTCGGCGACAACCTCCTGTCGGCGCGCGGGAAGAAGATCGCGCCGAAGACGTTCGGGCAGAAGCGCTACGTGGACGCGATCAGGCATTCCACCGTCACGTTCGCGATCGGCCCGGCGGGCACCGGAAAGACGTACCTGGCGGTGGCGGTGGCGGTCCGTGCGTTGCAGGAACGGCAGGTTTCCCGCCTGATCCTGACCCGTCCCGCCGTGGAGGCGGGGGAGCGGCTCGGGTTCCTCCCCGGCTCGCTCTACGAGAAGATCGACCCCTACATGCGGCCGCTCTACGACGCCCTGTACGAGATGACGGGACCGGACACACTGCCGCGGTTGATGGAGCGCGGCGTGGTCGAGGTCGCCCCGCTCGCCTACATGCGCGGCCGCACGTTGAACGACGCCTTCATCATCTTGGACGAAGCACAGAACACGACGCCGGAGCAGATGAAGATGTTCCTGACGCGGCTCGGGTTCGGGTCGACGGCTGTGGTGAACGGCGACGCGACGCAGGTGGACCTGCCGAACGGCACGCGATCCGGCCTGCACGTCGTGCAGGAGATCCTGGAGTCGATCGACGGGATCTCGTTCGTGCATCTGGACGGGAAGGACGTCGTGCGGCACCGGATCGTGCAGGACATCGTCGAGGCCTACGGCCGGTTCGGTCAGCAGCGCCTCGGCGACGACGACTGACGCATGGGTGCCGACGCCAGCCCCGGTGGCCATCCGGCGATCCTCGTCTCGGACCGCCAATCACGCCCGCTCGACGTGGACGCGCTGAGCGCGCTCGCGAGCGACACCCTTCGGGCGGAGGGGGTCGAGGACGCCGAGCTGTCCGTCAGCTTCGTCGAGGACGCCGAGATCGAGGAGCTCCACGTCCGATACATGGGCGAACCCGGGCCGACGGACGTGTTGAGCTTCCCGCAGGACGACCGCGGCGAGGACGGTGTGCGGATGCTGGGCGACGTGGTGATCGCGCCCGCGGTCGCGGCGCGGAACAACCCGGAGGATCCCGGCGCGGAGCTGCGGCTCCTCCTCGTCCACGGCATCCTTCATCTGCTCGGCTATGACCATGAGGAGGATGGCGAGCGAGCCGAGATGTGGGGCCGTCAGGAGCGCTACAGCGGGGTCCGGACGCCATGACGACGTCCGACGTGCTGTCGATCGCGATCGTCCTGCTGTCGATCGTGGCGGTCGGGTTCTTCGCGGCGTCAGAGACCGCGATCATCCGGACGAGCCGGGTGCGTGCGTTCCGCCTCCGGGAGGAGGGCCGCCGCGGCTCCGCGCAGCTCGTCCGGATCGTCGAGGATCCCGCGCCGCACCTCAACGTCGTGCTGTTCCTGACGCTGCTGTTCACGATCGGCGGATCGACGATCGCGACCTCGTTCGCGGTACGGCATTTCCACGACGTCGGTGAGATCGTGGCCACGATCGTGATGACGCTGTTGCTGTTCGTGTTCGCGGAGGTGACCCCGAAGACGTACGCGATCGAACGCACCGACCGGGTCGCGCTCGTGGTCGCGCCGCCCATCGCGTTCCTCCGGCGCGTGCTCGGCCCGTTCGCGAGCGGCCTGTTGAAGCTCGCGAACGCGCTGATGCCGGGCAAGGGCCTGCGCCAGGGGCCCTACATCACCGAGCAGGAGCTCCGCGCCTCAGCCGAGATGGCCTCCGAGGAAGGGGAGATCGAGGAGGAGGAGAAGGAGCTGATCCATTCGATCTTCGAGTTCGGCGACACCATCGTGCGCGAGGTGATGGTGCCCCGTCCGGACATCGTGGCGATCGAGGACGACAAGACGCTCCGCGACGTGCAGGCGCTCGTCCTGGAGCACGGATACTCCCGGATCCCCGTCTACCACGAGGACGTCGACGACGTCGTCGGCGTGGTGTTCGCGAAGGACGTCCTGAAGGCGCTGCATCAGGGCACGGTCGACATGCCGCTGAAGGAGATCGCACGCCCGGCCAGGTTCGTGCCGGAGTCGAAGAAGGTGGCCGACCTGCTCCGCGAGATGCAGAAGGGGAAGTTCCACCTCGCGCTCGTCACCGACGAGTACGGCTCCGTCACCGGCATCGTCTCCCTCGAGGACCTCCTGGAGGAGCTCGTCGGCGAGATCACCGACGAGTACGACCGCGAGGAGCCCGAGATGGTGCAGGTCGGCGAGGGGGTCTACCGCGTCTCGGGCAAGACGTCGATCGACGACCTCAACGAGCTGCTCGACGTCGAGCTCCCCGACGAGGAATGGGACACGGTCGGCGGGCTCGTGCTCGATCTGTTCGGCAAGATCCCTAGCGCCGGCGAATCGACCGAGTTCCTCGGCCTACGGTTCGTCGCTGAGGACGTGCAGGGCAGGCGCGTCGCGACGGTGCTGATCGAGCGCCTGCCGGAGCGAACGGGCGTGGAGGGCGCCGAGGGAGCCTGAACCGACCGCCGCGATCAGGGATCAGGGCCGGATCATGGTCGGATATGGCCAGGTCATGGCCGGATCACGGCCCGATCATGGATGGCCGGGCAGGTCGGGCAGGGTGGACTCGCACGACCCGTCCTGCGTCCCATCAAGGCACACGTCGACGCCGGCCCCGCCGCTGAGGGTGTCGCGGCCCGCATCGCCGAAGAGCACGTCGTCGCCGCTTCCGCCGATCAGGACGTCCGGCTGGTAGCCGCCGCCGATCAGATCCCTCCCGGGCCCGCCGAAGATGTGATCGGCGCCGTCGTCACCGTAGACCGCGTCGTTGCCCTGGCCCGCGAGGACGACGTCCTCACCGTTGCCGGCATGGATGTCATCATTGCCGGGACCGCCGAGCAGCCGATCGTCGCCCTGCCCACCGGCCAGCAGGTCGGCGCCGGGCCCGCCGATCACCAGATCGTTCCCGACGCCCGCGTCGATGATGTCGCGCCCGGGACCGCCGCAGATGATGTCGTCGCCCCCGCGCGCGATGATCGTGTCGTTCCCGCCGAGCCCGGCGATCACGTCCGGTCCCTCGGTGCCGATCAGGACGTCCGGGCCGCTCGTCCCCACGATCGTGGGCGTGAGGCCGTCGCAGTCGGTTCCCGTCGTGGCGAACCGAGGTCCCCGTTCGCATCCGGTCGTGCGCTCGCCCCGGGCACACATGTCGTCGCCCGGGCCTCCGTCGAGCACGTCGCGATCGGTATCCACGACGATCGTTTCGCTCGCGGTTCCCCCGTCGAGGATGTCGTTCCCGGGGCCGCCGAGGAGGAGGTCGCTCCCGGCCCGGCCCGCGAGCGCATCGTTGCCGGGACCGCCCTTCAGGACGTCGTTGCCGGGACCGGCGTTGAGGAGCGCATCGTTCCCGGGGCCGCCGACGAGATGGTCGCGCCCCGGATCGGCGCCGCCCGAGGTCATCACGTCGTTCCCGGGACCGCCGAACTGCCAGTCGTCGCCGACCACACCGAAGAGGCCGTCGTTGCCCGGGCCGCCGACCAAGATGTCGTTGCCGGCTTCGCCGACGAGCTCGTCGTCGCCGGCGCCGCCGCAGATCACGTCGTTCCCCCCGCCTCCGAACACGATGTCGTCGCCACCCAGCGCGACGATCACATCCGGGCCGCTCGTGCCGTCGATCGCGTCGTTCCCCGGCGTCCCGACGATCGTCGCCGGTCGGCCGCGACAGGTGAAGCCGGCGGGGTCGCCGGTCGCGGGGTGGCCGGTCGTGGGGTGGGCGGCCGGCGCCGGGACGATCACCAGCATCGCGAGCAGGACCATGCCGGCCACGACCGAGCCGGGCCTCGACCCGAGCCAGCGAGCGGTTGGGGGTTGCCGGATCGATGACCCGTTCGACATCGGGAAGCACGCTACAAGTGCCCGGGTGCTGCGTCCACGGACCGCGCACCCGTCGCGCGCTAGCATCATCGGATGGATGCGGATCCCGTCGAGCGCGCGCTGCAGGCGGCTCGAGCGGCGATGGGCAGGGCGTACGCACCCTATTCGGGCTTCGACGTGGGGGCCGCGATCGTCGCCGGCGACGAGATCTTCACCGGGCAGAACATCGAGAACGCCAGCTACCCGGTGTCCGTCTGCGCGGAACGGAACGCCGTCGGACGGATGATCGACGCGGGGGAGCGGCGGATCGACGTCGTGGCCGTCGTGACCGCGGCCGATGCCCCGACGCCTCCATGCGGCGCGTGCCGGCAGGTGCTGTGGGAGTTCGGTCCGGACGCGGTCGTCGTCGCCGAGACCGTCGCGGGCGCTCGCCGCACCTGGACGCTGGCCGAGCTGCTGCCCGACGCGTTCGGGCCCGCCGACCTCGACCGATGAGCGAGACGCCGTTCCGCAGCGGCATGGTGGCCGTCGTCGGCCGGCCGAACGTCGGGAAGTCCACGCTCGTGAACGCGCTGATGGGCCAGAAGGTGGCGATCGTCTCGGACAAGCCGCAGACGACCCGCCGAGAGCTGCACGCGGTCTGGACCTCCGACGACGTGCAGGTGGTGTTCACGGACACCCCCGGCTTCCACAAGGCGAAGACGTTGATGGGCGCACGGATGAACGACGTGGTGGGCGACGCCGTGCACGGCGTCGACCTCGTCCTGCACGTGGTGGACGCCGAAGGAGGCGTCGGGACCGGCGATGCGTTCGTGTACGCGCAACGCGTACGTCCGACCGGCGCGCCGGCCGTGTGTGTGGTGAACAAGGTGGACGCCCTACGCGCGCATCGCGAGGTTCCGCAGCTGGCGGCGGCGGCGGCGATCGGCGACTACGACGAGATCGTGCCGGTCTCGGCGAAGCTCGGAAAGGGTATCCGGCTGCTCCGGGGGTTGATCATCGAGGGCATGCCGGAGGGGCCGGCGCTGTATCCGGACGAGATGGTCACCGACCAGCCGCTCGACGTGCGTCTGGCAGACATCGTCCGCGAGAAAGCCCTGGCCGTGACGCGACAGGAGGTTCCGCATTCGATCGCCGTCGTCGTGAACGAGTTCGACCTCGGCGACGGGCTGGCGAGGGTGTTCGCGTCGCTCTTCGTCGAACGTGAGTCGCAGAAGGGGATCGTGATCGGCCGCGGCGGCGAGACGTTGAAGACGATCGGGTCGCGCGCCCGTGAGGAGATGGAGCTGGTGCTCGGCTGCAAGGTCTTCCTGGACCTGCACGTCAAGGTGCTCAAGGAGTGGCAGCGGGACCCGCGCGCGCTCGAACGGCTCGGGTTCTGAGAGCCGCGCTACCCGATCCGCAAGGCCGCGACCATCTGCGGGTGGAGCGTGCAGACCACCTCGTAGGTCCCGGCGGGGACGCCCGCGAGCGACGCGTCGGCGTGCTGGCCGGCCGGCACCATCACGTTCACGTCGGTGCCCTTCACGGTGAAGGAGTGGGGCTGCGAGCCCGTGTTCGAGATCGTCAGCGTCGCGCCGGAGGCGGTGGACGTGCACACCGGGCTGTACGAGAAGTCCTTGATCTCGATGGTCGATGCCTTCGTCGGGTCCTGACACGTCGTTGCGGATGACCCCTTCGAGCAGCCCACCCCCGCGACGAGCAGGACGGCGGCGATCCCGACGGCTGCGACGCGCTGCACGGCGCCCGAGCCTACCGGGCCGCCGCCGGCGCGACACGTGGGCTACCCTGAACCGATGAGCCAGCTCGCGCCGCTCTCGCCGGCCTTCCCGGCAGCGGAGGCCGTGC
Organism: Actinomycetota bacterium; assembly: GCA_035519495.1. Taxonomy (GTDB): domain Bacteria; phylum Actinomycetota; class UBA4738; order UBA4738; family HRBIN12; genus AC-51. Next base: position 101,498 of record DATIWE010000065.1, read on the forward strand.
GCATGGTCCGCCGCGCACCCGGCGTCGACGCGGTCGGCCTCGAGGCGCGCGCCGCCGATCTCGCGACCCGTTCGATCAAGAGGGACGCGAAGCTCCGGGCGCTCGATCTGGTGATCCGCTGCATCGATCTGACCACGCTCGAAGGCTCCGATACCGTCGGGAAGGTCGTCGCGATGTGCGCGAAGGCGGTGCGACCCGATCCGACCGACGCGTCGATCCCGTCGGTGGCGGCCGTGTGCATCTATCCGTGGCTCGTGCCGACGGCCGTCGCCGCGACGGCCGGCACCGGGGTCCGCGTGGCGAGCGTCGCGGGCGCGTTCCCCGCGGGTCTCGGGCCGCTCGCGCCGAGGCTCGAGGAGGTCCGCGACGTGGTGGCGATGGGCGCGGACGAGGTCGACATCGTCTTGAACCGCTCGCTCTTCCTCGGTGGCCGCTACCAGCAGGCGTTCGAGGAGCTGATCGCCGCGAAGGAGGCGGCGGCGCCCGCGCACCTCAAGGTCATCCTCGAGGTCGGGGAGCTCGGCTCGTACGACCGCATCCGTCAGGCGAGCGTGCTGGCCATGGCGGCGGGCGCCGACATGATCAAGACCTCGACCGGGAAGATCGGGAGCAGCGCCACCCTGCCGGCCGCGCTCTGCATGATGGAGGCGATCCGCGACCTCTCGCGCGACACGGGGCGGGCGGTCGGCATCAAGGTGGCCGGCGGTGTCCGGGCGGCGAAGGACTCGATCCGGTACCTCGTCGTCCTGCGTGAGACGCTCGGACCCGGCTGGCTCTCGCCGGATCTGTTCCGGATCGGGGCGTCGAGCCTGCTGAACGACGTCCTGATGCAGATCGCGAAAGAGCGGACCGGCCGCTACCAAGGTCCCGACCACTTCACCGTCGATTGATGGTCGAGAGCGGGGGGGAGCTCGAGACGCTCGGAGCGTGGACGTATGCGCCCGCGCCCGAATCCCGGGACGTCGTTCGACTCGAGGATCGCTACGGCCTGTTCGTCGGCGGAAGGTTCGTCGAGCCGAAGAGCGCCCGGTGGTTCCCCACGATCGATCCGTCGACGGAGGACGAGTTGGCCGAGGTGGCCGAGGCGGGTGCGGAGGACGTCGACGTCGCGGTCGCCGCGGCGCGTGCGGCGTTCGAGGAGCGGTGGTGTCGCACACCGGGGACCGAGCGCGCGAAGTACCTGTTCCGGATCGCGCGCGCGCTCCAGGAGCGCGCGCGCGAGTTCGCGGTCCTCGAATCGATGAACGGCGGCAAGCCGATCAAGGAGTCGCGCGACGTCGACCTGCCGCTGGCGGCGGCCCACTTCTTCTACTACGCGGGGTGGGCCGACAAGCTCGAGTACGCGTTCCCGGCCATGTCGATCGCGCCGGTGGGTGTTGCGGCGCAGATCATCCCGTGGAACTTCCCGTTGCTGATGGCAGCCTGGAAGCTCGCGCCCGCGCTGGCGTGCGGGAACACGGTCGTGCTCAAGCCGGCCGAGACGACCCCGCTCACCGCGCTCCTGCTCGCCGACGTGATCCAGGAGGCCGACCTGCCCCCCGGCGTCGTGAACATCCTCACGGGCGCCGGCACGACGGGGCAGGCCCTCGTCGAGCATCCCGGCGTGGACAAGATCGCGTTCACCGGCTCGACGGAGGTCGGCAAAGGGATCCAGCGTGAGGTCGCCGGCAGCGGGAAGCGGCTGACGCTCGAGCTGGGGGGCAAGGCCGCGAACATCGTGTTCGAGGACGCCCCGATCGATCAGGCCGTCGAGGGCGTCGTCAACGGCATCTACTTCAACCAGGGACACGTCTGCTGCGCCGGCTCGCGGCTGCTCGTGCAGGAGCCGGTGTTCGAGGAGCTGCTCGACAAGCTGAAGGCACGGCTCGGCACGCTGCGCGTCGGCGATCCGTTGGACAAGAACACCGACGTCGGCGCGATCAACTCACGCGCGCAGCTCGAGAAGATCCGCGACCTGGTCGCGAGCGGCATCGACGAGGGCGCCGCGATGTACCAGCCGCCGTGCGAGCTGCCCGGCCGAGGCTTCTGGTTCGCGCCCACCCTGTTCACCGGGGTGTCGCAGTCGCATCGCATCGCGCGCGAGGAGATCTTCGGCCCGGTCCTGTCGATCCTCACGTTCCGCACACCCGAGGAGGCGGTCGAGAAGGCGAACAACACGCCGTACGGCCTCTCGGCCGGCATCTGGACCGAGAAGGGGTCGCGGATCCTCTGGATGGCCGAGCGGCTGCGCGCCGGGGTCGTGTGGGCGAACACGTTCAACCGGTTCGATCCGGCGTCGCCGTTCGGCGGGTACAAGGAGAGCGGGTTCGGCCGCGAGGGCGGGCTGCACGGGCTCGCCCCGTACCTGCGTCTGGAGGCGCGCGCGTGAGCGACGACCGGCTCCCGGTCCGGCGAACGTTGAAGCTGTTCATCGGCGGCGCCTTCCCGCGGAGCGAGTCGGGGCGCAGCTACGCCATCACCGGCGTCGACGCGCGTCCGCTCGGGCAGGCGTCGCGCGCGTCCCGGAAGGATGCGCGCGACGCGGTCGTGGCGGCGCGCGCGGCCCAGCGGAGCTGGGCCGCGAAGACCCCGTACAACCGGGGCCAGATCCTCTACCGCGTCGCGGAACTGATGGAGGGCCGGCGGGCGCAGTTCGAGACCGAGTTGACCGACGCCGGCGCGGCGGACGGGGCCGGCGAAGTGAGCGCCGCGATCGACCGGTGGGTGTGGTACGCCGGCTGGGCGGACAAGCTGGCGCAGGTCGCCGGCGGGACGAACCCGGTCGCCGGCCCGTACTTCAACTTCACGGTGCCGGAGCCCACCGGCGTGGTCGCGGTCGTCGCGCCGCGCGAACCCGCGCTCCTCGGGCTCGTCGACCGGATCGCGCCGGCGATCGTGAGCGGGAACACCGTCGTGGCGCTCGCCAGCGAAGCGACCCCGGTCCCGGCGATCTCGCTCGCGGAGGTGCTCGTCACCTCCGACGTCCCGGGTGGGGTCGTGAACATCCTGACGGGTTCGCCCACCGAGCTCGTGCCGTGGTTGGCCGGCCACATGGACGTGAACGCGATCGATCTGACCGGGTGCCCACCCGAGATGGTGCCGGCCGCCGAACGCTCGGCCGCGGAGAACGTGAAGCGGGTGCATCGCGCGCGCGCGACGGACGCCGCCTCACCAGCCGCCCAGCACCTCTCGGAGATCACGGCCCTCGTCGAGTTCAAGACCGTCTGGCACCCGATCGGCGCGTGAGCGTCGGGGCCACGGCGGCCGGCCCTGCTTCGGCCGCAACGGAAACGTCACACCCCTGATAGGGCTCCTGCAACATCGCGGGAGCTAGCATCGCGGCATGCCGCCGTACAAGGAGCAGGGGATCGTCCTACGCTCCGCGAAGCTCGGCGAAGCCGACAAGATCATCACCATCCTCACCCAGGGCTCCGGGAAGGTCCGGGGCGTGGCGAAGGGGATCCGCAAGACCAGCTCCCGTTTCGGCGGGCGCCTCGAACCCTTCACGCACATCAACGTGATGCTCTACCGCGGCCGCGGCGCGCTCGACACGATCACGCAGGTCGAGATCCTGGCCCCGCACCGGAACATCCGCGACGACCTCGCGCTGTTCGCGGCGGGGGAGACGATGCTCGAGGCGGTCGACAAGGTGGCCGAGGAGCACGAGCGGAACGTCCGGCTGGCCCTCCTGCTGCTCTCGGGGCTGCGCGCGCTGGACGCAGGCCCCGCCGATCCCGCGGCCGTCACCGAATCCTTCGTCCTGAAGCTCCTGTCGCTCTCGGGGTTCCATCCGGCGCTGACCGCCTGCGCCGGGTGCGGCTCGGCCGACGTGCGCCTGTGGTCGGCCGCGTCGGGGGGCGCCGTCTGTTCCACCTGTGCGGAGGGCGGTGCCGCCCCGGTGAGCCCGGACGCGCTCGCCCTCCTCGCGCATCTCGCGACCACCGATCTCAGCGTGATCGGGGCGACCGTCGTCGCGGACGGCCGGCTCCGGCGCGAGGCCAGGGGTCTGCTGTTCGGGTTCGCGGAGTACCACCTGGAGCGCCGGATGAAGTCGGTGCCGATGCTCGTGAGGACCGCGCCGTGAGCAGCTACCTCTCCGACATCGACCGCACGAAGGTGCCCGCGCACGTCGCGATCGTGATGGACGGGAACGGGCGCTGGGCCACGCAGCGCGGGCTGCCCCGGACCGAGGGCCACGGCGCCGGTGAGGAGGCGCTGTGGGACACCGTCAACGGTGCGGTCGAGGTCGGCGTGCGCTGGCTGACCGTATTCGCCTTCTCCACGGAGAACTGGGCGCGGCCGCCGTCGGAGGTGCTCTACCTGATGAACTTCAACCGCGGCCTCCTGCACCGTCGGCGAGACGAGCTCCACGGGATGAACGTGCGCATCCGCTTCATCGGGCGGCGGAACTGGCGCGTGCCCCGCTCGGTCCTGCGAGAGATCCGTATCGCCGAGGATCTGACCCGGCAGAACACCGGCATGACCCTGACGATCGCGTTCAACTACGGGGGCCGCGCCGAGGTCGTGGACGCCGTGAAGGAGCTCGCGCGCGAGGTCGCGGCGGGACGGCTCAAGCCGGAGAAGATCGATGAGCGCATGATCGCCGAGCACCTGTTCGCGGCGGACATGCCCGACCCCGACCTCCTGATCCGCACCAGCGGGGAGATGCGGACCTCGAACTTCCTGCTTTGGGAGGCCGCCTACTCGGAGCTGTGGTTCACGCCGATCTTCTGGCCGGACTTCGACCGCGAGCACCTGTTCGAGGCGATCCGCGACTTCCAGAAGCGTGAGCGACGCTTCGGCGGGCTCGCCGAGGACGCCTGATCGCTCAGCGGTCGAGGACCCGGCGATAGAACCAGATCGGGCCGGCGATCGAGGCGCTCGCGAGCACGACGGCTTTCGCCGGCACCGGCCCGTACGCCACCGTCAGCGACGCGCCGATCGCGACGGCCCATCCGAGCGCCCGGAGCACGACCCGGGAGCGGGATCGAGGCTCCTCGGCGACGGGGACCTCGATGACCGGCAGAGGCGGCAACTCCGGTTCGTCGGGGACGATCCAACCTCGCGCCCAGATCGAGCCCAGCGCGATCGCCGCGACGACCGGGAACAGCACGGCGTACAGGAACATCCCGAGCGCGAGTGCGAGCGGGAGGGTCGCGACCACGAGGACCGAGGCGACGATCTTGCCGGCCGGCCCGAGGGTGGTCGCGCTCTTCTCCCACCGCGACCAGTGCGGGCGATGGCCGCCCTCCGCGAGCGGCGCGCTGATGAAGTCGCCGTCGTGGAGCCTCGCACGCGGCGAGAGTTCGTAGATGGGCGTGTAGCAGCGCCCGCACCAGCGCAGGTCGGGGGACAGCGTCGCACCGCAGGATCGGCAGGTCCGTGGGGCCGGCATCGCATCTCCAGGTATCGGCGGGTCGCCCGGACCGCTTCATCCGGCCCGGTAGCATGGCGGTACGCCAGCGGCCGCATCCG
>DATIWE010000066.1:0-29442 GCA_035519495.1 Actinomycetota bacterium
TCGCGATCCCGGTCGTCTCCCTCGGCCTGCTCTTGGTCGCCGCCGCGCTGAGCGACAGAGCCGGACTGCCGTTCGCCGATCCCCTCGTGTGGGTCCCCCTGTCGCTCAGCTGCGCGGTGGTCGGCGCGGTCCTATGGGAGCGCCGCGTCGGCGGGACCATCGCCGGTCTGCTCATCCTCAACGGGATCGCGATCCCCCTCGTGAGCGTGGTCCAGGCGTACGCGGACGCGGCGATCGCACGCGATCTTCCGGCCGCCGCGTGGGCGGCATGGCTCTTCCAGGTCTCGCTGGGCTTCTCGATCTCGTTCTTCCTGATCCTCCAGCTGTTCCCGACGGGCCACCCGCTCTCCCCGCGCTGGCGCGTCCTCGTGGTGCTCACGCTCGCGAACGCGGCGATCACGGCGCTGGCGCCGGCGCTCGGCGTGACGCCGGAGTTCACGGCGAACTTCCCGGGCGTCGTCCACCCGCTCCAGGTGCTCTCCTCCGGCGTCGTGCAGGTGATCGACAACGTCGCGGGACTCGGCAACGTCGCGGTCTTCGTGGCATCCGCGATCGCGCTCGTGCTCCGCTACCGCCGGTCCGCGGGAGACGAGCGCCTGCAGCTCACGTGGGTGACGGCTGCCGGCGCGCTCGCCGCAGGCGGGTTCGCGCTCGGCATCATCCTGATGCCGAGCGGCCCCGCCGCGATCTTCGCCCTGCTGGCTCCGCTGATCCCGATCTCGATGGGGATCGCGATCTTGAAGTATCGGCTCTACGACATCGACATCGTGATCAACAAGACGGTGGTCTACGCGGCACTCGGCGTCTTCATCACGGTGGTGTACATCGCGATCGTAGTCGGCCTCGGCCGCGTCCTGGACAGCGAGCACAGCGTCGCCCTCTCCGTCGCGGCGACCGCGGTCGTCGCGGTCGCGTTCCAACCCGTGCGCGTGCGCGTGCAGCACCTCGCGAACCGCCTCGTGTACGGGCGGCGGGCCGATCCGTACGAGGTGATGGCAGGCTTCGCCGAACGGGTCGCCGGCACGTTGTCGGTCGACCGGGTCTTGCCCGAGATGGCCGAGGCAGCGGCCCTCGGGGTCGGCGCCTCACAGGCGCGGATCCGCGTCTTCCTGCCCGGCGGGGACCGCGACGTCGTGTGGCCACCCGGAACGAACGGCCGCGTCGCGCCTCCGCAGACGATCGCGGTCGCCTACCAGGGGACCCCCGTCGGCGAGATCGCCGTGATCAAACCGCCTGGTGAACAACTCACGCCGGGTGAACAGCACCTCCTCGACGATCTCGCTCGGCAGGCGGGGCTCGCCCTGCACAACGTCCGGCTCACCGACGAGCTGGCGATCCGGCTCGAGGAGCTGGCCGAGCAGTCGGCCCAGCTCCAGATCTCCCGGCAGCGCCTGGTCACCGCCCGCGACGCCCAGCGCCGCGGGCTGGAGCGCGACATCCGCGAGGGCCCCGAGCGCCGGCTGATCGATATCGGACGCCGGGTGCGGGAGGCGACCGAGCTGCTCGATCGTGACGCCGCGGCGGCCGAGGCGCTGCTGGATCGCCTGGGTGTGGAGGCGAACACCACCCTCGAAGGGCTGCGCGACCTGGCGCGCGGGATCTTCCCGCCGCTGTTGGCGGATCAGGGCATCGAGCCCGCGCTCGAAGCGCACATCCGCAAGGTGGGCGCCAACGCCACGATCGAGGCGTCCACGGCGTTCCGGGACCGCCGGTTCGACGCCGACACCGAGGCCTGCGTCTATTTCTGCTGCCTGCAGGCGATCCAGAACGTGATCCGCCACGCGGGGAACGCTCCGTGCACGGTGGGTCTGGATCTGGACGACCACGGGTTGGTCGTCGCCGTCCGCGATGAAGGGCCCGGCTTCGATGCGGACGCGACCCCGCCGGGTATGGGCAGGCAGATCATGCGGGACCGGGTCGACGCGCTCGACGGCCGCCTCGAGATCGTCGCGACGCCCGGGACCGGGACGACCGTGACGATCCGTCTCCCGCTGGTCGCCGCCGAGGTCGGGCCGTGAGCTCGGCGGACACCACGCGGATCGCTCGGCGCGTCGCGAACGCATGTCTGGTGGCCATCGGCGTGTTCACCGTGGCCCACATCGCGCTCGGGCCGGCTGCGGGGACGATCAACGATCACGGCATCGAGGGGATCATCTCCTTCGTCGCCCTGTACCTGGTCGTCGGCGTCTACGCGTGGATCGGCCGGATGATCGTCGTGCGCCAACCGGGGAACACGATCGGCTGGCTCCTGCTTGCCGCGCCGGTGCTCGCGACGCTCTCCTTCGCCAACGGCGATTACGTGAACCTCGCATTGGTGAAACACACCGGCTCGCTCCCGTTCGGCGACGCCGCTGCCTGGCTCGATCGGTGGCTGATCGTCCCCGCGGAGTACGTGTTCGTCCCGATCTTCCTGTTGTTCCCGGACGGCCGGGTCCCCTCGCGGCGATGGCGCCCGGTCCTGTGGCTCGCGATCGCCGCACCGATCGTCACGGTCGTGTCGTTCGCCTTGACCCCGGGCAGGTTGACCGGCGCGTTCTCCGATCTGACGACCGTGCAGGTGATGAACCCACTCGGTGTGTCGATCTTCGGCAACCTGATGAGCGCGCTCACGAAGGTCGGCGCGTTCGCCTCCGTGGTCGCCGCGTTGTTGGCTGTGGCTGCCCTCATCGTCCGGTACCGAACGTCCGACGGCGATGTCCGTCAACAGACCCGGTGGCTCGCATTCGTCGGCATCGCGTGCCTCGTGTTGTTCGCGCTCTCGTTCCTCGTCACGGCCGTGTTCGGCGACCAGTCGTGGATCTCAGGGGCCATGTTCCTGACGATGTTCTTCACGCTGCTCTTCGGCGTGCCGCTCGCATGCGGGATCGCGATCCTGCGCTACCGCCTCTACGACCTGGACGTCGTGATCCGCAAGACGGTGCTGTACGTCGTGCTGGCCGGCCTGTTGCTGTTGGTCTTCCTCACCGCGACGTGGATCACGACCGTGCTCTTCGCATCCGTGTCGAAGGGCCGGCTGGACCTGGTCGCCGGGATCGCGATCGGCGCGCTCATCTGGCCGCTCCGGCGGGTCGCAACCCGCATCGCGGACCGGGTCGTCTACGGCGGCCGCGCCACGCCGTACGAGGTGATGACCGGGTTCGCCGCGCGGGTCGGCGACACCTACTCGACCGACGACGTGCTGCCGCGCATGGCGCAGATCCTCGCGGGCGCCACCGGCGCGACCTCCACGCAGGTCCTGCTGCAGATCGGCGGGGACCTGCAGGAAGCGGCGACCTACGGCGAGCCCGACGGCGCGCCCGAGCGCTTCGAGATCCGGCATCAGGGCGAGGAGCTCGGCGCGCTCGCCGTCACGATGCCGGCGAACGATCCGCTGGACCCCGCGAAGGAGAAGCTGATCCGCGACCTGGCATCACAGGCCGGGCCGGTCCTGCGGAACGTCCGGCTGCTCGAAGAGCTCCGCGCGTCGCGGCAACGGCTCGTCGCCGCGCAGGACGAGGAGCGTCGCAAGATCGAGCGCAACATCCACGACGGCGCGCAGCAGCAGCTCGTGGCCCTCGCGGTGCAGCTGAAGCTGGCGGAGCAGCTCGTCGGGAAGGACCCGGAGCGGGAGCGCGCGCTGCTCACGCAGCTCGGGTCGCAGGCGAGCTCGGCCTTGGAGGACCTCCGTGACCTCGCCCGGGGCATCTATCCACCGCTGCTGGCCGACCAAGGGCTGGCCGCCGCCCTCGAGGCGCAGGCGCGCAAGGCTGCGGTCCCCACCTCCGTCGACGGCGACGGGGTCGGGCGGTTCGACCGGGACGTCGAGGCGACCGTCTACTTCTGCACGCTCGAGGCGCTCAACAACGTGGCGAAATACGCGGAGGCGACGAACGCGCGCATCCGGCTCGCGCGGGTCGACGGGCACCTCACCTTCGAGGTCACCGACGACGGCCGCGGGTTCGATCCGCAGACGACGGGCTACGGGACGGGGCTGCAGGGGATGGCCGATCGGTTGGACGCGATCCGCGGCGGGCTCACGATCTGGAGCTCACCCGGCGAGGGCACGACCATAACGGGCCGCGTACCGGTGGAGGGAACGACGCCGTGACGACCCGGTGGACCGTGCGCAGCGTCGTATCGGTCGCCGCGGTGCTGGTGATCGTTGGGATCACCCTTTCGATCCGGGACGGCACGTTCTCGAGCGACCCGACGACGGGCTTCCTCATCGCGACGATCGCCGCGTACGTCGTGGTCGGGGGACTGCTCGCCGCGCGCGTGCCCGGGAACCCCATCGGGTGGCTGTTCCTGGTCGCTGGGCTCGCCGTCCTCGTCGGTGGGGTCGCCGGCGAGTACGCGAAGTACACGTTGGGCACGAACCCGGGTGCGCTGCCGTTCGGGCTCGCAGCGGCGTGGATCGAGAACTGGGCGTTCATGGGCCTGCTGCTGGTGCCGATCCTCATCCTGCTCTTCCCGACCGGGAGCGTTCCGTCACCGCGGTGGCGATGGGTGATCCGTCTCAACATCGCCTGCGTCGTCGGCCTGCTGGTCGGCGGGATGTTCGCGCCGACCACGATCGACATCGCGCCGGGCATCCAGCCCGAGAACCCGCTCGGCATCGCCGCGCTCGAGCGGTTCGCGCCGCTCGCCTGGGTGTTCGGTTTGACGCTGCTGGCGGTCGCGATCTCGTCGATGATCGGCCTCGTCCTGCGCTTCCGCCGCTCGTCCGGTGAGGAGCGTCAGCAGATCCGGTGGTTCGCCACCGCGGCGGCGGTGACCGGTGGCTGTCTCGTCCTCGTCCTCCTGACGTCGATCGGCCTCGGACCGAACCAGAGTCGGCCGATCAACGACTTCGCCTTCCTCCTGTTCATCATCAGTCTCGGGATCGCGATGCCGGTCGCCTGCGCCGTCGCGATCTTGAAGTACCGCCTGTACGACCTCGACGTCGTGGTCAAGAAGACGGTGCTCTACGTGGTCGTCGCGGCGCTGTTGCTCCTGGCGTTCCTCGCGGTCGCGATCACGGCCGGCGGGCTGATCGGGCGGGGCCAGACTGCCGCGGTCGTCACCGCGGCCGCGATCGGGCTCCTGTTCTGGCCGGCGCTGCGGGTCGCTCGACGGATCGCCGATCGCATCATCTACGGAGGCCGGGCGACCCCGTACGAGGTGCTGTCGAACTTCGGCGAGCGCATGTCCGAGACCTACTCGACCGACGACGTCTTGCCCAGGACCGCGCAGCTCCTCGCCGCCGCCACAGGAGCCACCGCCGCCACGGTCTGGCTCCGGGTCGGGCGCCAGATCCGGCCCGCGGCGCGGTGGCCCGAGGAGGACGCTGCGCGGGCTCCGTTGGTCCTGCAGGACGGAGAACTCCCGCACCTCCCAGCGGACCACGCCGAGGAGGTCCGCGACCGCGGAGAGCTCCTGGGCGCGCTGGCGGTCGACATGCCGGCGAGCGATCCGATCGGACCCACGCGACAACGGTTGATGCGCGACCTCGCGGCGCAGGCCGGCCTGGTCCTGCGGAACGTCCGGCTGATCGAGGAGCTTCGCGATTCGCGGCGGCGGATCGTCGAGGCGCAAGACGAAGAACGACGGCGGCTCGAGCGGAACCTCCACGACGGTGCGCAGCAGCAGCTCGTCGCCCTCTCCGTGCAGCTGAAGCTCCTCGAGCAGCAGATCGAACGCGATCCGCAGAGCGCGCGCTCGCTCGCGACGCACCTGCAGAGCGCGACGACCTCGGCCCTCGAAGACCTTCGCGACCTCGCGCGTGGCATCTATCCCCCACTGCTCGCCGACCGAGGACTCGCCGCGGCGCTCGAGGCGCAGGCGCGGAAGGCGGCCGTGAGGACGCAGATCGACGCCGGCGAGATCGGCCGGTACGACCGGGACGTCGAGGCGGCCGTGTACTTCTGCGCCCTCGAGGCGATGAACAACGTCGCGAAGTACGCCGACGCAACGAACGCGCATATCCGTCTGGCGCGCGTCGACGGCCAGCTCATCTTCGAGGTCACCGACGACGGGCGAGGGTTCGATCCGGTGACGACCGGGTCCGGGACGGGACTCCAGGGCATGACCGACCGGCTCGACGCGATCGGGGGCACCCTTTCGATCCGCAGCGCGGCCGGGGAGGGCTCCACGATCACGGGCGCGGTGCCCATCGCCCCACCAGCATGACGGCGTCACGTGTGCGTGCTCGGCCGTCCGGTCGGCTCGCAGCAGCCCTCAGGATGCGCCGACCGCGCCGAGCGCGGGGTGGTCCGCGTCGAGTGCGCCGAGAGCCGCGGCGCCTCCGGCAGCGCCGAGCCCCGTCACCTCGGGCCCGAAGAACTCCCGATCGATCGTCGCGTAATGCTTCCACGCATCCGGGAGATCCTCCTCGTGGAAGATCGCCGTGACGGGGCACACCGGCTCGCAGGCCCCGCAGTCGACGCACTCATCCGGATGGATGTATCCCTTGCGGACGCCGTCATAGATGCAGTCGACAGGACACTCGTCGACGCACGCACGGTCGTGCACATCCACGCATGGCTCCGCGATCACGTACGCCATCGTCGCCTCCTTCGATCACCGATGACGACGCTAGCGACGTGACCACCAGCGGCACGGTAAGGATCGGACAACCGCCGGCAAAGGCCCCTCGGCCTGTCGATCCTTAGCGCGGAACTAACCCTGGGTTCGGATGCTCTTGGACAGCGCCTCCCTACGGTGTCCGTGGTGCCACCGGGTGCCCATCGAGCGAGCTGAGGGAGGAGGCGGGTCATGGACAAGAGATCGGCGCTCTTGACGGCCGGCGGACTGGCCGCGTCCTTCGTCGCCGGTGCCGCAGCCGTGTCCTTCAACTGGGGGATCGGGATCCCGCAAGCGAACACCGCCGCGGCCGGCGACGTGACGATCCCGCTGAAGCCGATCGTGAAGCACCGGACGGTCGTGATCCACAAGAAGGCGCCGTCCCAGCCTGCGGGGTCCGTCGTGGTCCTGACGCCCGCGGCCCCCGCCCAGACGCAGGCCGTCGTCACCAGCAGCGGGAGCCACAGCGCGGGCGGCTCCGAGAACGAATCCGGGGGCGATGACTGATGGGAGCGCCGACCCGACCCGCGAAGCCGAAACGGGCCACGCGCGGCCAGGTCCGTACATGGGCCTGGATCGTCGGCAGCCTGAGCGTCCTCACGCCGTGGGCGATGTTCGGCGTCTCGCCGCGGCCGGTCGCGGGTGCCACGGCTCTGCCATCTCGCGCACGGCACACGACCCGACCCATCGTCGTGATCGTCACGAGGAAGATCATCCACGACGGCTCAACCTCCGCTTCGACGAGCGGGGGCCCGATCACGTACGTCACCGCCGCCGCACCGTCGGCGCCGACCGCCATCTCGTGTGGCACGCACCCGTGCTGAGGATGCCCATGGAGCCGATCCGTCACGCGTTCGTGTCCATGGGGACCCGGGTCCAGCTGATCGCCGCGCCCGAGAGCGACATCCGAGACGTGGCCCGTGCTCTGCGCCGCGTCCGGCGGATCTTCGCCCGCGAGGACGTGCGCTTCTCGCGGTTCCGACCCGACAGCGAGCTGTCGACCGTGAACGCGCACGCGGGCGACTGGGTCCAGATCTCCGCGCCGTTCGCCACGCTCATGCGGTTGGCGCTCGAGGCCGCACGCGCCACCGACGGCCTGTTCGACCCCACCGTGCTCCCCGCGCTGATGGCTGCCGGATACGACCGGGACTTCGCGGACGTGGTGGCGCGCGGCGAGCGCGAGGACGAAGAGCTTCGCGCCATCCGGCGCGGGCTCGCCGACCTGATGCTCAAGAACGCCACCGCGTGCGGCGCGTGGCGGGACGTCGAGCTCGACGGCTCCCGGCTGCGGATACCGGTTGGCGCCGCGCTCGATCTCGGCGGCATCGCGAAGGGATGGACCGTCGATCTCGCCGTCGCGTCACTGACACGCCTGCCGTGGGCGATCGTGGATGCGGGCGGCGACCTGCGGATCGCGGGGCATCCGCGCGAAGGCGTCGAGGTGGGCGTGGAGGATCCGGATGCGGCGGGGGCCGAGGTGCTCCGGCTGCGGCTGGACGCGGGTGCGCTCGCGACGACGTCCGTCACGGTCCGGACGTGGGCGCCGGGTGCACATCACGTGATCGATCCACGGACGTCCCTGCCCGCGATGACCGGCGTCGTGCAAGCGACGATGTGGGGACCGACATGCTCGGAAGCGGAGGTCTCCTCGAAGGAGGCGCTGCTCCGAGGGCAGGAGATCCTCGACCGCGTGCGCGGGTGCCTCGTCATGGCCTCGGGCGAAGTCATCACGAACTTGGCCGAGGCAGTGGTGCCGGCATGATGCAGTGGAACCTGCTCCGTGCAGCCGGCATCGGCGCGTACCTGATGCTCTGGGCCTCGGTGACGTGGGGTCTCGCGGCCACGACGTCGATCTTCGGCAAGAGGGTGGCGAAGGCGACCAGCATCGCGCTGCACCAGGCGTTCTCGACGCTCGGCGTCGTGCTGCTCGGGGCGCACCTCGGACTCCTGCTGGTGGACCGGTTCATGCCGTTCGCGCCGCTCGACCTGGTGATCCCGATGCGGGCGACGTACCGGCCGGTCGGCGTGGCTTTCGGCATCGGCGCCATGTTCACGATGGCCGTCGTGCTGACGACGTCGTGGGGTCGCAAGGTGATCGGCACGACATGGTGGCGGAGGGCTCACAGCTTGGCGGTCCCCGCGTTCTCGCTGGCTCTCGTCCATGGGTTCATGACGGGAACCGACACACCGAGGCCGACGATGTTCTGGTTCTACCTGACCACGACGGGGATCTTGCTGTTCCTCGTCCTGGCGAGAGCCATGACCATCGGACTGCGACGACAGCGCGCCCCCCTGCCAGCGGCCGCCGCCACTCGTCCGATCCCACGACGCGGCGGTCCCGTACACGTCCCGGCGAACGGGCATCTCGACCCGCACCCGCGCCCGCAGGTGCAGGTGCCCGCCCCTCCGTCGGCGTGAGTCTCGGGACGTCGGCGTGCGCTCAGTCCGACGCGGCCTCCCACGCCGCCTCGAGCCGGTCAGGGCCGAACACGGCCTTCGGGATGTACGCCTTCGCGCCGCACTCGGCAGCTCGCGGTGCGTACTCCTCCTCTTCGTAGGTGGAGAGCAGGAGCACGACGACCGCGTCTGATCCGTCGAGGATCTGCCGCGTCGCGTCCAGGCCGTTGATGCCGGGGAGATTGACGTCCATCAACACGAGATCCGGTGCGAGTTCGCGCGCCATCGTGACCGAGTCCTCGCCGGTCTCCGCCTCGCCGACGACGTCGAACCCGTCCGTCGCCTCGACCACCATGCGCGCGGCCAGCCGGAAGGGCTCCTGGTCATCGACGATCAACACGCGAACGGGCCCCACGAGCTCCTCCTCCAACCCGAGGGTCGCAGAGGAGTGCGGCAGCTGACAGTGGTGGTAGCACCACTTCTGCGACGTGCGCGGAGATCTACGGGGTGACGGGCTCGTCGGGTTCGTCGCGACGCTCGCGCGATCCCGGCTTCTTGAGGGCGGCCGTGCGCGCGAGCCTCGAGCGCAGCAGGCTCGGATCGTTGCTGGCGACCGGGGACTCGACCGGCTCGACCATGCGGTTCAGCATGTCCACCGCCGACTCATCGGGCGGCGGGGCCGAGGCCTTCGTCGCGGTCACGTTCGGCAGCACGACGACCTCCGGCCAGCCCGACGGCGAGCGTTCTGGCTCGGGCGACGGATCGATCTCCGGCACCCGGATGAGCTCGCCGGATCCCTTCTGAGCGGGTTCCTGCCGAGCGGGTTCCGGCGGGAGCGGTTCCGGCGCAACGTCCGTGGGAACCTCTTCCCGCGCTGCGGCCTTCGTGCGTTTCGAACCGGCCCGTTCCGCCAGCAGCTGCTGGAGCTTGCCCTCCGTCTCGAGACGGTTCGCCTCACTTTCGCGGAGCCTGCGTTCGAGGTTCGCGATCCGATCCTTCGCGTGGGCGCCCGCGTCCTCCTTTTCCTCGAGCGTCTCCAGACGCGCCGCGTCGACCAGCACCTGGCCCTCAGGGATGGATGCGGGGTAGAGCCGCACGCCCGCGCCGATCCGCGCGACCGACCTGCGGAAGGAGAGCAAGGCGAGCAACAGCACGATCCCCGCGGCGATGCCGGCGGCCCATCGGTACCAGAGCCAGGCTTGCGGCAGGTCGACGAACCACGCCGATCCGATGTGCGATCCGCGCAGCGACCGTTGCTCACCGGGGAACGTCAGCGCGAACAGTCCGAGCAGCACGATCGCCAGTGGCCACCACACCGCCGGGCTGACGCGATCCTTCGTGAACCGTCCGACAGGCCCCAACCCGCGTCCCCTCCCAAGGCCGTGGAGCGCTGAGCCTACTCCTTCGACCGTAGGCGGGTCGACCGGTCGGAAGGCTGAACTCCTGGCGAAAGGCTAGGGTGCGGACCCCGCCGAAAGGAGGGCGCGCTCCACGAGCAGCCGCGCGTTGAGGTTCACGTCGTCGGCTAGGTCGGCCCGCGCCCGCTCCAACGCGGCGAGCGTCGCCGTCGTCCGCGCGAGCGGTCCCTCATCGGCACGTGCGAGGTCGGGGTTCAGCAGGATGTCGTCGGACGCACCCGCGCCGGCCGCGATCCGGTCGCGAAGCAACGACGAGGCCGCCATGAGCACGCGATCCACGAACTCGCGCTCCGCCCGCCGCTCCCGCCGTTGGAAACGCGTCTCGATCCTGCGGATCGCCCCCCGATAGGCCTCCTCGGGCTTGCCCTTCTCGTCCAGGAACGGCGCCAACTCCTCCTGGAGTTCGCGACCCAGTCCTTTCTTGTAGTCGGCGGCGGCGGTCGCGACCTTTTCGGCCGCAGCGAGCGCCCCGGCCGGGCCGGACGAGGCCGCCGCCAGCGCATCGACCGCGACGTCCCGGAAGGCCAGACCGTCCGCATCCACCGACAAGCGGCGCGCCCGCCCGAGGTTCCCGCCGGCCAGCCGCGCCGCGACCCGCGCCCGCGGCTCGGGCACACCCTCATCGACCAATGTCGTGATGACGAACGGCTCGCTGAGGGCCGTGAACAGCACGGCATGGCAGCGGCTCCAGATCGTCTCCGGCAGCTCATGCGCGCGCGCCGAGAGCAGGATGAAGACGCTGTCAGCGGGCGGCTCCTCCAACACCTTCAGCAGGGTGTCGGCCGCCGCGGGCGAGAGCCGATCTGCCTCGCGGATCAGGAAGATCTTCCGGCCCGGCTCGGGCGGGGTCCGGTACGCCGGCTGCCAGACCTCCTCGCGGATCGTGTCGACGTGGATGTCCCGGCCCTCCGGCTCCACCACGGATTCGTTCGGATGTTGGTCGCGCAGGGCCAGCCGGCAGTTCCGGCATATGCCGCACCCGCCCTCCGCGCACAGCAACGCTGCGGCGAACGCGCGCGCGGCGAGGGACTTGCCCGATCCCTCCGGGCCCGCGAGGACGTATGCGTGGTGCGGCCGTTCGGCCGAGCCCTGGAGGAACGCGATGGCGGCCTCCTGGCCGGGAACCTGCTCGAGCACGGCGGCGGTCATGCCGCCGAGGCTACCGCCGGCAGCCGACTCACGAGGCGTGTCCGTCGCGCTCGGCGATCGCGTGCTCGAGCGCGCCGCGCACCTGATCGAAGACCGACGCCGGCTCCCCGGCCGCGTCCACCACCACGAAGCGCTCCGGATGCTCCTCCGCGATCTTGAGGTAGGCATCGGCGACCTTCGCGAGGAACGCCTCCCCCTCCTGCTCGATCCGGTCGGGCGGCTCGGGCGACCGCGCGAGCCCGGTCTCCGGTTCGACGTGCAGCAGGATCACGAGATCCGGGAACAGCCCCTGGGTCGCCCAGACGTTGAGCGTGAGCACGTCCGGCTCGCCGAGCCCGCGCGCCCATCCCTGATAGGCGAGCGAGGAATCGACGTAGCGGTCACAGATCACGACCTTGCCCTCTGCGAGCGCCGGTCGGATCACGTTCGCCACCGTCTGTGCGCGCGAGGCCGCGAACAGCAGGGCCTCGGCGCGGGCGTCCAGGCCGCCGACCGCCGGATCCAGCAGGAGATCGCGGATCCGCTCCCCGATCCGCGTGCCGCCGGGCTCGCGGGTCACCAGGACGTCCATCCCCTGCGCGCGCAGGAACTCCTCGGCCATGCCGATCTGGGTGCCCTTGCCGGCGCCCTCCACGCCTTCGAAGGCGATGAACAGGCCGGTGGCGGGCGGTCGTTTCAGTTTCGGCACGAGGGTGAGCGGGACGGGTCGCGACAGACGGTACCGCTTGAGCAACCGGCGCGTATTGATCCCGGCGCCCACGACCAGCCCGCCCGCCACCCACAGGGCCAGACGCGAGCCCGACAGGTCGATCCGCTGGGCCCCCACGAAGAACTCCGTCGAGCCGGCGGCCCGCGCGATCGACTGGAAGATCTGCGCCAGCGTCGGGAACGCCGCCAGCGACAGGAACAGCACCATGCGCGACATCGTCGTCAGCGCGCCGAAGGTCCTGCCGCGGTACTCGTCGGTGACGTTCTCCTGCAGCAGCGTGTACCCGCTCACCCACGCGAGGCCGCAGAAGGCCCCGAGCCACACGACGAACACCACGGCCCAGGACAGGTTCGGCATCGTCGCCAGTACGAACAGCGAGACGGCGGCGCCGATCAGCGACCAGACGAACACCGATTCGCGTTCGACGACCCTCGCCGCCTGCCCCGCCGTCGCCATGCCGAGGCCCATGCCCACCCCGAACGCCGCAACCACCAGCCCCCACCCCGACTGACCGGCGCCGAGCGACTCGAGGACGAACACCGGCCCCAGCGCGAGCACGGCGCCGACCGCGCCGAACGCGATCACGATTCCGCCCGTCATCGCGGAGGCGATCGAGTTCTCGCGGAGGAAGCGGATGCCGTCGAGCGTGTCGTTCCAGACCTTCGAGATCCCGAGGCCGCCGTCGCTGCGGCCCGGCTGCGCACGCAGCGCGATCCCGGCGACCATCACCGCCGAGAACACGAACGTTCCCGCATCCAAGATCAGGGCCAGTGACTCGGGCTGCGCCGCCAACAGCGGTACGCGCGCGCCCATCCAGCCGGAGATCGCCGTCAACGCCGCGAACACCGCGCCGCCGAGCGGGAGCGTCGCATAGGCGCTGAACAACACGAGTGAGTTCGCGTTCGACAGCTGCCGGCGCGGCACGAGGTTCGGCAGCGACGCATCCCGGGCGGGGATCCACAGCAGCGACAGGCACTCGATCGTGAACGACAGCAGGTAGATCGCCCACAGCTCGCGGAAGAAGACCATCGAGAGGTAGAGCACGCCCCGCCCGAGGTCGGCGACGATCATGATCTGCTTGCGGCTCAGCCGGTCGACGAGCGTGCCGGTGATGGGCCCGAACACGAACGCGGGCAGCGTCCGCGCCAGCATGACGCCCGCGACTGCGAGCGAGGCCGTGGTGCCGCCGATGCTGGCGACGATCGCCGTCACCGCAACGAAGCCGACCCAGTCCCCGAAGGAGGAAACGGACATCGCGGCGAAGAGCCGCTTGAACGAGCGGTGGGTCAGCAGGTCGCGGAACGTCGCCGAGCGGGTCCCGCGGAGGGCGGCGACCTCCTCCGCGACCGTCGACACCGGCGACCCCTACCCCTTGGACGCGGTCGAGCGCTTCCTCACGGCGGCGGGCGTCGCGGTCTTCCGGACGGCGGCCTTCTTCTTGGCCGCCGTCTTCTTCTTCGTCGTCTTCTTCGCGCCGGTCTTCGCGGTCTTGGCGGCTTTCGCGGCGGCGCGGGCCGCGCGCGCCTCGGCCTTGACCCGGCGGACCTCGGCCTCGGCCTCGGCGTCACCGGACTTCGTCACGTTGAACTCCAGATCCAGCTCGGCGCCGCAGTTCCAGCACCGCAGCGACTTCGGCCGGCGCAGGAGGATCGAGCCGCAGTCGGGGCAGGGCCGGTCCTTCTCGGGCGGGTTGTTCACGGCCAGGTCGCACTCCGGATACCGGTCGCAGCCGTAGAACACGCCGAAGCGCGTCCGCTTCTGGACCAGCTCGCCCCGGTGGCACTGCGGGCACGTCACGCCGGTGGATGCCGCCGGGTCCTTCTGCACGAACCGGCAGTCCGGATAGCCGCTGCAGCCGACGAACGGGCCGAAGCGGCCGACGCGCCGCTGGAGCTGGCGCCCGCACTCCGGGCACCGCTCGTCGAGCATCTCGGGCTCGGCGCGCTCAGTGCCGTCCATGTTGCGGATGTAGCGGCAATCGGGATAGTTCGGACAGCCGATGAACCGCCCGTATCGGCCGAGCTTCACCTGGAGCTTCGCCGGCACACGGCCCTCCTGGGGGCACAAGGGGCACAGCTCGTCGAGCTCCTCCGAGTAGCGCTCGAACGCGTCCTCCGCCTTCTCGAGCGCCCGTTCGAACGGGCCGTTGAACTCCGCGAGCATCTGGACCTTGCGGAGCTGGCCCTCGGCGATGTCGTCGAGCTCCTTCTCCATGTAGGCGGTGAAGTTGACGTCGACGATGTCGGGGAAGTGTTCGACCAGCTTGTCGGTGACGACGATGCCGACGTCCTCGGGCCGGAAGCGTTTGTCCTCCAAGCGGACGTAGCCACGGTCCTGGATCGTGGAGATGATCGACGCGTACGTGGATGGCCGGCCGATCCCGAGCTCCTCGAGCTTCTTGACCAGAGACGCCTCGGTGAACCGCGGCGGCGGCTGCGTGAAATGCTGCTCCGGCTGGACCTCGAGCATGCGCAGCGCCTGCTCGGCGGTCAGGACGGGCAGGCGGGACTCGGCGTCCTCGTCGGGCTCGTCGTCGCGCCCCTCCCGGTAGAGCTTGAGGAACCCGTCGAACACGAGCGTCTGCCCGGTGGCCCGCAGCACGTAGCGGGCGTCGCCCGACATCGCCTCGATGTCGACGCCGACCTGATCGAACCGCGCCTCCGCCATCTGCGTCGCGACCGTCCGCTGCCAGATGAGGGTGTACAGCCGCAGCTGATCGCGGTCGAGCACCGCCGCGACCCGCTGCGGGGTCCGCAGGACGCTCGTCGGCCGGATCGCCTCGTGCGCCTCCTGCGCGTTCCGCGAGCGCGTCTTGTACCGACGAGGCTCCGCGAGCTCGTAGGCCTTCCCGTAGTCGCCGCGCACGAGTTCCGCGATCTCCCGCAGCGCCGCGTCGGCGATCGTGACGGAGTCGGTCCGCATGTACGTGATGAGCCCAGCGGTCCCCTCGCCGGGAAGATCGATCCCCTCGTACAGCCGCTGGGCCACCGACATCGTCCGCCGGGCGCTGAAGCCGAGCTTCCGCGCGGCCTCCTGCTGGAGGGTCGAGGTCGTGAACGGCGGGGCCGGCGAGCGCTTCCGCTCCTTCTTCTCGACCCCGAGCACGCGGTAGCTGGCGGCGCGCAGGCGTTCGGCGTGCGTCGCGGCGTCGCCCTCCGCGCCCAGCACGAGGCCCTTCTTGTCGGGACCGGCGGCGAGCTTCCCCTCGGGGACCTCCGTGAGCCGCGCGAGGAAGGGCTGCTCGGGATCCTCCGGCGTCAGGCGGACGTCGATGCTCCAGTACTCCACCGGCACGAACGCGTCGATCTCGCGTTCGCGCTCCACGATCAGGCGAACGGCGACGGACTGGACGCGGCCGGCGGACAGGCCCGGCTGCACGCGGCGCCACAGGATCGGCGAGATGCGGTACCCGACCAGCCGGTCGAGGATCCTCCGGGCTTCCTGCGCGTCGAACAGCTCCATGTCGATCGTCCGTGGATGGGCGAAGGCGTCGAGGATCGCGTCCTTCGTGATCTCGGTGAACGTGACCCGCTTCGCCCCGACCGGGTCGACGCCCATGAGGGTGGCCACGTGGTACGCGATCGCCTCGCCCTCCCGGTCGTAGTCCGTGGCGAGCACGAGGTCGTCGGCCTGCTTCAGGGCCTTCTTCAGCTCCGAGACGTGCCGCTTCGAGTCCTCCGGGACCTCGTACTGGACCGCGAAGTCCTGCTCGACGTCGACCCCAAGCTTCGAGCGAGGGAGGTCCCGGATGTGGCCATACGAAGCCCGGACGGCGTAATCGCCGCCCAGGTACTTTTCGATCGTCTTCGCCTTGGCGGGCGACTCGACCACTACGAGGGTCTTGGCCATGCGTTCGGTTCCTCTTCGCGTCAACCTTCGGGAGCCCGGAAGCTGCCCCGTCGCGGGACGGTACCACCGGGTGCCGCCGCGACCCGGGAGCGGGTCGCCGGTCACAGGGCCGCAACAACGCGCTGCTACCCTCGGCGTATTCCCCCCACGCGCCGGAGGACGAGTGCTCGCCCAGCTCAGCGACTCGATGACCAAGCTCATCGTCGAGCACGGCTACCTCGCCATCTTCGTCCTCATGTTGCTCGACTCAGCCTGTATCCCCTTCCCGAGCGAGATCACGCTGCTCTTCGGAGGCGCGCTCACGAGCACCGCATTCATCGGTGCAGGGCAGGAACTCTCGCTCCTCGGGGTCATCGTCGCCGCGATGGCGGGAACGCTCATCGGATCATGGCTGGCCTATGGCGTCGGGTACGTCGGAGGCCGACCCATCATCGATCGGTTCGGCCGGTACCTCTTGATCCGGCCCCACGAGATCGATCGAGCGCATTCCTGGTTCGAACGGCACGGCGAAGCCGTGGTGCTCTACGGCCGGCTGGTGCCGCTCGTCCGGTCGTTCGTGAGCCTGCCGGCCGGGATCGCGGCCATGCGGTTCCGGCGCTTCACCGTCTACACCCTCATCGGGTCGTTCGTATGGTGTGTGGCCCTCACCGCCCTGGGGCATGCGTTCGGCAACCGCTGGACGGAGGTGGAACGGGTGCTCCGGCCGTTCGGTTGGGTGATGGCGGGGGTGGCGGTGGTGGCGCTCGTGGTGTTCATCTCCCGCCGGTGGACCCAGGTGCGGCGCGAGTACGCGGCGCTCGACGCAGAGCGAGCGGCCCAGGGCGAGGCGGACTGAGCTAGAGGTTCGCGAGCATCGTCCAGCTGGTGCCGGACTCGCCGACCTTCTCGAACCCAGCGCGCTGATACATCATCCGCGACCGGTTGGCGGGAGCCACCGACAGCGACAACGCCTGGAAGCCCTCCTCGCGGGCCTGGACCATGCACGAGCGCAGCAACGCCTCGCCGATGCCCTTGCGGCGATGGATCGGCTCGACGGCGATCCCGAGCTCCGGCGTCCGGTCGTCGACGTAGCCGTAGCCCGGCGCCTCCGCCGTGAACAGGCGGTACCACGCCGCGCCGGCCGGCACGCCGTCGATCTCCGCGACCACGCCGCCGTCGCCCTCCCGCCCCCAGCCCTGGTGGTAGCGCACGAGCATCGGGTCGGCCAGCACTTCCTCCATCGGTTCGCGCGGCCAATCGGGGTTCCACGAGGCGGCCTCGTACAGCATCTTCTTGAGGAACTGGACGTCCGCAGCCGTGGCGGGACGGATATTCATGCGCGGCCGAGCCTCCGTGAGAACCTTCGCGGATGGGAACCCTAGCGCAGCCGGAGCCACCACGCCCGGGCGCGGAACGGATCCTCGGAACGGTCGCGCGAGGACTCGAACGGATCTGGCCGGCGGCAGGGCGGAGGCTCGGCCGGCTGGCCGCGCCGACCGGCGAGCTCCTGTTGAAGTCCACCCGGGACGACGTCCCGACGAAGGCCTCCGCGCTGACGTTCACGGCGTTCGTCGCATTGTTCCCCGCGCTGCTGCTCGCCACGTCGATCGCCGGCTTCTGGCTCCACGGCCGAGAGGAGGCAACGATCCAGCGGATCGTCAGCTCCATCCCCGGCCTGGAGCAATTGGTCGCGCAGTCGGCGCAGAGCATCGTCGAAGGCCGGTACGCGGCCGGCATCATCGGTGTGCTCGGCCTCCTGTGGGCGGCCTCGGCGCTGTCGAACCTGGCACGCCGTTCACTGGCGGCGATCTTCGACCAGCGCGAATCCGTGGTGCGCGGCCGGCTCTGGGCGATCGTCTCGACGATCGCGCTCGGGCTCGGCGTACTCATCGGGGTCACGCTCGTCGGGGTACTCACCGGTGTGCTCAACCGCACGTCCGGCTCGATGATCGCCGGGCTCGCGACCGAGGCGGCCACCCTCGTGGTGCTGATCGGGGGGTTCCTGCTGATCTACCGGATGCTCCTCCCTCGCGCGGTCGCGTTCCGGCGACTGCTGCCGGGCGCGATCGTGTGCGCCATCGGCTGGACGGTCCTCCAGGGCATCGGCGGCTGGTTCGTCACCCGGTCGATCGAGCGATGGTCGGCGCTCTACGGCACGATCGCGAGCGTGTTCGGGGTGCTGCTGTTCCTGCGGATCATGGCGTGGGTGTTCCTTGTGGGCGCCGAGCTCTCCTCGATCCGGAGCGGCGCCCAGCCGCCGCACGACCGAACCTCTCAGGACGGCTCACCGATCCAGCGGTAACCCACGCCCGGCTCCGTCACGATGAGCGCGGGCGCCGAGGCGTCGTCGCCGAGCTTCTTCCGCAGCGTGCGGATGTACGTCCGCAGGTACGTCGTCTCGGTGCCGTACCCCTGACCCCAGACGCGGCGGAGCAACCATTGGTGCGTCAGGAGCTTGCCGGGGTTCGTCACGAGCGCCTCGAGCAGCGCATATTCGGTCGGCGTGAGGTGCACCGGTTCTCCGGCCGACGTGACGAGCCGCCGCGCCAGGTCGATCTCGAGGTCGCCGTAGAGGAGGGTGGGCTGCGGCGGTTCGTCGGGGCCCGCCCGCCGCAGCGCCGCGCGCGCCCTCGCCAGCAGCTCCTCCATGCCGAACGGCTTCGTGACGTAATCGTCGGCCCCGGCGTCGAGCGCGGCCACCTTGTCGGTCATGAGCTCGCGGACGGACAGCACGATCACCGGGACGTCGGAGAACCCCCGGATCCGGCGGATCACCTCGGTGCCGTCCATGTCGGGCAGGCCGAGGTCAAGCAGGACGAGGTCCGGCTGCACCTCCGCCGCCGAGACCACGCCTTCGTCGCCGGTGCCGACCGTCGCCACCTCATAGCCGTGGGCCTCGAGGCTCGTGCGGAGGGCGCGGCGGATCTGCGGCTCGTCGTCGACGACCAACACCTTCACAGTCCGGTCTCCTGGATCGGCATGTCCAGGACCATCGCGGTCCCGCCACCCATCGTTTCCTCCACCCAGATACGTCCGCCGTGCGCGGTCACGATGGCCCGCGCGATCGACAGGCCGAGGCCGCTGCCGGGCGATTCCGGGCTCTGCCGTCCTCGGTAGAACGCCTCGAACACCTTCTCACGGTCGTCCACGTGGATACCGGGACCCTCGTCGGCGATCCGGAGGCGGACGGCGCGCTCGGTCTGCGTCGCGTGGATGCGGATCGTCCCGCCCGTCGGGGAGTGACGCGCCGCGTTCTCCAGCAGGTTCGTGAGCACCTGGTCGAGCTGCATCGGATCCGCCGGGATGTCGGGCAGGTCCGGCGCCAACTGGAGGTCGATCACGACATCTCCCAGCCGCGGGCGCATACGCGCGACGACCGCCTCCGCGACCTCGTCGACGGCGGTCGGCACCCGGCGCGAGATCAGGGCGCCGGCCCGGATCTTCGCCAGGTCGAGGATGTTGCCCACGAGGCGGTTCAGGCGGTCGGTCTCCTCGAGGATCGTGACCAGCAGATCGCGCTCCTGCCCCTCGTCGTGGGTCGCGTCCTCATCGAGAAGGCTCGTCACCCCGGCCTTGATCGACGCGAGCGGGGTCCGCAGGTCGTGCGTCACGGACGAGAACATCGCCGCGCGGAGCTGGTTCGTCTCGGCGTCCACCTGCGCCAGCCGCGCGCGGGCATCGAGCCGGGCCCGGTCGAGCGCGACAGCCGCCTGCCGGGTCGCCGCCTCGAGCAGCATGCGCTCGTCGCGATTGAACGCCCGGCGCCCGGCGGGGCGCTCGGCGATCAACGTCCCCAGCGGGATGTTGGCCACGACGATCGGGATCACCTCCGTGGGCCCTCCCGGCGGCAGGCCATCTCGCTCCGCCTTCGCCTCGATCGCGTGGCCGTCGAGCGAGACGGCTACATGACATGAGGCCAGGCCGAGCGGCTCGAGGAGCACCATGACGAACTCGTCGAGCACCCGATCTGGCACGTCCCCCGACAGGAGCTTCGTCGAGAGGTAGGCGAGCAAACGGGCCTCGCGCTCACTCCGAGCCGCTCGATCGCGCTCGTCCGCCGCGTTGCCCACCACCAGGCCCACGACCACGGCGATCGCGAGGAACACGACCGCCGCGGAGATGAGATCGCTCGGGCTGTACTGGCCCGGCTGGAGACGTAGCCACTCGATCGCTGGCAACGCGGCTGAGGCGAGCACGGCCGCCACCACCCCCGCCCACAGGCCGCCGACCACCGCGGCGATCGTCACGGCCAGCATCAAGACGGCGACGGCGGTCCCCACCTGGTTCACGCCGGTGGTTGCTATGAACGCAAACAGGGCGCCGGCAAGCGTTGCGACCAAACCGATACCGAGGGCTCGGGCGGTGAAGGGCACGACGCGACGTTCGGGGCGATCGACCACCACGGCGCAACGCTACCGCCCCGCTCCGCGCCGTTCACGCGGCGCGGCCCATTCACGACTTCTTCACGGGGGCCTTTCCTTCCTTTACGCCGCGTTCACGGACGATGGGCGAACCTGACGGCTGGAAAGAGGTTTCCGCCGAAGGACCGCGTGGTCGTCACCCCCAGGCGGTTCGGAAGCGGATCACATCGACCGCTTTCCTCCGAGCCCGTCCGTGGGGCCGGCAGCTCCCTCCAGCTGCCGGCCCTAGGACATTCCAGGGGTCTTCCCGGATCTCCCGCGTGCACGCGTCGAGCGTTCGTTGCACGCCCTCCGCTCGAGGCCGTACCCTTCCGCGCGATGCGCGTCCTGATCATGGGTTGCGGCCGTGTCGGCTCCGAGCTCTCCCACGCGTTGTTGGAGGGTGGACACGACGTCACCGTCATCGACAAGAACCCCGAGGCCTTCTGGCGGTATCCACCGGGGGAGGGCGCTCGGCAGGTGGTCGGGATCGGGTTCGAACGCGAGACCCTCGAGGGGGCCGGCATCAAGGAGGCCGACGCGTTCGTGGCGGTCTCCAGCGGCGACAACTCGAACATCGTGTCGGCCCGGGTGGCGCTCGAGCACTATCACGTGCCGAAGGTGATCGCCCGGATCTACGACCCGCGCCGCGCGGAGATCTACGGGCGGCTGAACATCCCGACGGTCGCGACCACGACGTGGGGCATCCGCCAGATCCAGCTGATGCTGCTGCACGACCGCGAGGAGGTCCGCGAGAGCCTCGGCGGCGGCGACCTCCTGCGCGTGCGCGTCCCCGTGCCTGCGCATCTGGTCGGCCAGTCCGCGAACACGATCAACGTCCCCGGGAAGATCCTCGTCGCCGGGGTCTCGCGCGGGGGCACCGGCTTCCTGCCGACGCCGGAGAGCACGCTCCAGGAAGGCGACTACCTCATCGTGATGATGGGCAAGGACGGCCTCGCGCTACTCGATCAGCAACTCGACGAGCTTTCGGAGCACCACTGATGCGTGTCGTCGTGACCGGCGGCGGAGCCGTGGGGCAGCACCTCTCGGCCGACCTCACCGTCCGTGGCCACGATGTCACCCTGATCGAGCAGCACAAATCCATCGTCGAACGGCTGCGCGCGGAGATCCCGGACGTCAAGGTCGTCCTCGGCGACGCGTGCGAGCCGTGGGTGCTCGAGGGCGCCGAGCTGTCGTCGGCCGATGTGGTCGTCGCCGCCACGGGTGACGACGAGGACAACCTCGTGACGGCCTTGCTGGCCAAGCAGGAGTTCGGCGTTCCGCGCGTGCTCGCGCGGGTCAACCATCCCGGCAACGAATGGCTCTTCAACGAACAGTGGGGCGTCGATCAGGCGGTCTCGCCGCCGCACG
Source organism: Actinomycetota bacterium (assembly GCA_035519495.1). GTDB lineage: Bacteria > Actinomycetota > UBA4738 > UBA4738 > HRBIN12 > AC-51. The sequence continues at coordinate 21,813 of DATIWE010000066.1, forward strand.
TCCTCACGGCCATGGTCGAAGAAGCGGTCACCACCGGTGACCTCGTTCGATTGCTCAAGCTGGAAGGCGGCAGAGCATCCATCGTCGAACTGAAGCTGACCCCGTCCTCGCCGGCCACCGGAAGGCCTCTGTACGAGGTCCGGATGCCGGTCGACTCGACGATCATCGCCGTGCTCCGCGACGGTCACGTCGTCATCCCGCAGCCGGAAACCGTGCTCGTGGCCGGCGACGAGATGGTCGCGCTGGCTGCCCCGGAGTCCGAACGGACCCTGCGGGAAGCACTGGTCGGCCTGTAGGGCCGTGAGCCCGTAGCCTTCAAGGTATGCCGCGCAGCGTCGACCTCGGCCCCGGGTACGCGCTCAAGCGCCTCCTGCTGGGTCGCCCGCTCGCCACGTCCCGGCTCGAGCACGAACGGCTCGGGAAGCCGACGGCGCTCGCGGTCTTCAGCTCGGACAACATGTCCTCGGTCGCGTATGCCACCGAGGAGATCCTCCGCGTGCTCATCCCCACCGTTGGGGTGATCGCCTTCACGCTCGTCCTACCGATCTCCGGCGCCATCGTGTTGATCGAGGCGATCTTGATCTTCTCCTACCGGCAGACGATCAAGGCGTACCCCACCGCGGGCGGCGCGTACATCGTGACGAAAGACAACCTGGGTCTGTTGCCCGCCCAGCTCGCCGGCGTCGCACTCCTCGTCGACTACGTCCTGACGGTGAGCGTCTCAACGGCGGCCGGCGTCCAGGCGATCAGTTCGGTCGTGCCGCTGGCCGTTCCACTCCGGATCGTGCTCTCGCTCCTGTTCGTGTGGATGATCGCCTACGGGAACCTGCTCGGGGTCCGCGAGTCCGGGCGGATCTTCGCCGTCCCCACGTTCGTGTTCATCGTGAGCCTCGGCCTCACCTGCGTCGCGGGTATCTATCAGGTGATCACGGGTCACCTGCAGGCGTACCCGATCGGCCCGCAGGAGGCCTCTGGCGGCCTCCCGCTCGGGACGGCGGCTATCACCGCGTTCCTCGTGCTCAAGGCCTTCGCATCAGGTGGCGCGGCCGTGACCGGCGTCGAGGCGATCTCGAACGGCGTGCCGGCGTTCCGCAAGCCCGAATGGCGGAACGCCCAGACCACCCTGGTCTGGATGGGCCTGATCCTGGGTTCGACGTTCCTTGCCGTCTCCTACCTGGCGCAGAAGCTCCAGGTCATACCGGTTGCGAACGAGAGCAAGTCCGTCCTCGCCCAGATCGCGCAGGCCGTCTACGGCAACGGCCCGTTGGGGCACCTCCTGTTCCTCGTCCTGCAGATCGCCACCACGCTGATCCTGGTCCTGGCGGCGAACACGTCCTTCGCCGACTTCCCGCGCCTCGCCAGCTTCCATGCTGGCGACGCCTTCATGCCTCGGCAGCTCACGAAGCGTGGGCACCGCCTCGTGTTCTCGAACGGGATCGTCGCGCTGGCCGCCACGGCCAGCCTGATCATCATCGTGTTCCGGGCGAGCGTGACGGCGATGATCCCGCTCTACGCACTCGGCGTCTTCACGTCGTTCACGTTGTCGCAGACCGGGATGGCGAGGCGGCACCTGCGGCTCCATGAGAAGGGGTGGCGCTTCGGCCTGTTCGTCAACGGGCTCGGCGCGGTCGCGACCCTCGTCGTCGCGGTCGTGATCGCCTACGTGAAGTTCGCGAGCGGCGCGTACATCGTGATGATCGCCGTCCCCATCCTCGTCGCGATCCTCGTCCGCGTGAACAAGACCTACGAAGCGGAAGACGAGCAGCTCGTGATCGGGCCGGAGGAACGCGCGGGAGCCGCCGCCCCGCGAGGCCGGCACACGGCCCTGATCCTCGTCGAGGACCTCAGCGAGGAAGCGATACACGCCGTGCAATACGCGCTGACGATCCATCCGACGATGGCACGGGCAGTCCACCTCGGCGCGAAGGACCCCGACCTTGCTCGCGCGTGGGTGGATGCGGGCCTTCGGATCCCTCTGACGGATCTCGCCTCGGACGGGCTGCCGGGTCGAGCGATCGCTCGCTACATCCGCGAGCTGGGGATCGCGGATGAACAGGTGACGGTCATCCTGCCTGCGCCCGCGAACGAATCGTCCCTCGGGCACATCCGGCGCGTGCGCGCCTGGTCGAGCCTCGCCGCCTCGCTGCTCGATCTCCCGAACGTGGGCGTTGTCGTCGTGCGGGCTCACGGCGGAGAGGGTCATCACGTCGACGCCGGTCGACTCCACATCGCACCCCGGCGACGGCACGTTGCGTTGATCCTGGTCGAGGATCTCGACCGGGCCGTGCTCAAGGCCGCACGGTACGCGCGCGGGATCGACGCGGGTGCCGTGCGCGCCGTCCACGCCGCGAGCGATCCGATCCGCGCGAACGGCCTCATCGACCGCTGGATCGAGATCGGCTATCTGACCGGGATCCCGCTCGATGTGGAGGAGTGCCACGACCGCAACATCGAACGGAGCCTCCGGCGCTACGTGTCACGCTTCGAGGACGAGGAGACGGAGGTCACGCTGATCATCCCGAGACGCCACTTCTCGAAGCGGCGGCACCTGCTGCTGCACGATCGGACGAGCGCGAGGATCGCGCGGGCGTTCGCCGAGGAGCCGCACGTTGACCTCGTCGTGGTGCCGTATGACGTGGGGGCCCATCGCCGCACCGATGCACCTGCGGCCGCGCCTGAACCCCCGACGATCCGAACGTAGGGGCCTATCCGCCAGCTTCGGCTCGAGCCGTCCACCGATAACCGATCCCAGGCTCCGTCACGATGGCTTGCGGCCGCCGGGGATCGGGCTCGATCTTGTGGCGGAGCTGGCTGACGAACACCCGGAGGACCTCGACGTCGTCCCCGTACCCGTCTCCCCAGACCCGTTCGAGTAACCAGCGGTGCGTGAGCAGCTTGCCCGCGGAGGCCGAAAGCGTCTCGAGCAGCGCCCACTCCGTCTTCGTGAGATGAACGTCTCCACCGTCGCGCCTCACGCGATGTTCCCCCAGATCGATCTCCACGTCCCCCAGGCGGTAGCGCGGTGGGTGGGTGTCGCCAACAGCTTCGGCGCGACGGAGCAGCGCTCGTACACGAGCGAGGAGCTCGCCCACGCCGAACGGTTTCGTGAGGTAGTCGTCGGCTCCCAGGTCGAGCGCCGCGATCTTGTCGGGCTCTTCCTCGCGGACCGACAGGATCAGGATCGGAACCGCGCTCCACGACCGGAGGCGCCGGGTGACCTCCAGCCCATCGACCCCGGGCATGTTGAGATCGAGGATCACCAGGTCGGGAGGCGCGAGCGCGGCCCGGTCGAGGGCGTCGGCACCGTCCTCGGCCGCATCGACCTCGTAGCCGCGGGCGGCCAGCGCACGCTCGACCGCGCGCCGGATATGGGCCTCGTCGTCGATGACGAGGATCCTCGTCACGAACCGGCTCCGGGTAGCGAGAACGCGAACGTTGCCCCGCCGCCGGACGTGTCCTCGATCCAGAGTTCGCCGCCCATCAGGTCGACGAACCCCTTGGAGATGGCGAGCCCCAGCCCCGGCCCCAGCTTCGACGTCCTCCCCTCCAGCCGATAGAAGGGGTAGAAGAGTTGCTCACGCGCGACCGGATCGACGCCGTGACCGTGGTCCACCACCCGCACCACCGTCGCCCCGTCGCTCCCGCGTCCCCCCACGCGCACCTCCACCTCCATGCGCCCGGCCTCGATCGAGGCGCGGGCCGCATTATCCAGCAGGTTCGACAGCACGCGATCCAGGAACACCGGATCGGCGGAAGCCGACGCGTGTCGCTCGTCGATCGCCACGTCGACGTGGATGCCGGGCCAGCGGACGGCGGCGCCGTCAACCTCCTTCGTCACGACCTCCGCGAGGTCCACGGACTCGGGCTTCGCCTGCAGGACGCCCGCCTCGATCCGCGACATGTCCAGCAGGTTGGCGACCAGCATGTCCAGCCGGTCGGTCTCCGTGTCGATCGTGCGGAGCACCTCGAGCTGCTCGCCCGGCGGACGTTCGACCTCGGGATCCAGCAGATCGGTGACCGACGCCTTGATCGCTGCGAGCGGGCTCCGCAGATCGTGCGAAACGGCGGCGAGCATGCTGCGGCGGATCTGATCGGTCTGCCGGAAGATCTCCGCCTCCGTCGCGGTGCGCAGGAGGCGGTCCCGCTCCAACACGAGCGCGAGTTGGTCGCACACGGCCCGGATCACCCGGCTCTCGGGAGCGTCGAGCGGCGGCCGCTCACCGACCAGCACGATCAAGCCGAGGTTCCGCCTCCCCACACTGAGCGGAAGTCGCTCCGGTGCCCGGCCTGACGAACTCGGATCCCACGTTGGCGTGATCATCCCCGCCTCGGCGCCGACGGCCATGGACTCGACCAATCCCTCACCCTGTTCCTGCACGAACAAGGACCCGGCGTCGAACCCGAACTCCCCCACGAGGTGCTCCAACAGCGCCCGGTAGGTCTCTTCGCCCGGACCTTGCACGACGAGGTCGCGGCTGAGCTCCTGGAGCGTGCGCAGCTCGGCTTCCCGGGCCTCGGCCGCGTCCGCCCGCTCGGCTGCCCGCGCGAACAGGATCGAGATCAGGATCGACAGCCCCAGGAACACGAAGAGCGCCGTCACATCCTCCGGGCGCTCGATCACGAACGTCCCGAACGGCGGCAGGAAGAAGAAGTTGAAGATGAGGAAGCCTTCGATCGAGGCGACGATTCCCGGTCCCACGCGCCCGAGCGACGCGGCGATCACGACGATGACGACGAAGGCGAAGCCGACCGTGCTGGACCGGAGGCTGTCCCGGAACGGCACGAGCACGAAGGCAAGCGCGATCGGTCCGACCACCGCGACCACGTACCCGGCGACGCGCCGCTTCGGGCGAGCCGGCTCGCGCAGCAGTTCGTAGAACCTCGAGACGCTCACGATATGAGGATAGGCACCCGACCCCAGCCCCACCTGCGCGTCAAGGGTGGAACGTCTTCATCCAAAGGGATCCCGAATGTCGGGACCTCGGGCCCTTACGGCTCCCTCACACCCCCCGACTAGGCTCGATCTCGGAGGTGAGAGTCACCATGACCGACGTAGTGATGGTGGTGCTGTTGGCCGGGTTCTTCGTCCTGGCCGCCCTGTTCGCCGCATGGCTCGACCGGATATGAGCCTCGCCGACATCCTCGAGCTGATCGTCGCGGTCGGGCTGCTCGTGTACCTGACGATCGCCCTCGTCCGCCCGGAGTGGTTCTGACATGCCCACGATCGTCGCGTACCTGATCCTGTTGACCCTCATCACGCCGCCGCTCGGCGCCTTCATGTACCGGGTCTACACGTCGGAGAAGATCGGACGCGTCGAAGGCGTGATCTATCGCCTGATCGGCGTGGATCCCCGCGCGGAACAGACGTGGCGGCGTTACGCGTCGTGCGTCCTGTGGTTCAGCGCGATCTCGGTGATCTTCACGTACTTCGTGATGCGGCTCCAGGGGCACCTCCCGCTCAACCCCGTCGGTCTCAGTGCGCCGACACAGAACGTCTCGTTCAACACCGCCGCGAGCTTCGTCACGAACACGAACTGGCAAGCGTACGGCGGCGAGACCACCATGAGCTACCTGACCCAGATGATCGGGTTGACGTTCAACAACTTCCTGTCGGCCGCGGTCGGGATGAGCGTGCTGATCGCGATGATCCGCGGGTTCACCCGGAACAAGACGGATGGCCTCGGCAACTTCTGGCGCGACACGGTCCGCGGCACCGTCTACATCCTGCTGCCGCTCGCGATCGCGGGCGCGATCCTGATCATGACCCAGGGGGTCGTGCAGACGTTCTCGAACTCGGCGAGCGTGACCGGGATCCAGGGATTCGCGCAGACGCTCGCGCGCGGGCCCGTCGCCTCCCAGATCGCGATCAAGCAGCTCGGCACGAACGGCGGCGGCTTCTTCAACGTCAACTCCGCGCACCCGTTCGAAGGGGGAACGGCTCTCGGGAACTTCATCGAGCTCTTGATGATCCTCGGGATCCCCGCTGCCCTCACGTACACGTTCGGCAAGCTGGTCGGGAACGTCCGGCAGGGCTGGGCCATCTTCGCCGCGATGATGGTCCTGTTCCTCGCGGGTCTGTGGCTCACGGTGCCGCAGGAGCACTCGGCGACGCAGGCGATGGAGTCCGCCGGCGTTTCCGCGTCCGCCCCGAACATGGAGGGCAAGGAGCTCCGCTACGGCACCGACCAGTCGAGCCTGTGGGCGGTCGCGACGACCGACGCGTCCAACGGCAGCGTCAACTCGATGCACGACTCGTACAAGCCGTTCGCGATGATCATGCCGATGTTCAACCTCGGCGTCGGCGAGGTGATCTGGGGCGGCGTCGGGAGCGGCCTGTACGGGATGATCTTCTACGTCATCATCGCCGTGTTCATCGGCGGGCTCATGGTCGGGCGAACGCCCGAATACCTCGGCAAGAAGATCGGCGCTCGAGAGGTCAAGCTTTCGGCGATCGGGGTGTTGGTCCCCTTCCTCGCCGCGCTCGCCCTCACCGGCGTGGCGGTGGTGACGTCCGCCGGGCTCAACGCCCGACTGAACACCGGCCCCCACGGGTTCAGCGAGATCCTCTACGCGTTCCTGTCGATGGGGAACAACAACGGCTCGGCGTTCGCCGGCCTGACGGCGAGCGGGACGTTCTACGCGGTCGCCGGAGGCCTCGAGATGCTGATCGTCCGCTACGTGCCGTTGCTTGCTGCGCTCGCGGTCGGCAGCAGTCTGGCCAAAGCGGGTTCGGTGCCCGTGACGGCAGGGACCCTCCCGACCGACAAGCCGCTGTTCGTGGGGCTGCTGGACGGCGTGGTCGTCGTGATCGGCGCCCTAACGTTCTTCCCAGCGCTCGCCCTCGGCGCGATCGTCGAGGGATTGATGAAAGGCAAGTTGTTCGGATGAGCACGACACAGACACCACTCGAGGACAAGCCCCAGGGGGAGGCGCACGGCGTCGCGGAAGCGCGGCCCTTGTTCGACGGTCCCATCGTCCGGCGAGCGATCATCGACAGCTTCTGGAAGCTGAACCCTCGCTCGTTGCTCAAGAACCCCGTGATCTTCACGGTCGAGGTCGTGTCCGTGCTGGTCACGATCCGGATCGTCGCCGACGTCGTGAGCGGCGGCCCGATCGCGTTCGACACGGCGATCGCGATCGGCCTGTGGTTCACGGTCCTGTTCGCCAACTTCGCCGAGGCGATGGCCGAGGGTCGCGGGAAGGCGCAGGCCGAGGCGTTACGGCGGACCCGGGCCGACCTGGTGGCGCGACGGCTCCTCGCCGACGGCACGGAGGAGACCGTGCCCGCCTCCCAGCTGCGCAAGGGCGACCTCGTCATGATCTCGGCCGGCGAGCTGATCCCCGGCGACGGCGAGATCGAGGAAGGCATCGCTTCGGTGGACGAGTCCGCGATCACCGGCGAATCCGCGCCTGTGATCAGGGAATCCGGCGGCGACCGCTCGGCGGTCACGGCGGGCACGAAGGTCTTGTCCGACTGGATCAAGGTGCGCGTCACGGCGGAGCCGGGAGAGTCGTTCCTGGACCGCATGATCGACCTGGTCGAGGGCGCCGAGCGGCAGAAGACGCCGAACGAGATCGCGCTGTCGATCCTGCTGGCGAAGTTCACGATCATCTTCCTGATCGTCTGCGT